>JAUMXH010000003.1:0-7118 GCA_030529225.1 Bacillota bacterium | reverse complement strand
TCCACCATCACGGAGGACAAGAGAATTCTTCTGGTCATGATCGGTTTCTGTTTCAGCATCTTCCTGGAAGGAGCGGCCGGAGCCGGTACGCCTACCGCCATCTGCGCGCCGTTTTTGGTCGGCATCGGTTTCACGCCGCTGCAGGCCGCCATCGCGGGGATGCTCGGCGCGGGAATCGCACCCTCGTTCGGCGGAGCCGGAGCGACTACCATAGTCGGCTTTGACTATGTGGTCAAATCGGGGCACTTCACGCTCGAACAACTCCCTTTAATCGCTGCCAGAACCGGGCTATTGTCCATGGTCGGCGCCTTTTTGGTCCCGTTCATCCTGGTGGCCTTCCTGTTCGGCAGAAAAGGATTCAAGGGCGCGACAGGATTCTTAATCTACATCGGAATCGTGCAAATGCTCTCGTTCTTCCTGATTTCCAACTTTGTGGGCGTGGAGATCGTCAGCTTGGCTTCGGGCATCATCGGGGTCTTGGCCTGCGTCCTCTACAGCAAGGTGACCAAGAACAGCAGAAAGATTCCGGAGGAGTTCCGCTACAAGGCAAAGGCCGACGACTTTGCGAATCCGGAAGAGATTCCGAGCACGATCAAATCCTACCTGCCATACATCATTTTGGTCATCGCCCTTCCGGTGATCCGCTTCTCCTTCCCGCTCGCGGTCTTGGCGAAGTACGGATACGTCCTTTGGATTGCGGCAGTCATCCTGGCGGTTCTCTTCGTCTCATCAATCATCCTGAACGGAGTCAAGGACTACTTTAACTATATTATTGAGGGCACCAAAAAAGTGCTTCCGGCACTTCTGGTCATGTCCTCTCTGCTCGGTATGACCAACATCATGCAGCAGACCAAGATGCTTAGCGTCATGGCAAAGACCTTGTCCGATATGGCGGGGCCCGCCTACCCGGTGGTCGCCGTCCTGATTGCGGGACTCGGCACCTTCCTGACAGGTACCGGCCTCGGTTCGAACGTCATGTTCGGCACCATGCACATGGAGGCGGCAGGCCTGCTCGGCATCAACAAGTCGGTGGTATTTGCCTGCCAGAACGCCGGCGGCGCGATCGGAAATATCATTTGTCCGCACAACATCGTAGCGGCCTGTGCTACGGTTGATGTCCTGGGCAAAGAGGGAGAGATATTGAAGAGAAGCATCCCGGCTTGGCTCATTTTGGCGGTATCTTATGCGATAGTCGGTATGATTTACTGCTACCTGGTATTCCCGGTATAACGGTTCATTTGGAACTTTCACAAAAATAAGAAAGGGATAAGCGTAAAACTCTGTGCAAGTTTTCGTTTATCCCTTTCTGCATTTCCTATTTTAACAGCTTGGGTCGGCCAACGCCCCGCGCTCAGCCGAAGCTCAAGACCTTGCTTACATCATCGGCATTCCGCCCATGCCGCCCATCGGAGGCATGCCCATGCCCGCATTTTCCTCTTCAATGTCCGCAACCGCAGCCTCGGTAGTCAGGAACATCGCAGCGATAGAAGATGCGTTTTGAAGCGCGGAACGCGTCACCTTGGTAGGGTCCACGATGCCCGACTTCTTCATATCCACATACTCGTTCTTCGCCGCGTTGAAGCCGATGCCGGCCTTCGCAGAGATGACCTCGTTGCAGACGACTGAGCCTTCCAAGCCCGCGTTGATTGCGATCTGTCTGAGCGGCTCTTCAATCGCGCGTCTGACGATTTCCGCCCCTGTCTTCTCGTCGCCTTCCAATTTATCGATGAGCGCGTCAATCTTCTTCGCGGTCGAAATCAGAGCGACACCGCCGCCTGAAACGATTCCCTCTTCCACGGCAGCCCTTGTCGCGTTGAGCGCGTCCTCGATGCGGAGCTTCTTCTCTTTGATCTCGACTTCGGTCGCCGCACCGACCCTGATGATCGCTACGCCGCCTGAAAGCTTCGCGAGTCTCTTCTGAAGTTGCTCTTTGTCATATTCGGAATCCGACTCTGCAATTTGAGACTTGATGAGCTTGACTCTCTCGGCAATCTTCGCCTGGTCTCCGGCGCCGTCCACGATGGTGGTGTTGTCCTTGTCGATCTTCACGATTTGCGCGTTTCCGAGCATATCGAGCGTGCACTCTTTGAGTTCATAGCCAAGGTCGGAGCTGATCACGGTCGCGCCGGTCAAAATCGCGATATCCTCGAGCATCGCCTTTCTTCTGTCTCCGAAGCCCGGTGCCTTGACCGCAGCCACGTCAAAGGTTCCTCTCAACTTGTTGACGATTAGGGTTGCAAGCGCCTCGCCCTCCACGTCCTCAGCGATGATCAGAAGCTTTCTTCCCTGCTGGACGATCTGCTCCAAAATGTGCAGGATTTCCTGAATGTTGGAAATCTTCTTGTCGGTAATCAAAATGTACGGGTTCTCAAAAGAGGTGATCATCTTCTCGGTGTCGGTCACCATGTAAGATGAGAGGTAGCCCTTGTCAAACTGCATGCCCTCTACCACTTCGAGCTCGGTGTTCATGGTCTTTGACTCTTCGACCGTGATGACGCCCTCGTTGCCGACCTTTTCCATCGCATCCGAAATCAGGGTTCCGATGTTTTCATCCCCTGCCGAAATCGAAGCGACGTTGGCGATCGCCTCCTTGGTTTTGACTACGGTAGAAGCCTTTTGCAACTCGTCCACGCAAGTTTGTACCGCCTTTTCGATTCCGTTTCGGATGACCATAGGATTCGCGCCCGCGGCCACGTTCTTGATTCCCTCTCTGACGAGGGCCTGGGTCAAGACGATCGCAGTCGTAGTACCGTCACCGGCGATGTCGTTGGTCTTGGTCGCAACTTCCTTCACGAGCTGGGCACCCATGTTCTCGAATCGGTTCTCGAACTCGATTTCCTTTGCAATGGTCACACCGTCGTTTGTAATCAGCGGCGCGCCGAACTTTTTATCCAAAATAACGTTTCTTCCCTTCGGCCCCAAGGTTACTTTTACAGTGTTTGCCAGTTTATCCACGCCGGCCTGCAAAAGCACCTTCGCGTCTCTATCAAATTTAATTTCCTTTGCCATGGTTCTCCCCCTTATTCCACTACCGCAAGAATGTGCTCAAGGTCGATTACGATGTAAGAAACATCATCGAGCTTCACTTCGGTTCCCGCGTACTGCTTGTATATTACCTTGTCGCCTTTTTTTATCTTCACATCTTCCGCTTCCGGAACTTCCAGAACCTCCGCCAGTTGCGGCTGCTCCTGAGCCGCTCCCGGAAGGACGATACCGCTCGCGGTCTTCTGCTCGGCTTCCAATTTCTTGATGACAACCCTCTCACCAATCGGTCTAATCTTCATTCTTTCCTCCTTCATTCCTACGCATTCCTACGCATTCCCAAAATCAGTGTTTTCTAATTTTGGCACTCGTCAATTTAGAGTGCTAACAATCTTAATATACCCGATTTTCCATAAATAATCAAGTAGTTTTTTTTAAGCTTTCGTAATTTGTAAGTTGACCTGCTCGAAGGACTCGTAGACCCTCTCCTCGCCGATCAACTCAAGGACCCCCGTATTTCGGAAGATCTTGCGCGGCTGCTCGTTCAGCTCACACAGGATCAAATCGATCGCATTGTCCTTGCAGACCCCGATCAGTCTTTTGAAGGCGTGCACCGCGGTTGCATCGACGCTGTTCACATAGCGCATCCTGACCACCAGGCTCTTGGTGTTGCCGTCCAGCCGGTGCAGGGTGTTGATGAACTTGTGCGCGGCACCGAAGAAGAAGGGGCCGTTGATTTCATAGACATAATGCCCGCCGCTGCCCTGCTTGTCCTTCTTCTTGCCGTCCTCGTCCTCGGGCGCGTCCTCGTCAAAGTCGAAGCTCGAAACCTTGACCTGGGTCATATCCGCCATCCGCTTCATAAAGAGGAAGGCCGCGAGCACCATGCCGATTTCAATCGCGAGGACCAGGTCGAACATAATGGTAATCAGAAAGACCGTAAACAGGATGATCGCGTCACTCTTCGGAGCCGACAGGATCCTTCGCAAAACGCGCCACTCTCCCATGTTCAGGGCGACGACCACCAGGATGGCCGAGAGCGCCGAGAGCGGAACGGTCTTCGCGAGTGGCATAAAGAGCAGCATGATAATTAGAAGAGAAACGGCGTGAACCATCCCCGCAATCGGACTGGTCGCACCGCTGTTGATGTTCGCAACGGTTCTAGCAATCGCGCCGGTCGCCGGCATGCCGCCGAAGATGGAAGAGGCCATATTGGCAATCCCCTGGGCGATCAGCTCCGTGTTCGACCTGTGCCTGCCGGAGATCATCCCGTCCGCGACGACCGCGGAGAGCAGGGACTCGATCGAACCCAGGAGGGCGATGGCAAGTGCCGGCATGAACATCTTTTCCATCATCTCGAGCCTGAGGTTCGGAAAGGCAGGAAGGGGAAGTGAGGAACTCAGGTTCTCAAAGGCGCCCCCGATGGTCAGAACGTCCATCTGAAAGAACTTGACCACAAAAGAAGAGAGCAGGAGGACCACCAGGGCCGGCGGAATCTTCTTATTGA
Source organism: Bacillota bacterium (assembly GCA_030529225.1). Taxonomy (GTDB): domain Bacteria; phylum Bacillota; class Clostridia; order Peptostreptococcales; family Acidaminobacteraceae; genus JAUMXH01. Next base: position 2,629 of record JAUMXH010000003.1, on the reverse strand, counting down.
TTTTGGGCAGAATCAACAGGGTCAAGAGCGAGAGGATGCTGATGCTGAGCGCCTGGTAATTGATTGTGTGAAAGTATTTCGCGTAGACGGAAAGCTTGTCGAGAAAACTCTGCGGGCATCTTTTCGGCGATGCTGAGGCCGAAGAAATCCTTGAACTGGGACACCATGATGGTGACCGCGATCCCGCTGGTAAAACCGGAGGTCACCGGATAGGGAATGTACTTGATCATGCGCCCGAACCCGAAGAGCCCCATCAGCATAATCATCACGCCGGCCATAAAGGTCGCGGTAATCATGCCCTCCATACCGTACTGCAGGACGATGCCGTAGACCATGACCATAAAGGCGCCGGTCGGACCGCCGATCTGCACCTTGCTCCCCCCAAAAAACGAGATGATGAAACCTGCAATAATCGCGGTGTGAAGGCCCTTCTCCGGGCTGAATCCCGAGGCGATTGCGAGCGCGATCGACAGAGGCAGGGCTATGATCGACACGATAAAGCCCGCCACCAGGTCGTTCAAGAACGCCTCTTTGCTGTAATCCTTCAGTGATGTAAATATCATCGGTTTGAATATGCGCATTTCCACTCCCCCATTCGCTTGCTCGTTTTGCCAAAAGGAATTATAGCACAAGACGGGATTTTTCTAAAGACGGCGCAGCCCTTTTTTCGCTTTTTTCTGAACCGAATCCGAGGCGCGGCGAAACAAAAAAGCACGATGCGAAAGCCGCACCGTGCCTGTCTGAATTTTGTATCTTTAGCGCTTCCTATTGGAAGAAGAGGAAGGCCACCTTCGCGATCAGGAAGAGGGTCAACACGTAGGTAGAAACCCTGAGTTCCTTGGTCTTGCCGCTGAGAATCGAGATGAACACGAAGAAGAGGACACCGAAGGTGATTCCCTCCGCAATCGAGTAGGTGAACGGCATCAAAGCAAAGGTCAGGAAGGCCGGAATCGCCTGATGCAAGTCGTTCCAGTCGATTTTAACGACAGACGCGCACATATACATACCGACTATGATCAGCGCCGGAGCTGTCGCCTGTGCCGGAACCAAGAGGAAGAGCCCCGAGAAGAAGAGCGAGATTGCAAAGAAGATCGCAGTGAACACCGAAGCCAAACCGGTTCTTCCGCCCTCGGCAACGCCCGAAGCCGACTCCACATACGTAGTTACGGTAGAAGTACCCATCATCGCGCCGACCGTAGTCGCGATCGCATCGGCCATCAAAGCCTGTTTCGCCCTTGGAACTTCGCCCTTTTCATTCAGCATGTTCGCTCTCGCCGAAACACCGATCAGGGTTCCGACCGTGTCGAACATGTCTACAAAGAGAAGGGTGAAGAGCGCCATCAACATCTCCGGAGAGAAGAGCTTGCTGAACTCGAACTGGAGGGCAATCGGCGCCAAAGACGGCGGCGTGTTGAAGATTTTTGCGCCTTCAAAAGAGACGACGCCCATCGGGATACCGATCAAAGTGGTCACGACGATACCAATCAAAATGGCCCCTCTGACGCCCCTGACAATCAGTACCGAGGTGATGAGGACACCGATTAGAGCGAGGATTACGCCGGGTTGTGTCAAGTCGCCGACTTGGACGGTCAGACCCGCCAAAGTTCCGTCCGGGGTGATTTCTTTTCCTGAAACCGCGATGCCCGCGTTCAGCACGCCGATGAAGGCGATGAAGAGACCGATGCCGACAGAAATCGCATTTTTAATCGCCAGAGGAATCGCGTTGATGATCGCCTCCCTGACGTTTAAGAATCCGAGCACCATGAAGATAATCCCCTCGACCAAAACCGCCGCCAGAGCCGTCTGCCAAGGAATTCCCATCGATAGGCAGATCGTGTACGCAAAGATTGCGTTCAATCCCATTCCCGGCGCCAAGGCAAACGGCAGGTTCGCGTAGAGTGCCATCGCCAGGGTTCCGACGATAGAGGCGAGAACCGTCGCGGTGAATACCGCACCCGCATCCATTCCGGTTTGAGAAAGAATAAACGGGTTTACAGCCAGTATGTACGCCATCGTCATAAAGGTTGTAAGCCCGGCTCTGAACTCGGTCTTTACATTGGTACCGCTTTCAGACAGCTTAAAGAAACGCTCGATAAAACCACTTTGTCCACTCATTTGTACGTCCTTTCTTATCATACACTACTATCTCTGACGGGATTTGAGACCCGAACCCCATGTTTTCATAATCACCGATGCCGTTTTCAAGCATGATTATTCTGAAATAATACGCATTTAGCGCATAAATGTCAATTCTTATTTTACAAAAAAATGACAAAAAGAGAAAAGAACCTGCAGAGTTCTTCTACAGGTTCCCCTTCTATTCTAAGCACGAGCCTTTAGTTCAGTTCCGCCAACTTGCGTAAAATCTTAGCAAGTTCCGCTCTGCTCGCCTGACCCTTGGCATCGAAGTGTTTCTCGTCTCTGCCCGACAGGATACCGGCTTTTTGCATCATCTTGATAGCTTTCTTCGCCCAGTCGCTGAACATCATCTCATCTTCAAAGACCTTTTCTTCCTCAAGGTCTGCAAGTTTTAAGTTCATCGTCCTCACATACTCCATCATGATGCTCGCCATTTGCTCTCTTGTGAGCTCCGCTTCCGGCATGAACTTCTTCTCGCCCATACCCTTCA
>JAUMXH010000033.1 GCA_030529225.1 Bacillota bacterium | reverse complement strand
GTAGTTTCCTTACACCTAAGGTTAAAGCAAGTTTGAACAAAAAGGGTAAGGCAAAATCAGACTTAGGGGGCTTAATAAAAATTCGACTTTCCTTCATAATCATAAGTGCAAAGAGACAGAACAACTGACAGCAAAACTAAACTTATTTTTATTTAAAGGAGGATTCAAATGAAACGTACAGGTAAAAGATCTCTGATCGTAGGTATTTTGTCGTTGGCCCTAGTATTGGCGGCAACAGGCTATGCGTACTGGACAGATACGCTAAAAGTAACAACTACAGCATCAACCGGAAGCTTCGGAGTAAAATTCGTTGACCTTGGACTTTATGCTCAGTATGGTAACGAAATCCTTCCAGGCGGATGGTCTATCGTAGACGGTGTGAAACACGGCGGAAATGACGGTTTTGTTGATGACGAGTTCTTTATGAGAGGAAACTCTGACTTTAACGCAATCGCGAAGCCAGGCACTATCGATCAGTACAAAGAAGAAGCGAAGGGATACAACAAGATTGATTTCAAAGCTGAATTCGTAGATGCGAAGCCTTTGGAAAAACCGGTTGGACCTTACAACCATGTAACTGCTAACGGTAGTGATGAAATCATCGTTCAAATCGATCAAATGTACCCGGGTTATGCGCAAGCGTTCCGTTCTGACATCGTAAACGTAGGCGACATCGCTGCTAAACTTGCAAACGTGAAGTTTGACGTGAAATCTGAGAGCAACGCTCTAGGTAACGAGCTTGATATGATCGGTATCGCAGTTCTTATCGACAGAGAACAGTACAACCCAACTCATTTTGAACAAGAGACTTTCAAACTTGCAAAAGCTTTGAATGACCCTACTAAAGTATTCCAAATCGGCGGAGTTGACTTTGTAAGACTATCTGCTCTTAAAGATGTAGACTTTGCGGCAGCATTGGAAAACAACCTAGTGCTTTGCGCACCTGCAACTGACAACAGAATGGATATCTTCCTAGCAGTCGGTATGGACCCGGACGCTAAGGGCGTATACACTACAGGTACTGCAGCTAACATCAACGAGAAAAATGATGACGAGGATTCACAAGGCAAGGTTGCTACAGTTGTAATCAACCTATTGTGGGATCAGTTCAACGTTGGTAAAGATGCTGCTAACCCTAACATCTTGAAAAACCAAAATATGTAAGATAAAAATTATCTGAAAACAAATATACCTGCATAGAGGAGATGAAATCGTCGCGATATGCCGGGGCCACTAAGGTGGTAAGGATGCCGGTTCCAATCAATCCCGTAAACGATTGGAACCGGGTTCTAAAAAAGAAGACCGCTACTTGATAGCGGTCTTTGTTTTTGCCTTTTTGTGAAGGGCCTTAACGTGTAGTCTGTTCTGCGAGGTTCTCGCTACAGCGATTCTTGCTTCCCGCCTCCAGTTCCAATAAAATCCGCTTTACATCCAAGCCGAGCCCGTAGCCGACCAAGTTCCCGTTCGCCCCGATGACCCTGTGGCAGGGAACCGCAATCGAAATCGGGTTTTTATTGTTGGCCCCGCCGACCGCCCTGCAGGCCTTAGGATTTCCGATGGCTTCTGCAATCTGACTGTAGGATCGCGTCTCTCCGTATGGGATTCTGCAAAGTTCTTTCCAAACGCTGATTTGAAACTCTGTTCCGCGAAGGAGGAAGGGGAAGTCAAAGCTTTGCCTTATACTTTTTTTAGTTGCTTGCAGATAATGATTCCTGTAGTTTGTGCTTTCTTTGTTCTCGCTTTCAAGGCGACTTGTTTTGTTCCTTCCCAAGTATTCCTCGATTTGAATGCGGGTCAGTTCAGTCAGTTCATTTGTGTTTTGATAGAAGGAATCTTCCTCTTTGTGAGATTGGAGACTCAGCTCAACAAGGTAGCTTCCATAAGGATTTTCCTTGGGAGAAAGGTTTGCATACAAAGTGGATCCCTTTAGTAAAGCAAAGTCTTTCATTTTCTCATGCGCGAGAACTAAAGTGTAAGCCGACTCTTTCTCCGAGCCGGCTATTGTAATCGGGTAGCGCGTAATCTTCTTCATGCAATCTCCTATCGGGAACCGAGCACCCTCTATTCCTCTTCATAGAGCAGCTGATAGCTCTCGCCATCCAAACGGTACACGGCTTCCACATCTTCGGTCAGGTAGTCCAGGATGTTTTTTTCGGTATCCGTTTCCACACAGATTCCGCAGCTGGAACTCAATGCTCTCGGAACAGGTTTTGTAAGATTTTCGATTCCTTCTTTTTTCAACAATTTTGAATAATTGATCGCTCCGTATTGCGTGAAGAAGAGAACCAGATACTTATTTTTTTGCATAAACAAAAATATCCTCTTGTTCTTCTTTCACTTCCACCTTGTAAGAGTTTAGTGCCAAGAATTTGCTCACATTTTCTTTTGCAACATTGTTGTCCACAATCACAGTGAGTTCACTTGGGGATTGAGCCAAGGCGTTTTTTGTGCGTACAACCGGTTCCGGACAAGAAAGTCCTCTTGCATCTACTTCAATCATGATCATTTCCTTTCCGGGCTCTTCAGCATTTCCTCTGTTGCTCTAAGAGCCCTGTTCTTCCTTTTTATCCTTATTATTTCTTCACAAATCCGCTGTCTTTAGAAATGTTGGAAACAGCGATGATGGTCAATACAACGAGCGCGACGATAACGGCGATCTGACCTGCAGGTGTAGGTCCTTTTGGAGAAGATGCCAAGCCGAAATTGTGAGCGAAGGCCGCACCGACTAAGAGCCCCAGAACCGTGATTGCAGAGTCGATGTTCCCTTCTCCCGCCAACACGAGCTGTCTGAGAGGGCAACCGCCCAGCAAAATTGCACCGTAACCTACAACAACCATGCCCAAGAAGTTCCAGAGCCAATCAGTATGTGCGATCGGTTGCTCTGTGAATCCCGGAGCAAATTTTCCGAATGCCATGTTTGCAATCAATGCGAATACAAAGGTAGCAAAGATTCCCGAAAACAAAGTGAAGTCTTTGAACATAATAATGTCACGGAAACTTCCCGCAGTACACATTCTGGTGATTTGAGCGCCGATACCGACAATGAGTCCCACAGCGAGCGTCCAGTAGATTGGCGCGTGCATAGAGCCGGGTCCTTTTTCGCTAAAGAATAAGAAGCTTGCTCCCATCGCCAAGAATACGAATAGGGCAATTTGAATTGCAGATATTGCTACGCCTTCCACTGCTGTCGCCTTGTAGGCACGTTTTAAACTGTAGCCTTTTTTCAAGAATAGAATTCCGACTCCTACGCCGACGATGAACCCGATTAGACCTGCAATGGCATTCCAGTCACCACCGCCCAATCTCAGAATCATACGAGTCGGGCAGCCTAAGAATACCAATGCGCCGATCATAACAAAAAAACCGATGATGAAGCGGAGCATCGGAGAAGAACCTACGCGTGGCTTGAATTCTTTTCGCGCCAAAGAAATTACAAAGGCGCCGAGCACGATACCAATGATTTCAGGCCTGATGTATTGGACAACATCCGCTCGGTGCAGGCCGAGTGCCCCTGCAGTATCTCGAATAAAGCAGGCGATACAGATACCCATGTTGCCGGGATTTCCCTTGGTCACTGAGATGACGGCGAGCACACCCATCAGCGCACCGACGATGACCAAGCCTAAAATCTTCTTTTTGTCATTCATGTTTTCCTCCCAATTGTTGTTTTTGTTTAGTCTTTCGTCATTTTACTACAAATGAAGCGGTTTTTCCACAGGACTGCGGGGATGAGATCGTTTCGATTTTGTGATTTTACTTTGTCTTAGTATAACTTTTTTTAATAGAAAAGAGTCTCAGCTTGAATCATCCTCCGATTCCCCCTTTTCTTCGGCATGTTGTAAAACCTTTGGGGAAGCTCATTTGCTGGCGTAGGCAGCTTCTTTCTGCTATAATATTGGAGTTAACAAATCAAGTAGAGTTTTTCCTTGAGAGCGGGTAGCGGAGGTGAGTGTGATGAGAGTGTATATGGACAATTCGGCGACGTCTTTTCCCAAACCGAAAGAAGTGATCGATGCGATGGTGGAGTACATGAGCGAGGGGGGGAGCAACATCTCGCGCAGCATGTCGAGTCAGGCGATGAGTGCGGGGGATAAGATTTTTACCTTGCGCGAAAAAATTGCCGAGTTCTTCGGTGCCCCGCGCTCCAAGAATGTAGTTTTTACCAAGAATATCACGGAAGCCTTGAATATTGTGATCAAGGGCTATATCAGACAGGGCGATCCGGTCTTGGTCAGCAGTTTGGAGCACAACGCGGTGATGCGTCCACTGGTTCAGCAGGGAGCAAAGATTCTTGCCATACCGGTATCTGAGCATGGAACTATGGATCTTTCCTTTGCGCGTGAAAACTTGGAACACGCAAAGGCCCTCATTTGCACCCATGTCAGCAATGTGTCGGGAGACATCATGCCGATTGAGAAGCTCGCTGAACTTTGCTATGAAAAGAAAAAACCGTTCATTTTGGATTCTGCACAGAGCGCCGGGGTCCTTCCGATCAATCTGTCCTCCACGCCGATCGACTGCTTGTGCTTCACCGGGCACAAGTCCATGCTCGGTCCTACGGGCACCGGTGGAATGGTGATTCGCAGTTCGTTTGCTGAGAAGATTCCCTGCTTTATCACCGGCGGAACCGGGAGCAAGTCTCACGAGGAGATTCATCCTGAAATCCTGCCCGATAAATATGAAGCGGGAACGCAAAACATCGTCGGTTTAATCGGTCTACTAGCAGGGATTGAGCATATCAATGAAGTTGGAATTCGGGAAATATTCAGATATGAAACGGAGATGGGTCAGCTCTTCTTTGAAATGCTTTCCTCTTTGGACGGAGTGCGAATCATCGGCTCAAAGGATTATGCAAATAAACTGCCTGTATTCTCGTTGGATTTTCTGAGTAAGGACAATGCGGATGTGTCTTTTCAGCTCGGAAGCAAGTACGGAATTGATAACAGGCCCGGTCTGCACTGTGCTCCGAGGGCACATCAGAGCTACGGAACCTTCCCTCAGGGAACCGTTCGCTTGAGTCTATCGCACTTCACGACAAAGGCCGATTTGGATTATGTGTACGCGGCTTTGCGCGAGATTTTGGCAGGGGAGTAGGGGGCTCAGTAAAAAACATCCAAGTCGTCGTATCGTTGGATTTCTTGCTTTCTCTTTTTTCGGTAGGAGAGGAAGGAGCTGAGGAATAGCGCCAGTAAGAACAGGTTGGCCCCCAGGCTGATGAAATAATACTGCGCCGCTTTGGTATTGGTTTTTACCCCGCTTTCATCTTCGTAGAGCTCGCCGCCCGCTTCCAAAACCTCAAGCTGCTTTCCCACATAGTAAGAAAAACCTTTCCTGATATTGTGGATTTGCTTTTCGGTTCCGTTCACCCTTGCTTTAACGATGTATTCGGTATATCGCTTGCCGAAAGAGGGCGGGATGACCTGCACCTCGCTGACAGTAACAGTGACTTTTTGGTAGCTGGGATTCAGCTCTTTGACCTGCATCCATAAGTGTACTGATGCCGCGATGCCGATGAGTAGAAGTAATGCGCTTAAAACAGCCAATTTTTTCATTCTGTGTCCTCTTTTCTGTAGTTTTTTGCTTTTTTTCGTGAGGGACATTTCGAGGGACACTTTACACATCCGCGTCTGATTTACTGAGCAGGCAAACCGTCTCAACATGCGTATCATTGTCCAAACCTATACTTATATCCTTTTCAATTATAGGAAGCTTGAAAGTAATAGACTTTAGCCACTGTCCATTTGGTTGCTTATCTTCATAAATTT
>JAUMXH010000015.1:5683-43782 GCA_030529225.1 Bacillota bacterium | reverse complement strand
GATACAAATTGGCCTTTTCGATGTGAATTTATGGATTTGATTCCGGCTTTATGATAGAATAAAGCTTGGTAATCCAAAGCGGAGTATCCATGAGTGGAGGTTAGATGAAAACGATACACATAGACGATTCGATGTGCGAGCAGAGGCTGGATCGCCTCGTGAGCAAGCTGTTCAAAACCCGCTCTTCCAACAGCGCGCAAAAGTGGATCCGCACCAAGCTGATCAAGGTCAACGGAAAGAAGGCCGCCTTTGACTACCGATTGCAAGTCGGAGACGAGGTGCAGATCTATCTTCCGGACGAGTTGTTTCAACTCGAAGAAAGCCGCGCTGAAAAAAAGAAGAGGCGCATACAGAGGAGCGGAAAAAAGAACCTGGACATCGTGTACGAGGACGAGGAGATTTTGGTCGTAAACAAACCCAAGGGACTCCTGGTGCACCCCGCGGAAGGGGAGTACAAGGACTCGCTCTCGAGCTATGTGCAGTCCTACCTCTACGATGAAATCCGCTCGACCTTCAGCCCCGCCAGCGTATCGAGGCTCGATTTCAACACCGAGGGTCTGGTCCTCTTCTGCAAGACTTACAACAGCCTAAAGGAGTACAATCGCCTGATGCGGGAGAGAAAGCTCAAAAAATACTACCTCGCAATCTGTCACGGCAGGCTTGCGGAGGAGAGGAAGATCGAGGGCTACCTGCAGAAGAACGAAGACGGCAACATCGTGAAGCTCAGTCGGGAGAAGGGAGAGGACGCGAAGTTCAGCTCCTGCCTCGTGAAGCCGATAAAGAGCACCGAGCGCTTCAGCCTGGTCGAAATCGACCTGGACACCGGGAGAACCCATCAAATCCGGGCATCCCTCGCCTCGATCGGCCATCCGATTCTGGGCGACAAAAAATACGGCGCAAGGCCGGTCAAGGGCGTTTCTTCGCAAGTGCTGGTGGCGCACAAGCTGGTGCTTCCCGAGCGAAGCGTCGAGATCAAGCCCGACTCCGTCTATGAGCTTTGGAAGCGCCTAGTCTAAACAGGAGACGACCTATGAAGAAATCCTTTGATCAATTGATCGCGCTGCTCGGCAATTACTCCTACGGACCCGCCTACGACATTCTGTGTGAGCACGGTCACGGAGAACTCGACATCAGCACGGTCCTGAACACCTTAAAGTATTCCATCAACTTTGACTTTGACTATGCGGAAAAAATCCTGCAAAAAAGCTCCGCCAAGTTTAAGCACAGCGAGCTCTACGCCGAGATTCGCAAGAACCTGGACGATCTGATCGCCGGGAAGCCGGATGCCATTTTTTCCGAGCTCCTCTTCAGCATGGTCACCCAGACTTCTCGGGATGAGTACATCGACTTCATCGGCAGGGTCTACCGCTACCGCGAGGCGCTCCTGAAGTATCTCTTTCTGAGCCTGGAGGGCAAGAAGAACATCAATATGTTTTCGGAGGAGATGTCAAAGCGCTTCCAAATCCGCGTCCTGAACGAGAAGTACAACATGCACACGCACAGCCTGGGACCGAGCCTGACCAAGTATTTCAGGGTTTACCACGAGGACGACCACGCGGTCAGGCGCCTGATGGAAATCCTGGACAGCAGGAAGATGATCGAGCTGGTCAACCTCAGAAACGCCTCGATTATCGGCCACGGCTTTGCCGGCATCAGCCTGCGGGATATCGAGAAGGCCTACGGCGACATCGACGATCTGTTCTACGACTTCAAGGTCAGCGCCGGATTTTTGGGACTCGACCTGGACTACGAAAAGTACGACCGCTGGAACAACGCGATCATCATCGAGGCCAAGCAAATTCCGGGCTTCTTGGGAAGCCCCGCTTAGCGGAGCGCCGGGCCCTGATGAAAACCGGCAATCAGATATAAAACCGTTAAGTTAAAAAGAACAAAACAAAACAAAACGAAACGAAACGACAGGAGAAGATATATGAGCAGTAAAGTAAAGAAAGAACTGGTGGAATGGATCAAATCGATCGCCTTCGCCCTCATCGTGGCGGGGCTCCTGATGCTCTTCGCCAGGCCCTCGATTGTAAACGGAGAAAGTATGCTCCCGACCTTCCAAAGCGGTGATTTGGTGCTGGTCGAGCGCATCACCCAGTTCTTCTCGGAGCCGGAGCGGGGCGACATCGTGGTCGCGCTGACCGACCTCAGAACGGAGGAGGGCGACAAAAAGAACCTGATCAAGCGCGTCATCGCCCTGCCGGGAGACAGCATCGTGATCGAGGACTTTAAGGTCTACGTGAACGGAAAGGAACTTCAAGAGGACTACCTCTTTGAGAACTCGACCGGCGGCAGCTTTGAGGGCATCGTCCCCGCAGGACACGTCTTTGTCCTGGGCGACAACCGCTATAACTCGAACGATTCGAGATCGGACGAGGTCGGCTACATTCCGATGGACAAGTTGAAGGGCAGGGTCTACTTCAGGCTCTACCCGTTCAAGAGCATGGGCTTAATCTAAATCGAAAGGACATAAAATGAAAGAACTGTGTAAGGTCATCCTCGAGGACGGCCGAGAGATTGAAGTCGAGAGCGGAACCCGCCTCGGAGAGATTATAGAGACGTATTATAAGGATAGAGAAGAAGAGATTATGGCCTGCAAGGTCAACTACGACCTGCAGGAACTCGGATACAAGCTGCACCGCGAGGTGAACAAACTGGAGCTGATCGACCTGAACGACAAGGACGGGATTCGCATCTATCAAAGATCTCTGGTCTTCCTGTTCAGCCGCGCGGTCATGGAGCTCTACGGGAGCGACGACACCATCGTGGACCACTCGCTCAGCAAGGGGCTCTACTGCGAGATCCGCAGGGAACTCAGCGAGGAGGACGTGCGGAAGATCGAGGAGAAGATGAGGGAGATCGTGGCCTTGGACGAGCCCTTTGTCAAGCATACCGTCGATACCGAGGAAGCGATTCAAAAGTACCTGAAGTGGGGCCTTGAGGACAAGGCCGGCCTGCTCGGATACCGCGAGGAAGAGACGGTCAACATGTACGAATTCGGGGGCATGAAGGACTACTACTTCGGCTACATGGTCGACAGGGCCGGAAAGCTCAAGACCTTTGCGCTCAAGCCCTACGGCAAGGGCATCATCCTCAGACACCCGAACGTCTATTCGAACGGGGAGATTCCGGACTTTGTGGAGCACAAAAAACTCTATAAGATTCACAGGGAAGCCGAGGACTGGGCCAAGATTCTGGGCGTTTCGTACATCAGAAACATCAACGATTTGATCCTCTCGGGCGGGATCGGATCCAAGATTCTGACCGTCGAAGCCCTGCACGAAAAAAAGATCATTCAGATCGCGGACGAAATTTGTAAAAAGAACAAAAAGATTATCCTGATTGCGGGGCCCTCTTCTTCCGGGAAGACGACCTTTGCCAATCGCTTAAAAATCCAGCTCGCGGTGAACGGACTCAGACCGGTCACGGTTTCGGTGGACGATTACTTTGTGAACCGCCCCCTCACCCCGCTGGACGAGAACGGCAACTACGACTTTGAGCACATCGATGCCATCGACAGGCACCTCTTCAACTCGGATTTGAAGTCCCTGCTCGCCGGCAAGCTCACCAGGATGCCGAAGTTCGATTTTAAGAACGGAAGGCGCCTGGACGAGTACAACAGCCTGCAGGTGGACGACGACCAGCCGATCATCATCGAGGGCATCCACTGCCTGAACCCTCTGTTCAGCGAGGAAATCGACGAAAAGTTCAAGTTTACCATCTACATCTCCTGCCTGACCCAGCTCAACATCGACGAGCACAACCGGATTCCGACCACGGATTCGAGGCTGCTCCGCAGGATGGTGCGGGACAACTTCCACAGGGGGAGCGACGCCCTCCGAACCCTTCAGCTCTGGCCTTCGGTCAGAAGGGGTGAGGAGCGAAACATCTTCCCGTTCCAGGAGAGTTCGGACGCCCAGTTCAACTCGGCGACGGTCTACGAGCTCGCTGCCCTCAAACCGCATGTGGAACCCCTCTTGCGGGCGGTTCCGGACGGCCTGCCGGAGACCTCGGAGGTCAAACGCCTGCTAAAGTTTCTGAGCTACGTGGTGCCGATTGAGGACGAGTCGATCATTCCGAACACCGCAATCATCCGCGAATTTATAGGCGGAAACGTTTTCCATTAAAGAAGTACTCGAAAATAGCCGATACTCCGACAGAATGCATCAAAATTGAGCGGAGCAAAGGCTATTTTTTTGTGACGATACGGAGGAAAAGATGAATAACACGAGCATACTCTTGGAGAGCGGAACGGGAGAGGCCGAAATCCTGAAATTTAAGGTATCCGGCAAACACTACGCGATCAATGTGGTGAAGGTAAAAGAAATCCTGCCCCTCAGGCAGCTCACGCCGGTTCCCAATGCGCCCAAGGCGGTTCTGGGAATCACCCTGATCAGAGGCGAAGTCGTTTCGATTGTGGATTTGCATATGGTGCTCGAAGGTAAGACCTTGGATGACTTCAAACCGGAACACAGCAAGATTCTTCTTTGCGAGTTCAATCAGACGGTGGTTGCCTTTCTGGTGGATGAAGTGATTGGAATTCACAGGGTAAGATGGGATGATATGCACGCACCGGACCAGATGATACAGGGCTGCGGCGTGGTTGCAAATATAGAATACAACGGGATCATTTATATGTTGCTCGACTTTGAGAGCATCGTGGTGGACATCGCCCCGAGCATGGGAATCAACCCGGGCATGGTCGCGCACAACTTCAACGCGAACCGAGGCAGGTTCAAACTCTACCTCGCCGATGACTCCAAGGTCATTCGGAAGCTGCTCAAGGACACCTTGGAAGCTGCCGGTTACATCGGCCTCCACTTCTTTGATGACGGCCAGGAAGTCTTTGATGCCCTGTCGGATCTGGTGGAGCGCAAGGGAAGCGACTTTGTAGAAGAGGTGGACCTCTTGATTACCGACATCGAGATGCCGAGACTCGACGGGCACACCCTGGTTAGAAAGTTAAAAGAACACACGGTCTTGAAAGAGCTGCCGATCGTGATTTTCTCTTCTCTGATCACCGACAAATTGCGACACAAGGGAGAGTCCGTGGGTGCGGACGCCCAGCTCAGCAAGCCGGAAGCCCACGAGTTGGTTCAGGTGTTGGACCGCCTGCTCAACATCTAGGGAAGAGGCGCGCTCTTCCCCGACTAATGTTCCGCGTTCGGCAGAATCAGCGCGGACTTTATGAGCTGTGTCGAATGATAGTTTGTTTTGTTGTCCAAAGACAGTTGCAGGTTCAAATTGGCCTTGATGCCCCTTGAATACTTCATCCTGTCATTGATTGGCGTTTCGAGCCCCTTTACATTTAGAGGGGCTTTTAATGTGAGTTTCGACTCCTCCAAATCGAAGGCGGATTCCCGCTCGACCAAAAAGAGGGCGTCGGTATCTTCGTTGTACCAACCCGTCCCGATCTGATGCGGAATGTGCCTGTACTTCATCGACAGGTCGGAGAAGACCTGCTCATTGACCGGTCTTCCCTCCTGCCTTGCAAAGGCCCCCAGGACGCTGTTGTTCGGAGCCCCGGTCAACTTCATCTGCTCCAAGGCGTTCCGCATGTCCCAAGACAGGTTCGAGAAGGCGATTCCGTCGACCGACACCACCCTTCCCGAGCGAATCTCGAGCCTGTGCCGGATCGTTTTTTCATTCGCATTTCTGTTCAGAATCACCGAGCGGGTCGATTTCCCGGCGCTGTCCAGGCTCAGGTAAGAAGTCAATTTGGCGTGGATTTTGTTCCCGCGCATCCCCAGACTCTGCAGGTAGGCGTTGTGATATTTTTCTATATTGTAAGCCTGGCCCGGCGCTTCCAAGCCGTAGGACCTGACTTTCAGAACCTCTTTCGCGGCGTAGCTCATCTCGAACTTTGCCCCTTTATCAATGACCGGAGTGCCTTCACTTCCCATCGCCTTGGCCAAACTGCTCGCCTTTTTTTGGCTCGAGACATTGCTCTTGATGCCGAGCTCGGAAGGCAGGTGAAAACTCGCCCTGTGATTGGAGAGCGGGTGGATGTTGCGGGCAAGGCGTCCGTTCACAAAGCGCGCATCGGTTCGTCCGGCTTCATCGTCAATCAGGAGCATGACCTTAGGAACCACGCTCAGCACCTCGTCCGCCGGCAAACTTGCCCCGAAGACGCCGGTCTGCGGGTTCGCATACTCAAAGCCCGAAAACTTGGGCGCCTGCCTCGGCGTGCTTTCGTGATTCAGAAACATCAGGGCCAGGTTGTAGATTGCGCTCTTCTGTTCATAAGTGACCGGCAAGTGCTCCGGAAAGTCCAGCGAATAAGAGACACTCTTGTCCGCGTTCTCTTTGAGCTCGACCTTTTTCAGCGGAAGGTAGCGGAAACTTCGGTCGGCATCCAGCCGGAAGCGCAGGGTCTCGACGCTCTCGTGGTAACTCGGCATGCGGAAGCTGTTCCTGTCGGCCCGCTGCACCAAAATCGGCGCATCCGATTTCCTGCGGACCTCCTTTTCTTTTAAAGAGACCTGCTCGGTAAACTCGTTTTGATACGAGAGCTTGACCAGCTCGGTATTGCGGTCCGCGCGCAGATAAAAGCGCGACGGATTCATCGGGCTCAAAAGGCCGCCCAAATTCAAGGCCTTATCCTCCGCATCCGTCGGAACCTGCAACTTGAGGCTCGCCTCTTCGTAGGCCTCGTCGCGGACCAGATTAGGGAACTTCTTCGAGAGCCTCCACTCGTCCAGGACCAGGTCCGCGTTCGACGCGTCGATGTCGACCGGCTCATAGAGGAGGTCCAGCTCCTTGGTCTCGACCTTCTTTTCGGGGTCAAACTCGATGTTCTGCCTCTCTTCGTCGATCAGCCTGTAAACGCCGTCCAGGAGCCTCGGGGCACTGTAAACATAGACGGGATCCTTGGAGTAAAGTTCAATCCACTCGCGGTTGGCGATCTCTTCATTCGTCCCCGCATCCAAAAAGCGCACGCGGATTCTCTTGTGCTGGTAGTGGGTTCCGTTAAATTTAAACGACTTGCCGCCGGTTCCGGCACTCGATGGAAAATGCGCGCTGATCTTTCGGTACACGCCCGAAAGGTTCGACTTGTTCTTATCCAAAAAGAGAAGTCGGAACGGGGTCGACTTGTCGTACTGCTCGGTCAGCCTGCACCACTTGCTCTGTCCGTCATTCGGGTCGATGACCTTAATTTCCGCATAGGCGTTGATGCGAAAGCCCTCGTTAAAACTGCTGCTGATTTCGGCCTCGCTCATTCGGCTCTTGTCAAAGATGTGAAACAAAAGTTCGTCGGACAATTTGTTGTAGCGCTCCCTGTCGCCGTCGACGAGCCAGTTGTCCGGCTCGGTATGATGGCTGCGGATCTCCTCCGCGTACTTGCCGTCCACCAGCCTTTGAATATAAAAGGCGGTCCTGGTCAGCTCTTTGGAGCTCTCATCGAGTCTCCAAAGCTTGGAATCCGGCTCCTCGGCGATTCGATAGCTCTGTTTGATCAAAGTCTTGTCGCTTCCCGCGCGCCTTCCTCCCTCGCTTTGGGAAGCGCTCGAAGTCTCGCGGCCGTCCTCTTTGGAGTTGTCGCCGGCGTCCTGCCTGATCTTGGAAATCCGCTCCGCCGTATCCTCGATGTCCGCAAGGTCAGGAAGCCTCTCGTAGGCCTCGCGAATCTTCGGCAGGGTCTCCCTTCCGGTGACCGCGCGGATGTAGCTGTCTTTCTCAAAGCCTTCAAATTTTTGGGAGCGGATGTCGAGGCCGTGCAGTACGATGGCGTTCGGGTCCCTCTTCGACTCCCCGTAATTGAAGCAGATCAGGTACTCCTGTCTGTTGGATAAACTTACGGCCGACAAATAAATTCTCAGGTAATCCTCGTCCGCCATGACCTTACCGGCATCGCTGAACACGATCTTATCCGAGCGCAAAAAATGTTCCTTGTGTTTATCGTAATGTAGGATCAGTCCCTCTTTGCCGAGCCCGTCCGTCCTCTTTTTGATCAAATCGTCCAGGGCCTCTTCCGAGCTGCCGCCGGCGGCGTACAAAAAGTGGATCGAGCGGTCGATCAAATCATCCACTTGGTAGCGAATCCCCACGGAATCACTGTTTCGCGCGCTGACGGCATCGAGATTCCCGCGGGAGCTCGGCATGACGTTCAGCAGGTTGATTGCATTGATTTCCTCGGTTTCGTAGGGCCTGTTTAAGAGCTCCGACTCCTTCCGCACGCGCGCCTTGATCGCTTCTCTCTCATAGTCGTCCTGGCCCTTGGAATACAGGAAGATCAAATCCCTGCCGCTCGGCTCCTTCATCCAATCGACCCGGACGCCCAGCATCTCGGAGAGAAACTTAATCGGAACGTAGGCGCTTCCGTAGCGGATGATAGCGGGCGCGTCCACTTCGCGCTCCACCCCGTTTTCGATGTATCGGGTTCCATCAATCGGAATGAAGAGGGCCTTATCCTCCTTCTTCAGAAAGAGCACCCTCTCCTCTGCAATCCACTTGAGCTCCGCACCCAAAAGTTCGCTCAGAGATCGAATCGGAACCATGCTCCTTCCGTTGGCGACGAAGACCGGAAGCTCCATTTCAAGGGTCTTCCCATCCAGGTAAATCTGCGTCTGCCCTTGCAAACGTTCGCTCGCAACGGGTTCTTTTGAGGAATCGGCATGCAAAAAAAGCCCCCCGACGCTCAAGGTGATCATAAGAGCACAACAAAGGAGCTTCCACGGGGAACTTATTCTTTTCTTATTTTCTTTCCTATCTCTTCCATATTCTTTCACGCTGCAACCTCGCCATTCCTTTCCCATCATGACAGATAACATGGTGATTATAGCACAGCGGGCTTTTCATGGATAAGTTATAGAAGAGTAGATATTATTACTGCAACAATATTGTAAAATATCAGAAATAAAAGGAGGATGATCAGATTCTGCAGCCTGGTGTTCGAAGCGTAGTCGCTGTAAGGTTTGATCTTCTTGAAGGGCTCCTCCGACGGCAGACTCAGGTCTATGATGAAGGTGATGACCATGATCAGGAAGATGACCAAAAAGACCTTGCCGATGTAAGAGCCGCCGGTCTCCAGCAGGACCTTGAACAGGCTCGAGTCCATCAAGACGCCCATCACATCTCCCCCGCCGATGACGGTCGTCATGCCTGCGAGGATGAACGACAGAAAGGCCCCGAACAGGAAGAACTTGATCCACATAAAATAGGTCGACCTGCCGAAGCGGCTCTGCGACAAAAAGAGGTTGTAGAACCAACGCTGCGACTTGTCCATCTTTGTTTTATATTGTTTGACGCTGACCGATTCGATGTCTTCGGCTTGAATCCTCCAAAGGGAGTTGTCGATTTCGAGGAGCATGGTCTCCCGAGAATGTTTAGCAAAGTTGATGTATCCGTTCTTCTCTCCCCTGCTGATCCCGTCGATGTAGACCACTTCTCCGCTCTTCAGACCGATGCTGAGGGCGTAGAAAAAGTCGTCCGCATCCTTTTCCAGCTTATCGATAATATTGTTTCTGATATTCATACCTGTCCTCCAAAATAAAACAATCCATCTATTTCAATCATTTCCGTCACCCCGTTTGCGCCGCTTCCCGGCTCCCTACGCCCGCTTCCGCACAGGCCTCAGGCCAGTTTGAGGGCGGGGTCGGCGTTCAGTCTGAGGGCCTCTTCCCGGTCCAGGGCGGCTACGTAATAGGCCGCCGAGGCAATCATGGCCGCGTTGTCTGTGCAGTACTCGAAGGCCGGGTAGTACATCTCTATCCCGTGCTTGCCGCTCTCCTGATGAAAGAGTTCCCGCAAGCGCGAGTTTGCCGCCACACCGCCGGACACGACCAGCCTGTCGATTTCATAGCGACTGCAGGCCCGAATGCTCTTGGAAACCAGAACCTCGAGCACGGCCTCCTGAAACGAAGCGGCGATGTCCTCGCGGTTCAGATTCTCGTTTCCCCTCTGCTTTTCGCTGTTGATGTGGTTGAGCACCGCGGTCTTGATGCCGCTGAAGCTGAAGTCCAGGCTATCGGGTTCCAGGTAGACCCTGGGAAACGAGATGGCGCTTCCGTTTCCGCGCTTGGCCGCCGCATCGATCTTGGGACCGCCCGGGTACTCGAAGCCGAGCGTCCTCGCGACCTTGTCGTAGGCCTCCCCCAGGGCGTCGTCCCTGCTGGTGCCGACCACTTCCAAGTCGTCGTAATCCTTACAGATCGCCAGATAGCTGTTTCCGCCCGAAACGACCAAACCCATGTACGGGGGTTCGAGCTCGGGATAGGACAGGAGCGGCGACAAGAGGTGTCCCTTCAGATGGTTGACCCCGATCAGGGGCTTGTTCAGAGCGTAACTCAAAGCCTTGGCGTAGTTTACGCCGACCAAAAGGGCACCGACCAGGCCGGGGCCCATCGTGACCGCGATCGCATCGACATCTTCAAAGGCGCAAGAGGCCTTGGCAAGTGCCAGATCAACCACATCGGAAATCTTGATGAGGTGGTTTCTGGACGCGATTTCCGGGACCACCCCGCCGTACTCCACATGAATCGGAATCTGTGTGTAGATCTCGTTTGAGAGCACCTCTCTACCGTCCCTCACAAGGGCGCAAGAGGTCTCGTCACAGCTGCTTTCGATTCCTAAAATTAACATTCTTCCTCTTCCTCCGACTCGAGCCACATGATGATGGCGTCCTCCCGATTGTCCAAATAGTATTTCGGCCGAATGCCCCACGCCTTAAAGCCCAGGGACTCATAAAGTGCGATTGCGGGTGCATTCGACACGCGGCACTCGAGCGTGAAGCTGAGTATCCCCGCGCCCTTGGCCGTCTCAATCACCTTGGATAAGAGCTCTTTTGCGATTCCCCGCCTTCGAAAGGCCGGCAGGACCGCGACGTTGGTGATGTGGGCCTGGTCCAAAATCTGCCAGTAGCCCATGTAGCCGACCAGGTTCCCTTCGATTTCAGCCACAAAGTAGTGCGCGGTCTCGTTCTCTCCAATCTCGTTCTCAAAGGATTCTTTGGACCACGCGTCCGAAAAGCTGTCCTGTTCGACGCTGTGAATCCCGTCGACATCCTTCATCTCAGCAAGTCTTACTGTTACACAATCTCTTTGCATCTTTTTCTCTCTCAGCCTGTGCTTTTCTCAAATAGACCGGCAGGGCCTCCGCATAGCCCAGGGCTTCATAGCGGTAGGCCTTCGCCGCCGCGTAGACGCCCTCGGCGTTTGCCAACTGATACGCATCCTCCGCTTGCAGGACCGGAAACTCGGTGATCGCCGAGATTTCCTCGCGGTACTTCCCGATTCCGTCTCCGACAAAGAGGACCGGCTGCGCGTACGCCTGTAAGCGCTCTCTCAGCTCTTCAAAGGAGAGGGCCGAGGCTTCGAGCAGCCTCTCTCCGCCAAAGCCTTGGTAAATCGCGGTGTAAACCCTGGCCCGCCTCGCGTCCATGATCGGACAGATCAGCGCCTGATGCCCCTTTCCATGATAGGAAAGCGCATCCAGGGTAGAGACCGGAACAATCGGCACGTTCAGCGCGTGCGCGAGCCCCTTGGCAATCGACAGGGCGATTCTGACCCCGGTAAAGGATCCCGGGCCGTTTGCGACGTAAATCCGCTCCACATCGGCAATCCCGAGACCTTGCGAGACAAAGAGGCGGTCCATCAGCGGCATCAACTCCTCCGAATGGGTGTTTCCGTTTTCGATGCTGAGGGACGAAAGCACTTGCCCGTCCCGTATGACACAGACGCTCGCGGACCTTGCCGATGCGTCAAAGGCCAACTCTACCACGCGAGCCCCCTCTCTTCAAAACTTGTGATCCTCACCAACCTGCTCTCCGCCCCGGTCGGCTCGATCGCAATCCGGATGATTCTGTCGCTCAGCTCTTCAATATAATCGAGTATGGTATCCGCCCACTCGATCAGGATGATCGAATCGTCCCCAAAGTAGTCCTCAAAGCCGATATTGTAGAGTTCCTCCTCGTCCTCGATGCGGTAGACATCCGAGTGAAAGACCTTGCCCCTAGGGGTCTGATACGGAATCACAATCGAAAAGGTGGGACTGTTGATCTCCTCCTCCACGCCGAGTTCCCGCAACAAAAAGGAGCTCAGCGTCGTCTTGCCGGCACCGATCGGTCCCTCCAGACAGACCACGTCGCCCTTCTTAAAAAAATCGGCCAGGAGGGCGGCGAGGCGCTCGGTGTCCTCCATCGTCCTCAGTTCTATCTCTATCGTTTTCACATCTCTCATAGTTCGTTTCCGTTTCCTTGTTCCCGGGCTCCGCTACATCGCCAAAAAAGCGTGGATGAATTCGTCGATCTTGCCGTCCATCACGTCCTCGAGCCTTGCGCTCTCATAGTTGCTTCGGTGGTCCTTCACCAGTTGGTAGGGGTGAAAGACGTAGGAGCGAATCTGGGACCCCCAGGAAATCTCGGAATAATCGCCGTGCAAATCCTCTATGGTCTCCCGATGCTCCTTTTCCTTCAATACAATCAGTTTCGCAATCAACATCTTCATTGCGGTCTGCCGGTTCTTGATCTGCGAGCGCTCGTTCTGGCACTGCACCACGACGCCGGTTGGAAGGTGGGTGATGCGAACCGCCGAGTCGGTCGTGTTGACGTGCTGACCGCCGGCTCCGGAGGCCCTGTAGGTGTCGATTTTCAAGTCGCTCGGAGCGATCTCAATGTCGCCCGCCTCTTCGCCGAGCTCGGGTATGATGTCGACCGCGGCAAAGGAGGTGTGTCTTCTTCCGGTGGAATCGTAGGGCGAGATTCTGACAATCCTGTGCACTCCATGTTCCGATCGCAAAAAGCCGTAGGCGTTCTCCCCCATAATTTTAAACGAGGCACTCTTGAGGCCCGCCGCGCTGTCATACTGCTCGTCGAGCACTTCGACCTTGTAGCCCCTCCTCTCGGCCCACCTGAGGTACATGCGGTAGAGCATCTCGTTCCAGTCCTGGGCGTCTCTGCCGCCGCTACCGGCATGGATCGAAACGATCGCGCTGCAGGCATCGTATTCGCCGTCCAGCAGGGTTCTCAGCTTCATGAGTTCCGCGAGCTCCTTCAGTTCCTTGAGCCCCTTTCTGAACTCTTGCCTCATCGAAAGGTCCTTTTCCCCGATTGCAATCTCGCAGATCAGCTCCAGGTCTTCCTTGAGATCGACGAGTTTTTGAAAGTCCGAGAGGGTGGACTGGATCTCCTTTTGCCTCTTGCTGAGGGCCACCGACTTTTCGGCGTCCTGCCAGATCTCACTGTCCATCAGCGCGCTCTCGATGCGCCCCAGCTCTTCCTGTAGCGATGCGAGGTCAAAGATACTCGGAAATCTCTTTTAAAGTGACTCCCATCTCTTCCAATTCTCTCAATCCGTTTTCAAACTCTATCATCTCGTTCTTTGCCTCACTGTTCTATCGTTCTTCCCTGAGCGGGGGGCGGCTTAATCCTCCGCCTCCCCCATGTCCTCAAGGTCTGCAAATTCTTTCTTCAGGCAGCAGTTTTTGTATTTTTTTCCGCTGCCGCAGTTGCAAGGGTCGTTTCTTCCGATTTTGATTTCCCTGCGCTTGGTCGGCTTCGGCCTGCTGTCTCCGTGACTTTCCGAGGTAATCACGACCGTCTTCTTCACCTCGGTGTTCATCTGCGCCTCGGCGTGGAAGATCAGGGTCAGGGTATCCTGCTTGATCGACTCAATCATCTCGTCGAACATATCGAAGCCCTCGGTCTGGTAGGCGATGATCGGGTCGACGTTTCCGATCGCCCGCAGGCTGATGCCCTGCTTGAGCTGGTCCATCGCATCGATGTGGTCCATCCACTTGTCATCGACCGTCTTTAAGAGCGCATAGCGCTCGATCTCGCGCATCTTCTCGCTGCTGACCGCCTCTTCGATCGCCTCGTAGCGCGCCTTCGCCCGTTCGAGCAGGAAGGCGTTGAGCTCCTTGGCGGTATCGTGCGCATTCGGATCGATCTTGATCTTCTCTACAAAGAGGATTTCCTGCAGCTCGTTTTCCATCGCGGCAATGTCCCAATCGTCCCGGATGTCGGTGTTGGCGGTATATCTTGACACCACGCCCTCAATGTAGGTTTCGAGCATGGTCATGATGTTGCTCTTGATGTCGTCTCCGTGCAGAACCTTGTTTCTCTCGGCGTAGATGATGGTCCTCTGGCGGTTCATCACGTCGTCGTACTGGAGGACGCTCTTACGGATATCAAAGTTCCTGCCCTCGACCTTCTTCTGCGCGTTTTGGAGGGACTTGGACACCATGCCGACCTCGATCTCCATGTCGTCCTTCAAACCCATCTTGCTGATCATGCCGATGACCCGCTCGGACATAAAGAGTCGCATCAAATCGTCTTCCATAGAGAGGAAGAACTGGGTTGAGCCCGGGTCTCCCTGTCTGCCGGCACGACCCCTGAGCTGGTTGTCGATCCGCCTCGACTCGTGCCGCTCGGTACCCATGATGCAGAGTCCGCCGGCCGCCTTTACTTTTTCCGCTTCGGCGTCGGTCTCCCGCTTAAAAGCCTCGTAAATGCGCTTGTATTCTTCCTGGGCCTCGCGAATTTCTTCGACGATGAACGGAGAAGTCACCATGGTGAGGGTTCTGTCGTCCGCCCCGCGCTTCTTCATCTCTTTGAGGGCCATAAATTCCGGGTTCCCCCCCAGTACGATGTCGGTACCCCGGCCGGCCATGTTGGTCGCGATGGTCACCGCGCCGTAACGACCCGCCTGCGCGACGATCTCGGCCTCCCTGTCGTGGTGCTTGGCGTTCAGGACCTCGTGCTTGATGCCCCTCCTCTTGAGCATGCCGCTCAAAAGCTCCGAGACCTCAATGGTAATCGTACCGATCAGAAGCGGCTGCCCGGTCTTGTGCCGCTCCTCGACCTCGTCGACGATGCGGTTGTACTTGGCCTTCAAGCTGCCGACGATGACGTCCTCCTTGTCGATCCTCGCGATCGGCTTGTTGGTCGGGATCACCGTGACCGGCATATTGTAAATTTGAATAAATTCATCCTCTTCGGTCTTCGCGGTACCCGTCATGCCCGATAACTTTTTATATTGTCTGAAGTAGTTTTGCAGGGTGATGGTCGCGAGGGTCTGCGATTCTTTTCTGACTTCCAAGCCCTCCTTCGCCTCGATTGCCTGGTGCAAACCGTTGGAATACCTTCTCCCGTGCATGATACGACCGGTGAACTCGTCGATGATGAAGACCTGGCCGTCGTTTACCACATAGTCCACGTCCCGCTTCATCATATAGGTCGCGTAAAGGGCCTGCTTGATGTGGTGGTTGATTTCCATGTTCGCCGGATCCGCCAGGTTTTCGATTCCGAAATAGCGCTCGGCCTTCGGGTCCCCGCTCTCCTCGTTCAAGGTCACCCGCTTCTCTTTTTCTTCTATAATCAAGTCCTCGTTCTTATTCAAACTGAGGGCAAAGGCGTTCGCCTTGTGGTACAAGTCCGTCGGTTTGTTCCCCATCCCCGAGATGATCAGCGGTGTCCTGGCCTCGTCCACCAGGATGGAGTCGACCTCGTCGATGATCGCGTAGTTCAGCTCCCGCTGCACCAGCTCTTCCGGCCGAACGCTCATATTGTCGCGCAGGTAGTCGAAACCGAACTCGTTGTTGGTTCCGTAGGTGATGTCCATATTGTACTGGCCCCTGCGCTCCGATCCTCTGACATCGTTGGTGATGCAGCCCACTGTCATGCCCAAAAACTCAAAGATCTTTCCCATCCAGTCCCTGTCACGTCTGGCCAGGTAGTCGTTGACCGTGACGACGTGGACGCCGTGGCCCGAAAGCGCGTTCAAATAGGCCGGCAGGGTCGCAACCAGGGTCTTACCTTCCCCGGTCTTCATCTCGGCGATGAAGCCGCGGTGTAGGACGATACCGCCCATGAGCTGCACTCGATAGTGCCTCTTTCCGAGCACCCTGACCGAGCTTTCCCTGACCAGGGCAAAGGCCTCGTGGAGCAGACTGTCCAAGTCCTCCCCGTCCTTCGCCCGCTTGCGGAGCGCGTTCGAATAGTCGACCAGCTCGGCATCCTTCATCGCTTGAAATTTAGGCTCCAGCTCCTCTATCAGATTCACGTCATGTTCGAGTTTTTTTATTGTCTTGGCGCTAAACCTACCTTGTATCCAATCTCTTAAACCCATTTCCTTACCCCTCGTTCTCTATACAAAAAATCCTTTTTTGGACACCATCGCGTCCTGTATTAAAATGATGATTCCGACGGTGATGATGATATCCGCGACCGAAATCACCGGTACTCCTAAATAAAAATCCGGCATGTGTATGATTTTGCCCAAATAGTCGGAAAAGCCGTTCAGTTCTTCCACCGGCACGTAGTTCACCAAGTCCCCGGTTTTGATTGACAGGTTCATCCGCGCCACCTTGCTGCTGGTGCTGTTCACGTAAACCGGCATCTTCAAGTCGTTCAGCAGCAGGGCCAGGCTGTTCAGGGCCGTGCCCGCAATCAGGAGCTTCATCCCCTTCTTGGCTACATTCAAGATCAAAAAGACGAAGACCAGCAGGTAGCCCACAAAGTAAATCTGACAGGCCCAGGTCTGAAAAAAGCCGATCTTCCCGAAAAAGAAGGGCAGTAACTGAATCACGACGCCGAGCACAAAAATATTGAGTTGCTTCAGATTCAAATTCGACAGATAACTGATTCTGCCGCCCCTTATCAAACCGACGATAATGCCGATGATGATCGCTTCAACCCACATGTCAGCTCCTTACTTCATGAATATCATCCGAACCTTGTTTCCGTCCCTTCCTTGAGAGAGCGCAAACTCGCCGGAACATTCCCTCTTGATCAAATCCTTCGCGAAGAAGAACTCGATCCCGTTCACGCTGAGCACATTCGAATCGATCTCCTTCAGTTTCACAATTTCCTTGTAATAAGAAGGGAAGACCTTTCCGTTGTCGCTGTACTCGATGATGACCTTGGACTTTTCCTCCTTGACGCTCATTTCGATCAGCGCGTCCTTGCCGAGCTGAATCGCCGAAATCAGGCTGTTCATGACGATGTTCTGGAGGATGTACTTAAAGCTCTCCTCGTTCATGCGAATCGTGATGTCGTCCTTGCAGGAAACCTCGACGATGTGAGCGGTTCCCTCAAAGTACTTGGCCATCTGAGAAAGAGAGGTGCCGAGGGCTCTGGCGACCTCGATTCCCTTCGTCTTCTCCCGTTCGGGCTTCAAATACTGCTCAAAGAGTTCAAACTTCAGCGCGATAGCGCCCGACAGGTACATGCCCTCGTAGACGCGATTTTTCATGATGCCGATGTAGTTCTTATACGGCGCGTCGCAAAAGGCGCCTTCATTTTCGTTCAGGTAATTGATGTTTTCGCCAAAGTTCTTCGCCAGACTCGAAGACACGAAGGACGCCATCCTTCCCATCAACTTGATGCTGTCGAAGCTGTTCTCTTCGATTTCCCTGGTCTTGTTGTCCTTGAGGACGCGGTTCTCTTTTCGCAAGTCCTCGGCATCCCGGTAGAGGGCCTCGTTCTTCATGCGAAGCTCATGCACCTGACTTTCCAAGCGCTTCAGCTTCTCCGCTTCAAAGGCGGAAGCCTCCTCCTTGCCCGCTTCCCGCAAGTTCAGTGAAGGCATCGGAGCCTTGCTCTCCTCCGGCGCTTCCCGCACCGACCCTTCTTCTCCGCTGTCGAGCAGGCTTTTTGCGACTTCCTTCTCCGGATTCTGTTTCGCTGCTATCGGTTCTCTCGCTTCTTTCGGCGCCTTCGCCTCCTCCTGCTTTTTATCTCGAAGGAGCTGTTTGGTGTCGCTCAGGAGTTTTGCCGACGAATACTCGAGTTCCGGGTTCGAGAGTATCATAATATAGCCCTCTCCGAACCTGTGATCCACATGGTCGCTGACGGTCAGATTGAGCGGAACCCCGACATTGCTCTTGTTTAGGACTTCAAAACTGTCTTCCAGGAGCATGTCCTCGCTGTGTTCGACCTTGACGCTGCGCTCAAAACGCTTCCTGTCCTTTTTGGAAAAAATCTTGGACACCGGACCATTTATTATACTATCTTTGCTGTAAGGAATCAAATTTTCCATCTGTTTTGAAATATATTTACAGATTCCGTCCTTGTCGATGAAGATGATCGCCTCTTCAAACGAATAGTCGGAAAGGCTGTACTCGCCCTCCGCCGGGCTGAGCTGCCTGCTGAGCATGTAATTCTTTCTGTCGTAGTACTCCGAAAAATAGGTGTAGAGGATGCCGATGAAGCAGGCCGAAACCACCAGGATGCCGCCGACAATCTTGTCCATGTACTCGATGTTGTCGTTCAGCAGGACGAAGACCGCATAGAAGATGCCGATCAGGACCATGTCCACCAGGCCGTTCACGAAGCCCGAGCGCATGAAGATGATGGAGTAGATAATCAGGAGCAGGTAACCGGAATAGAAGGCCGCCGTCGCCGAAAAGGGCATGAACTTGAGCGAAACCAAGTGCCCCAGGGCAATCAGGACGACCAGAATCGGGATGAAGCCCCGCACCTTCGACTTATACTTATCCATGTAGCTCATCGAGAAGGTTAGGAGCAGGAGGGGAATGATGATCGCAAAGCGGATGAACCAAACCAGGCCCTTGACCTTGGGAAAGAGAAGAAAATCAACCGCTCCCAAGACCAAAAACAGGATGACCCCGACCAGGAGCCCCGCCCGCTTTCTGCTGATATAGTGCTCTTCCGAGTCGGCGATGTACGCCTCTTCCAGTTCGCTGTCCGCAAATTCCATCCTGTACTCACTGATGCCCAAAGACCCGGGCAGTTCCGTGAAAAGAGACAAGTAGTCCTTCTTCATCCTCATGTTCTCCCTCTTACTTTAATCTAACGACCGTGACCCCTGCGCCGCCCTCACCCTGGACGCCGGAACGCAGGCGTTTCACATAATTCTGCGCCTTTAAAAACGCGATAATTTCCCTTTTCAGCTTGCCCGAACCCAGGCCGTGGATCACAAAAACCTCCTTCAGACCCGAGACCATGGCCTCGTCCAAAAACTTATCCAGTTCGTGGAGGGCTTCGAGCACGTCCTTGCCGTGCAGGTCAATCTCCGTTCTTGAGCTGGAAACC
Source organism: Bacillota bacterium (assembly GCA_030529225.1). Classification (GTDB taxonomy): domain Bacteria; phylum Bacillota; class Clostridia; order Peptostreptococcales; family Acidaminobacteraceae; genus JAUMXH01. The sequence continues at coordinate 24,788 of JAUMXH010000015.1, read as the reverse complement.
GCATGCACCTTGGTGCCGTAGGACAAGGTATTTTTAGGATCGTAAATCCCGATTTTCTTTTTTTCTTTTCGTTTGGACGCCTCGCGCAGGTCGTCCTTCTTCACAAAGAGCTTCATGGCGCCGGCCATAATTTTTAAGTCGCCGGTCTTCTCGTTGTGTTCGAGCAGGGTCGCATTCATCCCGATGCTGCGGACAAAGTAGTCCTTGCCGATTTCCAGGCGCTCCGGAATGATGCCGGTGTCGACATCCGCCTCGCTCTCCCGGTTCATCGCAGCCTTTTCGGTCTTGGAAATGCGCTGTTTGATGCTCAGGACATCCGCGTTGCTGTTGATGGACTTGTCGATCTGCTTGAGCTCCTTGAGCGCCTCGTCCATCTCGGCCTTGGCGTGGGCGACGATCTGTCTGGCTTCGGTCCTGGCCGCCTGCAGGGTCTTTTCGGACTTCTGCCGCAGGGCCTCGCTCTTTTCTTCCAGGTCCTTCAGCTTTTCCTCGGCCTGCTCCCGCGCTTCCAAGGCGCGCTGCCTGTCCTTCTCGGCCTGAGACAGCTTGAGCTCGATCTCTTGAAGCACGTCCTCAAAGGCGATGTCCTCGTGTTTGATAATCTTCTTCGCCGACTCGATGATCTCCTCGCCGAGCCCCAGCCTTCTGCTGATCTCAAAGGCGTTGGACTTGCCCGGCACCCCGATCATCAAGCGATAGGTCGGCATCAGCTTCTCGACGTCAAATTCGACGCTGCCGTTCTGAAAGCCGTCGGTCAGCAGGGCGAACTCCTTCAGCTCCGAGTAGTGGGTCGTCGCGACCACGGTCGCGCCCTTCTCCTTGACCGTATTCAGAATCGCGATCGCCAGTGCCGCCCCCTCGGTCGGGTCGGTTCCCGCCCCGAGCTCGTCGAAGAGGAGAAGACTCCTCGGGCCCGCCTCTTCGACCATCCGCACGATGTTCTTCATATGTGAAGAGAAGGTCGAGAGGCTCTGGTCTATGCTCTGCTCGTCGCCGATGTCCGCGTAAATCCGCTCAAACACGCCGAACTTGGCGCCCGGATTCGCGGGCACAAAAAAACCGGACAGCGCCATGGCCGTAAGCAGGGCTACCGTCTTGATGGCCACCGTCTTTCCTCCGGTATTGGGTCCGGTGATAATCAGCGCGGAATAAGAATCTCCGATCGCAAAGTCAATCGGCACGCATCGTTCCCTGTCCAGGAGCGGATGGCGCGCCTGCCTGCACGCAATCACTTCCTCCTCACTGATCACCGGCTTGCTCGCATCCGTATCGCGGGCGTAGGCCGCCTTCGCAAAGACAAAATCGAGCTCGCAGATGCTCTCGTAAGTCACCTTGATCTCTTCGGCCCGCTCCGCAATCAGAGCGCTGAGTTCCGCCAAAATCCTTCTGATTTCCTGCTCTTCGTCGAGCAGCAAAGACTTGAGTTCGTTGTTCATGTTGATCACGAAGCTCGGCTCTATGTAAAAGGTCGATCCGCCCTTGCTCTTGTCGTGGACGAGGCCGTCTATCCTGGACTTGTACTCGGACTTGACCGGAACTACGAACCTGCCCTCGCGAATCGTCACAATGGAATCCTGCAAATATTTTTGCATGCTCTGCGAGGCGGTCAGCTTCTCGAGCTTCACGCGGATGCTCACCTTGGTGCTCTCAATGCGCTTGCGAATGGATTGGAGCTCCTTGGAAGCCGTGTCGGCGATCTCGCCGGAACTGAGGATGGATTCCAAAATCCTGTCCTCTATGTTCCGATACGCGCCGATGTACCTGCAGATCTCGTTCAGCAGGGGCGTCTTGAAGTCCTGCGTCTGCAGATCGCGAATGCCCTTTGACAGGAGCCTCGCGGTGCGCAGGGTCCCCGCCACATAGAGGAGCTCCTCCGGGCTCAGGACCGAGCCGATTTTCGCCAAATTGACCGGTTCCTGAATCTCGTTGATCACCCCGATGTGCAGGTTGGGAACCTGCAACAAAACCAGACCCGCTTCCTCCACCAGGTCGATCTGCCTGTCGATTTGCCGCTTGTGCTTCATCGGCATCAGGTTTCGCAAATCCTCCTTCGCCTTCTTGGAGGATGCGTATGCGGATGCCAGTTCCAGCACCCTGTTATATTCGATTACTTGTAGACTTTTGCTGTTCATACCGTTCTTTCGCCCGTCACGGAACTGTCCCGTTCCGCACCTTCGTTTCGCTTCGCGGAGCCCGTCCCTAAGATTCCGCCGGCGCCCGCTTCTCGCGCCCTTTGCGCCTCGCCCTTTACAACCCCTTCGTCTCTTCGACCAGCTCGTAGCTTTCTTTGAGGGTCTGCTCAAACGTTCGGTTTTCCGGCGCCTTTCTGAGTTCGTAGCTCAGGACGTTGAGCTTTTTGATCAACTCTTCCCTCGCTTCGGCCCCGGTGTGCATGGACGATCCCATACGCTCCATCTTTTCCTGCAGCTGTTCCAGCTTGGACTCGCGCTCCCTCGCGCTCGCCTCCAGGAGCATAATCTTGGACAGGGCCTCGGAAAGGTCGTCTTCCAGCTTCGCCCTCTCCTTCTCCAGCTCCGCAATCTTTCGTTCGGTCTTAAAAAAATCGTCTGCGATCGAGAGCGAGGTCAGGATGCAGAGATCCCCGAAGGAAATCCGCGAGACCCCGCCCGCAAAGCCGTGCATCCTCGCGTCCACAAAGGCCGCCAGGTCTCGCATATAGTCTTCGGTATCCTCGCTGAACAGCGAAATCTCCTGCGAATATACTGTTAAAACGTGTCTCTTCTTTTGACTCATATCCCTCTCCCCACTTGGCGCAAGATTCATTTGCGCGCAATGCGCCCATCTTTGTATTATATATGGTAACGATAAAAAAGTAAATAAATATGCCCCACAAAATTGATTTGCAGGGCATATCGCTTCTTCCGCTTGCGATTCGGGCCGTCAGTTCTCCCGTTGCAGGTTCTTGAACGCGGTGGAAAGCATCAGGTTGATGCGGTTGAGCTGATTCACCTCCGATGCGCCCGGGTCGTAGTCGACCGCGATGATGTTGGCGTTCGGGTGGCTCGCCCGGAGCTGCTTGATGACACCCTTTCCCACGATGTGATTCGGCAGACATCCGAACGGCTGGGTACAGACGATGTTCGGCACCCCGTTCTCGATCAGCTCGAGCATCTCGGCGGTCAGGAACCAGCCCTCTCCGGTCTGGTTTCCGAGCGAGACATAGCCCTTTGCCATATCCGCCAAATGCTGAATTTTAGAAGACGGGATGAAGTGTTTGCTGGCCGCCAGGGCCTCGTTGGCATCCTTTCTCATCCCCTCCAGAATCTTGATGACCGCGTTGCTCAGCAGGGCGATTTTCTTCGCGTGCCCCAGGTGGACGACATTAAAATTGTTGCTGTGGAAACAGTAGAGCAAAAAGTCCAAAAGGTCCGGCATGACCGCCTCCGCGCCCTCCCGCTCGAGGAGCTCGACGATGTTGTTGTTTGCGAGCGGAGAAAACTTGACCAGGATCTCGCCCACCACGCCGACCTTCGGCTTCTTTACCTGCTTTCTCGGCAGCTCGTCGAAGGCCTTGACGATGCCCTGCAAGAGCGCCTTGTACTCGGAAAAGGCCGGCGACTTTCTTCGCAGGACGCGCAAGCTCTTTTCCTTCCATTCCATATGAAGGGCGTTGGCCGACCCCTCCACGAGCTCATACGGCCTGGTCGCGTAAAGAACCCGCATAAAGAGGTCTCCGATGATGATGCCCTGAATGATTTTGACCAGCATCGGAAGCCCCATCTGAAAGCCGGCGTTTTTCTCCATCCCGTTCGCGTTGACCGAGATGACCGGAATCTGAGGCATACCCGCGCGCTCCAGGGCCCTTCTCAAAAAGCCGATGTAGTTGCTTGCCCTACAGCCGCCTCCGGTCTGACTCATAAAGATCGCGGTCTTATTCGGATCGTAGTTTCCCGACAGAAGAGCATCCAAAATCTGCCCGATGACAATCAGGGACGGATAGCAGGCGTCGTTGTTCACATACTTCAGTCCGGTGTCGATTGCGCTGCGATTGTCGTTCTTCAGGACCTCGACTTGGTAGCCGAAAGAATGGAAGATCGGCTCGATGAAGTCGAAGTGAATCGGCGACATCTGCGGACAGAGGATGCGGTAGTCTTTCTTCATCTCCTTGGTAAAGACCTGCCTGTGGTAGGCCGCCGACTTGAGTTCCCTGACGTAATCCTTGGACTGTCTGACCTTGATGGCCGCAATCAGCGAGCGAATCCGTATCCTGGCCGCGCCGAGGTTGTTGACCTCGTCGATCTTGAGGACGGTGTATATTTTGTCGGAACCTGTAAGAATATCCGCAACCTGGTCGGTGGTCACCGCGTCCAGTCCGCAACCGAAGGAGTTGAGCTGGACCAAGTCCAGGTTATCATTGTGCTTGACAAAACTCGCCGCAGAGTAAAGCCGCGAGTGGTACATCCACTGGTCACTGACGATGACCGGGCGCTCGACCTTGCCCAGGTGCGAGACCGCGTCTTCGGTCAAAACCGCGAGCCCGAACGAGTTGATCATGTCCGGGATGCCGTGGTGTATCTCCGGGTCCACATGGTAGGGCCTTCCTGCCAGAACGATTCCGTGCCTCTTATGTTCCTGTAGCCAAGCGACGGTCTCTTCCCCTTTTTTCTCGATATCCTTCTTGACCTGAAGCAGTTCTTCCCAAGCCTTTTTGGAAGCCTTTTTGGTCTCCGAAGCGGGAATCGAAAAGAGCGAATTCATGACCTTGACGAGCTCGTTGTTCAGGATTTTGTAGTTTTCAAACGAGAGGAACGGATTCAAAAACCTTACATTATACTCCGGAATCTCTTCAACGTTGTTCTTGATATTCTCCGGATAAGAGGTCACAATCGGGCAGTTGAAGTGATCTCCGGCCTCCTTGGTCTCGTTCCGCTCATATGGAATACAAGGGTAAAATATGGTCTTGACCCCGTTGCGGATCAGGTAGCTCACATGCCCGTGAACCAGCTTGGCCGGGTAGCACTCCGACTCGCTCGGAATCGACTCGATCCCCATCTCGTAAATCTTCTTGGACGAAGCCGGCGAAAGCACCACGCGGAAGCCCAGCTCCTTAAACAGGGTCGCCCAGAACGGGTAGTTTTCATACATGTTCAGAACCCTTGGGATGCCGATCACGCCCCGCGGCGCCTCTTCCTCTTTTAAAGGCGGGTAGCCGAAGACCCGTCGGTACTTGTAATCGAAGAGGTTCGGCACTTCTTTCTTGATGATTTTGACGCCGAGCCCCCGCTCACAGCGGTTGCCCGAGATGAACTTTCTTCCCTTGTCAAACTCGTTGATCGTCAGCACGCAGTTGTTGCTGCAGAGTTTGCAGCGGCTCATCCTGGTATCAAAGCTCAGGTTCAGAATCTCGTCCAACGGCAGCATCGTTGAGGATTCCTCCTTGTACCTCTCGCGCGCGATCAGCGCCGCGCCGAAGGCACCCATGATGCCGGCGATGTCGGGCCGCACCGGTTCGCAATCCGCGACCTTCTCAAAGGCCCTGAGCACCGCGTCGTTATAAAAGGTTCCGCCCTGGACGACGATGTGCTCGCCGAGTTCCTTGGCGTCCGTAATTTTGATCACCTTAAATAAGGCGTTTTTGATGACCGAATAGGCCAGCCCCGAGGAGATGTCCGCGACGCTCGCCCCCTCCTTCTGCGCCTGCTTGACGTTCGAGTTCATGAAGACCGTGCAACGGGTCCCCAGATCGACCGGATGCTTCGCAAAGAGGGCCTCGCTCGCAAAGTCCTGCACCGAGTAGTTCAGAGACTTGGCGAAAGATTCAATGAAGGAGCCGCAACCCGCCGAGCAGGCCTCGTTCAGCTGCACCGAATCGACCGTGGCGTCCTTGATGCGAATGCACTTCATATCCTGCCCCCCGATGTCCAAAATACAGTCGACCTCGGGATCGAAGAAGGAAGCCGCATAGTAGTGGGCAATGGTCTCGACCTCGCCCTCATCGAGCATAAAGGCCGATTTGAGCAGGGCCTCCCCGTATCCGGTCGAGCAGGAATACGCGATTTCACAGGTCTCCGGAAGCTTTTCCCGCAAGTCCCGAATCGCTCGAATCGAAGTCTTTAACGGAGAGCCGTTGTTCCCCGAATAGAAGCTCCAGAGCAGGGAACCGTCCTCCGCGACGAGCGCCATCTTGCTGGTGGTCGAGCCCGCGTCGATTCCCAGGAAGGATTTTCCTTTGTAAGTCGAAAGATTCAGGGTGGCGACATTGCTGTCCATGTGCCTGTACTTGAACTGCGCGTAGTCCTTTTCGTCTTCAAACAGCGGCGAAAGTCTGGCGATTTCATGCGACATCGAAACCCCGCTTTTCAGCCGTGAAATCAAGGCCTCGAGCGGCATGCTCTCTCCCGCGCTCTCTCCGCTGTTCATCGCCGCTCCGATCGCCGCAAACAAGTGCGAATTATCGGGCGCGACAATGTGATCGTCGCTGAGGTTTAAGGTTCTGATAAAGGCCTGTTTGAGCTCGGATAAAAAGTGAAGCGGGCCGCCCAGAAAGGCAACCCTGCCGCGAATCGGCTTTCCGCAAGCCAAACCGGAGATGGTCTGATTCACCACCGCCTGAAAGATCGAAGCCGCCAAGTCTTCTCGGGTAGCGCCTTCGTTGATGAGAGGCTGGATATCCGACTTGGCAAAGACGCCGCAGCGCGCCGCAATCGGATAAATCGCCTTATAGTTTTTTGCATATTCATTCAATCCCTGGGCGTCCGTCTGTAGGAGTGAGGCCATCTGATCGATGAAGGAACCGGTGCCGCCGGCGCAGATGCCGTTCATCCGCTGGTCGATGCCGCCCGCAAAGTAGATGATCTTCGCATCCTCCCCGCCGAGTTCAATCGCCACATCGGTCTTGGGCGCATAAAATTGAAGGGCGTTCGCGACCGAGACCACCTCCTGCACAAAGGCGGTCTTCAGATATTTGGCCAAACTGAGGCCTCCCGAGCCGGTGATGGACACCGCGATATTCTTGGGCCCGAGAAGCTCGTAGGCCCGTTCCAGGATGCCCGCCAGGCAGGATTGAATGTTTGCAAAGTGCCGTTTATAATCGAAGAAGACGAGCTCCCGATCGCCATCTAAAAGTGCCGTTTTTACCGTGGTGGAACCGATGTCGATTCCTAAAATATGCGTTTCGTTACTGATATTCCTCATAGCATTATAAATCTCTCAGTATCCTGAATATTATTTATATAAAAAAGCAACATGTTATTTCCAATATTTTATATGCACCTGATTCGGTAGTAAGATTTTACTCCACATTACTTTGAAAATCAAATAAAATACTTTGTCCAAAATGTGAATTTTTTAGATGTTGCTAAAATTTAATAAACTTTTATTAGCACTCTCTCTTGACGAGTGCTAATAAAAGTGCTATAGTAGTCTCACAAGGAACCGGATTCCGTTCCGGTTCTCAAAAACCATATCACTTTAGCATTAGTCATAGAAAGGAGAGTCAATTATGTTAATGCCGAGTATTTTTAGAAATGATTTTATGGATGACTTCTTCAATCTACCGGAAAGATTTTATCCGAGCACAAGAAACTTGCAGAGCAATACGATGATGCAGACGGATGTGAAAGAAAACGAAGATTCTTATGAAGTGACCATCAACCTGCCGGGCTTTGCAAAAGAGGATATTAAAGGAGAGCTCAAGGACGGATACCTCACCATCCGTGCGGAAAACACGCAGAAGAAAGACGAAACGGATGAGAAGGGAAGATACATCAGAAGAGAACGTTACTACGGATCTTGCAGCAGAAGCTTCTATGTAGGCGACGCAATCACGCAGGAGGACATCAAGGCAAAATTTGAAAACGGAACGCTCAAGTTCACGGTTCCGAAAAAGGAGAAAGACCCGGCGGTCGAAGCAAGCAAATATATCTCGATTGAAGGCTAGTCACCGAATGACTTACAAAGGGCTGTACGCGATGCGGACGGCCCTTTCATTTTTGCATACGTTCACAGTTTCTTTACAAAGCTTTTTCACAAATGTAATCTTAAAAGCCCCTTTTTAGGCCCAAACAAGGTTGTATTTCAATCATTTTTATGTTACAATTTTATACATACATATGGTTATGTATAACTACTCTAAAGTCATGAACGGACAGAAAAAGAATCATGGCAATTCACTAGTACGACTCAACTAGGAGGTGTTTTATGTTTTCAAACTTCGGTTCTTGGGATGATTTCCTAAAAAATCAACAACTCATGATGCAATCTTGGTCGGATTTTATGAAAAACCCATCTGCGTTTACACAATTCAATCCGTTTTCATTCCCGAATTTCCAAGATGATTCTGCATTTGACTTTTTTAAACAACAGCAACAGATTATGGAAACCTGGAGAAAGTTCGCGGAAGAAAATCCGATCGACTTCAGTGAGTTCCAGCCTAAGTATCAGGAGTGGCAGGAGGCGATGAAGAGCTTCAATCCGCTCCAGACCGGAAAAATCATGTCCAAAACGGCGAGTGACGTTTATGAGAAGATAATGAATTCTAATAAGTTTTATTTGAATTTATACAAGGCTTGGGAACAGGTGACCAAAAAATTGTTGGAGCCCGGCTCGGACGAATTGAAAAAACAGATACAGAAAGCGATGGAATCGTACGATAAACTGTTACTGGACAGTTTCATTCCGGTCTTGCCGAAAGAATTGCAAGGCCTATACCTGAACCCATACAACTACATTAAAACCTTGACGAAGGCCTTCAACGACTTCTACCAGCCTTGGGGCCTCATTTCTAAAGAACTGGGCGCGGTTTGTGCCGAAGCGATTCTAAAGGACCCTGCCAAAATGTCGGAGGCAATCCGACTCTGGAAGGACGGATACGACAAAACCTTCGGGGCCATGCTGAAATCGCCGGTCGTCGGAAGTTCAAGAGAGATGATCGAGCAGAACAACAAGATGCTCGATGCCCTCGTAAACTTCCTGATCATCTCATCCGAGTTTTCAACCAAACTGATGGGCGTGGCGAGCGACAACAGCAGAAAGGCGTTTGAAAGCTACTTTGACTTACTGGAAGAGGGTTCGACTCCAAAAACCTTTAACGAGTTCTACAAGTTCTGGTCGGAAAAGGTGGAGACAGCCATCGACAAATACTTCTACACTGACGAGTTTTCAAAGATGATCGGGTTTGTTGCCGAGGCCGCAATGAAATTTAAGATTGAATCCGATAAGGCGACCGAGCTCTTTTTGGCGGGTTCTCCTGTGGTGACCACTTCCGAAATCGAAAGCGTCTACAAAAACGTATACGAATTGAAGAAAGAAATCAGAGCGCTCAAGAAGGAACTCAACGAAGTGAAAAAGGAATTGGATCACGAAAAGGGCGCCAAGTCCGGTTCGAGAGCCGGCAAGTCGGATTCGAAAGCGGATGAATAAAGAACACGAAAACCACGAAGGAGGAACAGGTAGGATATGACCAATCAAAATTGTAATTCTTTTTTCGATTTTAAACAATCGTTAGAGGACATCATCGCGTCACAATCCAAACTGATAGGCAGCGTACAAACGATGATTGAGGTAAGGGACGACGAGTCGAACCAAACCCCAAGAGAAGCGGTATACAAAGACGACAAACTCGTTCTTTACCATTACAAGAAACAGGCAAAAGAAGTATCAAAGGTTCCCACTCTGATCATCTATGCCCTGGTGAACACCCCGGCTATGATGGACATCAGCCAGGACAAGAGCTTTATCAAGAAATTGCTCGAGGACGGCATGGACTTGTACCTGATCGAGTGGGGCTTCCCGACAGCCGACGACAAGTTCATCACCCTGGATGACTACATCAACGACTACATCGACGGTTGTGTGGACTACATTCTGGAGTCGACAAAGTCCAAGACCCTGAACATTTTGGGCGTCTGCCAGGGCGGCACCCTTTCGGTGATTTACACCGCGCTGCACAGCGAGAAGGTGAAAAACCTGATTACAATGGTGACCCCGATCGACTTTTCGACCAACGACGGCTTGTTGTTCAAGTGGGGAAAACACATCAATGCCGATGAGCTGGTAAACGCTTACGGCGTGGTTCCGGGAGAAGTCATGAACACCGGATTCCTGACGCTGAAGCCGCTCTCTCTGATGGTCAACAAGTATATGGACTTGATTGACGATTTGGACAATGTGGACAGCATGACCAGCTTTATGACGATGGAAAAATGGATTTTCAACAGCCCGGGTCAGGCCGGAGAGGCGTTCCGACAGTTCATCAACGACCTCTACCACAACAACAAACTGATTCAGGGCACCATGAAAATCGGCGACAAGACAGTGGACTTGAAGAAGATCAAGCAACCGCTCCTGAACGTCTACGCGGAAAAGGACAACCAGGTGCCGAACGCGGCATCCGAGCCGCTCGGAAACTATGTTTCGAGCAAGGATGTCACAACAAAGTGCTTCCCGACCGGACACATCGGTATGTTCGTGAGCGGAAGATCGCAAAAAGAGGTGGCGCCTACCATCAGCAAGTGGGCAAAGGAGCACTCTAAATAGAAACGGAGGGTTTGTATTATGAAGAAGAAAACCATTCGGGATATCAAAGTCGGCGACAGCGATTCTTTTACCAAGACGGTCACCGAAGCGGATGTCTACAACTTTGCCGGCGTATCCGGCGACTTTAACCCGGTTCATATCAACGAGACCTATGCGAAGGAAACCATGTTCAAAGACAGAATCGCGCACGGAGTATTGAGCGTCAGCTTCATCTCAACGGTAGTCGGCACGCTCCTTCCGGGGCCCGGCTCAATCTACTTGAGCCAGGAAGTGAAGTTTGTGAAACCGGTCTATTTTAACGACACGATCACGGCGACCTGCACGGTGACCGAGATCATCGAAGAAAAGAACCGCGTTCACTTGGACACCGTATGCACCAACCAAAGGGGCGAGGAAGTCATCACAGGAAGTGTGAAGGTATTCCTGCCTGATTAAAGGCAATCAAAAATGGGATTTCAGCGCGAAATCCCATTTTTCTCGTTTGAGCGGCGCGAGCGCGCAACTTGAACCGAAAGGAGAAACGTGATGGACAAACTATGGGAACTGATAGAAAACAGTAAACGAATCGTCTTTTTCGGCGGGGCCGGAACCTCGACGGAGAGTGGCATCCCGGACTTTCGCTCGGCGGAAGGACTCTACGCTTCCAATTACAGGAACATTCCGCCGGAAGAAATATTGAGCCACGGCTTCATGTATGAAAATACGGATTTGTTTTTTTCGTACATTACAAAGAATCTGATTTATCCGGATGCCGAGCCGAACCGCTTGCACAAGACCCTGGTGGAATTGGAAAAAGAGGGCAAACTCATTGCTGTTATCACACAGAACATCGACAATCTGCATCAAAAAGCGGGAAGCGAAAATGTGATTGAACTGCACGGAACCCTCTATAAGAATTACTGCATCTCCTGCAAGAAGCCCTACAGCCTGGAAGAAGTGCTGGCAAGGGAGAGCGAAGCGCATCCGACCCCCCTCTGCGACTGCGGCGCCTTCATCAGACCGGATGTGGTCCTATACGGAGAAGGCTTGAAAATGGAAACCATGATGCGGGCGGAAGAGGCCCTCGCGCGCGCGGACCTGCTGATTGTGGGCGGAACCTCCCTCACGGTCTATCCGGCGGCCGCCTTCGTTGGCTACTTTAGGGGCGAGAACCTGGTCATCATCAACAAGAGCGAGACCCCGTACAACAACGAGGCGGTCCTGGTGATCAACGAGTCGATCGGGGATGCCCTGGATTTAAAAAGGAGAACGCGTTAAGGTTCTCCTATTTTCTTCGCTTGATATCTTTGATGTACTCGGCCTCGGCCATCTCCTCGATGAAGGCGTCCCAATTTCTGAAGTGCCTGCAATACAACATGAACCCGACCGTATTCTTGTGGAATCCGTCGCGATAATTCAGGTGCTTGATCTCCTTCACGTGGATGTCGCACTCCTCAAAGCACTCCAGAACGTTGTTGATGTAGTCCCCGTCGTCCTTGAAGGTAATCGCCAGGTTGGCGTGGTGCGAGCGCTTGGTAATCCTTCGCTCCAACTTTTTCAGGCCGACCAAAATCAACGGCACCGTAATGCCGGATACAAGAGCAATCTCATAATAGCCGTAACCGATGGCGATTCCCACGCAGGCAACGACCCACAGCGAAGCCGCCGTCGTCAGTCCCCTCACCTTATCCTTGTTGATTAAGATGGTGCCGGCACCCAAAAAACCGATGCCCGATACAACCTGGGCAACCACCCTGCCGCTGTTCACCGTGATGACACTCTTCATTTCAGGATATTTTCTGACCATCTCGAAGGCATGTTCAACCAGCTCGACCTGTATCATCGCGATGACGGCCGCGCCCAGGCAAACCAGGGCGTGGGTTCTGACACCGGCGGGCCTGTTGTTGATCTCCCTTTCCCTTCCGACGATTCCACCGAAGAGTACCGCAAGCAATGTTCTTAAAATGATTTCTTGAATACACATCTTCGCATCCTCCTCTCCCTATGTTAAAATTATAACATAACTGCAACGGCAAGTCAATCGTATATTTATTATTTGTCATTTTTGTTGTATACTATATAGGTATGTAAGTAAGTAAACTGCGTGACGGAAAGGGAAAGACTATGATTAGAGTAGAGCAAGTTACAAAAAAATACGGGGATTTCACAGCGGTCGACCGGATCAGCTTTGAGGTCCGAAAAGGCGAAATTTGCGGATTTTTGGGGCCGAACGGGGCCGGCAAGACCACGACGATCAAGATGATCACCGGGCTGTCGGAGCAGGATGCCGGAACGATTACGGTGGACGGCATCGATGTCAGAAAGGAGCCGATTGCGAGCAAGAGCAAGTTCAGCTACGTGCCGGACAACCCGGAGCCTTACGACTACCTGACCGGCATCCAATACCTGAATTTTTTGGCCGACATCTACCGGATTCCGAAGGAGATTCGGCAGGAAAGAATCAAGAAGTATGCCGATGCCTTCGAATTTTACGACAAGCTCCCGCACTTGATTTCATCCTACTCGCACGGGATGAAGCAGAAGGTCTCGCTGATCGGAGCCCTGCTTCATGAACCGGAGCTCTTCATCCTGGACGAACCGATGGTCGGCTTGGACCCGAAGAGCGCCTTCAAACTGAAGGAGCTGATGAGAGAGCGCTGCGATATGGGAAAGAGCGTCTTTTTCTCGACCCATGTTATGGAGGTCGCCGAAAAGATTTGCGATCGAATCATCATCATCAATAAAGGAAAAATTGTAGCGATGGGAAGCCTGGAGGAAATCCATGCCCAGTCGCAGAGCAAGGGAAGCTTGGAGGAACTCTTCCTCGAGCTGACCGAATAGCCGGCTTGAGAGGTGTGTTATGAAAGAAGTATTCTTACTCGTAAAAAACGACTTTATGAAGATTTTTTCTCCGCTGGTCAACATCAGAAAGTGGAAGTCGGCAAAGGACGATAAGTGGAAGTTTCTCTTTATGCCCCTGCTTTGGGCCTGGTTCCTCTTTGTCGTAATCAAGATGGTCGGCTTTTTCTACAAGGCCTACAGTGCAACGGGGCAAATCGACGCGCTGTTTTACATCCTGACGCTGATGGTCAGCACCTTCATCATCTTCAACATCGTACCGTACTCTACGAGCCGGCTCTACTATAACAGCGAGATGGAGCAGCTCCTCCACCTGCCGATCAAGAGTGTCAACATCATAAAGTCGAGCATGCTCTTTTTGTCTCTGAGCCAAATCGCGATGAGCCTCTGCATCTTTGTGCCGGCGCTCGTCCGTTTTCAGCAGGATCACAGCGTACCGGCCCTCTATTTGCCGATCAACATCCTGAACCTGATCTTTTGCAGCACGATCCTGGTCAGCATCGTCTGTCTGCTGTGGATCTACCTGATGCTCCTCGTCAGCAGGTTCAAGCGTTCCAAGAACCTGGTGCAGTTTGTATTCCTGCTGAGTTTCACGGCCTTTGTCATCGTGATGACACCGTTCTTTTCGCTGGGGTTGAATCCGGATGCGGGAAGAGGCGGCTATGCCCTCGCCACCCAATCGGGAACGATTGCGCAGCAGATTGCGTCTTACCTGCCCTTCATCGAGAACTTCACGGCTCCGATGCACCGCTTTGAAACGGGGAAGGCCCTTCTGCTCCTAAGCATCAACTTTGTACTCTCCGTCCTGTCGGTGGAAATCGTATCGAGACTCGCCTTCCGACCGTGGTTAAAGGGTTACAACAATTCTAAGGGTTCTCAAACAAAGAAACGCAAAAAAGGGATCAAAATGGAAGAGATGACCGGCAAAGAGCAGTCGGTCATGATGACACTGGTGAAGAAGGAGTTTACCAATATCTTTAAGACGCCGATTTATGTTTTTAACATTGCGATTCCGGGAATCCTGATGCCTCTTTTCATCATGCTCCCGTTGATTATGCAGGGAGGCGCGAAAAAGATTCTGATGCAGATTCCCAAGATGGACGAAATCATCCGCTCCCTCGGTCTGAGTCCGCTGAATACCGTGTCTTTTTGTATCCTGATCGGAATGGCGCTCTCGACCTTTTTCAGTATCTCCGGCTCGAGCTCGGCGAGCAGCATCTCCAGGGAGGGCAAGCAGATCTGGCTGTTGCAGTCGCTTCCGATTCCCGCAAGCACCCAAGTGGCTGCGAGGATTCTGACCGCGTCCATCTTCTCGTTGCTGGAATGTATCCCGATGATCGCGACCCTCACTTACCTCCTCAAACCGGCTGCCTACCTGGTTCCCTTCTTCTTTGTCGGGGCCTTCTTCAGTTCCTTTGCAATCAACTGCTACTGCCTGATGATCGATATTTCGAGACCCAAACTTACTTGGAAGGACCCGCAGGGGGCGATCAAGCAAAACTTCAATATGTTCATCTGCATGGTGCTGGACTTCGCCTACATCGCGCTGAACGGCTTCGCGGCCTACTTCCTGTTCTCGCGGGGAATCGTAAGCATGCAGACCCTCTACCTCTATGTGTTGGGTTTGGCACTGTTCAACCTCTTATTGGGAGTCGGCTTCTACCGCGCGAACATCACCAAGTTCGGGAAAAAATTGCCGCAGTACCAAGCGTAAAAAACTTACGCAAAAATCTTGGTATCGACGAGGTCCAAGAGTTCTTTGGCTACCAGGTCCGCATTGTGCCTGATGTAGCCTTCTTTGATTTCGATAAAATCCCGCTCGATGATCTCGATGCCCCTCTCCTCGAGCTTTTGCCTCCCCTCCTCCGAGAGGAAGAGCGGCTTGGCGCCCTCTTTTTTGTAGGCGGCGTACATGTCGCTGTCCAGGCGCTTGCTGTTCACCAGGATGGTATCAAAGAGCCTCGCCCCGACGTGCTTTTCAATCTCAAAGACGTGCTCCTCTATCTTCATGCCGCTCGTCTCTCCGGGCTGGCTCAACAGGTTCCCGCAGTAGACGACCTTGGCGCGGCTGTTTCTGATGCCTTCGCTCACGCCCTTCACCAGAAGGTTGGGCAGGATGCTGGTATACAGGCTGCCCGGCCCGATCATGATGATGTCCGAGTAGGCGATTGCCTTCGGAACCTCCTCAAAAATCTCCGCATTTTCAGGAACGATCCTGATTCTTCTAATCTTGGAATTTTTCTTGATGACCTCGTAGGGGATCTTTGACTCGCCCTGTACGATGCTGTCATCCTCGAGCTCGGCGACGATCGAAATATCTTCCAGGCTGACCGGAAGCACCCGCCCGGTGACCGCAAAAATATCATGCATGTGGGAGAGGGCCGCCTCAAAGCTGCCGGTCATCTCCACCAGGGCGGCAATCAAGAGGTTGCCGAGGTTGTGGGGGCTCAGCTTCTCGTCCTTGAAGCGGTGCTGCATCAGCTTCTCCATGAACTCCTCGGTCTTGGAGAGCGCCAGGATGCAGTTTCGGATGTCCCCGGGAGGCAGCATGCCCATGTCCTTTCTGAGTATGCCCGAGCTCCCGCCGTCGTCAGCGACCGTGACCACCGCGCTGATGTTCTTACTGATCTTTTTGATTCCGCGCAGGATGACGCTGATGCCGGAGCCGCCCCCGATCACCAAAATTTTGATATCGTTGTTCATTTCTTATCCTTGTCCCTGTGGGTCATCTTGACATTGTAGCCCTTCTCTTTGAACTCCATCGCCAGCCGCTTGGTGAAGGCCACCGAACGGTGTTTGCCGCCGGTGCATCCGATCGACACGATGATTTGGTTTCTGGCCTCGTTCGAATAGCACTGAAAACAGAAGTCGAGCAGGCTGTAGAGCTTGTGATAAAATTCCTGCGACATCTCCTGGTCGAAGATGAAGTCGTAGACCGCCTTGTCCTCCCCGCTGAGATCCCTGAGTTCCCTGATGTAGTACGGGTTGTCGATGAATCTGACGTCAAAGATCATGTCCGCGTGGAGCGGGATGCCGTGCTTAAAACCGAAAGAGTTGAAGACGATTTCCGTCCCCTCTTTGACCGATTTGATCGAGAAGATTTTGAGCAGGAGGAGGTTCAGCTCGCTCTTGCTCATGGTGCTGGTGTCAATGACCTTGTCGGCCATCTCCTTTAAAAACTTGGTCTCTTCAATCTCTTCCTCGATCGCCTTGACCATGGAGCTCTCATTGTTGCCGTTCAGGCTGAGCGGGTGGTTTCGCCTAGTCTCTTTAAAGCGCTTGACCAGGGTCTTGATGTCCGCCTCCAGGAACAGCACCTCTATGTTGTGGTACTTGACAGAAAGCTCCTTCAAAACATCCTTCAAATCTTTGAAAAATGCCCTTCCCCTGATGTCGATGACGATGGCGACCTTTTGCACCGCATCCGATTTGGAATCTAAGATTAAGTCCAGGAACTTTTCCAAAAGGGCGGGCGGCAGGTTGTCGATGCAATAAAAGCCCATGTCCTCGAGTTTGTCGATCACAGTCGACTTGCCGGCTCCCGAGAGACCGGTAATGATTTTAATTTCCGCGTTCATAGCAATTTTACTTCTCTTTCCAATTTCACTTTCTTTGTATCATAAACCGTCTTTTGAATGATTTGTATCAGGTGAAGCACGTCGCTCGCCGTCGCGTCGCCCGCGTTTACGATGAAGCCGGCGTGCTTGTCCGAGACCATGGCGCCCCCGTAACGAAGGCCCTTCAGTCCACATTCCTCAATCAAAACGCCTGCAAAATAGCCTTCCGGACGCTTGAACACCGAGCCCGCCGACGGGTAGTTCAGCGGCTGCTTGTCCATCCTCCTCTGCATGTAGTCCTTCATCTTTGCGGAAATCTCGGCCTCGTCCCCGCTCGCGAGCGCAAATTCGGCACCGAGCACAATGTACTGCTCCTTCTGGACCACCGAGGTGCGATAACAGAATTCCATCTCTCGGTTGCTGAGTTCAAAGACCTTGTAGTCCGGGCTCATCAGGGTGACGGACTTTACCACGTCCTTCATCTCACCGCCATAAGCTCCGGCGTTCATCGTGATCGCCCCGCCCAGGCTTCCCGGTATCCCGTGGGCAAACTCCAAGCCCGAAAGAGAGTGATCCCGCGCACGCTCCGCAAGCTTCCTGAGGCTGATTCCGCTCTGTGCACTTAACAGGTTTCCGCTCACACTAAGACGAGAAAACGCCTCATCCAATTTTACGACGAGTCCCCGAATTCCCTGATCCCGAACAAGGATATTGCTCCCCTTCCCGATGATCAGCTTGGGAATCTCAAGCGCGTCTGCAAGCTTCAGCACCTTCTCCAACTCCTCTATACTTGAAGGTTTTACCATCAAGTCGCAGGGCCCGCCGACCCGAAAACTGGTGTGATTTTTCATGCTCTCTGCAAGCAAAATTTGGTCCGGTTTCATAAAACTCGACATTTGTTCCGCTAATTCTCTGTATAATTGTTTCATATTCCCTTCCAATTTTATTTGTTTCAACATCCTAACTTTCATTATAATACAAAACGGGTGATAGGGAAACCCCATCACCCACATCTTGTCCTTGTTTTCGGGAATCTCATCGCCTAACTTTGGCGATACCTAGAGCTTCTCCTTCACCTTATCCAAACTTGCCAAAGTATCTTCAAGCATCTTTTGATACTCGGCAAGCTTTTCTTTCTCCTTGGCAATTACCTCTGCCGGAGCCTTGGAGACAAAGCCCTGATTTGCAAGCTTTCCTTCTATTCTGGCAATCTCCACTTGAAGCTTCTTCTCATCCTTGCTGAGCCTGTCAAACTCCTTCTGATAGTCGATCAACTCATCCGCAGGGATGTAGAGCTTTGCATGTCTGGTGATTGCGTTCAAGCTATCCTCGCGGAGCAACTCTCCTTCCGCCAAACTCTCGATTTCACTGACCGAGGCGAGCTGTTTAAAGTAAGCTTCGTTCTTGCGATAGATCTCGTTATCCAAAGAGTCCACATAGAGCTTTGCCTTCTTGGACGGCTTGATGTCCATTTCCTGTCTGGCGTTTCGGATCGCCTTGATCGCCTCCATGACAAGCTCCATCTCTTCCTTCGCATCCGGAAAGACTAAGTTCTGATTCAGATCGATCCAGGTCTCGTTCATCAAAACGGAATTGCTGAGATGCGAGTAAATTTCCTGTGTAATAAACGGCATGTACGGTTGCAGAAGCAGCAATATTTTTTTCAGTACAAAAATCAGCACCCTCTGCACGTCTTTTTTCGCCTCTTCGTCCTCTCCGTAGAGTCTGATCTTCGCAAGTTCAATATACCAATCACAATATTCGTTCCAAATGAACTCGTAGAGTTGTGAGGCGGCGATCGAGTACTCGTAAGCATCCGCAAGCTTGAACGTCTCCTCGGAAAGTTCATACAACCCGGTCAGAATCCACTTGTCCGCGAGGTCAAGCTGCCCAATCTCTTCTATCTTGTCATCAAAGGAGTCCACGCCCATCATCACGAACCTCGAAGCGTTCCAAAGTTTGTTCGCAAAGTTTCGCGCCGCTTCCACACGCTCCATCTGGAAGCGCTGGTCGTTGCCGGGGGTGTTCCCGCTGATCAGCATAAAGCGAAGGGCGTCGGCACCGTATTGGTCGATGATTTCGAGCGGATCCACGCCGTTTCCGAGCGACTTGCTCATCTTCCTTCCCTTGTCGTCGCGCACCAGACCGTGAATCAAGACGTCTTTGAACGGCATCACATCCAGGTTGTAGAGGGACGCAAAGACCATCCTCGC
>JAUMXH010000015.1:1609-5583 GCA_030529225.1 Bacillota bacterium | reverse complement strand
TTGAGTTCCTCGATTCCCCTCTTGGCGACCTCATCGGTCTTCGCAAACCACTGCAACGAAACCATCGGCTCTATGTTCTTGTGGCACCTGTAACAGGTTCCCACGCTGTGCTTGTGCGGCTCTTTCTTGAGCAGGAGACCGGCCTCTTCCAAGTCTTTCACGACCTGTTTTCGGCACTCCTCCCTGCTGAGGCCCTCGTACTTGCCTGCATGGCGGTTCATGCTCCCGTCGAGTTCCAGGACGCGCAGGCTCTCCAGTCCATGGCGCTCTCCAATCTCAAAGTCGTTGACATCGTGCGATGGGGTGACTTTCAAAGCACCGGTTCCGAATTCTATATCCACATAGTCGTCTCCGATGATTTGCACCATTCTGCCGCAGATCGGAACGCAGACCTGTTTGCCGATCAGGTGTTTGTACTTGGGATTCTCCGGGTTGACTGCGACTGCAGTGTCGCCGAAGATGGTCTCCGGACGGGTGGTCGCCACTTCTATGAAGTCCTCGCTCCCCTCGAGCATGTACTTTAGGTAATACAGGTTGCCGTCCTTCTCCTCGTGCTCGACTTCCAGATCCGAAATTGAGGTCTCGCAGTCGACGCACCAGTTGATCATGCGCTCGCCCTTGTAGATCAGGCCGTCGCGGTACATGTCAACAAAGTACCGGGTCACGGCCTTGTTGCATCCCTCGTCCATCGTGAATCGGAGCTTTGACCAGTCGCAAGAGTTTCCGAGCTTCTTCATCTGTGAGAGGATGCGCGATTCGTACATTTCCTTCCACTGCCAAGCGCGCTCCAGGAATCTCTCTCTGCTCACTTCTTCCTTCTTGAAGCCCTCCTCGGCAAGCGCCTCCCAAACCTTTACCTCGGTCGCGATAGAGGCGTGGTCGGTACCCGGAAGCCAGAGCACATCAAAGCCCTGCAAGCGTTTAAAGCGCACCATCACATCCTGCAGGCTGCCGTCCAGGGCATGGCCCATGTGGAGCTGTCCGGTGATGTTCGGAGGCGGCAGAACGATAGAAAATTTCTCCTTCGTTGATTTTGTATCTGCCTTGAAAGACTCTTTCTCCTCCCACATCTGATAAATCTTTTCTTCAAAAGACCGGGGTTCATATGTTTTTCCCATTTCGTTTTTCATACTTGTTCCTTTCTGCGCCTTCCGCTCCTCACAGTTCGCATCTAATCTCACCGACCACGGTTTTTTTGTGGTTGTATATCTTCGGGTCAAAACATTCGTCAAAAAAGGCATAGTCCTTTTTCTCGATGATGCCCGCTTTCTTTAAATATTCAATGACCAAACGGTCCCTGTAAATCCCTTCGGACTGATAACACTTTACGACCAGCGCCTGCCTTCGCTCCGGAAAACAGACCAGGTAGTAGCCGTTGGCGCCCGACTTGGCGACAATTCTTTCATTGGCCCGGTTCATCAGGTAGCAGTCCAGGCGGTCCGAGCCCGAGCTGTACTTGGCATGCGCGTGCATGCTGTTCAATATCAGCTCCGCATAGGGAGCCAAATCGCTCGGCATGTTCTTCCTGTCGGTCATTCGGGCCATCCCGTAGGCAAAGTTTCTGATCGGCATCGAGTGCACCGGAGCCGAGCAACCGTCTATCCCGATCTTGATATCCTCTTTTTTGATCTCACAAAGGCGAGCCATCACATCCAGGATGGCCTGCTGGGCGCCGCTCCGCAAATCCAGGTAGGTAGCCGGATCCTCGCCCAGGAGCACCGCCGAAGCGAGCATTCCTGCGTGCTTTCCGCTGCAGTTGTTGTGGATGGCGGTCGCTTTCTCGTTCTCGCGTTCCATCTTCTCCTTCACATCGAGTTTGTAGGGATAGTGAGCGCCGCACTGTAAGTATCTTTCCTCCAGGCCGATCTTTGCGAGTATGCTCCGAACCGCTTTTAAATGAAAATCTTCGGCAGAATGGGAGGCGCATATGGTCGCCACTTCCTCGGGAGTGAACGAGAATTTCTCCAAGCTTCCGAGCGAAAACCCGCCCATCGCCTGCATCAGTTTTGCGGAAGACCTGGGATAGGCGCTCTCACCCGCGTCGCCCCTTTCATAGACGATGCTTCCGTCGCTGTCCACCACGACTATCGTCCCCCAGCTCACTAAATCCACGAGCTCTCCCCGATATGTTTTTGCCAAGACCTCCATCGCCTCACCCCTTTTTTCAAGCCGCAAAGCCTGCAAGTGTATTCGTTCCGTTTGGATTCATGTAAGCACCATTATATCACGTTTTTTGGGCAAAAAAAAGAGCTCCTATTGCTAGGAGCCCTCTTAAATCCATAGGATATCTTACATCTCTATCACAGGAGTGATCAACTTCGTCCACTTTTGGAACTTAATCAATACACCGTCTTTATTCTGTGTGCCGCCGTCGTTGTAGAGATAACTGTTAGTCGCAGCCTTCATTGCAGTGTAGTACCACTTAGACGCGTCTACCAAGTCGGTAAATACTCTTGAATCCTTCAGTATGTCTTGCTCTTTCACGTGTCTGTTCAGAACATTGTTTACGAAGTTCACGAACTCGGCTCTGGTGATGTACTTGTCAGGTCGGAAGGTGCCGTCTTCGTATCCGTTTACCCAACCTTTCTTGACCGCTGAAGCGATGTATTTTTCCGCCCAGTGTCCGTTGAGGTCCGTAAACTTGTGTGTAGCGTTTACTTCCAGCCTGTCAAATCTTGAAGCGATCGCCGCAAGCTCAGCTCTTGTGATGCTGTTGTGCGGTCTAAAGCTTCCGTCTTCATAACCGTTGATGATCTTGCCCTTGGTCAAGGTACTGATGTGCTTGTTCGCCCACATTCCCTCTCTCACGTCTCCGAACTCGTTAGACTGCGATCTGATCTCTTCTCTGTACGATTTGTCTAACAATCGGAAGAATACCGCAGCTACCTCTTCCCTGGTCAATAGACCTTGCGGTTGAACGCTTCCGTCAGGGTAACCCTGGATGTAAGCGAAGTGGTCCTCGGTGTTGAGTTTGCCCAATGGCGGCTGCTCATCTTTGATTGTTTCGGTTTTACCCGGCGAACCTGATCCCGAACCCGAACTTGATCCTGAATCGGTATCGTCAGGAGTTGTTACGATTGAATTGTTGTTTCCTTTATCTCTAATGGTAAAGATAGCCGGAACATAAGTTATTACATAGTTTCCTTGTGCAGCTGCTCCACTTACTTCAATCTTGTAAGTACCCGCAACTTCACCCGGTGTTCTCTTAAGGGTGTAAACCACTTTATCCGTTCCCAATAGGCCTTGCACCTTCGCAGTCAAGGTAGGATCCGCGTCCCCTTTTGTCTTGCTCTTGTCCTCCGCTTTTACGGTCACAGGTTTTGGAGTTACTTTTAATGTGTATGCTGCTTCCGCAGGTTCGTAACCCTCTTTTGTCGCCATTACTTTTACAGGTAGGGTACCTACAGCTGTGATGCTCGGCACTTCATCTTTCCAAGTCTTTCCGTCATCAGTAGAGTACTGGATCTTAGCCCCGTCTGTCGCAGTTGCAACCGGTGCAAGCGGCGTGCCGTCATACACTTTCTCAGCGTCTTTCGCTACCAGGTTGAGCGCCGCAGCCGGTTTCTTCACGATGGTGAAGATTCCTGTCACGTACTTCACAGTGTAGTTACCTTGGGTATCCGCACCTTTCGGTGTGATGACATAGGTTCCTACCGCTTCGCCCGGTGCTCTCTCAACGGTATAAACTACCGTATCCGTTCCGAGCAAACCTTCCGCTTTTGCATCGAATACAGGATCTGTTTCCCCGAATTCTTTGCTCTTGTCATTTGCGGTCACGATTACTTCTTTTGGAGTCACTTTTAATGTGTATGCTACTTCCGCAGGATCATACCCGTCTTTTGTAGCTCTTACTTTTACCGGTAGGGTACCTACAGCTGTGATGCTCGGCACTTCATCTTTCCATGTCTTTCCGTCATCTGTAGAGTACTGGATCTTAGCCCCGTCTGTCGCAGTTGCAACCGGTGCAAGCGGCG
>JAUMXH010000015.1:0-1509 GCA_030529225.1 Bacillota bacterium | reverse complement strand
TTGCATCGAATACAGGATCTGTTTCCCCGAATTCTTTGCTCTTGTCATTTGCGGTTACGATTACTTCTTTTGGAGTCACTTTTAAGGTGTATGTTGCTTCCGCAGGATCATACCCGTCTTTTGTAGCCCTTACTTTTACCGGTAGAGTACCTACAGTTGTGATGCTTGGCACTTCGTCTTTCCAAGTTTTACCGTCATCTGTAGAGTACTGAATCTTCGCGCCCGGAATTGCCGTAGCAACCGGTGCAAGCGGCGTACCGTCGTATACTTTTTCCGCATCCTTTGCTACCAAGTTAAGGTCTGCACTTGAGTGATTTTCAATTGTCAAGGTTCCGTTCACATAGCTAACGGTGTAGTTGCCTTGCGCATCCGCTCCGGCAGGCTTGATTGCATATTTGCCCGGTGCTTCGCCCGGATCTCTGCTGATTGTGTAAGCCACTGTATCAGCTCCAATTAGCCCTACTACTGTTGCATCAAACGCAGGATCTGTCGCGCCCGCTTTCTTTGTTTTGTCATTCGCGGTCACGGTTACCGGTTTTCTTGTCACCTTCAAAGTAATGCTTACTTCCGCAGGATCATACCCGTCTTTTGTAGCCCTTACTTTTAGCGGTAGGGTACCTACTTTTGTGATGCTTGGCACTTCATCTTTCCAAGTTTTACCGTCATCTGTAGAGTACTGAATCTTCGCGCCCGGGATTGCCGTTGCAACCGGTGCGAGCGGCGTACCGTCGTATACTTTTTCCGCATCCTTTGCTACCAAGTTAAGGTCTGCACTTGAAAGTTTTTCAATCGTCAAGGTTCCGTTCACAAAGGTCACGGTGTAGTTTCCTTGCGTCGCATCGCCGGCAGGTTTAATCGCATATTTGCCGGGTGCTTCGCCGGGATCTCTGGTGATATTGTAAGTTACAGTATCGCTTCCCACAAGACCAACCGCTGTTGCATCAAAGGCAGGATCCGTTGCGCCCGCTTTCTTTGTTTTGTCATTCGCGGTTACGGTTACCGGTCTTGGAGTAATTCTAATTGTGTAAATTTTCTCTGCCGGTAAATATCCGTCTTTCGTTGCTCTTACTTTTACGGTTGTGATTCCGACAACGGTTCTTGATGGAGGAGTCGAAGACCATGGCTCGCCTTCCTTAGAGTATTCAATTTTCGCTCCGTCAATCGCTGTCGCAACCGGTGTTAAAGCTGTTCCGTCGTATTCTTTTTCCGCATTATCAGCCACAAGCTTAAGGTCTGCACTTGAATGCTGTTCAATCGTCAAGGTTCCGTTCACAAAGGTCACGGTGTAGTTTCCTTGGCTTGCATTACCGGCAGGTTTAATCGCATATTTGCCCGGAACTTCGCCCTTTTGTCTGTCAATCGTATAAGCGATTTTAAAACCGTCAACGAGTCCGTCAATTTTTACCGTAAATTCCGGATCGGCTTGGCCGACATTCTTTGTTTTATCTTCCGCTGTTACAGTCACTGCCGCAGGAGTCACAGTCAAAGTATAGCTCGCTTCCGCCGTGT
>JAUMXH010000002.1 GCA_030529225.1 Bacillota bacterium | reverse complement strand
ATTGACATTAGAAAAGAGTCAAAAAAAGATTTCATTTTGACTTGCAACTTATACATCATATCCTCCAAAAAGAATTAAATTTGTTTTGACATTTTCTTTTTTTTGAGCTAAAATGTATGTGATCTCGATTTGACTACCATACGAGATTACACTACAAGGTTCAAATAAAGAATTTTTCTAAACGCCCATTAGGGGCCCACAAAGATGTGGATTAAAAACTCGCTTAGGCGGGTTTTTTGTTTTCTTAAAGTTCGCATCTCCCAATCCCTTTTATCATGTGAAGGTTGCCTTGTTCTATAGCATAAATACTTTTATTGAAAATGATATCATACATTTGCATAAACTACATCCCTTTTTCTCAACTATAATATCGATTGATATATAATTTTATTTACATGTTATATCGTCCATCTTCTCTTTTTCGGGATTTCCTCCACTCTTTTTTCCGTCCTATCCTCCTTTCAGGCAAAGGCCCGCCTTCTCCACAAAAACAAACAGGACTTAAAAAAGCCCTGTTACTTCCAGAATCAGCTTGATAAAAAAGATGCTTAAAACGGTGATCATCAGCGGTTTGACAAAGCGCGTGTTCCCCTTCTCAAAGTAGCTCGCGCCCACGTAGTTTCGGAGTATGCTGAAGCAGCCGGCGATCAGGCCCAGAGGGAGGACAACCTTCGCGTTTAATAGAAAGATCGTGAGCGCGGCGAGGTTGGTGGACATGTTGATCACCTTGCAGATGCCGTTGGCCTTTTGAAGGTCTAAATGCACCAGGCCGGTCAGGACAATAATCAGAAAAGTCCCCATTCCGGGGCCGTAGAATCCGTCGTAGATTCCCAGAAAAAAGGAAACCGGAATGCACAGCAGGATTTGCCGCCCCTCTGCAATCTCCTTTCTCTCCTTGGCGAAATCCCCCCTGGTCAGAAGATAGATGGCGGTGAGGGGAACGATGAAGAGCATGATGATCTTGAAGGTTTCGTCGCTGATCATCAGGGCGATTTTAGCGCCGATGCTCGAGCCCAGCAGGGCGAACACCAGACAGAAGGCGCCCAATTTGAGCGGAACGTAGCCGTTTTTTGTGTACTTGTAGGTGGTCAGAGCCGTACCCATCGCAGCCGACATCTTGTTGGTCGCGATGCTGTAGTGCACCGGCAGTCCGGAGATGAGGTAGGCGGGCAGGGAAATCAGGCCGCCACCGCCCGCGATCGCGTCCACGAGCCCGGCCAAAAAAACCAGCGGGCAAACGATTAAAAAGTGTAAGAGTCCAAGCTCAAATTCCATGTTCCGCTCCCATACCGAATCGGCGCCTCCCCTTCCCTTTCGGTCCGAAAGAGCCGCCAACCCCTTTCTACACGCCTCAAAAAGCCATCTTTTCTCACCTATGATAGCAGTTTGTCACCCGTTTTACAAATCCGTTTTCTTCCAAAGCGCGGCAAAAACATCCCGCCTCCGTCCGCAAGTTCTCTCATTCGGCTCGCTTTCGCCTTCATTCAGCTCGCAAAGCAGGACTTTTCCCATGTTGTATTTTACAGTTCCAATCGCCCTTTTTCCGAACTTGTCGTAAAGCCTTCCGGCGCTGTGGCTCTCCCCCACGACGGTGTGCACGCTGTTCGCGACATAGCCGATCTTCCCCAAGCCCTCGAGCTTGACCAGTATGGCCTCTTTGTCGTACTCATTGTCCGGCTCTTTCTCCAGATATACCGGCATCCCTTCCTTGATGAAATCGGTCTTGACTCCTGCGTTGAAAAGTGCAGTCACCGTAAAGTAAATCTTTTGATCTCGTCTTCTCATATCGGCCTCCTCCTTGCTCTGCTTGTTGTTCTTTCCACCTTCATTGTATTCCTTTTCGGAGCGAAAGCAAGAAGAATCAAGGCGTAAAGAAAGAGGTGACGGTTTTTTTCGTCACCTCACCCCCTCAAACGGTTCTTTCTTCGGCCGGCTCGATTCCTTCCGGATTGATTCCTTCCGCCGCGCTTCCCGCTTCTTCCTCTACCGATTCCATCGCCGAGCGAATCATCCGCGCGTAATCCTCCTTCACCTGGCGAGGCCCGAGGATTTTCACCATCCCGCCAAAGCCGAAGATCCAGCTGAAAAAGACGCCGCTGACCGCAATGTCGGGCTCCACCCGAAAACGCTCCTCACTCAGCAGCTCGATCTCAATGTCCTTTCCGAAGTGGTCCAGGATAGCGTCGATGGTGCCGGCCTCGCACTCGAGCTTCACCTTGCAGGTTTCGGTGCCGAACATGCGGAAGGTCGCATTCAGGTGCTCTTCCAGACGAAAGCCTTGCGGCAGGGCAATCGCCGCCTCCTCCAGGAGCTCCGGCCTCTTGCCGATCCGATCGACCCGAAAGATGCCGACCTCGCCGCTCCCCTCAAAAACCCCTACCATGTAGTAAAAATCCCCGTTCCAGACCAACCTGTGAGGGCTGAAAACAAAAGGATTCCCCTTGTTTTTGTACTTGGGCCGCTTGTTCAAATCGTACTTGAAATACGGAAACGAAATCTTCTTGCCCTCGTTGATCGCCTCGTTAATCGCATCGATAATCAGATAAATCTTCTCGTTGTCGTGCTTAATCCTCTTCTCGACCGAGATATTCCGCTTCACCCGATCCGCCTGCGCCTTTCCCAGAAGGCCCGAGAGCTTGCCGACCAACTCATCGCTCTTCTTCTTGGTGATGAACTTGGAAGATTCGACCGCATCGATCAGCAGCCTGACCTCCGCGATGTCAAAGTCCCTGCTGACCAGGCTGTAACGGTTCTGCGTGGAAGCAATCACCTGGATGTCCAGCCCGAAGTCGCGCAGCACCTCGATGTCCGAAACGATGGTCTGCCGATGCGATTGGATCCCGTACTCCTCCTCGAGGATTTGGGCGAGCCCGGCCGTGGTCAAAAAACGTTCCTCGTCGGTTCTCTCGCTGATGATTTTCAGCAGGTAGAGCAGTCTCAGTTTATTGATATTGTTCATAAATAGGCACTCCCTTGTTCACGATTTCGTTTGCGCGCGACGCGCAAGGCAAACGGCAAAGTCTATACTCTATTGGTCGGCAAGTGATGCGCTTTCCTGCACCGACAGCGAGGAAGGTTCCGCCAAAAAAGCGCAAGGATGCCCCTGCGCCTAATCGACCTGTAGGGAGCTGCGAATCGCGTAGCTCCTCTTGATTTTGGAAGAGATCCACTCGGTCAGTACGACCATCAGCATGTAGGCCATGATGTAGAGCCCGATCTCCTGATACCTGAAAAAGCTGATCGCCAGCCTAAGCGCCTGCCCGAGTCCGCCGGCACCGATAAAGCCCACCACGATGGTGGTTCGGATGATGACCTCCCATCGATAAAAGATGTAGAGGATCAGGTGGTTTCGGATCATCGGCAGCACCCCGTAGAGAATCAGCTGCACCTTGCTCGCGCCGCTGCTCTGCAGGGCCCGAATCGGCCGCTTGTCCATCGAGTTCATCGCGTCGTTGCTCAGCCTCCCGAGTATCCCGAAGTTGTGGATTGCGAGCGCCAAAACCCCGGGAAACCAACCCGGCTTAAAGAGGAAGACAAAGATCATCCCCCACAGGAGTTCCGGCACCGAGCGGGAGACCACAAAACATAGGTTTGCGAATCCGCGCAGCAGCCTTGCGATCGCCCTTTGCGGCCTACTCACGGCGAGCTCCGAGAAGAAGCCCGAGCCGAAGAGCACGAAGGGAATCAGTAGGAGGCTCGCCAGCGCAATCGCGTACAAGCTCATCATCAGGGTCTCCTTGCAGAGTTTTAGCAGAGCGTCAAAAAACGCGGGATCGGACAGGAGTGCCAGCCAGCCTTTGACGTCAAAGATGTTGGCGCTAAAGTCCCTGATGTACCGATAGTTGCGCTCGTTGAAGATTGTGAGGAGCGATTCCTTCTCAAACAGAAAGACCCAGGTGGAAACGGTCGCAATCGCGAGGGCGAGCAGCCCGATTCGCCGCTTCTTCCCGCTCGCGGAAAGCAGGCGCGTGCTCAACAAATCTACAAAGATCACGAGCAGGACCAGGCAGTACAGGTAGGTCCACATGCTCTTGAAGTTGAGATCCTGCAGGGAGAGCTGGATCAAAAATCCGATCCCTCCCAGGCCCACAAAGCTGAGCGAGGCGGTGGAGCGCACCGCACACTCCAAGCGATAGAGGGCGTAGCTCATCATGTCCCGAAACACCGAGGGCAGGTAATCGTAGGCCAGGCACTGCACGGAGCTTGCCCCGAAGACCCTGAGCGAAGCGCGTTGCGTGGCGATTCGATTCTCCAAAAGTTCGGTAAAGACCTTGGCGAGGGCGCCGGTGTAGGGAATCGAGATTGCCAGGATGGCCCCGACCGGATTCAGCCCGATTGCCACCACAAAAAACCACGCCCAGACGAGTTCGTGGATGGAGCGGATAAAGCTCATCAGCAGCTTGATGGCGGCCCGCAAGAACTTGGGAATCCGAATGGCCCCCGAGGCGAAGACGGAGATAAAAAAGGCAAGGACAAAGGAGATCCCGATACTCGCCAAGGCATACGTCAGGGTCTGCAGGCAGGCTTTGAGCGCCCGCAACAAGGTCTCCTGATCCAAGGTCGGACGGATTGCGGCCTCCATGATCTGCCGAATGATGTGTACGCCCCCGCCGTGAAAAAAGCCGCCGCTCCGAAACAAAAAAGAGAGGTTCAGCAAGAGAAATCCCGCCAATAGCAGCGAATTGAGCATGCTCGTCCGTCTACGCATCGGCTTCTTCCCTCTTTTGGTAGAGCTCTTCGAGCATTTGGCCGCTCAGCTCCGCAATCGGCAGGTCAAAGCGCAGGCTCCCGTTCGAGATCCCGATCGCGCGCGAAAAATACTTGCGCACATGCTCGACACTGTGCAGGGAGGTCAGCAGGGTGATCCCGTGATTCTTTGCCATGCCCGTGAGCAGCGAGAGGACGTCGTTCGCCCGCGTCGGGTCCAGAGAGGAAATCGGTTCGTCCGCCAGCACCAGCTCCGGATTCTGCACCAAAAGGCGGGCAAAGGCCACCCGCTGCTTCTCCCCGCCCGAAAGCGTCATCGTCTTTTCCCTCGCCTTGTCGGCGATTCCCATCTTTTGCAGGGCCTCCATCGCCGTGCCCCTGTCCTGCGGAACAAGCAGCGAACAAAGGGAGCGTAGCGCTCCCCATTCATTCATACGTCCGATCAGCACATTGTTCAGCACGCTCAATTCTTCCACCAAATCCAGGCTCTGAGACAGGATGCCGACGCGCTTGGCAAAGTCCTTCGACTGTTTAAACTCGCCGACCTTTTTGTCATCGACCCAAATCGCCCCCTCATCGGGGAAGAGCTGCCTCGCAATCATCTTGAGCAGGGTGGACTTTCCCGACCCGCTCGGCCCGATCAGCGCGACCAGCTCCCCGCGGGCAATCGAGAACGAGACCCCGCTCAGGACCTTTCGGCTTCCGAAGGACTTTCCAACGCCCTCCAATCGCAATACGTTTTTTGTCATCTTACTTGATAATCTCTAACTCGCGCGCAACTTCTTCGATGCTCTTGTAGTTCTCTTTCGCAGTCGGAATAAACTTGTCCACGTTCAAGAGCTCCATCACCTCGTTGTCCTCGCGCTTCATGTTCAAAATGCTCTCTTTGATCTTCTCTTTGGTGCCTTCGCCGAACTTCTTGTCCACATCGTTCACCGTAAAGTTGTAGTCAAAGTACTCCGGAGTCACGTAAAACTCTTCCACCTTCTCCGGGTCGACCTTGCCTTCGGCAATCGCCTTTTCCCAGTACTGCACGTTGACCGCGCCGGTTTCAAACGCGCCCGCTTCCACGAGTTTATAGGTCTTGTCGTGCGAGCCCGAGTAGTTCGGTTCGCCGTTCAAATCCGTTTCCGGATCGATGCCCGCCTGCTTCATGAAGTACCGCGGCATCAAGTGACCCGAAGTCGAGCTCTCGCTGCCGAAGCTGAAGCTGTGCCCCTTCACATCCGCAATGTCCTTGAGTCCAAGGCCCTTTTGCTGAATGAAGACCGACTTGAACTTCGCGTCCTGCTCTCTCTGTGCAATCGGCTCGGCATCCGGAACCAGGTTCATCGCCTGCACCCCTGTCAAACCGCCAAACCAAGCCAAGTCCACCTCACCGCGCTCAAAGGCCGTAACCAAAGAAGCGTAGTCTACGGTCGGAACGTACTCGACCTTGATGCCGATGTCTTCCGACAAGTCTTTGGCAAAACTGTCGAAGGCCTGCGTAAGCTGAGCCTGGTCAAAATCCGGAATCGCTCCGATCTTTAAAACCGCCTCTTGGGTGCTCGCGTCCTTCGGCTGCTCGGCCTCTCCCTCAGCCTTCTTCTCTCCCGCTCCGCAAGCGGTCAAAAACAAGACGCCCACAACGAGCATTAACAATATTTTTTTCATCCTTATTCTCCTTTATTATAAAAAATGAAAGTTCCGTAACTTACATTACCCCAGATATACCCTGAGACGCTGCGGCTTACGATTCGAAAAGCGAATCCTGAAAGCTCTTGTTATAAGCTATCGTAATAAGCCCCTAGTTCCCGTGCAGGGCTTCCCTCTACCTGCGAATCCTCTCGTCGATACCGTGTTCCAGCACATAGCGGTAGACAAAATCGGGGACGAGCGATTTCCATTCCTTGCCGGCGGCAATCAGGCTCCTGACCTCGCTCCCGCTGGTGAACTTCTCCTCGTTCGTCCGCTCCCACATGACCGAAACGCGGCATCCCAAATCCTCCAGAACCCTCTTTTTTTCCGCGCTCCACGCATCGTACAGGGTCATATAATAAGTAGCCTCTCGCGGGGCGTATTGGAGGATCTGCTCCGGCACATTGATTGGAAACGGGATGATGTCAAAGCCCTCGCGCGGCACGCCCGCTTCGAGCAAAGCTCCCTTGATCATCTGAAAGCGCTCATAATAGGTCAACGGGTTCTCCGCCGCCTGCGAGCGGTGCGGGTTGGCAT
This sequence comes from Bacillota bacterium, assembly GCA_030529225.1. Classification (GTDB taxonomy): domain Bacteria; phylum Bacillota; class Clostridia; order Peptostreptococcales; family Acidaminobacteraceae; genus JAUMXH01. The sequence goes on along the minus strand of JAUMXH010000002.1, from coordinate 143,731 downwards.
CGCGATATGCCGTCTTGCCGGCATCCGGATTTGTAATCCCCACCAACAAGTATTCGCAACGTTTCTTTCCCTCGAGCAGATATTCCATGTGCCCGTGGTGCAGCATCTGAAACCTGCCGTGTATGACCCCTATTCGATCCATTCCGTTTCCTCCGTCGTCTTTTTTCTTTATTATAGAATCCCGCTTCCGATTTTTTTAGTTCAAAACGCCCCCGCGGGTCCGCGCAGATTGCGGCTTATATTGGGGACGGGAAGCTTTGTTCCATAGCTTTTTTACCCCCACGGAGCACGGATTCATCACGTTTTTCGACAATCCCTTGCCCATTCGAGAAAATTTTTCAATCCCGTTGCAATTGCAACTGATAATTCCTAGTAATCTTGTATAATATAGCCAAGGTCCAATCAAACGGGAAAGAGGTGAACAAATGAAAAACCTGGAACAAGGAAGGCCTATTCGAATCGCGGAGAGCATCCCGATCAAGAGCCACCACACGATTTCAAAGTCAATCGCAGTCGGAGACTCGGCCAAAGCGGTCCTGTTCTCGATGGCAAGCGAGACCGACATCGCGGCGGAGTATTACGACAACGCAAGTATTTTCCTCGTGTTTGAAGGGAAGATAGAAGTACAAAAGCAAACGATAGCAGCCGGCGAGGCCCTCTTCTGCGGAGCGCAGGAAGAGCGAGGCGTAGACGCAAAGGCGGACAGCGTGTATTTGGAAATCCTGCTGGAAGGAGGAGGACATATGAAAAATATAGAATTGGGTAAGGTGATCAGCTTAAAGGACGCGATCGAGTATGTGGAAGGCGGCATCTCGAACCTGGACATCGCTTCCGGAAACGGCGTCAAGTTTATGCTTATGGCATTCGACAAGGGGCAGGGGCTCAACCCGCACTCTGCACCGGGAGACGCGATGGTCATCGCCCTGGAGGGAAGCGCAACCCTGCAGGTCGGCGACGAATTCCACACCTTAAAAGCGGGGCAACAACTCGTATTTCCTAAAAAAGTCGTCCACGATGTGCAAGCCAAGGACGAACGATTCAAGATGGCACTTCTCTTAATTATGGACAAGGAGGCGTAAAATGAAACGGGAACAAGGACACCACCTCTTAAAAAGACTCGGAAAGACCAAACTTCGCCCGGGCGGCGTTACCGCAACAAACTGGCTTCTGGACAAAATCAGCTTTCACAAGGATTTGAAGATTTTGGAAGTGGCCTGCAACGAGGGCGCAAACCTGATCCGCTTCGCCAAAGAGCACGGCACCATGAACTACGGGATCGACCTGAATGAGGACTGGCTCAAGAACGGCGTAAAGCGAGTGCAGGAGGAAAACCTGGAGGACAGAGTCATCCTGCAAGTCGGAAACGCGACGGCGCTCCCGTTTGAGGACAACAGCTTTGATGTGGTGCTGAACGAGGCCATGCTGACCATGTTGAACCAAGCGGACAAGGAAGCTGCAGTGCGCGAATACTACAGGGTTCTGAAACCGGGCGGACTCCTCCTGACCCACGATGTGAGACAGGTGAAGGAAGACATGGAGCAAGTGAAGAAATTGCAACAGGTTCTGAATGTCCAGGCCCTCCCTCTCACCCTGAACGGATGGGTGGATTTGGTCGGAGACGCCGGATTTAAGAATGTGGAATACAAGTCGGACGAGATGACCCTGCTCAGCGAGGAAGGCCTCGCGATTGACGAGGGAATCGAAGGCAAGCAAAAAATATTGGAAAATGCGATGAAGGATGAGAACAAAGAGCAATTCTTTGAAATGATGGACTTCTTTGCAAAGACGATTGACAACCTGTATTACATCGCCGTGAAGGCGCAAAAATAGAATGGAGGAAACGATGAAAAAGATACTGTTAATGACCCTGTTCTGCCTTGCCGTTTTGGTGGGTTGCAGCCGGAGCGAGAAAAAAGTGGAGGAGCAGCCGAAAGGCGAGGAGAAGCAGGCCGCTCAAGAGACGGAAAAGCAGGAAGAAAACAAGGATGTCGAAGAAACGAAGGCGGAGAAGGTGACCGTAAAGGTCGGAGTACCGAAGGCACCGCCTGCCCTTCCGGTTCTGAGGATGATGGATTCCAAGGCCCTCGGAGAGAACGTGACGATCGAAGTGGACCTCTGGGAAGCGCCTGAAAAACTGATTGCTATGGTGCAGGGCGGCGAGCACGACCTCTTTGCCTTCCCGCTGACCGTAGTGGCGAAGCTTCACAACAAGGGTATGGATGTAAAACTGATGAACGTCAACACCTGGGGCGTGACCTATTTTATGACCTCGGATCCCGATTTCAAAAGCTGGGCGGATTTAAAGGGTAAAACCGTCTACGTGCCGCTCCAATCTTCTCCGCCGGATGCCCTCACCCAATACTTCATCAAGGAAGCGGGTCTGGAAGTCGGAAAAGATGTGACGATTCAATATGCAAGTATGCCGGAAGTGGCGCAGCTTCTGATTTCCGGAGAGGCGCAGTACGCGACCCTGATAGAACCGCAGGTAACCCGCGTTAAGATGGGCAACCAAAACGTGAGAGTGGCCCTCGCCTTCGAGGACGAGTGGAAGCGGGCAACGGCGAGCGAGACCATGATTCCGAATGCGGGCTTCGGGGCCACCGGAAAATTCATCGCAGCCAATCCGGAACTCGCAAAGAAATTCAACGAAGAGTACGAAAAGGCCCTGCAATGGGTGAACGAAAATCCTGAGGAAGCCGGCAAACTGGCCGAGCAGCACCTCGGATTGAAGGCGCCGCTGATTGCAAAGTCGCTCCCGAACATGGGCATGCACTTCAAGACTCCACAAGACGCATCGGAAGAGCTGAAGATGTTCTACGAACTCTTGCACTCGTTCGATCCGAAGATGATCGGAGGAAAGTTGCCGGCGGATACGATGTACTATGAACAGTAACTTAAAGAACCAAGGCTACAGCGTTCTATCGATAGCCCTGGTCATGACAGGGTGGCAAATTGCGTCGAGCTTTTTGCCACCGGTCGTTTTACCGAGCGTCCCGTCGACCCTGCAAAAACTCCTCGACATGATCGCCGATCCCGAGATGCTGCGCATGATCCTGATCACGAGCAAACGACTCTTTGCCGGCCTCCTGATCGGCCTGTCCGCCGGGGTCGGATTCGGCATTCTGACCGGAAAATCCAAGCTTGCAAGGCAGCTCATCCTCCCGATCATAGGCATTTTGCAGACGGTCCCCCCCATCTCCTGGCTGGTCCTGGCGCTGATTTGGTTCGGATTCAACGGAAAACCCTCGGTGTTTATCCTGGTCCTCTCGGTGCTTCCGATCATCGCAATCAATGTCAGCGAAGGATTTCAGAGAATCGACCCCGGCCTGATTGAGATGGCCAAAATCTACAAGTTCAGCCGGAGCAAGGTGTTCTTTCACATCGTGACGCCTTCTGTTCTGCCCTACTTTAAGTCGGGCTGTATGAACGCCCTGGGGCTCGGCTGGAAGATTGCGGTGATGGGCGAGGTGCTGACGACCACCGACGGAATCGGCGGCATGTTGCAATCGGCGAGGCTGAATCTGGAGACCGACGCGGTGATGGCCTGGTCCATCCTGATCCTCCTCCTGTTTTACCTGACGAGATGGCTTTTGGAACAACTCTTTCAGATGGGAGAACGCTATGATATCGATCAAACAAATTGACCATGACTTTGCCGACCTTCCGGTCCTTTCCGACATTTCCTTTGACATCAGGGAGAATGAAATCCTTTCGGTGATGGGCCCTTCCGGCTGCGGAAAGTCGACCCTGCTCCGCATCATCGCCGGTCTGATCAAGCCCAAGTCCGGGAGCATCAGCGGCGGCTGCGACAAGGTTTCCTTTGTGTTTCAGGACGACAGACTCCTGCCATGGAAGAGCACCCGGCAAAACATCAGCCTGGTCGGGGAACGGGAAGATGCGGAAAAAATCGATGCGCTGATCCGGGATGTGGGGCTCCAAGGATTCGAGGACTACAGACCGGCGCAGCTCTCGGGCGGGATGAAAAAACGCTGCGGCGTGGCGCGGGCCTTCTACTATGAGAGCAAGCTCCTTTTGCTGGACGAACCCTTCTCCGGACTGGACTACAGCCTGAGGCAGGAAATGCTCGACATGCTCCTCAGAGTCTGGGAGAAGCGAAAGCAGTCCATCGTCTTCATCACCCATGAAGCCGACGAGGCGATCAGGATAGCCGACCGCATCCTCCTGCTGTCGGGAAGACCCTCGCGAATCGTCGAAGAACTGCAGCTGCCCGAACGAGAGCTGCGTGACGAGCGCTTTCGGCGGGAAATCCGCGCAAAGCTTCGCTCCCTGATCTCCCTTTCCAAGTGAGCCCGCCATCCTATTCCGTTTCCCGACAGGCCAAATTGTGATATAATGGCGATAGGACACTTTGATGGGAACTTGAATAGAGATAAGGGAGGTGCGATATGGGCATGATCGCAAACTACGAATTGCTCAGCGACGAGCAGCTGGAGGAGTTGAAGAACTTCGACCCGGCGCAATTTGAAGAGAACCTGGAAATTATGGAAGAGTGGAACAGCGAGGCCGACTGCCTGCTCGACATTGACAAGATGTGGGACGTTCTGCACTTTGTCCTGACCGGCGCGAACAGTTCGGAGCCGGAAGAGAAGAACCCCTTGAGCGAGGCCGTCGTGGGTGAGGTCAATGTGGAAAGTCCCGATTATGTGGCCTACACCAATAAGGAGAGAATTCCGCTGATCGTCAGCGCCCTCGAAAAGTTTGACATCGAAAAGGCGATGCGGAACTTTGATGTGGCCGCCTGCAAGCGGGCCGAGCTCTACCCGAACATCTGGGACATGGAGGACGAGAAGGAGCTCGAGGAACTCAAGGAGGAAATTGTCGATTATTTTGAAAATATGAAGGACTTTTACAACAGCGTCCTGAGAAACAAAGGAAACGTGATGGTGACCATCTATTAGTCGCATCGCTTCCGGCCGCGGACCCGATTCCCTGCGGCTTTTTTGCGATGAGGGGATGTTTTAAACGGGCGCGGGTGCGAAACGAGGCGGCATCGAAAGGGGTGATAGGAATGGCAATCAAAAAAATAAAAATCGAAAAGAACACGGTGCAGGAAACTTTGATCGTGCCGCTTTACGGCAGGAAGATCTGCTCCGAACGATTTCCGGAGCTCTATTCGGACCCGTCGGCCGGAGAGCTCTGCAGCAAGCTGGACTACGATTTCTCGGAGCTCGAACGCAAGAAGGACAGCCTCGCCTTTGAGTTCGGCGCCTTGGAGGCCGCGATGCGCCAGCTCGATCTGATGTGGGAAATCAAAGACTACCTGAAAGAGCACCCCAAGGCGAGCGTCGTGAACCTCGGATGCGGCCTGGACCAAAGCGCAAAGCTCTGCGACAACGGGCTCTGCAAAAGGATTGCGATCGACTTTCCGGATGTGATCGAGCTGCGCAAACAACTGATTCCCGAAGAAGAGCGGGAGCAAACGCTGGCCTATGATCTGAAAAACCATGCGTGGATGGATGAAATCGACGGATCGAACGGCGCCATCTTCTATGCCGCGGGGGTCTTCCACTACCTGAAACGCTACGAGGTCAGGGCCCTGGTGCTGGAGCTCTCCAAGCGCTTTCCGGGCGCGCGCCTGGTCTTCGACAGCGTGGGGAAACTCGGGCTCTCGCTGATGCTCTCCAAGACCCTAAAGAACATGGGCATCGGCGAGGTGAGCGGTCACTTTTATGTGAACAATCCGCGCACCGACTTGAACTGGTCTACGCGCATCAAGGTCAGCGCCAAAGACTACATGCTCGGCTACTACGATATGAAGCACCCGAAGATTCGCTCCGCGCACAGGATGCTCGCTTGGGTGGGCGATAAGCTGCTGAAAATGGCGATTTTGCGCATGGATTTTTTATCCTGACGGTTCTTTCATTCTACCGGCTTTTTTCAACAATAGACTTTATTCTTTGCACAAAAAAGGGGGCCGCCGGCGAGCGCGGGGGGACTTGCACCCTCAAAGCGCGAGACTCCCGCAAAAGCCTGCTACTGCGCGGACAGGATGCGGTCTATAAATTCTGCGACCCCGTCCTCTTCGGCGCTCGGCAGCACCATGCCGGCCTTGCCGTGCAGGTGGGAAGGCGCGCTGCGCATAATCCCGCTGTTCTTGAAGTACTCAAACATAGAGACGTCGTTTTCGTTGTCTCCGATCACATAGGTATCCTCCTCGCGGATGCCGAGTCTTTCGGCCAGCGACTTGACCGCAATCCCCTTGTTCGACTGCAAAGAGATGATATCGTACAGGTAGGAGAGGGATTTAAAACAGTTGACATCCTGCAAATTTCCCATCTTTTCCAGAACCTGTTTGGCCTCCTCCTCGCTTTCAAAGGTGAAGCTGAGTTTGTGAACGTCCCTCGGGAAGTCCTCTCCGAGCTCCTTCGCATAGGAAATCGGAATCGAGTACGGCTCGGGCAGGGTCTTCACATAGTTTTCGTAGCGCTCGGCGACGCCGCCCCGTCTGATTGCGACGAGCTTTCTGCCGGCGTAAACCTGGGCATATCCGCCGGTCTCCTGCATGACCTTCCACAATGTTTCAACCTTTTCCATCGGGACGCGGTGCTCCCGGATGGGCTTCTTATCCTCGTAGGTCACCGCCCCGCTGCAGGAAATGATGTACTGCGACGCGTTCAGCTGGTCCGCGTAGTACTCGAGCGAAGAGATCATCCTGCCGGTCGCGATGACAAAGAGGTTACCCGCATCTTGCCATCTCTTGACCGCCCGCTTCACGGGCTCACTCAACACCTTGCTCGTTCCCAGCAGGGTTCCGTCCAGGTCGCTTGCCAATAACTTTCTCATACCGTCCCTCACAGTCTTTTCTCATGCAATGTTTATACTATAAATATATACCCGTTTTGGAGGAACAAAAAAAGGCAAACGATTCCAAACGGAAGCATTTGCCCTTTGTATCTGTCTTTTCAGCTCGGCTCACGGCCGGTGCAAAGTCTTGCTTACACCCTGAACAGGCTGATCTCGTGCTGCAGATCCGAAGCGATTTTCGCTAAATCGCCGCTCGCATTGGCGATTTCCGTAATCGAAACGAGCTGCTGCTCTATGGTTGCGGTCGCCTCCTGGCTCGATGCGGCGTTCGCCTCCGCAATTTCGGTCAGGCCGGTGATGTTGTTCACGATGTTGTTCTTCTTCTCCTGCATCACGACGCCCGATTGGTTCAAGCGCTCGACCAGTTTTTTAGAGTGTTCGATCGCCGAAGAAATCACATCGAATTTCTTGTAGGTCGCCTCGGCGCCCTGGAGCTGCTCGGCCATCAACACGGTCGCACGATCCATAATCTTTACGGCGCTCTCGGCCTTCTGTTTTAGGTCTGAAATGATCGCCTTGATCTCATCGGTAAACGAAGTCGACTGCTCGGCGAGCTTTCGGATTTCCTCCGCGACGACCGCAAATCCCCTGCCCGATTCGCCGGCTCTGGCGGCCTCGATTGCCGCGTTCAGGGCGAGCAGGTTGGTCTGGTCCGCAATCGACTGAATCATGCCGCTGACGCTCTCGATTCGCTCCGCGCTCTCATTGGTCTGCTGAACGACTTCCGCCACCTTTTCCGTCGCATCCGAGTTTTCCCGGCTCTTCTGCATCAAGTCGTCGACGATCTTGCTGCCCTCGTCCTTCTGCTCTTCAATGTCATGCGTGCTCTCGGTCAGTTCGACGATCAGCCTGAAGTTTTCCTCTATGTTTCGACCGATCTCGTCGATGTCGGTCGCGGTGCTGTCGGTGCTGTGCGCCTGGTCTGTCGCTCCCTTCGCAATATCGTCGATCGCATTTGCGAGCTCCGAAGCCGAAGCCTGGTTGGTCTCTGCGGTTGCGGTCAGCTCCTCCGAAGTCGCCGCCACGTTCTCCGAGTTCTCGGTAATCCTGCTGACCAGCTCCTTCACCTTGTCGACCATGCGCTTCATCGACTGCGACATCTCACCGATCTCGTCCCTGCGCTCCATCAGCGCCTGTGTCTTCGGCGTCTCCTCAAGCACAAAGTTGAATTCGCTGAGCTGTTCGATGATACCTTTGATCATCGCGGTCGGCCGGGTGATCATCTTCTTGCTGAGCAGCACCAAGACCGTGAGGGTAATTAAGATTCCGATTGCCGCGATGATGGCCATGGTGATCACCATGCTTTTGATTTCTTTGGTAATGTAACTGTTTGCCGTCTCGGAAGCCACGGTCCAGGTTTCCTCAATCCCTTCAAAGATGACCGGCATGTAGCTCGCAAAGGCCTCTTCTCCAAGTTGCTCCGACTGTTCAAACTCGCTGTGTTCCTCCGCATTCGCGATGTGTTGCAACATGTCCTGCGAGAGTCCGACCTCCGAACCGCTCTTCAGAACGTTCTCCGGATTGTGGCTGTGGGCGACGATCTTGCCGCTCTCGGTCACGATCATGCGGATTCTCTCGGCAATCTTTTCGCGCTCCACGCTGGCCTGAAAGATGTCCAATGACGAATCCAGCGCGATGACGCCAATGGTCTTGCCCTCGTGCTTGATCGGAATCGACAGGGTGGTGATGATCGACTTGCTGCCGTCCGGTTTGACAAACTCGAACGGGTCGGTCAAGTGCGCCTGTCCGTCCTGCATGGTCAGCTTGTACCAGTCCTCCGAATCCACTTCCGAAGAAGAGAACGCGCCACGCTCCGTCGTTGCGCCTGCGCTGTCCACAAACAGAATACACCTGCCGCTTCCGTCAAATCCGTCTTTATTTTGAAACGCCGCATCATAGCCGTCGAAGGCGTTCGGCGCAAAGAAGATTCCGCCACTGATGATATCGTCGTTGTTTTCAATCGCATCTTTCAGGAAGTCGACCATGTCCAGACGATATTTTCTCGCAAGGCTCAGACGCTCCTCCTCGGGTTTTTGCTTGAGCTCATCAACATACTTGAGTCGAAAGCCTACCCTCGGAACCACGTCCTTGCCGCTCTGGTCCAGCCTGCTCAAGACCGAGTGCAACTCGTTGGCAAAGGCCCTGTCGTTGGCAATCGTCATTTCTTTACTCTTATCCAGTACGGAATCGTAAGCCATTTTTGCGGTCATTATCATAATGGTTGCAAAAACAAGCACTACGCAGATTGCCACTGCTGCCGTGATTTTTCCGCCTACCGTTCTCATCCTAAACAAGTTTGGTTTTTTCATTTGCTTTTCTCCCCTGCTTTGTACCTAACGCCTAAGTGAATTTTCCATCTTTTAAATCGACAGCTTTTTGAATTTTTTTGACAGCATTTTCTTAGATTGATGAAAAATTTTTATTGAAAGTAATTTTCATTATATGCATATAATTTTAAATACATATATTAAAGTTTTTCATAAAATTTCTTCGCCTTCCTTTCGCGGATTATTCGGTAATTTCTCTTGAAAAACGATACAAAAAACTATATACTGAATTTTGGAATACTTAGAAAAAAAATCAGTTCCGGGGGGATTTATGGAGAGCAAATTTATCTTTATCACAGGCGGTGTGGTTTCTTCATTGGGGAAGGGAATAACGGCCGCTTCTTTAGGAAAAATATTGAAGGCTAGAGGATTTAAACTGTCGGTTCAAAAACTGGACCCGTACATCAACGTGGATCCCGGAACTATGAGTCCGTACCAGCACGGCGAGGTCTTTGTGACCGACGACGGAGCGGAGACGGACCTCGACCTCGGACACTACGAGAGAATGATCGATATCAACCTGAACCAGCTGTCCAATGCGACGACCGGCAAAATTTATGAGACGGTCATTTCAAAGGAGAGACACGGCGACTATTTGGGCGCCACCGTGCAGGTCATCCCTCACATCACGAACGAAATCAAATCCAGAATCCTTCGCAACGCGGAAAAGGAGAAGGCCGACATCGTGATCATCGAGATCGGCGGAACCGTTGGAGACATCGAGAGTCTTCCGTTCCTGGAGTCGATTCGTCAGCTCAAGCATGAACTTAAACGAGACCAGGTCATGTTCATCCACCTGACCCTGCTCCCTTACCTAAAGATGGCCGGCGAGCTCAAAACCAAGCCGACCCAACACAGCGTAAAAGAGTTGCAGGAAATCGGTATCACCCCTGATGTGATTGTCTGCAGAACCGAGCACGAGATTACCGACGATTTGAAGGCGAAGATTTCGCTCTTCTGTAACCTGCCGGTCAGCAACATCATCGAGAACGCCGACGCGGATTCGATTTATGAAGTTCCCCTCATGCTCGAAAACCAGCACCTTGCCGACATCGTCTGCGATACACTGGGATTGGAGCGAAGGGTTGCGGACCTCAGCAAGTGGAAAGAACTGGTAGAAAAGGAAAGAAACCTCAAAGACTCGGTCAAAATCGGACTGATCGGAAAGTATGTCGCGCTGAAGGATGCCTACCTGTCTGTCGCGGAAAGCTTGAAACACGCGGGCATCGCGAACGACCACATCGTCGAGATCGAGTGGATCAACTCGGAGGAGATTGACGAGAGCAACGTGGTCGAGACCATGCAGGGCTTGGACGGCGTCCTGATTCCGGGAGGATTCGGCGTGCGCGGCCTGCAGGGCAAAATCTTGGCGGCACAGTATGCGAGGGAGCACAAGATCCCTACCCTGGGCATCTGCCTCGGCCTTCACGTGATGGCGATCGAGTTCGCGAGGAACGTGCTCGGAAAAGACGGGGCAGACTCTACCGAGTTTAACGTCACAAGCGGCTTCCCCGTCATCCACCTGATGGACGACCAGAAGGACCTGGAGGATATGGGCGGCACGATGCGCCTGGGTTCTTACCCTTGTAAACTGGTCGAGGGAAGCAAGGCGAAGGAGCTCTACCAAGCGGATCTGATTCACGAGAGACACAGGCACAGGTACGAGTTCAACAACGAGTACCGAGAGCTCTTTGAAAAGAACGGCATGAAGATTGCCGGCCTCTCGCCCGACAACATGCTGGTGGAGATGCTCGAGCTGGAAAACCATCCGTTCTACCTCTCAGGCCAGTTCCATCCGGAATTCAAATCGAGACCGCTCAGAGCGCATCCGTTGTTCTACGGATTCATCAAGGCGGCGGTGGAACAGAAAAAGTAAGCGGTCGTGCAAAAATCGTTGGCAGACGGCAAGCATCGTCCGCAAACAAACCAATGAATAAAGAAAAACAAAAAGTGAGTGTTGCGACACTCACTTTTTTTATCTGCCTAGACGGCCCTCTTTCGCATAGGCTTTCTTGCATCCGCAAGTCGCCGTTTGCGGTTTCCCGTTCTTATCTTTGCGTTTCCAATCCCTGTTGTCAAGCTGCTTACAGGTAGCTGAGAAGGTGGGAGTAGAGTTTCCGCTCCCCGGCTTCCATCGCCTGATTCACCTTCTTCATCGAACACTTGTGCAATTTGGACTGCTCCCTCAGGTTGATCTTCCTGTTCCTGTGGATGTACTTCTCGGCCAGGAGATCCGACTCCAGAGGAGATTTTTTTGCATGCAAATCGATGAACTCGGCAATCTTTTGGTCCAAGTTTTGGATGTCGAGCTCCAAAATCAGCGTGTAATTATCCGCGCCCTGCTGCATATCGTTTAAACCTCTCTATCATCGCCTCTTCCGAGCTGAGAAACAGCGTTTCCCGCTTCGGCCCGCTCGCGAGCAGGCCGCCCGCCTCCAAAAGCCGTTTCAGATGCTCGCTCACGCCGTGGTTTCCGTCAAAAATCTTCGCCTGCGGAAAGAGGCTTTGAATCTCCCGTTTCGCAAAGACAAAGTGGGTGCAGCCCAGGACCACCGCATCGTAGTCCTCTATCTGCACGCAGCGCAGGGCCTTTCTGATGGCGCCCTCCACCGAGTCCCGACTGATGGAATCCGACTCAACCAGGTCCACCAGCTCGCTCGCCGGAACCTTGTGAATCAGCGCCCTGCCTTCAAATTGTTCGGACAGGAGCGCAAACTTCTTCTCGCGGATGGTAATCTCCGTTGCGAGCACCAGAATCTTCTGTTTGCCCTCCTCAATGGCGGGTTTTAAAGCCGGCTCCAGGCCCAAAATCGGAAATCGGTATTTCTCGCGCAGCAAATGCACCGCGACGCTGGTCGCGGTGTTGCAGGCGATGACCAGGGCTTTAATCCCCCGGTCCAGCAGTTCTTCGGTGATCGAAAAGACCCTCGAGACGACTTCGTCCGTACTCTTTACGCCGTAGGGGGCAAAGGCGGAATCCCCGTAATAAATCAGGGATTCCTCCGGCATCAATGCCCCGATCTCATTCAGAACGCTGACGCCGCCCAGTCCGGAGTCAAAGACCCCGATGGCGAGCTCCGAGCACCTCTGCGATTCTTTGCTGCCCATCGTTCTATGTTTACTTATCTGATGTTGTAGAATGCCGCGTGGCCCGGATAATCACCCAGGTCGCCGAGCATCTCGTCGATTCTGAGAAGCTGGTTGTACTTCGCGATTCGATCGATTCTGCAAGGTGCGCCGGTCTTGATCTGACCCGAGTTCACCGCGACCGCAAGGTCCGCGATAATGCTCTCGTCGGTCTCTCCCGACCTGTGCGAGATCACGCAAGTAAAGCCAGCCTTCTTCGCCATTTCAATGGTTTCCAAAGTCTCTGTTAAAGTACCGATTTGGTTGAGCTTAATCAGGATTGAGTTTGCAGCCTTCTCCTCGATTCCTCTGGCAAGTCTTTCCGTGTTAGTCACAAACAGGTCGTCCCCTACGATTTGAATCTTGCTGCCAAGTCTCGCGGTCATCTCTTTCCATGCGTCCCAATCCTCTTCATCCAAGCCGTCCTCGATCGAAATAATCGGGTATCTGGCAATCAAATCCTCGTAGTAGTCGATCATCTCTTTCGATGTGAGTTCTTTGTTTTCCGAAGCGAGTTTGTACACCTTCTTCTCTTTGTCGTAAAGTTCAGACGCCGCAACGTCCAAGGCGAGCAGGATGTCGTCACCGGGCTTGTATCCGGCCTTCTCAACAGCTTCCAAAATGACCTTGAGCGCTTCCTCGTTTGACGGCAGGTTCGGAGCGAATCCGCCCTCGTCGCCCACGCCGGTCGCCAAGCCCTTTTCCTTCAAAACGGCCTTGAGCGAGTGGTAGATTTCGGTACCCATTCTGAGGCCCTCGGTGTAGTTTGCGGCGCCCACCGGCATAATCATAAACTCTTGGATATCCACGTTGTTGTCCGCGTGAGATCCGCCGTTCAAAATGTTCATCATCGGAACCGGAAGGGTCTTGGCGTTCGGTCCGCCGATGTATTGGAAGATCGGCAAGTTTGAAGACTCCGCAGCGGCCTTTGCCACCGCCAAAGAGACGCCCAGAATCGCGTTTGCGCCCAATTTCGCCTTGTTCGGCGTGTCGTCCAGGTCGATCATAATTTGGTCGATCAAGGTTTGGTCGGTCACGAGCAAGCCCTCGAGCTCCGGTGCAATCACATCGTTCACATTATCCACCGCGTTCAAGACGCCCTTCCCGAGGTATCTTGACTTGTCTCCGTCTCTGAGCTCGACCGCTTCAAAGGCCCCTGTCGATGCGCCCGAAGGAACGCCGGCCGTCTCAATGGTTCCGTCTTCCAAAATACACTCTACCTCGATGGTCGGGTTTCCTCTTGAATCCAGTATCTCTCTTGCATAAAGATCAGCTATAATTGACATTTCTGTCCTCCTTTTTCAATCAAATACGAAAAGTCCTTCGCTTTTAGGGAAGCCCCTCCTACGAGGGCGCCGTCTATGTTCGGCATCGACATCAGCTCCTCCACATTGGAAGGGTTGACGCTCCCGCCGTACTGTATGTGTATATTTTCAGCGATTTCAGCGCCGAAGAGCTCCGCGAGCACGCTCCTGATGAAGCCCGCCATGTCCTCCGCGTCCTGACTCGAAGCCGTCTTTCCGGTGCCGATCGCCCAGACGGGCTCGTACGCGACGATGACTTTTGCCGCATCCTCTTTTTTTACCGCGTCAAAGGCCTTCAAAATCTGCCCCTTGCAGATCTCTTTTTCCGCGCCCCGCTCGCGCTCTTCCAGGGTCTCGCCCACGCAGACGATTGGGGTGAGCCCAACTTGGAGGGCCCTGTGGAGCTTGCGGTTCACCGACTCGTCGGTCTCGTTATAATAGGCCCTTCTTTCAGAGTGCCCGAGGATGACCGTATCGACGCCGAGCTCCAGGAGCATGTCCGCACTCACCTCGCCGGTGTAGGCTCCGCTCTCCTTCTCGTGCATGTTCTGCGCGCCGATCATCCAATCCCTTCCCTGCGCCTCTTCCTGTAAGGTCGCGAGCAGGGTGTAGGGCACGCAGAGCCCCGCCTTGACGCCGCTTTCCGCAGGGATGCACTCCTGTAAAAAAGTCTTTAAATCGGAAACCGAGCCGTTCATCTTCCAGTTTCCGACGATTATTGTTTTTCTCATCTGATTCCTCTATCTTTGCCCTTGGCGCTCCGCCTAGCAGCAGCCGCACTTGTGCGTGTCCGCAATCGCCAGGATGCCGGGAAGTTCCTTGCCTTCCAGGTACTCGAGGGATGCGCCGCCACCGGTTGAAATGTGGGTGAACTTGTCTTCAAAGCCCATCTGGATGGCAGCAGCCGCGCTGTCTCCTCCGCCGATGATGGTCTTGGCATCGTCAAGCTCACTCAACGCCTTGCAGAGTTCAAAGGTTCCGCGCGCAAAGTTCTCCATCTCAAAGACGCCCATCGGCCCGTTCCAAACCACGGTCTTCGCCCCTTTGAGTTCCTCTTTAAAGAGCTCTATGGTCTTCGCTCCGATGTCCAGACCCATCTTGTTGATCGGAATCTTGTCCACATCGACCGTCTCGAAGTCCGCGTCGTTTCTGAATTCCTTGCTCACCACGTTGTCGACCGGCAAGATCAGCTTCACGCCGGCTTCCTGCGCCTGTTTTATCGCGCGCTCGGCAACGTCGAGTCTGTGCTCTTCAATCAGCGACATCCCGGTCTCGTAGCCCATCGCCTTGAAGAAGGTGTAGGCCATCCCGCCGCCGATCAGGATTTTGTCCGCCTTGTTGATCAGGTTTTCAATCACGTTGATCTTATCCGATACCTTCGCGCCGCCCAAGATCGCCACAAAGGGCCTTTCCGGATTCGAGAGCCCGCCCAAAAATTGGATTTCCTTTTCCATCAAAAGGCCGGATACGGTCTGCAAGTGCGCGGAAATGCCGACATTCGATGCGTGCTTTCTGTGCGCGGTTCCGAACGCGTCGTTCACGAAGACTTCGCCCAAGGATGCCCAGTACTTGCCGAGCTCCGGCTCGTTCTTGGTCTCCCCGTCTTCAAACCTTGTATTTTCAAACATCAGGACCTCGCCCTCCTGGAGTGCGAAGGCCGCGTCCTCGAGCTCCTTCCCCTTGGTCTGCGGGATGAATTTCACTTCTTTTCCCAAAAGTTCCGCGAGTCTCTCCGCCACCGGAGCCAGGCTCTTTCCGACCTTGTCCTCTTCCTTCTTCACCTTGCCCAGGTGAGAGAAGACGATGAGCTTGGCGCCCGCATCCAAAAGCTGACGGATGGTTGGGAGCTCGGCCTTGATTCTGTTGTCATCGGTGATTGCGCCGTTCTTAATCGGCACGTTGAAATCCGCGCGGAGAAGGACCCGCTTGCCCTTCACCTCGATATCTCTGATTGTCTTTTTTGCCATTACAGTTCGCTCACTTTCTCCACGAGTCTCACGAGCTGCGCCACATAAGAGGCCTCGTTGTCGTACCAGGTCAGGATTTTTACCATCTGCTTGCCTTCCACTTCCATCACGGTCGTGCTCAAGGCGTCAAAGATAGAACCGTAGTCGGAACCGATGACGTCGGCCGATACGATCGGATCCTCGGTGTATGCGAGGGTCTCGTTGGCAGCCTCTTTCACCGCTTTGTTGATCTCTTCAACAGTGACGTTCTTTTTGAGTTCCACGACCAGGTCTACACAAGAACCCGTGATGGTCGGAACCCTGAGCGCGATGCCGTCGAGCTTGCCTTTCAGGTGAGGCATGACCAGGCCGATCGCCTTTGCGGCCCCGGTTGAAGTCGGCACGATGTTCTGCGCGCCCGCTCTACCCCTTCTCGCAGCGATTTCTTTCTTGTGTTTTACGTCTACCAGGCCCTGGTCGTTGGTGTAGGCGTGAACGGTTGTCATAAAGCCCTTCTCGATTCCGAAGGCATCGTCCAAGACCTTGACCACAGGCGCCAGGCAGTTTGTGGTGCAGGAAGCGCCCGATACGATAATGTCGTCCTTGTCCAAGACCTCGTCGTTTACGTTGTAAACCACGGTCTTCAAGTCACCCTTCGCAGGAGCCGAGATGACGACCTTCTTTGCGCCCGCCTTAATGTGGGCCATCGCCTTGTCCTTATCGTTGTAAGCGCCGGTACACTCGATCACGATGTCGACGTTCTCTTCCTTCCAAGGTGCTTCTTCCGCGTTTCTAAAGTCGAATATTTTTACCGGTTTTCCGTCAATGTGCAAGACATCATCAATCACTTCAAAGTCATGGCCTTTAAATGTTCCTTGCGCACTGTCATACTTGAGGATGTAGGCCAGGGTTTCCGCCGGTTCCTGTTTGAAGGTCGCGTTGATGCCTACCAATTCAAACTTAGGATTCTCAAGAATCTTTCTGGTCACCAGCTTTCCCATTCTGCCGATCCCGTTTACCACCACTCTTTTTTTCATGCTGTGCCTCCTTTACCTTATGCACGCTCAAAAATTGTACTGTTGTTCTATGCTGAAGCTCACTCTTGTTTGCTATTGTTTGTCCGCTTTTTGTTTCTTACTGAAGTTGAATTTTATTTTTTTTCTGCGCTTGGGTTCCACCGGTTCCCCTTCTCCCTGCGCCGTGCCGTAGTCCATCTCCACGAGCTTTCTGTCCTGCACGTCCAGGATGATCTTTCTGAATAGGGTGAAGATCGGCGTTCCCAGGAGCATGCCCATAAACCCGAAGAGGGTTCCTCCGATTGTGACGGATACGACGCCCCAGAGGGCCGGAATCCCAACCTTTTCGCCCACGATCTTAGGCCCTATGATGTTTCCGTCCACCTGCTGCAACACCAGGATGAAGATGGCCGCCCAGAGGGCTTGAATCGGCGAAATGACCAGGGTGATTAAGACGACCGGCACGGCTCCGATCATCGGACCGAAGTACGGGATCATATTGGTCACCCCGATGATGATACCGAAGAGGATCGCATATTCCAGTCGCATAATCGAAAAGCCTATGATCGCGATAATCCCGATGATTAGGGAGTCCAAAGACTTTGCAATCAGATAGTTTCCGAAGATCTCGTCCGCGTCGTTCACAATCTCAACCGCCTTGTTGGTAAACTTTCTTCCGCAGAAGGCGGTGAAGAACTTTCTGGTGTTCGCGAAGAAACGCTCCTTGTCGCTGAGCACGTAGACTGAAATCACGAGTCCGATGAAGAACTGAATCAAACCGGTCGTGATGGATACCGCGAGCTTTCCGATTCCCGAAACCAAGCCCTGCAGGAGCTCGGAAATCAGCTTCAGGATGTCCTGCATCTTGCCGATGACCATCTTGTTGATGTCCACCCCGTACTTGCTCGAACTCTCGCCGAGTCTCGCCGCGATGTTCTGCTCATACCATTGGTTGAAGCTCTCGGCATAGGTGCCCGAGTTGTTGACGATGTTCGGGACGGTCTTGACCAGGATCGGAATGACGACCGAGAACAAGAGGCCCAGAATCAAGAAGACCAAGAGGTAGGACAGGATCAGCGAGAGGGTCCTGGATAACTTAAACTTTTTCTCAAACTTCATCATCGCGATGTTCGCAACATAGGCAATCGCAAGGGCCCAGAAGAAGGGCGTGCACATCCTGACGATGTCGGCGAGTAAGCCGGTCAAAAGAAACTTCTCATTCAAGAGACGAAAGAGGAAGAAACTGATGACGATGATCGGTAAAAATTCCAAGTACTTAATTCGTTTCACTTGTACCTCCTTAAAACTCGACCAACATATCGTTCAGAATCGCTTCGTGTTCCGCGATATAGTCTTCCAGGTTGTTCCACTCCAATTTGATTTTGATGATGTCCTTGGAATCCATCCGATCCACCTTCGCGCTGGTTTCGGCGGCTCCGAGCATCTTGTATTTTTCAACGTTTCCGTGTTCTCTGTGAATCCAGGTATACATGGAGTTGGCATTGTTTTTGCGGAACAACATAGCCGATGAGAGGAGGAGGGCGGAAAAGTTTTGCATAAAATGCTGGTTGTTGTTCACATAGTGCATCAGAATCTCGCCCACGTTTTCATTCTCGTTCAGCCTTTTTAGGCCCGGAACGATGAACCCGTCTATGCTGCCGCCCTTTTCCTCGACCACAAAGCAGATTCGGTTCTCGTTGATAAACTTGACCCAGTACTTCTTTCGGTATTCAAAATTAAAGTGCTTCAAAAACGGCTCGGACACCCTCTCCTTGTGAAAGTCGTTCCATACTTTAAAATGAACCTTCGCGATGTCCGTTGCGTCATAGATGTTCGCTCTTCTCAGTATCATATGTCCTCCGTCCCTTCTAGTTCAGTTCTTGTTTCAAGAGTTCAAGCGCCTTTCCGAGCTGGTTGTCGCTGCTCTTATCCAAGATGGAAAACTCGTTTGACAATTTGACCTCCACATCCGGCTCCACACCCTTTTCGTGGATGCTCTTTCCGCTCGGTGTGAAGTATTCCGAAGTCGTAATTTTGAAGCCGGAGCCGTCGCTCAGTTCCGGGCTCACGGTCTGCACAACGCCCTTTCCGAAGGTTCGGGTCCCGACCAGTTTGGCGCTCGCGCCGTCCTGTATCGCAGCGGCCAGGATTTCCGAAGCCGAGGCGCTTCCCCCGTCAATCAGAACCACAAAGGGTTGGTCTACCCTTCCCGCAGCGGAGTCAAAGACGTACTTGTCGCCCGAGCGGTTCTCGGTCGATACGATGCGCTGCTCCCCGAGCAAAAAATCCGCGACGTCGACACATTCGGCCAGGCTGCCTCCGGGATTTCCCCTGAGGTCGAGCACAAAACCGCGCATGCCTTCGCGCTCCATCCGGTCGAACTGTTCGTAAAACTCCTGCGAAACCTTCTGATCAAAGCTTCGGATGCGAATGTAGGCGATCTTGTCCTCCCCGGGAAGCATCTCGGAGCTGACCGAGTGAATCACGATCTGCGCCCGCTCCAGGTTCAGCTCGATCTCCTCGTTGTCGCGGAGTATGGTCAGGCTGACCATGGTGCCGGGCTCTCCCTTCATCTTGCTGATTGCCACATCCATCTTCTCGGCCGGATATTCCACCCCGTCGACCTTCAAAATCTTGTCGTTGTGACGGATGCCGGCGCGCGAGGCGGGTGTGTCCTCAAAGGTGCTGATGACGGTGATGTAGCCGTTCTTCTCCGGGCTGATGCTGATGCCGAGGCCGCCGTAAGAGCCCTCGTTGAGCTCCATAAAGGATTGGTATTCCTCGGGCGTAAAGTAACTTGAGTACGGGTCGTCAAGGGCAAGGAAGAGACCGCGGATGATCCACTCGTCAAAGTCCTTGTCCGAGACCTCCTTGTAAAAGTTCTTTTTCACAAATTCCCTGAGTTCGTCCACTTTTTTATAGCGCGCCTCATAGTAAGCGAGGTCCTTGTCTTCCTTCTTTTCCTGCGTGACGATGTTCAGATCCTGCGGATCCTTCGCCCGGTCAAAGTAGGCAAAGTACACGGTACTGATTAAAAGGGCGATGCAGAGACAGACCAGCCAAACAGGATACTTGGTCCGCCCCTGTTCCGAAAGCGAAGCGCGCTCGGTCTCCCCGCGCTCCTCTTCGCGTTCATGATGTTCAAAATGTTCGTTCATATTTTTATTCTTCCGTTTCTTACTGAATTTACAAGTTGGAGATTCCCCTCAGGGGCTCTCGGCCCGCCTCTCGGACCGGAGGCTGTTACGGCCTGCCTACATAGTTCAGCGGGTCGACCCTGGTTCCGTTTTCCCTGACTTCAAAGTGAAGGTGGGGGCCGGTCGAAAAGCCGGTCGATCCGACCTTGCCGATCACGTCTCCGCGGTTCACCACATCTCCGACGCCGACCCAGCGCTCGCTCGCGTGGGCGTAGAGGGTCACGATGCCGCCGCCGTGGTCCACCATGATGGCGTTTCCGTAACCCCACATAAATTCGGAGGCGATGACCTCTCCGCCGAGGGCCGCATAGATGTTGCTTCCCATCGGCGCGGCGATGTCGATGGCTCCGTGGTTGGCACCGGAACCCGGTATCGGCTCAATCCGAGGGCCAAAGAACGAGGTAATCAGAGAGTTCTGGTAGTCGAGCGGCCAAATCATCGCGCCCCCTACAAAGTCCCTCTTAATCTGCATCTGGCGCAAGGTTTCGGTGATTCTCGCACTCTCGGCCTCGAGCTGGTTCTTCTGCCTCTCCAAGGCCTCCATATTTTCATAGGTCTGCTTCTTTTTCACGAGCTCCTGGTCATAAGAAGTTTCGAGCGCTTCCTTCTGCCGGGTCTGTTCTTCCTTCAGGTTCTCCAACGCCTTCTTTTGCTCCTCGAGCTCCTTTTGCTTGATTTCGAGTTTTTCTTTCAGAAACCTCAAATCATCGAGCATCTGTTTATCGTAGTTGCTGATCATGCGAACGCGCTCAATCCTGGTGAGGGCGCTGACCACGTTCTCGGACTTCAAAATGAGCTGCAGGTAGCCGGTCTTGCCGAACTTATACATGACCCGCAGGCGCTTTCTGAGCGCCAGAATGTGGTTGTCCACATCGGCCTGCGCCTTGTTGACCTCTAGTTTTTTTGCATCGACCTCCGCCGCCTTCGCGGAAATCGCCAGGTCGGTTTTTTCTATGGTGCTGATCTGCGTCATAATCTTGGATTGCAGACTCGCGAGTTCCTGCTCCTGCTGCGAATAGAGCTTGACCTGCTCCCGGTATTCAATCTTGGTCTGCTCGATGCTCCGCTCGATCTCGCTCTTCTCATCCTTCAGGTCCTGAATCTCGTTGCCCGGTCTCGCGGGTTCTTCGTAGCCCCTGTTCGGGACCATGGCCGCAAAGGCGATGTAGCCCGAGCAGAGAAAGAGCGCCAGTGCCAAGGCGATTCGCAAGCTTACCCGATTTTTTTTCTGATTCCCCTGCTTCATAGGCTTACACTTTCAAATGTTTTCTGGTGGAACTGATTGAACCCAGAATCCCGATGCCGATGCCGAGGACGACGACGATAAACACAAAGGTATTCATCAGTTGCGCCGGATCGACCGCGGAGAAGAAGATTCCTCCGTCAATCACGGTAGATTTGTCGAATCCGAAGCTCTTGAGAACATATTTGTATAGGATATAGACGATGCACGAAGAGAAGATCGAAGAGATGATGCCGATCAGCATGCCCTCCAAAATAAAGGGTCCGCGGATGAAGCGATTCTTCGCTCCCACATACTTCATGATATTGATTTCCAGGTGTCTGGAATTGACTGCAATTTTGATGGTGTTGCTGATGACGAAGAAGCACAGAACGAGCAGGACCGCAATGACGCCGAGGCCGATCTTGGCGATGATTTTACCGACCACCAGCAAATTCTGCACCTCTTCCCTAAAGTACTTGATTTCCTCGATTCCGTTGAACTTCTCGAGCTCCTTGACCACGCTCGCCGCCTTGTTGATGTCGCTTATCGTGATGTAAACGGCATTGGGAAGGGGACTCGAACCGATCCCGTCCAAAAGGTAGGCATCCTCGCCCCAATCCTCTTCCTTCCACTTTTTGAAGGCCTCTTCCTTGTCCTCAAAGACGCTGTCCTTGACGCCCGGAATACGCCCGATTTCCTTGATTATCTGTTTGATCTCGTCGGGTTTGAGCTCATCCTCCAGGAACACCGTGATCTGATCAAAGGTGCTCTGGGTGTCTTTTACCAGCGCGTTCACGTTCATGACAATCATAAAGACGATGCCCAAGATCGCAAAGGTAAAGGACATGACAAAAATCGAGCCCGCAGTGTTGGTCTTGTTCTTCCAAAGGTTCAGAAAGGCTTCCTTCAGGTAGT
This sequence comes from Bacillota bacterium, assembly GCA_030529225.1. Lineage (GTDB taxonomy): Bacteria > Bacillota > Clostridia > Peptostreptococcales > Acidaminobacteraceae > JAUMXH01. The sequence goes on along the minus strand of JAUMXH010000002.1, from coordinate 121,850 downwards.
AAATCGGTCTAATTCGCATTGTAGTACCCCCCGACCTCGTCCTTCACGACCTTGCCGCGCCTGAGCTCGATGACCCGCTTCTGCATCTTGTTGACGATGCCCTCGTCGTGGGTCGCCATAATGACGGTGGTTCCGTAGCGGTTGATGCGCTCGATCAGCGCCATAATGTCGTCCGAAGTCGCCTTGTCGAGGTTTCCGGTCGGCTCGTCCGCCATCAGAATCGGCGGGTTCTTGACCATGGCCCTGGCGATTGCGACACGCTGCTTCTCCCCGCCCGAAAGTTCCTTCGGATAACTCTTGGCCTTCGCGGAAATCCCCATCAGTTGCAGGATTCTGGGAACCTCCCTGCGGATGACGATGTTGCGCTCGCCCAAAATTTCCATCGCGTAGGCGACGTTGTCGTACACGGTCTTGTTCTCGAGCAGCCTAAAGTCCTGAAAAATCATCCCGATGTTTCTGCGGATCGACGGAATCAGGCGATTGCTGACCTTGGTAATCTCCTGCCCGGCCACAAAAATCCTTCCCGATGTGGGATCTTCCTCCTTGAACAGAAGCTTCATCAAAGTGGATTTGCCGGCACCGCTGTGTCCGATGACAAAGACAAACTCCCCCTTTTTGATGTTGATATTGATATCGTCCAGGACGACGTTGTCATCCCCGTACGTTTTAGATACATTTACATATTTAATCATTTTTTCCCCGTTTTAAAAGGCTCTTTTCATGCGCGTTCTCTTTATTATACACCGTCTGTCAAGCTTGACGATTCGATGAGAGCGCGTCTATTCCTTCTCTTTTATCACCTTAACTAAAAAAATAGGAATTTTTAAGAGTCGCTTGAATCGCACGGGCTCCTTAATCGCCCGGTAAAGCCACTCAAATCCTATTTTCATCACCCAGGAAGGCGCGCGCTCCACATTTCCCGAATAGACGTCGAAGGCACCGCCGATGCACATGCAGACCGGAGCGTGGAGCTCCCCCAAATGCTTGTGTGCCCAGACTTCCTGCTTCGGAGAGCCCAGGCCCACAAAGAGGACGTCCGGTTTTGCGGCATTGATCGTCTCGATGATCCCCGCCTCCTGCTCCGGCTTAAAGTATCCGTCGGTATAGCCGGCGCAACGAATGCCCGGAAACATCCTGTCAATCCGCTTGGACGCCTGCTCCGCAACGCCCGGCTTGGAGCCGAACAAAAAGTAGGAGCCGCCGGATTTTGACAGAGAGTTCAGGATTTCGGTCATCAAATCGATGCCGGTCACCCGTTGGTGGAGGGGCTTTCCTTGCATCTTCGCCCCGTAGATTACGCCGATCCCATCTGCAATCACCAGGTCGGCCGCGTTCAGCGCCACCTTCAGTTCGGGCACCTCACTCGCATTTACCAGCATCTCCGGGTTCGGGGTCACCACCAGGGCCGCCCTGTCCTCCCGAATCAGCGCCTCCACCTTGGAGAGGGCCTCCTTCATATCTACCGCGTCAAAGCCGACGCCCAATAGTTTCACTCTTTCCATGTATCTTACAGTAACCTTTCCGTTTTTATTGTACTCTATATCGCATTGTTTTATGTTGCCGTTTCCGTTGCAAGCCCATTATTGCAGCTCTTCGGCCGCTTCCGCCTTGCTGTAGGCCCCCTTGACCATGATCCACGAATCGGTTCGGAACGCGACGCCCCTGCCGTCCGCCCTCGGACAGAGGACGGTGTGATTGAGCGGAAGGTCCGCCCCGTCCTTGAGGTTGGCTCCCTGTGTCAAATCCGCCAGGCCGTTACCGGTCGGATCCGCGATGTTCGCCTCGCCGGCGCGCAGCAGAAACTCCGCCCCTTCCGAAAACACAATCTTTTCGCCTTCTTTAAACTGCACCGGCGCAAAGGCCCCCGCCTTGGACGCCTGCGCACTCTCCTGCTTTTTCTCTATTTTTTCAATCTTGGCATCGAGTTCCTTCAAGCGCTTATCCAAATACGACTTGCTGATGATCGGGTCGCTGTCGTCCCCGTAGCTGAAGATTGAAAGGGCCCCTGCGAACAACAACGCCAGACTCAAGTAAACTGCCAATTTCTTTTTCATGATTTCTTCTCCGTTTTCATCAAACATCAAAACTGATTTTCAGCGCCCGGTCCACCTTTCTCATAAAATCAGGGTCAGCATGACCAACCCTATGAATGAGGCGCTTTCGATCCACGGTCCGTATCTGCTCGAGCATGACCACCGAGTCCTTTTGCAGGCCGTACTCCCCCTTGGAGATTGCGATGTGCGTGGGCAACTTGGGCTTTTTGATCTTTCCGCTGATCGCGGCGACGATGATGGTGGGGCTGAAGCGGTTTCCGGTGTTGTTTTGCACCACCAAACCGGGCCTCTCCCCGCCCTGTTCCGAACCGATTACCGGCGACAAATCCACAATGTAAATATCGCCTCTGACTACTTCATGCTTGGTCGACACCTTCTAAGTTCCTCACTTTGACAAAACGACGGTCTTGATGCAACCGTTTTTACCGCGACTTTTCACTTTTAGTTCTGAAATATCATTGATAAACTTGAAGAATTTGGTATAGCCGTAAGTCCTACAGTCAAAGTTCGGGAACATTTCGCTGGTCTTTTGGCTGAGTTGAGCAAGGTTCATCTCCTGCTCCTTAGAATTTTTTACAAACTCGACGATGGCCTGTTGAATAGAATTTTGATCCAGTTTCGCCTGGTTCAAATTGACCATGATCGCCGAATCGGTCCTCTTCAGACTGATTGATTTTAAGCGCTCCAGCATGCTCGAAAGCTTGGTATAGCCGAAGTTTCTGACGTCGAAGTCGGGGTGTCTCTTGACGAGTCTGGAACCCAACTCCCCGATGTTGATACCGCCGTACTCATCGCCGTATTCCGCGATGATCTTTTTGATGCTCTCCTCGATATCCCCGATGTTGATGTCCACCTCGCTCTGCGCAACCTGATTGTCATTTTCATACAAGATGTCCAGATACTTGAAGTAGTTGCAGGCCACGCTGAAGGCCCTCGGGGTCTTCTTCTCGCCCATGCCGATCACGGTCATGCCCGATTCTCTGAGCCTCGAAGCGAGCCTCGTAAAGTCGCTGTCGCTCGAAACCAGACAAAAGCCGTCGACCTTGCCCGAGTAGAGAATGTCCATCGCGTCGATGATCATCGCCGAGTCGGTCGCATTTTTGCCGGTCGTATAGGCGTACTGCTGTATCGGAGAGACCGAATTTTCAAGCAGGGTCGTCTTCCAGGTCGAAGTCGACTTCTTGGTCCAGTCTCCGTAAATTCTCTTATATGTAATCAGCCCGTAGTTCGAAATTTCTTCGAGGATATATTTAATGTATTTTGCAGAAACGTTGTCCGCGTCGATTAAAACCGCGTAACGCTTCTCTTCAAATCGTTTTGTATCGTCCATTCTACACCTTCTTTCACGCGCTAAGTCTAACACAAAATGCCGACGCATGCAACTTCGGGGCTCTTGTATGTATGATTTTTTACAGATTGTTTACGATTTTCCCCGCAAAAAATGCCTCTATAGAATATCGAAAAATCCATCCCGTCTTTTTAGTTTTTTTCCGCTTCGAGGCGAGGCGTTTGGAAATTCGACCATGGGTTACACGGAAAAAAGAGGGAGGGGCGCCCACCCTTGCCGGGCACGCACCGCTATTTCAGCGCGTTTGCCCCTCTCGGAGCTCCCTTCCGACACAAAAAAACCTTGAAAAAGCGCCCTTTGTTAACTCGGGTTTATAAAAATTTCATCTTAACTTGCCTCGAACTATGGTATAATGAGAATGAATAACACTACGGAAAAGAACCGATTCTTTGTTATGTGTTCTTTTCCTGTTGCAAATAGGAGGACCGAATGAAACGAATCTCTTTTTTATTGCTTTTCATTCTACTGATAAGCGTTCCCAATTCCTTGCGCGCGGACGCGAAGGACGGGGAGTACCCGGTGAAGATTTCGCTGTGGAACGCATACGAGGATGTGAACTCGATGGGGGCGAGCGCCCTCAGCAGCGACGCGACCCTCTATGTGAAGGGCGGCGCCGGAAGACTCAGGGTGAGCTTCGTCCCGCTGAACTACATGGACTTTAGAGGCTTTTTGGGAGAGCTTCAGGTGAACGGGATCAACGCGAGCGTCCTGTCGACCTACCCGGACATCGACGCCTACAACGACCCGAATACCGGGACCGATGCCAAGATGAAGGGAAGGCTCTACCCCAAGGTCTTGGAGTTCCCGATCGACCTCAGCAAGGATGTCTTTCCATGTCAGGTCTATGTGCCGGTGATGGCGGAGCTCGGCTTCGGCAACCAGAGCGCCAGACTCAAGGTACACTACCCGAGCGAGCTCTTCAGCGCCGAGCAAACGGAGCCGGAGAAGGGTGCGCTGAGTGAGCCGAAGGAGAAGGACGCAAAGGCGGAGGACAAAAAGGACGAAGCGGACAAGGACGGGGAAGAAGTCTCGAAAGAGGAGAAGTTTTACACACTTCCGGTTCGGCTTTGGCACGCGGTGGAGGACAAGCCCTCTATGGGAAATGAGGCGATGCAGTCCGAGGCCATCCTCCACGAGAAGGACGGAAAGATGACAGTCTACATCGGATCGAGCAAAGTCAAAGTTTCCAACCTCATCGCCTCGCTCAGCAAGCTCTACGTGGATGACGGGAGCGCCTTTGTGCAGGCGAGCCCCCTCTCCTTCAACATGAAGGTCGAGGGAGAAGAAGCCCTCAGGCCCGAAGTCTTTCGTTTTCCGCTGAAAAGCAGGACCGAGTTCCTGGAGGTCATGGTCGACCCGAAGGTGGCGGTCATGGGCGATGATCCGCTCAAGGCCAGACTGAAGTTTGACTTTGCGGGCAGAAAGGAGATCTCCGAGAAGGAGGCCGGCCTGTACCAACTCGCAAAGAACGGCAAGGCAAAGCCCGCCTTTGACCCGAGCGCCGAGGAAAAACGAAGCGACAAGGGCATAGAAATCAGTGTTCCCGCCGGAGCCTTTGAAACGGACTACGAGTTTCTCGCCCGAGAACTTAGGGGAGAGGAGCTGCCGCCGTTCCAAAAAGAATTTGACCCGCTCGATACCGTGAAAGCGTATGAACTCAGCGCCCTCGCACCGATGGAGCGCATCGAATACGAGCAAAAGCCGCCGTTTTTCAAGAGCAGGGAAGCCTTTCAACCCAAGAAGGCGTTGCAGGTGAGCCTGCCTCTAGAACAGGGCGTGAGCGATTTGAAGCTCTACCGCTATGGAGAGGAAAAGAGCGAACTGAAGTTCACCCGCGAGGGAGACAGGATTCGCTTTTCCCTCGAGCGGTTTGAGCCCGTCATCCTGGTCTATCAAAAGGGAGACGGCGCGAGCGCGGAAGCCGCAGCGGAGAAGCTGAGCCCGAGCGGAGCGAATCCGGAGCCGGGAAAGGTGCTTCCGAAGGCGGCCACGGGAGCGGAAAGTAAGGTCTTTATCCTCTTCTTCACCCTCCTGATGCTGATTCTGATTGCCGTTTCGGGCTACTTCTGCAAGAAGTATCTGAGAATCCTGCAAAAAGAGCTGAGCTACGGCGAGGAGTTGAAGCTTAGAATGTTGAAGAAAACCCACGGAACCCTGAACGAGGAGGAAGGACAATGAAAAAGATATTAGCAGTGTCACTACTCTGCTTTCTGCTCTTCACGCCCCTCTTTGCAGACAGCGTGGAGAGCGCGAGCGCACACGCCCACTACGAGCACCCGGTCACCGGCGTGATCGAGGACGCGGGGAACAACCCGGGCATCGGACAGGGCATGACGCAGAACATCCTGCACGAGAAGGCGCTCTTTGAAGAAGTGGACGGGAAGCTCTACCTGACCGTTCGCTACCATTTAATTGAGAATATCGATCAAGTCACCTTTGCGGTGCAGCAGAGGGGCGAGGACAAGTTTTACAAGCGCGACTACGTGGTCAGCGCGGAGAACGCCGAAACCAGGGACTATCGAATCGAGGTTCCCTCAAAGGACATCGTCGTCAGATCCGGCCTCTTTGTGATCCCGATGGGAAGGGAAGTCATCTTTTACTCGGATTTCTCGGACTTTGCGGCCGGCAACACCGATTTTAAACTGCTCGGTGAAGGCGGCGCGAGCTCCGTTGCGGGTTCCCAAGGCGCTTCTGCAACGGAGGGGGAAGTCGTTGAAACCAAGGCGGTCAACGACTTGATTCAGAGCGGCGAGCTGGGCTATGAGCACGGACTTCTGATGCGGGACTCCGAGCAGATTCAGGCCATCCTGAAAAAGGGCTCTCCGGACCCCATCCACCCGGAGGAGGGCGTGAATCGGGCCGAGGCGACAGCCATCGGCAAGCAGCGAGCCGGCTCGGGCGAGTGGGGCTTTGTCACAAAGACCCTCTTTCAGGGCTTCATCCTGTTCCTGGTTCTACTGACCTTCTTCCTAATGGTAGCGGCGATCGTCCTCTACATTTTGGCGAAACACATGAGACGAATCAACACCATCCGGGAGGTGATGCTCTATGAAGAAGATTAAGCTGTTCAGCCTGGCCCTGCTCCTCCTCTTCGCGTTCAGCGCCTGTGTGGACCAGAGCGGAAAGGGCCAAGTCAAACAAACCCAAACGGGCGAGAAAATAGAAAACCCGAGAATCATCGCGAGCAGCATCTCGACTGCGGAAATACTAGATAAACTGAACGTGGATTTGGTGGGCGTTCCGAACTCCGACGTCTCGGAGCTCCCGGAGCGCTACCGCGACCTGCCGAGCATCGGCATGGCGATGACGCCGGACATCGAGATCATCAAAACGCTGAACCCCGACTACGTATTCGGCCCCGTCAGCCTGATTCCGGACCTTCTGCCAAAGTACGAGGCCGCAAAGATCAACTACGGCTTCCTGAACCTGAACAACATCCCGGGCATGTACAAGTCCATCGGCGACTTGGGCGCGCTGCTGGGCAAGGAAAAGGAAGCGAAGGCGCTGATCGATGACTACGAAGCCTACATCCAAGATTACCGAAAGAGCATAGAGGGCAAGGAGAAAAAGAGGGTTTTGATTCTGATGGGGCTTCCGGGATCCTATGTGGTTGCGACCGAGCACTCGTACGCGGGCTCTCTGGTCGCCCTTGCGGGAGCGGAGAATGTGTATGCCGGAACAAAGGAGCAGTTTCTGACCATCAACACCGAGGACATGCTCTCCAAAAATCCGGACCTGATTTTGCGCACCGCCCACGCGATGCCGGACGAAGTCAAGGATATGTTTAAAAAGGAATTTGAGACCGACGATATTTGGAAACACTTTGACTGCGTGAAGAAGGGCGAGGTCTACGATTTGGACCACGCCAAGTTCGGCATGTCGGCCAACTTCAGATACAAGGAAGCCTTGGAACAGCTCAAGGACATCCTTTACAACAACTAGAAAGGAGCATCTATGACTAAGGAAAAAAAGCTCAGAATCGGCCTGACCTTTCTGATTACCATCGCATTTTTGCTGCTCCTGTTTTTGTATTCCATCAACACCGGAAGCGTGGAGCTCTCGATGAGACAGCTCTTCCGCGGGCTCTTCGTGGAGTACGACCCGAGCGTGGCGACCGTCTATGACCTGCGGTTTCCGCGCATCCTGGTCGCCCTTTTAGCGGGGAGCGCCCTCGCGGTTTCGGGCACCATGCTGCAATCGGTGATGAAGAACCCGCTGACCGACCCCGGCATCATCGGGATCTCTTCGGCGGCGGCCATGGTCGGGTCAATGACCATGTTCTTCCTGCCGGAATATTATTTTTTGAGCCCGCTCTTCAGCATCTTCGGCGGACTCCTCGCCTACTTTTTGATCTACACCCTCGCCTGGGACGGCGGCGTGAGGCCGGTCAGACTGATTCTGGTCGGCGTGGCGCTCAACATGACCTTTGTCGGCATCTCCGACGGCGTCAAGTCGATGCTCGGCGCGAACCTGACTCAGACGCAGGCGATCATAGAGGGCAACGTGGTGCAGAAGACCTGGGCGGATGTGAAGATTTTAGCGGTCTATGTGGGACTCTTCCTGCTGATCTCCCTCTTCACCATCAAAACCTGTAATTTGCTGACTCTGGAAGATAAGACCGCCAAATCCTTGGGGGTCAATGTGAACCGGGATCGCTTCCTAATTGCCTTAATTGCGATCATTCTGGCATCGATCACGACTTCAGTGGTCGGCGTCATCGGCTTTGTGGGCCTCCTGGTGCCGCACATCGGCAGGCTTCTGGTCACCGGAGATCACAAGTTTCTGATTCCGTACTCGGCGATTTTGGGCGCGACCCTCCTCCTCTTCTCCGATACGGCGGGAAGGGTCATCGCCTATCCGTTTGAAATCAAGGCATCCATAATGATGGCGATCATCGGCGGACCGTTCTTCATTCTACTACTCAGGGCAGGAGGCAAAGACTATGGAAATTAAACACTTATTCTTTTCCTATGAAAAGACCCCGATTCTGAGCAATATCAATCTGAAGTTCAAGCGGGGCGCGGTAACCACCCTGATGGGGGCAAACGGCTGCGGAAAATCCACGCTTTTGAACCTGATGTCCAGAAACCTGGAGCCGGATTCGGGCAGAATCTACCTGAACCGAAAGAGCATAGAGGAGTACAAAAACAAGGAATTTGCCAGAGAGCTCGGCATGGTTTACCAGCAGAACCGCATCCTCGGCGATATCACAGTGAAAAAGCTGGTTTCATACGGGAGGACGCCTTACCTGAAGCCCTTGCAAAAGTACTCGGAAGAGGATTTGGAGCGCATCGACTTTGCCCTCGAGATGACAAACTTAAAAAGCATCCAGGAAAAAGAGGTTGCGAAGCTCTCCGGCGGGCAAAGACAAAGGGTCTTCATCGCGATGGCCCTGGCGCAGAACAGCAACATCCTGCTCCTCGACGAGCCGACGACCTACCTGGATGTGAAGTACCAGATGGATATTTTGAACTTGGTTAGAAAAATTAACAAGGATCTTGGAATCACCATTATCATGGTTCTACACGATATCATGCAGGCGATCAACTACTCGGACGAGGTCATCGGCCTACAGAAGGGAAAAATCGTGTTTCAAGGCGCACCGAAGGAGGTGCTGAGCAGCGAAATCATCAGCGAGCTCTACGATACCCATCTGATTATTGAAGAGTTTCGAGACAGCGTGGTCGTGCTGCCCAAACACATGGCGAAATAGGCTAAGGGCGGATATGCGACAAACTCAAGTGAAACGGCACCGCTTGCTTTGGGCTTCCGCCCTCCTCTTCCTCAGTTCCCTCTTCTCTTTTACCGGATGCAAGGCGGAGCCACCCAAAGATTACGGTGTCTTTCTTGGTATCGATGCCGCACAAATCCATCGTTTAGATGGGTATCGGATCATCGTAATAGAACCTTCGGAACTCGGAAAAGAAGACATCCGGAACCTTCACCGAGCAGGAAAAACCGTGTATGGCTACCTGAACATTGGCGCCATAGAGCGTCATCGCCCCTACTATGAACGATTTGAGAACCTGACGCTCGGAGACTATGAAAACTGGCCGGAGGAGCGCTGGGTGGATGTATCCGATTCCAACTGGCAAGCGTTTCTGGTGGACGAGTTGGGAAGAGAGTATGCCAAGAAGGGTCTGGACGGCTTCTTTCTAGACAATTGTGATGTCTATTCTCAGTACCCGACCGATGCGAGCTATCAAGGGCTTTCCACCATCTTAAAAGGCTTGAAGAAGTATGAGATTCCGCTGATTGTGAATGGCGGAAGCGACTTCGTTTTCAGGCAACTGGAGGAAGCGGAGAACGCAAAGACCGAGATTCTGATGGACGGAATCAACCAGGAAACTGTGTTTACAAGCATCGATTTTAAAAACAAAAGTTACGGGGCGCAACAGGAGGCGGAGACCCGTTATCTGATGGACTATCTTGAGAAAGCAAAAATGAACGGCTTATCCGTCTATCTTCTGGAATATGGAGCGGAGCCGGAATTGTCTCAAAAAATTGAAGCCTACTGCAAGGAAAACGGTTTTTTATGGTACAATGCGGAAGGGTTGGAACTGAAATAAGTGTGTTTTTTTGCCGTCAACCTAAGGAAGGAAAAATTTTTAAATACATCTTGCCTATCTGCTTAAACTTTGGTATTCTATAGTCAAGCTTTATGGAATACAGGTTATCAATATCAGTGACAGATTTTCATAATTCTTGATCGGCTCAGAGGGATAGCTTCCTGTTTAGCTATGCAATGTAAGGCTTAAAAAAGGGGTGGGGTTATGAGCGACTCTAATCTTAGAAGGTAATAACGGAATATCCACCATTACTTTTTTTTGTAACTAAGAAAGGATGGAGAATATGAATGAGTCTGCAAAAATGTATTTTTTCTTAAAAGTTTTAGTAATCGTTATCTTGGTATATCTGTTTTTTAACCCCGAACTGTTTGCAATGGGTGGTTATAACTCGGCAAGTGACGGAATTGTAATCTGCAGAGGGCTTTCTCTCTTGCTGGGCATCTATACTTTTTCAGAGATAATAAATACAATAATAAAAAAGTAATGTCTCACAATATGAAACAAAAACCGGGGGAGAGGGCAATATTATCGGAACAATCAGAAAGCGGCTTAAAAAAGCCGCCTTTTCTTTACTTTTTATTCGTTGGAACCGGCTCCGCACCTATTTGATTGCCGGAATCAGCTCCACGCCGCCCATGTAAGGAATCAGTGCCTTCGGCACGCGAATCGATCCGTCCTCGTTTTGGTAGTTTTCCATCACTGCCGCGAGGGTTCTTCCGACCGCCAAGCCGGAGCCGTTCAAGGTGTGAACAAACCTGAGCTTGCCGCTCTCCTTCTCGCGGTACCTGATGTTCGCCCTTCTCGCCTGAAAGTCCTCAAAGTTTGAGCAGGAAGAAATTTCAAGGTACCTGTCGTAGCTCGGCATGAACACCTCAATATCGTAGGTGCAAGCACTCGAAAATCCGAGGTCTCCGCTACACAATCTGACCACGCGGTAGGGAAGCTCCAGCCTCTTCAAGACTTCTTCGGCCGCCTGCAAGAGGGAATCGAGCTCCTGATAACTGTTATTCGGATGGGCGAACTTCACGAGCTCCACCTTGTTGAATTGGTGCTGCCGGATGATTCCTCTGGTATCTCTGCCCGCCGAACCCGCTTCCTTACGAAAACAAGGCGTATGTGCCGTATAATAAATCGGGAGTTCGTCCTCGCTCAAAATTTCATCTCTAAAAATGTTGGTCACCGGCACTTCAGCGGTCGGCACCAAAAAGTAGTCCTTTGCAGGGATTTCGAACATGTCTTCCTCGAACTTAGGGAGCTGTCCGGTTCCGATCATCGAGTCCCTATTCACCATAAACGGCGGCAAAATCTCGGTGTATCCGTGCTCCAGGGTGTGAAGGTTCAGCATAAAGTTGGCGATGGCACGCTCGAGTCTCGCGCCCAAACCCTTGTTGATCACGAAGCGCGCTCCGGTAATCTTGCCCGCACGCTCAAAGTCCAGGGTACCGGTGAGCTCTCCCAAATCCCAGTGTGCTTTCGGCTCAAAGCTGAACTTGCTCGGCTCTCCGACCCGTCTGACCTCGACGTTGTCCTCGTCGCTCTTTCCGACCGGGGTCTCCGGGTGCGGCACGTTCGGAATTTCATAGAGCAGGCGCTTGAGCTCTTCATCAATCGCCTGGATCTCGACTTCCTTCTCCCTGATTTGATCCGATGTCTTCTTGAGTTCCGCGAGGAGTTCCGTGACATCCTCGCCCTTCTTTTTCAGTAGAGGAATCTCTTTGGAAGCCTTGTTCTGCTCGGCCTTGATGGCCTCTGTCTCGGTCACAAGCGCCCTTCTCTTCTCGTCGACCTTCAAAACCTCATCGATCGGGAACTGTCCTCCCCTGATTTCGAGTCCTCTTTTGACTTCTTCCGCATGTTCCCTGATTCTCGTTAATGCTAACATATCAGCCTCCTACTCTTTCACTCCACGGTAGTTTATTATACATAATATACAGAATAAATGCAAGTTGCCTATAGGCACCTCTCTAGGAACTGCGCGGTGTACGAATCCCCCAGGTGCTCTTTTACGATCTCCTCGGGGCTGCCGACTGCGACCAGTTTGCCGCCGCCGTCTCCCCCGTCCGGCCCCAAGTCTATGATGTAGTCCGCGCACTTGATCAAGTCCAGGTTGTGTTCGATCACGATGATTGTGTTGCCCTGCTCGGTCAGCTTGTCCAAAACCTTGACCAGCTTGTGCACATCGGCAATGTGCAGGCCGGTGGTCGGCTCATCCAGAATATACAGGGTGCTGCCGGTGCTCCTCTTCGAGAGCTCCGACGCGAGCTTGATTCTCTGCGCCTCCCCGCCCGAAAGTTCGGTCGATGACTGCCCCAGCTTGATGTAGGACAGGCCGACATCCATCAGGGTCTCCATCTTGGTCCTGATTGCGGGAACCGGCTCAAAGAACTCGTAGGCCTCGTGCACGGTCATGTCCAGCACTTCCGCGATGTTCTTGCCCTTGTACCTGACCTCCAGGGTCTCCTTGTTGTAGCGCTTGCCGCCGCAGACCTCGCACGGCACGTAGACGTCCGGCAGGAAGTGCATCTCCACCTTAATCAGGCCGTCTCCGCTGCAGGATTCGCAGCGCCCGCCCTTCACGTTAAAGCTGAAGCGCCCCTTTTGGTAGCCGCGCTGCTTGGCGGCCGGCAGGGCAGCAAAGAGATCTCTGATCTTGTCAAAGACCTTGGTATAGGTCGCCGGGTTGGAGCGCGGCGTCCTGCCGATCGGCGACTGGTCGATCTCTATGATCTTGTCAATCGCCTCGGCCCCGCTGATCTCGTCGTGAAGCCCCGCCCTTTGCGTCTTGTATCTCTTGATTTCGCCGGTCAGCCCCTTAAACAGAACCTCGTTGACCAGCGAGGACTTGCCCGAACCCGAAACCCCGGTCACCGCCGTGAAGAGCCCGATCGGAAAGTCCACATCAATATTCCTCAGGTTGTTGGCCCTTGCGCCCTTGACGCTCAAAAACCTGCCGTCCGGCCTTCTTCTGTTCTTGGGCACCTCGATCGCCTTTCTGCCGGACAGGTACTGGCCCGTCAAGGATTCCTCGGACTTCAAAATATCCTCCAGGCTCCCCGCCGCGACCACCGAGCCGCCGAATTCACCGGCCCCCACACCCATGTCGATGATGTGGTCGCAGAAGCGGATCGTGTCCTCGTCATGCTCTACGACAATCAGCGAGTTTCCGATGTCGCAGAGCTCGCGCAAGGTCTTGAGCAACTTGTCGTTGTCCTTCTGGTGCAGGCCGATCGACGGCTCGTCCAGAATGTAGAGGACGCCGCAGAGGGCGCTCCCGATCTGGGTCGCGAGCCGGATCCTCTGGCTCTCCCCGCCGGACAAGGTTCCCGCAGAGCGGGAAAGGTTCAAATAGCCCAGGCCTACATCGTTCAAAAAGCGCAGCCGCGCCTTGATTTCCTTCAAAATCTGCTCGGCAATCTTGCCCTTGCTCTCGTCAAAGCCGATCTCTTCCAAAAACTGTGCGCAGTCCCTGACCGAGAGCTTGGTCAAGTCGATGATGCTGATTCCGCCGACCTTGACCGCCAGCACCTCTGGCTTTAACCTGGCCCCGTTACACTTTTGGCAGGGCGTGATGGACATAAACTTTTCAAGGTAGGCCCGCATCACATCCGAATTGGTCTCGAGCCTCCTGCGCTCCAGGTTGTTCACGATGCCCTCAAAGGGCTTGCGGTAGGTGCGCTTGCGGTTGCCGAATCGACTCTTGTACGAAAACTCCATCCGCTTCGAGCCGGTGCCGTAAAAGAGCTCCTCCTTGAGTTCTTCGGGATAGTCTTTGAACGGGGTATCGACCGTGACCCCGTAGTCAGCGAGCATCGATTCAATCAGCGCCGAGTAGTAGGTGCCGTCCAAAGAAGCCGAGTACGAGGTAATCGCCCCCTCCTTGTAGGAAAGGGTATCGTCCGGCACCAAGAGGTCGATGTCCACCCGCAGATCCTCACCCAAGCCCTTGCAGAGCTCGCAGGCCCCGTAAGGCGCGTTGAAGGAGAAGATTCTGGGCTCCATTTCGGTGATCGCGCTCCCGTGCTCGGCGCAGGAGAACTTGGTGCTGTATAGGGTCTCTTCCCCGCCGATTTCGCTGACCTTGACCAGGCCGTTTCCGTGCTCCAGGGCGATCTCAATCGAGTCGGTGAGCCGGTTTCGGATGCCCTCGCGGATGACGATGCGGTCAATCACAAGGTCCACATCGTGCTTCTTATTCTTGTCCAGTTCAATCTCGTCGCTGAGTTCGTAGAGCTCCCCGTCCACGATGACGCGCACAAAGCCGTCTTTTCTGAACGTTTCAAAGAGCTTCTTGTGGGTTCCCTTTGCCCCCCTCTGCGAAGGCGCCAAAATTTGGAGCTTGGTGCCCTCGTCAAACTTCAATACCTTGTCCACGATCTGGTCAATCGACTGCTTTTCAATCGGCTTGTCGCAAATCGGACAGTGGGCGGTCCCCACCCTTGCATAGAGCAGACGCAGGTAGTCGTAGATTTCGGTCACGGTTCCCACAGTCGATCTGGGATTTCGGTTGGTCGTCTTCTGATCGATTGAAATCGACGGAGACAAGCCCTCTATCGACTCGACCTCCGGCTTGTCCATCTGACCCAAAAACTGTCTGGCGTAGGCGGACAAGCTCTCCACATAACGCCTCTGCCCTTCGGCGTATAAAGTATCAAAGGCAAGAGAACTCTTGCCTGATCCGGATATCCCGGTCACAACCACGAATTTATCCCGCGGTATGTCTATACTTACATTTTTCAAGTTGTGGGCCCTTGCGCCACGTATCCTTATAAAATCTTTTTTATCCATAGGTTTCCTTTTTTATTTTAATACGAGTTCCCTCGGGTAAAGCCTCTTAATCAGCTTGCGAATCAGCTCGATCAGAACGATGTAAACGATGGCCAAGACCGCCGCCACCACAAATTCAAAGAATACCCTCATAAACGAGAGGTAGAGCGGGGTTCTAAAGTGCGAAAAGGTATTCAAAATGTTCGCCTGCCCGATTGCGATGAAGATGACCAAGACCGGGTACATGATGCGGTAACGCTTCTGGCTCGCAAAGTAGTAGAGGGCGATCGCGGACGGGTAGCCCACGATAAAGGCCTTGGTTCTCGGCCTTGCCGGCAGGGTATTCTCCAAAATATTTCTCATTAAAAGTTCGAGCTCTGAAGGCTCGATGTTCGAGTTCCCGCTTCTTAGGAGCAGAACCCCAAGGCCCATAAAGACGATGCCGGCGATCAGCGCGTGCCAAACCTTTACATTCAGGTTCAGGATGCCCTTGGTGATCTCGATGTTGGACATGTCCTCCTTTTTGAGGATAATTTTTGCAAAGTAGAACAAGCCCAGAAAAAAGACCAGCATGATCGGGATGAGTTGCGAAAGTTTCACGCCCCTGAAGATGCCGAGCTCCAATAAATACTTGCTCTCTGCATAAAAAGCAACTTCTGAAACCGCTCCGGCGAGCGAAATCAAAATTGTTATGAGCAGGAGTCCGAGCGACTTTGCAAAGAGGGCAAGCTTGTTCAAACTGCTGCCGGTTTCAAAGCTCTTCTTGCTCTCCATAATCATAAACTGAGAAGCCAGAATCACATAGAGGACGATACTCGCAAGCCCGTAGAGGCTGTTGAATACCCCGAGTTTGATTTTCAGCAAATAGATGAGAGCGGTCACAAAGAGCCCCATGCCGAAGAGAAGGTAACGATACTTTCTTCGAACTTCGGTGATGTTTTCGAGTATCATCATAAAGACTGCAACCAGTGCAAAGCCGACGAAGATCTGCCAGAGCGGTCTGTTATGCATCGCAGGCATGACCTGCATCTCACTGTCTCCGTCCTTCACATTCATAATGCGGTGTGGAGCCTCCTCGAGCCTCTCCTTCAGCTCGGCCAGCCTCGCCTTGTAAATCTCCATGTCCGTGACCGGACTCTGGTTTTTCTCCAAGAACGGCTTGAAGAAGACGACGCGGATGTTTCGCTCGGTGATCGCTCTAAAGTAAGCGTTCACAATCTCCTCGCCGTGGTGGTGACCTCGGATGCCGTAGTCGTAGCGCTTCTGGATAAACTCCCAGGTAGAGAAAACGCGGATTGCGTGATAGTCCATCGCCTTGACCAAATCGTCGAGGCCGATCTGTTCAAAGTGCTTGCGCTGCTCGACGCTCTCAATCATCCCTACGCTGATGCCTCGCTCCTTGAACGCTTTGACCAGCTCCTCCATGTCGGCATCGATCGCAAAGGTCTCATTGCCTTGGAACACCACATAGCTCTGATTCGAATATGTATCGATGTACTTAAGCAGTCTCTCGATCGCCTTCTCCGGATCCTGCTCTCCGTAAATATAGACCGGTCGGAAGCGAATCTCAAAACCGGCTTCCAAAATACGGTCGATGTCCTTCTGAATGTAACCCAGACCGATCTTGTCGACCTTGTTCTTGAGGCCCTCTTTTTTGGTGATGACGATGTCCGACTCCTTTCCCTCAATCACAAGTTCCGTGTCCGAAATCCTCTCCACCTTACGATTTCCGATGTAGGTCTCCTTGATCCCCTTCTCTATAAAGTCAATTCCTTCCTTGGTTCCTTCAATGTAGTTGTCAAGCCCCCTGTTTCTTGCGCTGATTTGAAAGTCCCGGTTCATCTTCAAAGTTCCGAGGGTCTCCTCATTCAGCGTAATCGTGTTCAAGCCCGCTTCTTTCCAGCCTTCGAGCTCTTCCTCAATGCTCCTTCCGCTGATGGCGGCCTGTTTTTTCACATCCTCAAAGGACATAGTCATCTCGTAGTTCTTGTAGGCGTTCTCCACCTCCGCCCTCTGATAGGACAAGCCCAGCGCGGCGATGACGCCGAGCAGAATAAACGCCAAGTACAGCTTATTAAACTTCATTTCTACCTCTCTTTTTCATGTTTAACACTTCCATCATCGTCCTGACGTGTCTGACTCTAAACAGGATGATCAGCACCGCGTAGACGAGTACCGACAGGGCAACCAGCAGCAGAATCTTCAGGATATCTCCGGGCAAACCCTGCACCGGGAGCGAAAAGACGGGCGCCTTCATGTAGTACAGGAAGAAGCCCATGGCCGCAGACGAGACGGATATTTTTACAAGGTCGACAAAGAAATCCTTGTCAAAAACCTGTTTTTCCTTTTTTAAGAGCGGGAGCATCAGCACCAGCCCGTTGATGAAGACCGAGATGGACGAGGCCAGCGCCAGCCCCCCGATGTCCATCTTTTGTGAAAGCGGGATGCAGAGCAGGTAGTTCGCGACAATCGCAATCACCGCTCCAATCACCGGCACCCTGGTCTGTCTCGCGGCAAAGTAAACCCGAGAGAGCACATTCTGGAAGGTGTAGCCGATCATCCCCAAGGAAAAGTAGAAGAGGGAATAGGAGGTGATTTTGATTGAAAACGCGTCGAACTCGTTTCCGCCAAAGACCAGGCTCACCAGCTCCGTGCTGAGCAGCATGATGCCGATCATCATCGGAATCACAAAGATCAGGCTGATTCCCAGGGTCTCTCCGGTGAGCTTTTCCGCCCCTTCCATATCGTCATCGTTGATGAGTTTGGAAAGCCTTGGAAAGACCACGTTCATGACCGAGAGCACAAAGATCGCGATAATCATCGTGTAAAGATTGTTCGAGTATTCCATCGCCGAAGTGCCGGAGCCCTCATAAAAACCCGAGGCAAACTTGGTGTTGATGAAGAAGTTGAACGGCTGCACCCAGGTGCTGAGCATGACCGGAAGGAGGAGGACCCCGACTTCCTTCATATAGCCGCTCTTCAGGCTCAAGCTCGGTCGGAAGCGATACCCGTTCCTATGTAGGGAGGGAACCTGCACCAGGACCTGCATCAGCCAAGCGATCACATAGATGACCGCGAGGCCGTAGATGCCCCAAGTTGAAACCGGACCAAAGAAATAGGCGATGATGATGCCGTTAAAGACCACGCTGATGATGGCCGGCACCAAAAAATTTTCAAGAGATTGCAGGATGCCCACAAAACTGAAGGCGATTCCGGTAAATATCATAGTGGGAAAGAGGATTTTGAGCAGTTTGGAACAGAGCTCCAAGGTTTCCTGCGGAAATTTGTTCGCAAAAAGAACCGCAAAAAAATCGGAAAACGAGGCTCCGAATATCGAAAACACGATGGTAAACAGGCAGATGTAGGTGACAAAGACATTCGAGAACTCAAAGGCCTTCTCCTTACCGCCCTGTTTCATATACTTACTGAAGATGGGGATGAAACTCATCGTGATTGCCGAGGCAAAAATGGCATCAAAAAATACCCTGGGGATTCGACTGGCGGCCAGGAAGGCGTTTGCCTCCATGCCTGTGCCGTAGGCTCTTCCCAGCATAACCTCTCTGAAAAGAGCCATCAGTTTGCCCACAAGGCTGAGCATCATCACATAGCTGATTGTTTTTACTGTCTTTTTTTTATCCATAACATTCCTTAACTCATTATCACTTCATTTTAGAACCTAATGATAAAAAAAGCAAGAAAAATAATCTCTATGCTGATGATATTCAAATTTCTTTCACCCTATCTGTCAGCAAAAACCACTCTAAAAGATATACACTCCGAACAGTTTCGTCACCTGAGTGAATGTAAGGAGTAGAGTTCCTCTGCCAATTATTTTTTCATACAGTCCAATACTCTATTTCATGGTTATATAATTCATAAAACTGTTCTTTTTCAAGGAAGAAACGAGCCCTACTCTTTTTGCAAATAGATTAAAAATCAGGAATAGAATGACACCTAGAAAAGTTCCGATTGTATTGAAGATTAAATCATTCACATCAAAAACTCTATAAGCAACCTGTGTCAGCAAAGAAATACCAGCCTGTGTTACCTCTATCAGAAAACTCATTGAAAAACCCGCTAGTACAGTCTTTTTAAAATGAAACCTTGACATGATAAAAAACAAATAACCGAACGGCAAAAACAAAAGCACATTTAACATAGAAGTAACAAATTGTCCCGAGCTTAAATTGACAAGAGGGACTAAATTATATGAAATCTTATAATTTTGAGAATCCATAAACAACTCATCTAGAAAAATAGGAAATTGTGTGTATTTTATTACCATAATTAAATAAATATAGAATAGAGTGAACACAACCAAAAAATTATTATTGCTTCTCTTCTTCAGAAAAGCAATAATAATTAAATATAGTAAAAAGAACACCCCAATAATTGTTATATCAAAATCAAGCATTATTCTCCAGTTGTGATTCGGTTATGTATCTAACCATAGAGTAATCCCCCAACTTATTCCCCATATTTATTATACCATCTCTTGGGGATAAATTAGGAGACGTTTCTATTCAGTTCTGATATTTTTTAGTTATCGTTACGACAAAAAACAGAGTTTTTTACAAACATGAAAAAACCTCTTTATCGGATTTTAGAGTATCCAATAAAGAGGTTTTGCTCATTACTTGTTTTCGCCCTTTGCCTCGCGGATGCGTCTGCCGATCGACAGCACCTTTTCCTTCTTCTCGGCGCTGATGTCCTTGATGTCGAAGGACGGCTTTGACAGGTAGTAACCCTGGAGCAAATCCACATCGAGCTCGATCAAGGTGTAGAGCTCCTCCTCGGTCTCCACGCCCTCGGCAATGATTTTGATGCCCCTGATTTTACTGTACTCGACGATGCTCTTCACGAGCTGGTAGCGGTTCTTGTCCTTGTGGATGTCGCGAATGATGACCATGTCAATCTTGATGAAGTCGGGGTTGACCTCGAGCAAGCTGGTCTCGGTCGAGTATCCCGAACCGAAGTCGTCAATCGCAATCTGCGTGCCGTACTTGTTCCTGTAATTCTTCTTGATGACGATTCCGTCGCTGTTGACCTCCTCGCTCTCGGTAATCTCGATGACCACCTGATCCGAGTACTTGGCGAGCTTGTCCCTGACGTACTGTTCGTGCTTGTCCGGCAGCAGGACGCTGGCAATCGAGTTGATGAAGATCTTCTTGTCCTTGATCAAGACCTTGTTTTCCTCCATCGCATCGAAGACGCCCTCAAAGGTCAGGCTCTCGATCTGAGGCAGCTTATACTGGTGCTTCGCGAGCTTCATAATCTTGTCGACCGAGTCGATTGACTCCGACTTACTGCGCATCAGCGCCTCGTACCCGAAGATCTCTCCGGTCCGCACCGAAACCACCGGCTGGAAGGCGAACTTCACGAGTTTTTGCTCGATCAGCCTGTTCAAGTCCTCCTTACCCAGGATGACAATGTTCTCCTTCTCATAGAGCTCGCCGTCGAACTCCACGATGGTTCCCTTGTTGGTGTGCTTGGCCTGGTACATCGCAAAGTCGGTGTACTTATACAAATCTTCATAGTTATTCGCGTCGTCCGGATACCACGACAGTCCCACCGATGCCCGGATTTTGATGGTCTCAAAACCCGGAATTTCAATCTTGCTGTTCAAAAGCTTATTTTGCAGAAGGTTCAGCCTGTTTCTGAGCGCCTCCTTATCGCCATCGAACTTGACAAAGGCAAAGAATTCGTCGCCCGAGAAGCGCGAAACATAGACCGGATCTCCCTCCAGGGTGCTGATCACATCGGCGGTCGCCTTCAAGTAAGTATCGCCCCAGTCGTGTCCGAACATATCGTTGATGTACTTCAGGTTGTCGAGATCCCACATAATCATCGCATAGCTGTCGTACGGGTTCTTTTCCAAGCTCTCGGTCACCAGCTCCTTAAAGTATTTGCGGTTCGGCAGCGAGGTCAAAAAGTCGTAGTTCTTCTCCTTCTCGAGCTTTAAGATGTTGTCGTACTCCTGGGTGTAGTCCATATAGATGTGGAACCAGCGGCCCTCAAAGTACTTCTTCTCGTACTTGAGGTAGAGCTTGCCGTCCCTGTTGGTAATCCCGATAATTTTGACATCCAAAGCATCGAACTTCTCATTTTCAATGAGCTTGCCCTTGGAGTACTTTTTCATTTTGAGTTCAAAGTTGTAGTTGCTGAGCTCCTCGATCAGCGCTTCCTCGCTGTCCGATTCCCCGAGCATGGCCGAAATTCTGCCGGTCTTGTAGACGATCTTGGCCGAAGCGTCCTCCTCGAGGATGACGACCGCCTTTCCGAACATCTCCATCAGGTTCTGCATCTTAAAGTAAAAGTTCCCGATGTTGTAGGACAGGTTCTCAATCTGGTCCGCCAGCAGGTCCATCTCCTTGATTCTGGTCTTTTTAAACTGAATCTTTTTGGTGATGTCGACCGACTCGATCTCCCCGACCAGGGAGCTGACCGGCAGGGTCAGGTAGTGGGAGAGCAGCATAGATAAGAGGACCGCAAAGAGGATACTGATCACGATCGATACGATGACGCCCTTCACGTAGGCACTCTGGTAAAAGTAGAAGTTCGATTCGGCCAGGAACAAGACCAGGTAAAAGCCCCGCTCGTAGTGGGTTGAATTCTTGTTGTAAAGTCTGAGTTTTTTGGGGAAGCCGTACATGTTTATGCCGCTGCCCTCCCCGCTGTCCAGAAGGTACATGTCGCTCGAATCGGCCGAGGTCGAATTGTATTTATTCTTGATTTTTTGGTAGGAAATCTTGTCCTTCCCGCTGATTCCCGGGATGTGGTCGCCAAAGTAATCGATCAGAACGGCCTTCTCGAAGTTCGGGCTCGCCTCTCCGCTGTGCTTTTCCTTTTGAATCAGCGCAAAGCCCGAAGAAAACTCGGACGGCATCACATTCACATCAATGATTTCCGAAAGCACCTTACTGTTCAACTCAAAGACGAGCATCCCGTAAAGGGTGTCCGAATGGATGTCCACAATCGGTTGCACGTAAACCAGACCGTCGTTGCCGTCGTCGGTCAAATCCACGTTTCCGAGCCAGAACGCGAGCTCCTCGGCGTTCTTTTTCTCAATTCTTGCAAAGTCTTCGCGGACCTTGCTCTTGAGCTTGGCAATCGTTTCCGCCTTGTACTTTCCGATCTCGGTCTTGGGCGTCCAGGTATTGTCCAGACTGATGTTCATGCGCTTGGCCAGGCTTGAGCTCCCCATTTGGAGCATGATGTCGCTGTTGTCCCTCAGCTTGATGTCGGTGTTGCTGTCGCGAATGAAGAAGATGTCCTCCTCGGCGGAAGAGTCCTGCATGCCCCTGTTGAGCAGGACGAGGGCCCCCGACGCCTCGGTGCTGGTCACATTCTGCAACAGGTCGCTGGCGACCTTGTCGTTCACATGAAGCGGAACCAGCCCTTTTTGGTTCGACAGGTAGAGGAGCTGAATGTCGTTGAGCAATCGCTCCTTCACTTCCCTGGATGCGACCGATTTGACCAGTTTGCTCTCGAGTTTTTCGGCGCCCTGCTCCAACCTGTTGTTATAGTACCTGTAGGTGGAATTTTCAAGCATGTTAAAGACATCTATCTCCGAGAATGAGAGATAGAAGATAAGAACCTGCACCAACAAGGTAGCGAATGTAACGGTCGTCACGATAAATCGCGCCGAATAAACCCTCTTTTGCTTCATTCCAAGTCTATCCTTTATTTACATCGTCTAAAATGGAATTGACATCCCGAATAAATTTACTGTACCATTCCTCAAAGTGTTCGTCCGACAAATAGCTCTTCAAGACCTCCTCGTAGTCTCCGCCCGCTTGGATTTTGGCCCAAGCCTCCTTGGCATCGTTCATCGCGAAGTCTCCAAAATCTTTCTCAATCACGCTTCTGACGCCCTCGTAGCCGTCCAGCGGCTCGACGTAGAAAGACGTCTTTTCCTTATATTGGTTGAACCCGCAGATCAGGGTCTTCTCAATCTTCGGAGAGAGCCCCTTCTCTTTGGTGTGCTTGCTCACGTAGGCCTCGTCAAAGCCTTCCTTGGTGACCGGCAGGTACGAAGAAGTGATCGTGAAGTCCGAGTTGTTCTTGCTCGCGGTGATCCACTTGGCGAACATGACCGCGGCCTCGTCCTCTTCCTTCGACTTTTTCGCGCCGATCAAACCGCCGCCCTGCACGATGAAGAGCCCTTCAGAGCCTTCAAACTTCGGAGACGGCAACACCTTCAGATCGATGTCGAAGGCCTCGTCGCCCACAAACTTCTGGTCCGGGAAGTAGGTGGAACTGGTCGTAGAACAGAGGCTGAGCAAGACCTTGCCGATCTTGATGTCCTCCGAGCTGAACTTGCCGTACTTGCCGTAGTGGCCCTTGACCATCGGCACATAGTAGTTGTCCCAAATCTTTCTCGCGTGCTCCTTGCTGAGGTTCGCGACGACCTTGCCGTCCTTCTCACTCAAGAGGTCTGCCCCCTGCTGTTTGAGGGCCTCAAAGAAGTAGTTCGGAACCGAGTCCAATCCGAAGAGGGCCAAGCCGTCGTTCTTGGTCGGAGTCTTGGCATCGGTGTACTCGTAGTATTTTTGCGCAGCCTTTGCCAGGCCCTCGTAGGTTTTGAGGTCCTCGTAGCCCACGCCGATCGCCGCTTCGAGCGGGGCAAAGTCGGTTTCGTTGATCATCAAGACCGTAGTCGAGGTTCCGAACGGAAGCATAATCAATCGATCCCGTTTTCCTCCTTCAACCTTACCCAGTTCCACAAAACTGTCAACATATTTTTCCTTTTCTTCCTTTGAAAAATACTCGTTGAAGTCGATCAGTTCGATTTCCTTCTCCACATCCTTCGCAACCCCTTTGTAGCTGATAAAGAGGTTCGGCATGCGCATCGATCCGGCTTCGCCGAGCGCGGAACTCATCAGAGCGTGGTTCAGCTCCCTGAGGCTTCCGATCGTCTCGTGCTTCACGGTAATCTTGTATTCCTTTCCGACGCTCTCGTTGAACTCGCTAACCAGGCTGTCGAAGGCGTCCTTCGTACTCGACGTGTAGTACGACCACACATTTATGACAAGCGGCGTCCTCGCCTTTTTGACCGCCTCCGGAGATTCCCCGCATCCGGCAGTAAAAATCAGCAAAAAGAGCGCCAGCAAGATTGACAATTTAGATTTCATTTCTCCCATAGTTAAAGCTCCTATCTCTCACCCATACAAAAAACGGTAAAAAATACATCGGCATTTTTTACCGTTTTTTTACTGAAAAATGCAAATCTTGCAATCCGTCGCAAGCCTTCTTCCTAAAAGAGGTTCCTCTGCGCGGGGCCTAGGCCGTATGAGAGACCTTGTCCACCAGGTAGAAGAAGAGGCTGAGCACGACCGCGACCACGCTCGATAAGACCATGCCGCTCAAGCTGATGCCGGCGAAGCTGACGCTGATCCCGCTGAGGCCGGTGGTCAAAATCACCGAAGTCAGAACCAGGTTCTTGGACTTGCCGTAGTCGACATTCTTATCTACCAGGAGTCGGATGCCCGATGCCCCGATCATACCGTAGAGCAGGAAGGTCACGCCGCCGATGACATCCCCCGGAATGGTCAGAATAAAGGCCGAGAGCGGTCCGATGAAGGCCATCAGGATGGAGATCACGGCCGCTCCGCCGATGACCTGCACGCTGTAGACACCGGTGACCGCCATCACGCCGATGTTTTCTCCGTAGGTCGTGGTCGGAACACCGCCCACAAAGCCCGAAATCATCGTTGAAAAGTTGTCCGCGAAGATGGTCTTGTCGAGGCCCGGCTCCTTGATTAGGTCCTTGCCCACGATGGTGCTCGTCACGCTCTGGTGACTGATGTGTTCGGCGATGATGACCAAAAGGGCGGGCAGCATCGTGAACACCGCTTCAATGCTGAACTTCGGTAATTGGAACACCGGCATGGTGAAGAAGCTCGCCTCTTTCAGCGCGCTGTAGTCGATCATGCCCAGGCTCGCCGCGGTGATGTAACCTACGACCATCGCAATCAGAATCGGAATGGTCGCGAAAAACTTTTTAAAGAGGACCGAGCCGATGACCGCCACGCCGAGGGTCACCAGGAAGACGATCCAGTCGTTTGTAGTCGCCGTTTCGGTCATCAGGTTGGCGCCGATCTTGCCGCCGGTCACGGTGATCTTTGTCAGCTCCAGACCGATCAGGGCCACGACGGCACCCATCGCTGCGGGCGGAAGCACCACGTCAATCCAGCGCGTGCCGAACTTTCTGATAATAAAGGCGAGAATACAGCCGAAGAGTCCGGTCACAATGAAGCCCCCTTGGGCGTATTCAAATCCCCAGGCGCTGATGATTACCCCTGCCGGCGCCAGAAAGGCAAAGCTCGAACCCAAGTAAGCGGGCGCCTTTCCCTTGGTAATAAGTATAAAAAAAAGCGTTCCCACGCCATTCATCAATAAAACAATTCCGGGATGAATCCCCATCACGATCGGAACCAAAACAGACGCTCCGAACATGGCGAATGTGTGCTGCAAGCTAAGCGGAAGCAACAAACTAAAAGGAACTTTTTCCTCTACTTGATAAATCTTCCTCTCCATCCAAATAACCTCCTATCGTCTTGTAAAAACTACCGTTATTTTGTCATCCGTGCAATGATACTACAAAGGGATTCTCCTTGTCAAACATTTTTCTTTCGCTCGCTCAAAAAAAATCCCTCCTCCGGGAGCACGGTGAAATGCTCCCTCGGAAGGATCTTTTCCAAAGCCTTCACGGCCTTCAATCACTACTTGGAAGTCGCGAGCAATCGGTATACAATCGCCAGCACCTCGGCCCGCTTGACTGCCTGCTTCGGCGCGAACGCTCCATCCGGATTTCCTTTCAAAACCTCCCTGTTAAACAGGTGTTTGACCGCTTCTTTATAACGATTGTCAATCAAGTCCCCGTCCGTAAGGGTCGCGCTCTTTTCGGCTACGTCCTGAAATGCGGGATGGATTTTGGCAAAGTTATACGACAAGGCCGCTATTTCCTCCCTGCTCAGTTGCTTGCTCAAATCAAACTCGATTTGATCCAGGAGTTTTTTCTCGCTCGCCACCTTGAGGTACGGCGCAAACCAGTCGCCATCGACCTTCTCGATTTCCCAAGCGCCCGCTCGCACAAGGATGGTCACGTATTCTTTTCCCGTAATCGGGTTCTCTGCGCGCATCGTTCCGTCTTCATACCCCTGCATGAGTTTCATGAGGCGCATTGCGCTGAGCTCCTTCGCATACCACGAGGCTTCCGACTCGTCCGCAAAGACCTTGTTCACCGTCTTTGCATACTCGCGCAGTGCGTCCTCGGAGATTTCTCTTGCAAAGGCTGCATTCCCGATTTCTTTCAGAAGGAGCCGCTCAATCAACTTCCTGTCATGCTCCGCTATCGTAAGCCCCTCCAGCTCTTCTTTCAAAGCTTTTTCCGATGCGGAAAGCGGCGTCGCGGCATCTTGGATCGTCACGTCCGAATTGCCGTCTTTCTTCGGCGCAGGCCTTGACGGCACGAAGGATCCCGACCCTCCGGTGCTTCCCGAATCGCTGATAATCGAGTGGTTTCCGCTGTTGTTTGCATTTCCTGTGTCTTGGCTCGGCGGATTTCCGGCGTTTCCGGAATTGGCATTGCCGCCATTATTGCCTGCATTGCCGCCGTTATTACCGGCGCTTCCGCCATTGTCTCCGACGCTTCCGCCGTTGTCACCCGCATTGCCCCCGTTCTCCTCAGTAGGCTTCCATGTGATCGGCTGCTGATTTTCCTGTTCTTTTAAATATTCGTAGTCCGGCGGAGTCAGAATCAGTTGCCAGTAGCGCGGCTGGTCATCGATTACCTGACCGGCTCCCGCCTTCCCTTCCAAGAGTTTTCCGACCGGTTCCACACGCATGTCCACCTTTACCGTTTCTCCCAGAGGCTTTCCGCCCTTCGCTTTTTTGTCATGCGTATTTCCTCCCTGGATGTAAAGTTGCTTCGCCGCGAGGGTTCCGCTACCTTCCACAGCCACCGATCCGTCTCCGTACACGGTGTTGCCCGGGATGGCGATCAATGAACCCTCTCCGCTCACCGTTGAGCCGCCGGCCAAAAGAAGCGCTGCTCCTCCCTGCGTGCTGAGGTGGGTCTTTCCTCCCCCGTAGAGTCCCAGAACGGCATCTTTTAGAAGTTCCAATTCCGCATTTTCTTCCAGACCCAGGGCAGGCTGTCCCTTGTAAGACTTTCCGGTATTCGGATCTATCCCGCCGGGAGCCTCATCTCCTTTTACAAAAACCTTTCCGTTTATTCTGACCTTGCCGCTGATTTTCACGACAGGGTTTACGTTCTGTCTCACCAGTTCACCGTTCGCCAGGTAATTGGTGTTTGAATAAAGAAGGGAATTCTCAAGAATCGCTCCATCCTTGAGCTCCACCTGTCCGTTGATCGAAGAACCCGTCAGGAACTTGCCCTTGTGCGCATCATAGTTTACCTGCAAGATTCCGCCGTCCCTCACTTCCACCTTGCCGTGCAGAGAAGAATCCATCAGGTTCAGGACGCCGCCGTCTTTGACCAGAATCTTAACACTGCTCAAAATCTTCATATTGACCAGGGTTAAATTTGTTCCCTCTCCTATGATGAGCGTCTGGGTCGGCTCTCCGTGCACGGACGTTCCGAGTTCTCCGTAGGTTCCGCTCTTGTGAGATCCGAACCATGCCTTAATCTCCTTCGGTGCCAAGACGCTTTCCTGTTCGCCGCCGAACTTTTGTATCACCCAAGGTTCCATATCCCAGATGTATTTTCCGTCCTGCATCTTCTTGGCATTCTCAACCTTAAAGTGGTCTATCAACAGTTCATTGTAGTCATACACATGAAAAGGAAGCTCGTTGCTTTCCGCCGTTCTTCCGCCGACCTCTTCCAAGATCACCTTCACCTTGTATTTTCCGGCCTTCTTCGGGGTCCCCCTCAAGGTCAGTGCAGAGGTCAAGTTGTTATAGACCGGCTCCATGCCCGACTCCGCATCCAAAATCAGAGTGAGTTTCTTTTGTTTAACCTTGCTTTCATGGAGCGGCTTCCAGTCCGATTCCTCCGGATTGTCGCCTTCAAAGACCTCCACCTTCACATTGCTGTTTTGGTTATCTATCGCTCCGCCGGAAGTGGCTCCTGAAATCGCATCATAGCCCTTCTGGTTTTCCATCGCGGCCTCAAAGGATCCCCGAATGCGAACTTGGAGACGCTTCGGTTTCGGAGCCTCGGCAATCGCTTCCAACGAGACGTTCGAGCCTACCTTCTTATACACAAAACTGTGGGTGTTTCCGTCGAGGTCTACAAGACTTAAAACATCCTCATGTTCCAATTCGGACAAATGAATCTTTCGCCCGTCAATATAGTACTTTTGCGGGTACCAGGCCATGTAGGAACTCGTCACCAACTCATAGGCGACATGGTTGACCGACAGCGAACTTATCTTTCCGTTCAAATTGACATCCGATTCGATGTGGAAGTTGCTGAACTGCCTGATCGGCTTCAAATGTATGATGAGCTGATTGCCGCCCGGTTGCTCCGGCGTTCCGTTATCTCCCGAACCGCCGTTATCTCCCGGGTTACCGCTGTCTCCCGGGCTTCCGCCCTCTCCCGGATTACCTGCATCTCCCCCGTTCGAAGAGTCCTCATAGAAGGTGAACTTCAGGGTTCTTTTATTGTGGATTCCGCCAAAATAGGCGTCAATATTGTTGATATCGATGTGCAGGAATCCGTCCTTCGTGAATAACTCGACCTTGTCTCCGTTTTTCAAATTCCGAAGCATAACTTGGGGATCAGTGTCATTTAGGAAGTAAGTTTCGTCTTCCTGCAAGCTATCCTGATTGTCCACCTTCCGGTACGATTTGTCATTTACCTTGACTCCGGTCACGCTGTTTACCTCATCAAAGTTTGTAAGGGTAAATCGAGCGATTTTTGTAAACCCGTAGCTGCTGCCACGCAGGGTGATCTCCTTTTTGGTATCCGCTTGCAAAGGGATACTCGGTAAAAGCAGACTGAGCGCGAGCGCTACTGCAAATAACGATCTGATGAATCTGTTCTTAAACATTCCGCCTCCTTATTTCGAACATAACAGTGATATTGATACCCAAACCAATAATAAAATAGGAATGAGAATCATAAAAAGATGATACCATGATTCGGGACTTTTTTCCAGTAAAAAAGCCCCTGTTATAAGGGGCGTTTGATCAAAGATTCGTTTTCCTTTCCGGGTAGTGTCCGGGGCCGCCGGTCTGAGTGAAGGGCCGGCTTTTTCCGATTGTTCGCCTCCCTTTTCCCTGCAAACAGGGGGCCTTGCGAATTGAGAAAGGCTTTACTTTCGCCGGTTGATGAACTTCAGAAGCTTGGATCCTAGCGGCAGCGCCTTGCTGAAGAAGGCGTAGACCAACGGCTTGTAGACCTTCTCGTATTCCCCGATCAGTTCCACGTTGTTTTCCTTTCCGGTAAAGCCCGATTTAAAGCGGTAGAGCCCGTCTTCAGGGTCAATGTAAAAGAAGCCGCCGAAGTCGTAGCGGATTGCGCCCCGCTGCTTTGCCCACTGAATCATCACCCACTGCATCAGCTGGTTCGGCATGAAGTTTCGTTTGCTGTTGGAGCTCGCACCGTAAGCGTACCAAGCGGTTCCGCAGTAGTTGATCAGGATTGCGGCCGCCAGCGGCTCCTCCTCGTGGTAGGCGATAAAGACCCTCGAATCCGGAAAGGTGTTCATCAGCTTGTAGTAATAGTCCTCCCCGCGGATGGCGATGTCGTTTCGCTTGGCCATGATTTTGTGGAGCTCAAAAAACACGGGAATCGCATCTATCCCATGCTCCTTCACATAGACGCCCTTCTTTTCCGCGAGCTTGATGTTGTAGCGGGTCTTGGAGCTGAAAAAGGCCATCAGCTCCTCGTCGCTCTTTTGGATGTCGAGCCAAGCCAGGTAGCGGGGCTGAATGAAGCTCATCGGGTCCTTTTCCTGTTTGAACCCGAGCGACCGGATGAAGTCTTCCGAGGCGTCCCCCTTGGCAATCTCGGGGTCGATCGCAAGGGAGTAGGCACCGACCGACTTCGCGTAGGCGTCGATTTCGGCAATCAGCGCCTTCAGGTTCTCGGCCCGCTCCCCCTCAAAGTGTTCGGTTTCAATCGAAGTCTCCTTGGCATCAAAGGGTGCCACCACAAAGCCCCTCGGCGAGTAGAGCAGGGTCTGGCCGAGCAGGCGCTTGATCAAAAGGGAGGCCGCCGCGACAATCTTTCCGTCTTTTTCCACATAAATCCGCTCGCTGCCCCAGTTGTCCTTGACTGCAGACCAGGCCCCGGCCTGCAGGATGTTCGGAAGGAGGGCCTCCTGCATAAATCTGTCGTAGTCTTCTCTTTTTTCCGGATGGTTTGTTAATAGCGGCATACTCGTCCCCTTATCTTCCCTTTCTGTGCACAAATACGGTCTTATTATAGGTAATAAAAATTCCGATGTCAAGCTGCGGGCGTGCGGGCGAGGGCAATTTTTTCTTGCATTTTCGCGACTTTGTGCTATACTGTGCATTGGAATGTGTGGTAAGCCTGGGGAGCGCCTTGTTTACCGTAAATAAAGTAGCGAGGGAACCTGTGTTACAGGGTGAGAGGAAACTGTAAGTTTCGACCGACTTGTGTATGTTCGCGCGCTACTTGGTTTCCTTCGAGCGGTGTCGCGACGGTTTGGAGGGAACCTATGAAACAAACAAATCTATTGAGAATGGTGACACTTTCGATGTTTGTCGCCATCGGTGTCGTCATCAGCCCGTTGCTGAGGGTCGAAGGCCTTTGTCCCACCGCCCACCTGGTCAACATCGTGGCGGCCGTATTTTTAGGGCCATGGTATGCGCTTCTGAATGCCTTTACCATCGCCATCATCCGCATGAGCGTGATGGGAATTCCGCCGCTCGCGATCACCGGAGCTGTCTTTGGCGCCTTTTTATCCGGCGTATTTTACAAACTGTCTAACGGAAAAATTTGGGCGGCCGTGCTCGGAGAAATCATCGGCACCGGCTTCATCGGCTCGATCGTCTCTTACCCGGTCATGACCCTGCTCTACGGCAAGACCGGCCTGACTTGGATGTTCTACGTTCCGTCTTTCGTCCTCGCGACTTTAATGGGCGGATCGGTGGCCTTCCTCTTCCTGAACACCCTCAGAGCCAACGGCCTGCTTTACAAAATCCAATGCAAACTGGGAGTACATTCATATGAAAGTTCAAAGAGCCTTCTCCGCTATAAGGAAGCACACGAAGGAAAATAAACCGCTGATTCACTGCATCACCAACCCGATTTCGATCAAGAACTGCGCGAACGCCGTGCTCGCGGTCGGGGCCTCGCCGATCATGGCGGAGCACCCGCTCGAGGTCGAGGGCATCACCGGGCGAAGCAAAGCCTTGGCGCTGAATCTCGGAAACATCACCGATGCGCGGATGGAATCCATGCAGCGATCGGCGCGGGTCGCCTCGGAAAACGGAATTCCGATTATTTTAGACCTCGTGGGAATCAGCGTCAGTCCGCTGCGCCTGGAGCTCGCAAGGACACTGGCGGATGGGGAATCCGTTTCCGTCATCAAGGGCAATATGTCCGAAATCAAGACCATGCTCGGCCTGGACTCCCATGCCGCCGGCGTCGATGTCGGGGCGGAAGACCGGGTAAAAGAAGAGAATTTGGAAGAATCGATCGCGATTGTCAGGCGCCTGGCCCGGGAGACCGGCGCGGTCGCGGTCGGGAGCGGCAAGATCGACATCCTCTCGGACGGAGAAGAGAGCTACCTGGTGAAGAACGGCACGCCCCTGCTCTCCTCCATCACCGGAACCGGCTGCATGCTGACGACACTGATCGCGTCCTACCTTCCCGCTTCCAAGCCGATCGAGGCCGCCCTCTGCGGCTGCGTGGTCATGGGCGTCTCGGGAGAACTGGCCGAAGAAAGGTGTTCGATCGCAGGGGAGGCGCCCTTGGGCTCCATGTCCTTTGAGCTCCATCTGATCGATTGCATCAGCATACTGGAAGATGGGGATTTGGAACGCCTCGCAACTTGGGAAAGGAGATCAAAATGAGTCAAGAGAAACAACTGTACTTCATCACGGACAGCAGCGGCATGAGTGAGGACGCCTTTTTGGAGCGCGTCGAAGAGGTCTGCAAGGCGGGCGTCGATTTGTTGCAGCTGCGCGAGAAGATGCGCTCGGATCGGGAGCTGCTCGCCCTGACCCAAAAGGTGAAGGAGATCGCGGATCGCTACGAGACCCCCCTCTTCATTGATGACCGGATTGACATCGCGATGATAGCGGGCTGCCATGTCCACCTGGGCCAAAGCGACATCCCGATTCGCTACGCGAGAGAGCTCCTGCCCGCAGGCAGCATGGTGGGCGCGACCGCCAAGACCGTGGAACAGGCCCTGGAGGCTGAGAGAGAGGGCGCGAGCTGTCTGGGAGTCGGGGCGATCTACCCGACCACGACCAAGGTCGTGACGGTCAGAACCGAGGTTTCAACCCTGAATCAAATCTGCGAGGCCGTGAACATTCCGGTCTACGCGATCGGCGGCCTGAACAAGGACAACCTGGAGATTCTGAAGGGGTCTCCGATCACCGGAATCTGCGTGGTTTCGGCAATTATGCAGGCCGAAGACGCGAGCCTTGCCGTTTCCGAACTGAGAGAGGCGATGCGAAACTCCCTCTAACGGAATGGAACGGATACCGTGGAACCCCCTTTCTGTTTGAAGCAAGGGGGTTTTTGCTTGCCTCCAACTTTGCATTTTTATTTCTTTTGCCCTTTTTTAATCGATTTTCAAAGCGCTTATGCTATAATGAGTCCGTATATAGGTAGGAATAGGAGCAGACATGGACAGATATATCATCACCTCTTCGTTTGGACTGGAAAAAATAACCAAAAACGAACTCACCGGGCTGGGTTACGAAATCCTGTCGGTCGAGAACGGCGCAATCGAGGTCGAGGGCGGGCTGATGGCGCTCGCGGACCTGAACATCAACCTGCGCACCGCCGACAGGGTCTTTTTGAAAGTCGCCGAGTTTGAAGCGAGGTCCTTCGATGAGCTCTTTGAACGGATTTACAGCATCAACTGGGAGGACTACCTGTCCGAAGGGGCGAGATTTCCGGTGCTGACCAAGAGCGTCAAGTCGGCTCTTTACAGCAAGTCCGACATCCAGAGCATCAGCAAAAAGGCGATCGTGAAGAAGCTTTCCGAGGACTACGGAATCGAACAGTTCAGAGAAGATGAAGAATTGGTGGAAATCCATGTGAACCTGCTGAACGACAAGGTCTCGGTCCTCCTGAACAGCTCGGGCGCCCCGCTTCACAAGCGCGGATACCGCGTGCAGCAGGGCGAGGCCCCGCTCAAGGAGACCCTGGCGGCCGGCATGATCCTGCTCTCGGACTGGAGGGAAAACAAGGTCTTGGTCGATCCCTTCTGCGGGTCCGGCACCCTGGGAATCGAGGCCGCGATGATCGGCATGCAGATTGCACCCGGCTTGAATCGCAGTTTTGCGGCGGAAAACTGGGTCTTTGTTCCGCACGATTTGTTTAAAAACGCCCGAACCGAAGCCAAGAAGAAGATTAAGACCGAGGCCAAGCTCGATATCAGGTGCTACGACATCGATCAGAATGCGATCGCGATGGCCAAGGAGAACGCCGAGGAAGCGGGCGTGATGGAGAACATCGCGTTTAAGCAGCTCGCGGTCAAAGATTTGGTCCTGCCCGAAGAAAAGGGCGTGATCGTCTGCAACCCGCCCTACGGGGAGCGACTCGGAGACCGGGAGAAGGTCCTCGATCTGTACGCGGCGCTGGGCGATGCCTTCTTTGATTCCGACAGCTTCTCGGCCTATGTGCTGACCTCAAATGAGGACTTTGAAAACGCCTTCGGCGACAGGGCCGACAAAAACCGAAAACTCTACAACGGAAATATCAAGTGCTATTTGTATCAGTATCATTTTAGAAGGTAAGAGATGAAAACATTCAGAAAATATAGAATTTATCCCATAGAAATTTTATACCTGATTCTGATCTCCCTCGCGGTCTTCCTGGCACCGCTCCTCTTCGGCTTGGCAAAAGACGCCCTCTTTCAATCCTCTCTCCACATGAAAAAGATTATGGAGTTCGACATCGACGAAAAGACGCCGAACAAGAAGGGCTTTCTGATTAAGGACAAGCTGATGATTCAATCCGGCGAGACCCTCTTCTGCTACGGGCCGGACGGAAAGCAGGAGTGGACCAGACCTCTGAAAAGTGCAAATACCAACATTATAAAATGGAACGACAACTATGTCATCAGCGATTTGAGCAGCGGCAGGCTGGCCCTGGTCGACGATAACAACAACATCGTCGCCGAAAACACGGTAAAGGGAAAGATTACGGACATCGCGGTTTCCCGAGAGAACATCTACCTGCTCCTGGACAATGAGAACAAGCTGATCATTATGAACGCGGCGCTCGAGCCGACGGGGCAGATTGAACACAAGCACGGGGATGTAATCAGAATCGCCTGCGACTTTGAAAGTTCCGAGCTGATCCTCTACACCTCTTCCATAGAGAGCGGGGAACTCAAGACCTTCTGCATCGTCTACGACAACAAGGGAAACATCATCGCGAGCCTCGACCTGAACGGCGCGCTGATCTTTGATATCTATGTGGAGGACAACATCGTGATGATCAGCGACCAGAGCTTCCTGGTCTTTAACAGGCTGGTCAGACCGCTGGCCGAATTCGCCTACAGTACCGGCATCACCGACACCGACTTTAAAAACGCCAAGCTCTATGTCATATCGAACGCTTCGGAGGGAAATGTCGGCGAGAAGGAGCTCAAGGTCTACGACTCCTCTCTGAACCAGGTGAACATCACCAAGTTGCCCGAAACGGCGGCCAAGGTCGCAGCCGGCGAAAAGTACCTGATCAGCGCCTCGGATCAGCGCATCAGCGTGATGGACTCGAACCTCAAGATTTTGCAGGAAATCAACCTGAAGGGCGAAATCAGCGAACTCAAGTGGATGTCGGAGGACAGTTTTTACATCGTGGGAAACAACAAACTGATCATCTACGCAAATAAATAAGGACTCTGAATAATAAAACAAAGGCGGTGAGCTATGATTTTAGATATTGTGCTGGTGCTGATCCTGCTGATCAGCGCCTATACGGGATACAAGCGCGGTTTCATCAAGACCCTGGCGAGTTTTATCGGAAAATTCATCGCCATGACCCTGGCGTACTTTTATTATAAGCCGTTTCAAAAGCTCCTGACCGAACTGACCGGCATGGACGGCTATGTATTGGAAAAGGTGAAGCGCAGCCTGGTCGCCCTCGGGGGACACGCGGCGGAATCGAGCGTCGCGGGCTCGGACATCGACGCCTTGGGCAAGATGCCCCTGCCGGATGTCTTAAAAGACAAGATGGCGGACTACCTGAAGCAAAGTGCGAACAGCCTGGGCAACAGCGTGGCACAGACGATTTCGGACTTTGTGATGAGCCTGCTCGCCTTCTTCCTGCTCTTTCTCCTGATTGCAATCGCCATCAGCATCCTCGTCAGGGTGCTGAACCTGGTGGCCAAGCTTCCGGTGCTGAACGCGTTCAACCGCGTCGGCGGGGTGCTCTTCTCCCTGATTACGACCTATATCATCCTGACCATCCTCTTCCTCTTGGTGACTTCCTTCGTTTCGATGGATGCGAATTCCAAGCTGAGCGCGATGATAGCGGGCTCCAAGCTGGCAAAACACTTCATCGCCTACAACCCGATCTTGCTCGGGCTGGCGAATATGAGCCTGTAGGAGGGCCACGCTATGCCGTACAAGATTTTGGTGGATGACAGGATAGAGACGAAGAAGAATCACCCCTGCGGCTCGCACGAGTTCAAGGTGGAGCGCACCGGCATGGACTTTTTGATCACCTGTATGAAGTGTGAGAAGGACATTTGGATCAGCAGGCAGAAGCTGGAAAAGAGGATCAAGAAGATTATCCGGGACGGCGCCGAGCTGCATCGGGAAGACTGGTAGGAGGGTCGCGGCAGCCGCGAGGGACTCGGACACTACCCGCAAATCAAGGAATATGAAGAAAGAAGCAATCTACAATCTGAACCGGAACGATTGGAAAAAGTGGGCTGACTCAAACGGAGTGAGCTCCTTTTATCATGAAAAAATTTGGGAAAGCCTGTACCGCGGACGCGCAAAGTGTTTTGCGGACATGGAGGGAGTCCGGGCGGACCATTTGGCAAAGCTCGAGGAGGCCTTCTTCTTCCCCGCACTTTCGGTAAAAGAGGTGCAGCGATCGAGCGAC
The DNA here is from genome assembly GCA_030529225.1 of Bacillota bacterium. GTDB lineage: Bacteria > Bacillota > Clostridia > Peptostreptococcales > Acidaminobacteraceae > JAUMXH01. Next base: position 85,883 of record JAUMXH010000002.1, on the reverse strand, counting down.
AGGACGCTCAAGTTCCTCTTTCAGCTCGAGGATCACTCGCTGATTGAGACCGTGCTGATGCACCACAGCTTTGGGAACTCGGTCTGCGTGACCACGCAAATCGGCTGCAACATCGGCTGCGCCTTCTGCGCCAGCGGGCAAAAACCCAAGAAGCGCGATTTGTCCTGCAGCGAGATCATCGCCCAAATTTTGGGGGTGGATGCCTACCTGAAGGAACACGCGATTTTATCGGAAGAGGAGAGCAGGATCACCCACCTGGTCGTGATGGGAATCGGGGAGCCCTTCGACAACTTCGAGAATCTGATTCAGTTCCTGAGCATCGTCACCGACGGCAGGGGCCTGGCCTTCGGCTCGCGCCACATCACGGTGTCCACGAGCGGCATCGCGCCCAAGATCATTGATTTCGCAGAGAGAGGCTTCCGCAGCAACCTCGCGATCTCCCTGCACGCACCGAACGATGCCCTGCGCTCCGCCCTGATGAAGATCAACCGGGTCTATCCGATCGCCCGCATCTTTGAAGCCATCACCGAGTACATCGCCAAAACCAACAAGCGGGTGACCTTTGAGTACATTCTGATCAAAGGCTTTAACGACAGCTTGAAGGAGGCCGAGGAGCTGGCGACACTCCTGGAGCCGATTCAGGACTACGCCTATGTAAACCTGATTCCCTACAACCCCGTGTTTGAAGCCGGCTACGAGAGGAGCGAAGAAAAGGACATCGCGGCCTTCTTTGACTATTTGAGTAGGAAAAGGATTCGCTGCGTGATCCGAAAAGAACACGGGAGCGACATCGATGCGGCCTGCGGGCAGCTCAGGAGCAAGTATTTGGACTAAGGTAGAACGAGGCCGGGGAGGCCTTTTCAGGCAAAGAGAAGAGGCAAAAAGGGTGGGTTCGGCAAACCCGGCACCGGCAAGCAAAGGAAGAAGCGTTGGAACAAAAAGAAGCATTGGAGCAGGAAGCGAAACAAAGGAAGAGGGAACACGGCTTTCAGAGTCAGCATATGTATACCCTCGCCAATTACCTGAAGGAGGAGTTCGGCGGCAGAATCGCCAAGCTCTCTTTTGATGCGGGCTTCACCTGTCCCAACAAGGACGGTCGCTGCGGGGTTGGCGGCTGTGCGTTCTGTTCGGACGACGATGCCGGCGGCTACTACACCGGAACCCCCGAGGAGCAGAAGGCCCTGACCCGCTACAAGTGGAGGGATGCCAAGTATTTGGCCTACTTCCAGAGCAATACCAACACCTACGCGCCGGTCGAAGTCTTGCGGCAAGCCTACGATAAGGCCCTCCAAATTGAGGGCGTCGTGGGGCTGGCCATCGGAACGCGGGCGGACTGCCTGCCGGAAGATGTGCTGAGCCTGCTCAAAGAGTACCACCAAAGGACCTTTCTGTGGGTGGAGCTCGGTCTGCAATCCATCCATCCCGAACTTCGCAAAGAGATGAACATCTGTTGCAGCATGAGGCAATTTGAAGCGGGGGCTCGGAGCCTGATCGATGCCGGAATCCGAACCGTCATCCACATCATCCTGGGTCTGCCCGGGGAGACGCGCGAAGAGATGTTCCAAACCGTAGAGTACGCCTGCTCTCTAAAGCCCTTCGGCATCAAACTGCACATGTTCAACCTGATTGCGAACAGTCAGCTGGGCAGAAGCTACCCGAACGGCTGCGGCTTGATGAGCCGCGAGGAGTACGTGCAGCTGGTCGTCGACCTCCTGGAGCGCATCCCCAAGGAGATTGTGATGCACCGCCTCACCGGAGATCCCCCGGAAGAAGGCTTGATTGAGCCCCTCTGGGTCAGGGACAAGAGACGGGTTCTGAACGAGATTCAAAAGGAGTTCAAACGGCGCGGGAGCTACCAGGGGGACAGGGCTTTTGGCAAGGCGTTTTAAATCGGAATCCCGGCCCGCCCACAAAATCCGGAAGCCTGCCGTTTGCAAAACAAAAAAGGAATCCTCGTGAGCCAAACCCCCTATCCGAACGCGATGCGCCGAGGGTAGGAGCCTGCTGCTGATGATTCCTTTTTCTTATGATTCGGATTCCCCGAATCCTCTATTTGGTACTAGCCTCTCATCGCCTTGATCATATCCATGACCGCAGCTTCCAAAGCTTCGTAATCCTTATCTTGTGGGATTCCTGCAAAGTGCACTTCCGGCATCATCTCCCAGTTCAGCTTGCGCTTCTCGATGATTTCCGCGAGTTCCTTCTTCGATCCGCCCGACCATCCGTAAGAACCCAGACTGAGCACCTTCTTCGCACCGCCGATTTTCTTTCTTCCGAGCTCATCAATCGCGTACGCCATAGGAGGGAACATGTGGTCCTCATAGGTAGGAGCCGCCAAAATCAAGCCGAAGGATCTCACGCCCTTAGACAAAACTTCTCCGATCTGCGCGTAAGGCATCTTGAGCACATTGTGTTTCACGTTCTCGCGCTTTAAGATCTCTACAATCTTGTCTACGGCTTTTTCGGTCATGCCGTACATTGAGCCGTAAATGACCGTGATTTCCTCTTCCGGTTTTCCTTCCAAAAACTGCGTGAGTCTCTCGTATCTGTCCAGGATTCTGGCAGGATTCTTTCTGTAAATCGGTCCGTGGCCCGGGCAAATGATGGCAGGGTTGAATTCCCTTACCTTTTTGACCGCCTCCGCAGTCGCCTCGTTAAAGGTCACCATGACGTTTGAGAAGTAGCGGATTTCCTCTTCTTCAAAGAATTCCAAGTCGCCCGGCTTGAACTCGTCGTCAAAGTTTCTGCCCGCGCAATTTCCGAAGCTGCCGAACATATCGCAGCAGAATACAGAGTTGGTAGAGAGTTCTCTGGTCATCATGGTATCCGGCCAGTGCACGAACGGATGGGGGTGGAATTCCAATTCTTTTCCGCCACCCAAGTCGAGCTTCATTCCCGGCTTGATTACGTTCACCTTGTCGCTCTCCTCAAAGAAGCCCTTCAAGAGTTTTTTCGCCATTCCGGTGCAGTAGATTTCAAAGTCCGGCTTCAATTTTGCGAAGTCTTGAATCCAACCCGAGTGGTCCGGCTCCATATGGTTGATGACCAAGTAATCGATGTCCGAAATCTTGATGTCCAGCTCATCGAGCATCGCATAAAGTTGCTCCGGCACGCCTTCCCAGCCGCAAACGCCGTCAATCAGAGCGGTTTTCTCGCCCTTTACAATATAAGAATTGATGCTTACGCCGTTCGGGATGTCCCACATTTCTTCAAAAAGAAATCCTTCCGCATCCACGCTGAGCGCATAGATCCCGTTCGTTACCTCAACTGCCTTCATTGTTTACCTCCCAATCCCATACGTATTCTATGGTGCTTTAAAATACTTCAAACCCTTACGGTTTGTTTTGTTACGATTTTATGTTGCGCTTGCAGGCCTCCACCAGATGGCTCGCAAGAATCGAGGTCGTGATTGACCCGACTCCGCCCGGAACCGGACTGATGGCCTCCGCCGCTGCTTCCACCTCATCCAATTTGATATCACCGAGGAGCTTTCCTTCCGCATCCACATTGATGCCGACGTCCAAAAAGACCTGGTCCCTGCCGACAAAGCTCCCATCAATGAACTCGGCCTTTCCGATTGCACCGATCACGATGTCCGCCCGCTTGCAATGCTCCCTGATCTCCTTGGTCTTGCTGTGGCAGATGGTGACGCTCGCGTGCTCATTCAGAAGCATCATGCTGACCGGCTTTCCGATTACCAGGCTCCTGCCCAGGACCGTGATGTTTTTCCCTGCAATCTCGTATCCGTAATGCTTTAAGAGTGCCACGCAGGCCTCCGGGGTGCACGGGGCAAAGCCCTGTTTGCTGTTGGTAAAAATCCCCGCCAGGGACCCGTCGCTGATGCCGTCCAAATCCTTTTCCGGACGGAGGGCGTTTCGAATCAACTCGTCGTCCATCTCCTTGGGAAAGGGACGGAAGAGCAGGGCTCCCTGTAAGGAATCATCGCCGTTGATCTCGTCGATTGCCTGCAAAACCGCATCCTGACTCGCGCCCGCATCGAGCACAAACTTTTTGATTGATAAGTCCAGCTTCGCAAAACGCTTTTCGATGCCCCTCTCGTATGCCAGGTCGTCCGGGTTCTCACCGATTCTGAGAATCGCAAGGCAGGGGTTCACGCCGCTCGCCTTCAATGCCTGTATCTCCGGCATCAGCTCCTCGCTTATTCTGTTCGCGCAATCGATTCCTTTTAGCAGCTTTGCCATGCTATCCCCTCTCGTCCTTTCTCCTCCGCATACGATACTGTTCCATTTGATAATAATACTACAGTTCCAAGATTTTATCAAGTTCAGGAGCGATATTCCGCCTAGAACAGGCCGATGATGGTGCCGTCATCCAAGATGTCGATCTGCTCCGCCGCAGGAACGGGAGGAAGCCCCGGCATGGTCATAATATCGCCGGTCAGCGCGACGATGAAGCCCGCGCCCGCAGAAACGCGAAGTTCCCGAATGTTGATGGTAAAGTCCCTCGGCGCTCCGAGCTTGCTCGCATCGTCCGTAAAACTGCTCTGGGTCTTGGCCATGCAAATCGGCAGGTTAGCATACCCGTTGCGGTTCAGGGTGTCGATCTGCTTCAGAGCCGCGCCGCTGAAGGTGACGCCGTCCGCACGGTATATTTTACTTGCAATCTTGTTTATTTTCTCCTGAATACTGTCCTCGAGGCTGTAGGCAGGCTCATACGCTATGCCGTCCTCGCAGAGCTTGAGCACTTCGTTCGCAAGTTCGATGCCGCCTTCACCGCCCTTGCCCCAGACTTCCGAAAGCACCACGTTTACGCCGAGCGAACGGCACATATCCTCAATCAGGCCGAGTTCGTTGACGGTGTCGGTAGGGAAGCGGTTGATGGCAACGACGGTCGGAAGACCAAAGACCTTAGACATATTCTCGATGTGCTGCAAGAGGTTGGGCATACCCTCTTCGAGGGCCCTGAGATCCTCTCGTCCCAAATCCGCCTTCTTGACTCCGCCGTGATGTTTCAGCGCCCTGACGGTTGCGACGACCACGACCGCACATGGGTGCAAGTCTCCCATCCTGCACTTGATGTCGAGGAATTTTTCCGCCCCGAGGTCCGCGCCGAATCCCGCTTCGGTGACCACGTAGTCCGCCAACTTGAGCGCGGTCTTTGTTGCAATCAGCGAGTTACAGCCGTGGGCGATGTTCGCAAACGGGCCTCCGTGAATGATGACCGGGCTGTGTTCCAGGGTCTGCACCAGGTTCGGCTTCAAGGCCTCTTTCAGCAGGGCCGCCATCGCGCCGTTCGCCTTCAAATCCTTGGCTTTGATCGGCTCGTCTTCACGGGTGTATCCCACAATCATCTCTCCCAACCTCTCCTTGAGGTCGCTCAGTGAATTGGCCAGGCAGAGCACCGCCATGACTTCCGATGCGACCGTGATGTCAAAGCCGTCCTCCCTCGGCACGCCGTTCACCTTGCCGCCCAGACCGCAGGTAATCTGTCTGAGCTGACGATCGTTCATGTCGACCGCCCGCTTCCAGCTGATCCTTCTGACATCGAATCCCAGGGCGTTTCCCTGATGGATGTGGTTGTCTATCATCGCCGCGAGCAGGTTGTTTGCCGCTCCGATCGCGTGAAAATCGCCGGTAAAGTGCAGGTTGATCTCCTCCATCGGCAGAACCTGGGCGTATCCGCCGCCGGTCGCCCCGCCCTTCACGCCGAACACGGGACCCAGAGAAGGTTCGCGCAGGGCGATCATCACGTTTTTGCCGAGCCTGTTCAGGGCGTCGCCCAAACCGACCGTTGTGGTGGTCTTCCCTTCTCCCGCAGGAGTGGGAGAGATCGCAGTCACCAAGATCAATTTTCCGTCTTTTTTATCCTGTTTGTCTTTCAAAATGGAGTAGTCTATCTTCGCCTTGTTCTTGCCGTAGAGCTCGAGGTACTCCCCTTCGATACCCGCTTTTTCCGCGATTTCGGTGATGTGCTTCGCCTTGCTCGCCTGTGCGATTTCGATGTCCGTTAAAAAACCCATTCCCTATCTCCTTTCCATGTCCGTATTCCGCCATGATTCCAACACATTTCAAACCAAGCTGTTTAAAATGCGATTCTCTCCCGTCCGAGATTGTTCAAAAGTTCCTGTTTCGCCATCCGTTCCATGCTGTCATCGAGCGGCTGCAAGTCCACCCTTCCGTGCCTCTTTGCCAGGGCGCGCCCGATGATGTAGTCCGCAAGCTCCGGGTTCTTGGGGAGTAGAGGGCCGTGCACATAGGTGCCGATCACCGTCTCTTCCAGATAGCCCTCTTCCTTCGCCCCGTAGCGGTTGCCGTTTCCGAAGATTACCTTAGCGAAGGGCCTCTCTTCCACTCCGGCTCCGCGGGTCTGCCCGCCGTGGTTCTCAAAGCCGAGCACATCAAAATGATGCTCGCCCGCTCTGACCTCCAGATAGATATTGCCGATGCAGCGCTGATGATTCTCGGCCGCTTCGGTCACATAATCAAAAAACCCGAGTCCCGGGATCTTCTCCCCCTCCGCGTTCACATAGTAGCGACCGAAGAGCTGGTAGGCCCCGCAAATCAAGAGAAAGAAGGTCTTTTCTTCGTAGGCCTTCTTCAGCCCCTCGCGCTTGGTCAGAAGGTCCTTGGAAAGGATGAGCTGCTCCAGGTCGGCGCCCCCTCCCATAAAGAGTAAATCGTAGTCCCAAAACGGCTTCTCTTCGCCGATTCCGCAGGTATCATAAATAAAGTCGATGCCCCGCTGCTCGCAACGGTATTGGAAACTGCGGATGTTTCCCTTGTCTCCGTACAGATCCATCACATCGTGGTACATATGCAGTAGCTTTAGCTCCATCGCTTCGCCCCTCTCCTCATGCTCTTTGCCCTCTCTCCTCTCATCGCCTACGCCTCCCGCTCTTTCCGAAGCGCAAAGAGGATCTCGCGGCTGCTGAAAATGCCGGTATAGGTGGAGATCATATACTTTGGCCTCTCCTCTGCCAGTAAGAGTTGCAAGGCTTTTTTGACGTCCTTTTCGATTGCGATGTCCGCCGAGACGCCCGCCAGTTTAAAGCGAATCGCAGCCTCGGCCGCGCGCTTTCCGGTCAGGATGACCCGCTTCAGCTCACTGAGGGCCTCGAACTCGGCATCCCAGATCCAAGAGGTGTCCGTGCCGTCCTGTTCGTTGTCGTTCAGCAGGAAGAGCAGGGCTTTTTCGCCGCCCTGCGCCTCGATATATTTGATGATCTCGTTGCAACCGGTGGGGTTCTTGACCAGGTTTAGCAGGATGCGCTCCCCGCCCACCTGAATGGTCTCCATCCTTCCGATGCCGAGTTGAAACTTCGCAAAGACCGCATCGATGCTCGAAGCCCTGACCCTGTTTTCCAGGAGGGCGGAAGCGGCCGCCAGCAGGTTGTAAAAGTGGTAGCTCGCGTTCAAATTGAAAGAAAAGCGCTCGAGCCTCCCGTCTTTGGTCCGAAGTTCAAAGGCGCAGTCCTCGGCAAAGAGCTCCTTCAGCGTGTAATCGGCCCGGTCCGAAGCGAAACGGCATCCGGTGCATCGGTAGCTTCCAATATGAGAGTAGCGGAAATACTCGTAAACGAGCTCCTTTTTACAGAGCGGACAAAACTTTCCTTCCCTCGCCTCGGCGCTCGCCTGCTCGGCACTCGGCTCCGTTCCCATGCCGTAAGTCCTGACAAGGGCCTCCGTTGCCGCGTAAGAGAGGCGCTTTACATTCGGGTCGTCCTCGTTCAGATAGAGCCTGCCCGTGTAATCTCGGACGGCCGCCTCGATTTTAGAGACGATGCTCTCCATCTCGCCTGCGCGGTCGAGCTGGTCCCTAAAGAAGTTGGTGACCACAAGGTCGCTCACGTCCATCTGTGAAAAGTATCGCGCCAGGGTCAACTCATCGATTTCAATCACCGCGACATCCGCCTTCACGCGAAATCGAAAATCCGCGTTTCGAATGAAGAGGGTCAGGATTCCGTAGACCATGTTGTCCCCTCTGGAGTTGGAAATCGTGCGGTAGCCGTCCCGCTCAAAGCTCTTCGCAATCAGGTTGCTCGTCGAGGTCTTCCCGTTGGTGCCGGTCACCAGGAGCGTTATCTTCGGATATTGAAACTGTTCTAAAAGATTCTTACAAAATTTGATGGCGATTTGGCCGGGGAAGGAGCCCCCGTTTCTGCCCAAGGCCTTGAGCAGTTTTACCAGTACCTTTCCTATGATCAGTGCGATATACTTCATCTGTTCTCCCGCGATTCTTGTCTTGTCCTGCACTCGTTTCCTGCGTTTTCTCAGGGAAAGTGCATATCTAATAATACCCTTAGACACAAAAAAACTCAATATACAAAATATAAAGAGTTTTTCTTGCCGTTCGGATGCGGGACGCGCCCGATCCGCCTATGTTCCGTGATGCCGTCACGAAAGGGTTTCTTTCAACAGGTCGATCAGCTCGAGCTTGCTCGCAGCCCTCTGACCCGCTTCCCGGTTCACTTCAGCGACTTCCTTCACTTCTTTTCTGACGACCGTCACGTCCTTCGGAGCCTCGATGCCAAGTTTGATGCGCCCTTCTCGGGTCTCAATAATCTTGATCTCGATGTTCTCGTTGATGATGACGGATTCACCTTTTTTTCTACTCAATACCAGCATGCAAACAGTCCCCCTCTCCTACTTTTTCTGAAAAAGTTTGTGTTTGTAAGGCCAGTCTTCGTCCAAGATCACTTGTAAGCCCTGCCTCTTGTTCGCGTTGATTACAACAGGGGACTTTAAGTTCAGGGTGGTCTCTTTGATTTCGTTCGGAATCACGCAGATGCCGAAGACCTGTAGGTCCTCCTGCCCTGCGATTTGAAGCTTCTCCACATTCTCCTCGTTCAGCGAAAAGTCATACTCTTCGACAAAGAGGAAGGGGTCGGTCAAAACGAAGACGACCTTCTCGTCCTCCACCGATTGCAACCAAACAAAGGGAAACTCCTTCGTCAACTCTCCTACTATGATAAACTTTGTGTAGTCTTCAAATCCGTAAATTCCCTCGGGGAAGACGATCAGTTCTTCCTCGCTATATTCCACCTCTCCGATGTAGTCGGTCTGTATTAGCATATTTCCTCCCGGAGCATCAGCCCTTCAAGTCGAGCACTGAAAACTCAATCGCATTGTACTGTTCCACATAGACATCCAATTTTCCCTTGTTGTATTGGATGTTGGGCCTGCTCTTTTGTGTGTTGTTGATGACTTCGGCGGGCCTGTACTGAATATCGACAGTTCCGCCCGTAACTTTAAACTCGGGACGAGATCTCGGGATGCTGCCTATGGTCCAATCTCTGATGAATTGGTCGAAGGCGTTTTGCTCCGCCTGCTCGGGGATCGGGTCCTGCCGGTTCTCAATCGCGGCGAACTGATTGCCCTGCTCGACCGTGTTTCCGATGCCTTCCAGGGCCTTCTGCTGAGCGTAAGAAGCCGCGTCCTGAATCAGGGAGGCGTTGCTCATCAGCCCGCACTCCTCAAAGCACTTGCTCTGATCGATGTGGACCTTCACGTGCTCGGTGTGCATCTCAAGGCGCCCGGGCTTGGTCTGAAGCTCCAGGGTGATCGGATTTCCCTGCTCGATCGAAAGTTCGGGCGGGCTCGTCCGCATGCCGAGTTTCATCGGTGTCGTCCTGATCTGTATCATCGGTATTTGCATCGCAATCCGCCCCGTTTCTTATTATCTGATAAAGTCAACCAAAGACGGTTGAATGATTTTGGATCCCATTGAGAGAGAGGCTCGGTAAGCATTCTCAAAGTTTTTGAGCTTCATCAGGGTCGCCGCCAAGTCCACGTCCTCCACCTTGCTGAGCGACTTGGTGAACGAGAGCGCGTTGTCCTTTGTCCGCTCGATCGCAAGCTCCATTCGGTTGGTCTTTGCCCCCACGTCGGCCCGCACCGAAAGGACCCTGTCCAGGTGCCCGTCGATCTTGCCCATAAATTGGTCAATCGTATCCTGGTCGTAAGAATCCAGGGCCGAAATGAACTTGTCAATGTCGGCGATCAGCGAGCTCTTGCTCGCCACCACAGGCTCCACCTGAATCTGCGGAGGAACCCCGTCCTTGGTGTTGATGGTCTGAAAACTCAAAAACGCATCGTTGGTAAACGGAGAAGTCGGGTCGGTCGGCGTGTTTCGCGGGCCTACCACGATCTTGTTCTCGCCGATCGTCTTGTTGATCGCATCCTGAAGGGCCGTCTTGTAGTCCGCCACCGAATCCAGCCTTGCGTCCTTGTCGATCACGATTTCCTTTCTCTCGCCGTTGTAGCTGATGAAGATCGAGTTGGTCTTGAGTTCTTCGGCGTGGTCTCTGATGTATTGGTCATCAAAGCCGTTGAAGGCCGAGAATGAAACCTTCGATTCCACCTTGTCGACGCCCGGAACCTGCACCGGCTTGTAAGAGTCCGCCGTCGCGCTGCCGCCCGGGTTGAAGGTCGCGCTGACGCTGTGATCCGAGCCGTACTCCTTGTGTTTCACGACGAGCTTGCCGTCTCTATCAAAGAAGACGTCCGCGTAGTCTGAGAGCTTGTTTCCGTGCCCGTCATCGGCGGAACGAATCTCCTCGAGCACCTTCTCCTTCTTCAGATTGAAGCCGTGTCCGGTGAGTTGGGACATGTCGACTTGGAAGGTCCTTTGGCCCGGCTTTCCGGCGTCCAAGGTGTAAGAAAGGGTCGAATTTCTGTAGTCCGAAAGAGGCCCGTCCAAAATGAAGTCCCCTTTGAGCTCCGCCTTCTTAGAGCTGACGCCCATTTGGCTCGAGGCGAACTTGACCGGTCCGGCAGGGTCCTGCGGAGCGACCTCTACGCCCTTGTTTTTGGCGGTGATCACCAGGTTGTTGTGCTCGTCAAAGGACACGTCCGCGACGTCCGAGAGCTTGGTTCCCGCCCAGGCGGGTGAGCCCGCAGGCGGCTTCGCATTTCGGTAGCGCTCGAGCAGCAAGGCCTTGTCGAGGGCGGTCTGCGTGCCGTTCAAGAGCGTCTCGTCGACCTCGTAGTTGATGCCGACACCGCCGTTGCTAAGGCGGATATTCAAGTTTTCGTTGGTATAGTCTCTGCTTCTGTCAAATCGGGTCTGTATGCTGCTGATGCCTTCGCCCGGCGTATTCCCGCTCGTGTCCGAATACATGTTCCCGTACACGTTTTGGTTGTAAGAAAACTCCGCCTTCGGGTTCGTGATTCCGGCAGGAAGGGTCTCAAACTCGATTCTCTTATTGTCAAAATCCTTCGCTTCGATGCTCAGTTTTCCGCCGTCAAAGCTGATTTTCGCGAGCGAGGAGAGCTTTCTTCCGTTCGCGTTGGTCGCGCTCGCAAAGGCCCTCTCAATCTCATCTTTTGTCGTGAACGGAACGTTCACTATCTTCTCTTCGCCGTTGACGTTCTGCACGCGTCTGGTCTGCACCACAAACTTCTCGTTCCCGACCAGCAGGGTGATGTCTTTGGCGCTGTAGTCCTGATTCGCATCAAAGTTCACGCTCAACTTATGTTTTTTGTCCTCAGGGTTCAGGATGCCGAACAGTTCGACCCCGTTGGTGGTCACCTGAATCTGCTCGGCCTGTCCGACCTCATACCTCATCTTTTGCGGGTTGGAAATGTCCCTGTGGGTGATGTCTATGTTGTAGGAAACGACCTTCTTGCCGTTGATGATCTCGGTTTTGAACAGGGGCTTGTCATTCTGATAGCCCGAAAACACATATTTTCCGGCATAGCTGAAGTTTCCGGCACTGATGATGTGGTCCCTGAGCTGCATGACCTCGGCCTTGATCTTTTGCAAGTCCTCCGGCGAATTGGTCGCGGTGTTGGCCGCCTGCACCGAAAGCTCGCGAATCCTCTTGATTGCGGCACTCATATCCTCAACCGAGCTTTCCGAAACCTGGTACCAGTTGAGGGCGTCTCTGATGTTGCTCTCGTACTGCTCCAAATCGCTCAGGTCGGTCTTAAATTTTAATATCTTGGAGATGCCGATCGGGTCGTCCGAGGGTCTGTGTATCCTCTTGCCGTCGGTTCCCTGTTCCTGTAATCTGGACATGTTGAACACGTTCCTGTTCAGGTTGTGCAGCAACATGTTGGTCATCATGTTATTGGTTATGCGCATCTACATCCTACCTTCCCACTGTACCCAGCCGATTGATCACTGTATCCAGCAGCTCATCCATGGTGGTCAGCATCCTTGCGTTTGCGTTATATGCGTGTTGAAATTTGATCATGTCGCTGACTTCCTCGTCAAAGGATACGCCCATGACCGACTGTCTTTTGTTCTCGATTTCCACGATCAGCAGGGCCTCGTTCTTCTGCATTCGCTTCGCTTCCTCGCCGTCTACCCCCAGGTTGGAGATCAAACTCTTCACGAAGTCGTCCGAACTGCCCCATTCAAAAATCTGCCTGTTGTGTCGAATTTCTTTGATTCTGAGCACGTTGTGGCCGTCTCCCGGCGTTCCCTGTATGCTCTCCGAGGCCGCGAACTTGTTGATGTCCTTGTCCAGATCCTTAGAGAGCTTGAGCTGGTCGGTCGGAATCCTGTCCACCAGATAAAACTTGTTGTCCAAAAACTTGACCGACTTGTTCGCGTTGTCGGGGTTGTTGCTCAATATCTTTTGTATGTTTTTCGCGATAATTTCGTTGTTTTTCACCTTGCTGAACTTCTCGTCGGTGCCCTCCAGGACTTGCGCGGTCAGATCGACCGGCTTGCCGCCGTTCAGGCCCTTCTCCAACAGGTAATCGCGGTATTCTGCAGAAGACATGCCGTTCTTGGTAAAGAACATCACGCCCTTGTTCGACTGGAGGTCGAAGCCCTCCATTTGGATTCTGTTGATTTCACTCGAAACCCTGTCGGTATAGTGGTTGAGCTTGTCCATGTAGTAAGGAATTCCCTTGGCATCGCCCTTTATTCCGTCCCGCATGTCCACCAGGGCCTTGAGCTGCCCGGAAGTCAGGTTGAGGGTTCCGCCCTTCTCCCACTCGAGTTCCGCGAGCCCGTCCGCATCGTCCGCGTTCAGCCTCTCCTCCCGGTTCGTGACCTTGATGGTCTCAAAGTCGTAGTGCGAAACGAGGGGCTTTCCGCCGAGCATCACATGAAAATGCCCTTGCGCGTCCTCAAAATAATCTACGTTCACAAGCTCCGAAAGCTTGTCCAATATCAGGTTTCTTTGGTCTCTGAGGTCGTTCGACTTCGCCCCGCCGAGCTCGCTCATATAGATGCTCTTGTTCAGGTCTCTGATCTGCTCGGCATAGCCGTTGATTTGATTCGCCGTGGTTCTGACCTCAAAGTCGACCTGCTTTTGGAGCTCTCCAAGCTTGGCGTAGATGTCGCCGACGCTCTCGGTGAAGGCGATCGCCCGCTGTCTGACCAGCGCCCTGGTCGTCAAAGAATCCGGGTTCTTTGCGAGCTCGTCGAGCGACGAGAAGAACTTGTCCACCACCTTGGTGAATCCGCTGTCCTTCGGCTCGTTGAAGATGGATTCGATGTTTCCCAAGATCTCCGAACGAATCATCCAGTTGCCCTTCAAACCGTTCTCATGTCTGATCTTTTTATCAAAAAATTCTTCCCTGATCTGAATCACCGACTCCGAGTCGACGCCGCGGCCCAGGGTCCCTTGGGTACCCGGAAGCACGTCCGGCCACATCGCCTTGGTATCCAGACGCTGTCTGGAAAATCCCGGCGTGTTCGCGTTCGCAATGTTGTGCGAGACCACCTGTAGGGCGCGCTGGCTCACAAAGAGGCCCGTCTTGGCTATGTTCAGTCCGAAAAATGATGAACTCATCTCTGTTTCCTTTCTCTGCGTTAAATCTTTACGTCGAATAGGTTCTTGTCTACCTTCACGGTCTTGTCTTTGGCGTTTTCCGCGTAGCCCGCTTCTTCCTCGATCAGGCTTCTGGTCAGCTCCATCGTGTAGTCAATGTACTCGATCGACTGGTTCAGGAGCTTGGCGTTCAAGTCGTTCACTTGCAGAATCCCGTTGATCACAGTGCTGAGCTTGTCCCGCTTCTCCTCGAGCTGAAGTTTTTCCTCGGGATTCAGGTGCTCCATAACCTCATCGATTCTGTCTATCTTTGAGATTCCCTTGAAGTTACAAAAACCATCGACAACCTGAGCTCTAAGGCTTTCCAAGTTAACGATGGCTTTTACGAATCCCTGTTCTTTTTTGGTGATGGCGTCCAATGCCTTCACATCGTTTTCAATAATGATTTTTTTCTTTTGCTCCTCTACCCTCGTCAGTTCAGAGTATAGTTGACTTTCCTTGTCCATGATTTCGAGCAGATCTTTAAAGTAATCATTCATAAAATCGCCCCTTACTTAACATTAAGAATCCTCAAATTTTTCGGCATTCAAAATCGCTTCGGCAATCTTGCCCGAATCAACCCTGTAGGTACCGTTGTTCACTTGTTCTTTCAGTTGAGCCACTCTCGCTTCTCTGGTCTCCGGCAATTTTTTGATTTCCGAAAAAGCTATTTGAAACTCTCTTGCTGAAGAAGAAATCTCTATTTTGTCAGATTTCATTTTATTCGGCTGAATCACTTCGGCCTTGTTCACTTGGCTTTTGTAGTTTTTCACTGACTGGATTACTTTGGGTGTATAATTGATTCTCATATTTCCCCTCCCTTTCAATAGCTTGCTTTCTATGTCTTTCTGTCACTTCACGTTTCGTAATTTGCTATTTGTTTCTATATGTCAATTTTTATCTATATCCGAATTTTATTTGATTAAGTTCACCTTTCATATCGGAATCTTTCCCCCTTAGTTTAACATCTTTTTCACTTTTTATTATTTATTTTTTGTAAGATGTTACAAGTTCGAAATATCTTGAGCGGGTGCATGGAAGGCACAGACTCCGTATATGTTGCAATCTAATTGATGTAGGACTTTTGCACAGGATTCCATCGTCGCCCCTGTGGTTAGAATATCGTCCACCAAGAGAATATTGATAGAGGATGGCGTATATTTTTTTAGGTAGAAGGCGCCCTTCATGTTTTCCAACCTGCGGAGCTTGTCGAGGGCTTTCTGCTCCCTGCCCTCGTGGCTGCGCCCCAGCAGGGGCTCATACGGAATTTGCAGAGAGGCGGAGAGTTTTTCCGCAATGTCGGCGATATGGTCAAAACCGCGCTGTCTGAGCTTTTTCTTGGAGGTGGGGACGGGGACGATCAGATCGATGCCCCGGGGATTGAGGGCGGCCCGCACCCTCTCTTCTATGATGGAGGCCAGACAGTAGGACAGTTCCCGCTTCCTTCCGTTTTTGTAACGATAGATGGCGCGCTTGGCCGTATCGTCCAAAAGATAGCTCTTTACGAAGCCGTCCATCGCCTTGGTCCCCCCGGCGCAGTCGTCACAGAGGCCGAAGGAGCGATCCTTCAGCCAAACGCCGCAGTACTTGCAGGAATAGAAGTCGGCATCCAGGGCGCTCACACAGGACGAGCAGAGGCAGTGTTTCAAATTGGGTCTCCGCTTTCTGCAGAACATACAACTTTCATCGATCGGAAAGAGGAGATTGAGGGCAAGTTCCAAAAAATCCGCCATGTCGTTCTCCTACCTGCGTTCCGAGCCCAAAGAGAGGAGGCGCTCCTTCAGGAAACTTAGGCTGCGGTTCCTATCCTCGGCCCGCGAGGCCGTCTCAAAGTGATACACCTCTCCCGCGATGACAAAGAGCTTTTTGGCCCGCGTGAGGGCCGTATACATCAGCTTTTTACTCTGCATCATCGGCGGCACGAAAAAGGAAGGAAAGACGACCACATCGAATTCGTTGCCCTGCGACTTGTGTACGGTCATCGCGTAGGCCAAGTCGAGCTCCTTTCGGAGCGTGTTCGGCCGATAAAAAATCTCTTTCCCGTCCAGAAACCTCACATTGAGCCCGCTCTCACTGACGCTGCTGACAAAGCCGATCTCGCCGTTAAAGACGCCGGAGCCTTCCTCGCCGCTCTCTCTATTGATCCACTCGGCGTTATAATTATTCTTGATCTGCATGACCTTGTCGCCGGCCGCAAACTTTTCAAAATACAGGTTCTTAGCCAGCGGATTCAGGACTTTTTGCAGCTCCCGATTCAGGTTCTCGACCCCCAGGGGCCCCTTTTTAATCGGGCTGAGCACGCAGATTGAGTCCAGCGGCTCGTAGCCGAAGACCCTCGGAATCCTCTGACTCACAAGTTCCAAGACCCTTCCCAGGGTCTGCTGATTCCGCTGCTCGGTAAACAGGAAGAAGTCCCCGCCCTTCCTATTGTAAGTAAAACTGCCCCCGTTCAGGATGCTGTGCGCATTCTTCAGGATTTCGCTGCCCATCGCCTGCCTGTGGATGCCGGTCAGTTTTCTGGCGTTGAAGACCTTGCTCTCTATCATATCGGTAAAGGGTGCACCCGCGCCGACCGGCGGCAACTGGTTCGGATCGCCGATCAGAACCAACATAGAGCCCGACGGAATCGCGCTGAGCAGGGCGCTGAAGAGCCTCGCATCGACCATGGACGCCTCGTCTATAAAGACGATGTCGGCCTCCAAAGGATTTTCCTCGTCACGCAAAAAGTACAGAAAGCTGTCATCTTCATCGTATTGGTATTGCAGGAGCCGGTGTATAGTTGAAGCCTTTTGGCCGATGACCTCCTCCATGCGCGAGGCCGCCCGCCCGGTCGGAGCCGCCTGCAGGGTGCTCAGACCCAGGGCATTTGCGCGGTGGATCAACTCTTTCAGGATGGTGGTCTTTCCGGTTCCCGCCGCCCCGGTCAAAATGAAAATCGCCTCGTCAAAGGCGTGGTCCAGGGCCTGTTTTTGCTCCTCGCTGAGTTCGATACTCGCCTGCAGGTTCTCAAACGAGGCAAAGGGTTTGTAGGAGAGTGAGAGCCGGAGCAGATTGTCCACGATGTTGGATTCCCACTCAAAGGCTTCACTCAAGTAGAGGTAGGCCACCCCGTCCTTGACGATCTTAACGACCCGGTAGAAGTCAATCAGGCGGCCGACCGCCTCGGAAAAGAGCGTTTCGTCGATCCCGATTCGCTCGCGAATCTTTTCATACAGCTTGGTTTCGGGCACGCAAAGATGGGCGTCCGCATAGGTAAAACTCTGCATCTCGTAGAGCAGAATCGCGTCGATTCTCTTGGCGGAGAACCGCTCAAATCCTATGTTGAGCGCCACTTGGTCTATGACTTTAAACGGGATGCCCCTGAGTTCGGCGAGCAGCCGATAGGGGTTTTCTCTGATGATGTTGAGGGATTCCTCCCTGTATTTCAGGTAGATGCGGTTGGATTGGGCCAGCGTAAAGCCCATTTTGCTGAGCTCGTAGAGGAGGTCCGAAGCCTCAAAGTGCTCCTCGACGGACTCCTTGATCTTTTCGAGCCCCTTCCTCCCGATTCCTTTGACTTCCAGCAGCCTCTCAATGTCATTTTTCAAGATGTCCAGGCTCTTTTCCTGAAACTTGTCGACGATGGCCTTGGCCGTCACCTGACCGATGCCCTTAAAGGCGCCGGAAGCCAAAAAGTGAATGATGTTTTCCTTTAAAACAGGTTCATAGCGCTTGTAGGCCACGACCTGCAACTGAAAGCCGTAGTTCTCGTTGTAGTCCTCTACAATCTCGAACTCGTAGTCCACGCCCTCCTTCAAATCGGGCATGATGCCGGTAATCTTCTGCTCCTCTCCGTCGATGTCGATGAAGGCGACCTTAAAGCCGGTGTCCAAGGCCTCATAAATGATTTTATGGACCTTGGACTGAACGTGAAAGCTGCTTTGCATCTATCGTTTCCCTACATCGTAAATCTCTCCGACCGCCTTCGGTCCCGACGATTTCCCGCTGAACAGGATGAGGGCCAGGATGGTTAAAATGTAAGGGAAGGCAAAGAAGAACTCCGCCGGTAGGAAAGAGAGGAAGCTGATGTCGGTCGCAAAGACCGCGAGGACTTGCGAAAAGGCGAAGAAGAGACTCGCCGCCAGGACGCCGAACGGATTCCACTTTCCGAATATGAGGGCGGCAAGGGCGATGAAGCCGGTGCCGTGTATGCTGCCGGTCGTAAACTGGGTATCCTGCGTGAGCACCATGATGCCGCCGGCGAGGCCCGCGAGGGCGCCGGATGAAATGACGCCGATGTATCGGATTTTAGCGACGCTGACCCCGGTGCTGGCCAAGGCGTGCGGGTTTTCGCCCGAAGCCCTGAGTCTGAGGCCCAGGCGCGTCTTGTAGACGAGGAACCAAATCAAAAGGACCAGGGCAAAGCCGATGTAAACCGTATAGTAAATGTTGGTAAAGAAGATCTTTCCGATCACCGGAATCTCACTCAGCGGTCGGTAGGTGGTCTTGGTGAAGCCCTCGGTAAAGTTCGGGGTTCGTTGCTGAGAGAAGATGATCTGCGCCAGAAACACCGTCAGACCCGCCGCAAGGAGGTTGACCGCGGTTCCCGAGATGACCTGGTCCGCCTTCAGATTGATGCAGACAAAGGCGTGAATCAACGAGAAGAGCGCACCGAAGGCGCAGGCGATCAGAATGCTGAGCAGCGGGGTCAGCTCGGAGCTGAGGTGGGGCGCCAGGATGACTACAAAGGTTCCGGCAACAAAGCCGCCGATCATCATGATTCCCTCGAGGGCGATGTTGACGATACCGCTTCGCTCACTCATCAGTCCGCCCAGAGCCGCGATAAAAATCGGCGTCGCGTAAATCATCGTCAAGGGAAGCATCGAAAATAGTAGGTCCGTATTCATTATTTCTCTCCCTTCTCAGCCAAGTCTTTTTTCATGTTCATCAAAATATCCTTAAAGCCGTCCTTCATCGCAATAAAGAGGATGATGAGGGCCGAAATAATCATGGTGATTTCCAGAGGAATCTTCTTGACCTGCAGCAACCTGCCCGAGTTGTCCAATCCGCCGAAGACCAGGGCCGAGAGGAAGACGCCGAGCGCACTGTTTCCGCCGGCGAGGGCGACCGCGATTCCGGTGAAGCCGTACCCTTCAAAGGCTCCCAGATACCTGCCGAATCCGAAGGTTCCCAGCGTGAGGATGCTGCCTGCGAGGCCCGCAAAGCCGCCCGATATCATCATAGAGAGGACGATGCTTCGCTCGACCTTGATGCCGGCGTACCTTGCCGCGTCCTGACTGTTTCCGACCGCCCTGAGTTCAAAGCCGAAGGCGGTCTTCTCGATGATGTAGTAGAAGAGGAAGAGCGAGGCGAGGACGATCACAAAGCCCCAGTGAAATCTTGAGTTTGCGGTGATGCTCGATAAAAATTCGCTCTTCAGCGAGGCCGAAGCCGGAATCATCGGGGTCTTCATGCTGGCAAAGCCCGGAAGCTTTGAAATCCATAGGCCCGATAGAGAGAGGCCCACGTAGTTGAGCATGATGCAGACGACGACCTCGTGTACGCGGAACCTGGCCTTCAGGAAGCCCGGAATCGCGCCCCAGAGCGCGCCTGCGAGAAAGCCCGCAAGGATGGCCAAAGGCAAGTGAAGAATGCTCGGCAAATCCAGGAGGAGGGCGACCGAAACAGAGGCCACCGAACCCATCATCAACTGTCCTTCCGCACCGATGTTAAAGAGGCCGGTTCGGAAGGCAAAGGCGACTGAGAGACCGCAGAGAATGATCGGCATCAGCGCCACGCCGTATTCGCCGAGTATCCTCGCGTTGAAAAAGCCTTTCTCTCCGATCAGCATCAGGTCCATACCGGTGATTCCCTTAAAGATGCCCTTAAAGGCGTCCGCCGGGCTCAAGCCGGTGAGGAGCAGGATGATAGAGGCCACGAGGAAGGCACAGACGATTGGAAAAATCGTCATAATGACCGTGTATTTTTTCCCGGTCGTCATCGCATCCAATAGTTTCTTCATCGCTAAACACCAACCTTCTTGGAACCCGACATCATCAGACCGATCTCTTGCTCATTGGTCTCGTCGGCGTTCACTCTTCCTACGATTTCTCCTTCAAAAATGACATTGATTCTGTCTGCGAGCTCGAGCACCTCGTCGAGTTCCAGAGAGACCAGGAGCACCGCGGCTCCACTGTCTCTAGCCTCTATTAGGCGCTTATGAATGTAAGAGATTGCGCCCACGTCCAAGCCCCTGGTAGGTTGGGCGGCGATGACGAGGCTCGCATTCCGGTCGAGCTCCCGCCCGACAATGGCCTTCTGCTGGTTCCCGCCCGACATGCTCCGCGCGACGGTCTCCGGCCCGCGGGAAGAGCGCACGTCGTATTCTTCTATAATCTGCTGCGCTTTCTGTGTGATTGCCTTGTAGTTGAGAATCCCCTTCTTAGAGTAGGGCTCTTGGTAGTAACTTTGCAGGACAATGTTCTCCGAGAGCTTAAAGTCCAGCACCAGGCCGTGTTTGTGCCTGTCCTGCGGGATGTGCGAAATTCCGGCCAGCGTCCTGTTTCGGATGCTCTGTTTGGAAAGGTCGATATCCCGTAAGAAAATCTTCCCTTCGTCCTGTTTCAGAAGCCCGGTGATAATCTCTACGAGTTCCCGCTGTCCGTTCCCGTCTATTCCCGCAATCGCCAGGATTTCTCCGGCTTTCAGTTCAAGGTCCAGGTTTTTAAGGCGCTTGACCTTCTTGTGGTCGGTGTACGAGATGTTTTCAAGTTTCAGTATGGTCTCCTTCGGCTGAGCCGGGCTCTTCTCCACATTGAAGTCAAACTCTTTTCCGACCATCATTTCGGCGAGGATTCTCTCGTTCACATCGCTGATGTTGACGGTATCGACATACCTTCCGCGGCGAAGCACCGTGCACCTGTCGCAGGCCATCATAATCTCCTTGAGTTTGTGCGTAATCAGAATGATGGATTTTCCCTCGCTCGCGAACTGCTTCATGATCTTGATTAAATCGACAATCTCCTGCGGCGTCAAAACCGCAGTCGGCTCGTCAAAAATCATTATCTCGGCCTTGCGATAGAGCATTTTCAAGATCTCGGTGCGCTGCTGCATGCCGACCGATATCTCCTCAATCTTAGCGTCGATGTCGACCTGGAGGCCGTACTTCTCCGAGATTTCCTTGACCTTGCTTTTTTCGTGAAGCATGTTCTTCTTACTCAAATAAGCCGATTCCTGCCCCAAGATGATGTTCTCGGTCACCGTAAAGTTGTCGACCAACTTAAAGTGCTGGTGCACCATCCCGATTCCGAGCTTGTTGGCGATGTTGGGATTGTCGATCTCGCACTGCTTACCGTTGATCTTGATCGTTCCGCCCTCCGGCTTGTAAAGTCCGAAGAGAACGCTCATCAAGGTTGATTTTCCGGCTCCGTTCTCGCCGAGAAGGGCGTGAATCTCCCCCTTTTTCAAGCAGAAGTCCACGTTGTCGTTTGCGACGATTCCGGGAAACACCTTGCGTATTCCCCTCATTTCCACTACATAATCCAAAAGATCCTCCAAACTTTGCTATATTCCCGAAAAATAGCCGAATAAGTAATTGATCCCCTTCGTGATCGGCAATAAGTCTATCCCGAAGAGGGTATCTGAAAACACCAGAATTAAGAGGACGGGCATGCCGTACCTGTAATACTTCATTTCCTGACTCGGACTCAGCCCGAAGAGGACCGAGACCACATGGCTTCCATCCAGGGGCGCGATCGGTAGTAAGTTGAAGATTCCCAGACCGAAGTTAATCAAAGAGGTGTAGAGAACCAGGTTGAAGATAAAGTGCTGGATCGACTTGTCCTGGGCTTTGACCATGAACGAAAAATCACGGAAGAGCCATCCGCAAATAAAAGCAAAGAGCATGCCCAAGAGGAAGTTTGTGAAGGGGCCGGCGAGGGCGATTAAAATCCTGCCCAGCTTTTTCTTTTCGATTTCCCTCGGGTCATAGACCACCGGCTTTGCCCAACCGAAGCCGACCAACACAATCATCAGGAATCCGATCGGATCGATGTGATGAATCGGGTTCAAAGAAAGTCTTCCGGACTGCTTCTGACTTCTGTCTCCAAAGCAGTAAGCGACCATCGCGTGGGCGAACTCGTGAAAGCTCAGCCCGATCAGGACCGCCGGAAGAACGAAAATTAACATCTTGATTCTTTCCATTACTTGGTATGTCTCCTATCTTATATCTGTTATCCGGTATCCGAATATTATAGCATTAAGTGTGGAAAAAGGAAAGTACAGGGCTCGCGTCCTTGGAACTTTGAAGGCATTCGGGGTCACCTTTTTAGCTTTCGCCGCGGCACCCGGGTTCAAAAAAATAGAGAGGGCGGGATGGCAACCGGAGAGATACGACCGCTTCTTAGCCTCTTTTAATAGGGCGTGGTAAGTCGCCTGAGTTTTTACTAAGTTAACAGCGTCACGCTTTCTTTTAAGCGGTATGAGGCGGGCTCATCTCCTCTTTTCCCGAAAAAACCTTTGGATTATTCTTTTACTTTCACTTATTAAAACACCGCTTTTTACACAAAGCGGTGTTAACTTAACTTTTTCTTCGCCGATTCCGAAGCGCCCGTTGATTCCCCCCATACGATAATCATATAAAGAATAAATTAACTCCGGAATCCGCGATTCCAGGATGGCTCCGAGGCACATCAGGCAGGGTTCCAGGTTCACATACATCTTGCAATCCTGCAGGCGCCAAGCGCCCAAAATGCGAGAGGCTTCCTCGATTGCGAGGATCTCCGCATGGCGGGTGGCGCAGCTACCCGTCTCCTTCTCGTTGTGGGCCTTACTGATAATCCGATCTCCCATCGTGATGATGCAGGCGACAGGCACTTCGCCCAGGGCAAAGGCCCGCTCGGACTCCTCCAAAACCAGCCTCATCATCGCTTCGTCAGAGTACATCGAGGCCTACTCCGGATTGATAAATTCTACAATATTGACAATTCGCTGGATCTCATAGCCGATCATCGCGTTCTGTGACTGCTTGTAGCTCGCCCTCTTCTGGATGCGCGTCTTGAGCTCCTGAATCTTCTCCTCGAGCTCCTCAATCTCGTCCCGGTTCTGCTTGTCCAGCTCGTCCGATTTCAGTGCAATGTCCTCAAGCACCTCGTTCAAAACGTCGATTCTTTGGTAGGCATCGGCGAGGAGCTCCTCAATTTGGATGGAGCTGGCCTTCACGATGTTCAGCACCGACTCTCTCTTCACATCAATCGGAAGGTTGGCAGGCAGGGTCTTGTTGTAAAGCTCTATCATAAAGACCGTTTCGCTCATCTGCTTAATCAGTTGGTTCTTGTCGTAGATGGATTCGATGTTTACGATTCTGTTCTCTCCGACAATCTTGTCGTAGTCGATACTGCCGTCTTCCGTTAGAATCATCGCGTCCGGAACCTCCGGAACGGTCTTTGAGTTGACTCCCTCTTCAAAGACGAATCCCTGCGGTTTGTAGCCGGAACGCTTCAGCTTCTCGATGTCCTCTTCGAGCGCCCTGTCAATCAGCGACTCTTTTCTCATCGCCCTCTGCTCTTCCTGTGGAAGGCTCGGCGGGATTTGCGGTTCGTAATTCTGCATCGGCGCCTCAGAGTAGCTCTGCTCTCTCTCTTCTTGCTGTCCCTGTCTCATCTCATCGTATCTCATATTTACATTCATTTCCTTACCTACCCTGTCTCTCTCCGGCTCCGCACCCTCCGGCGCGCCGTTTTCTGTAGCACCTTCGCCTGTTTCGGCCCCGGTTTTATCCGCCTCGTCCGTTTCTCTCACGTCTTCCGGAACCTCGGTCTCAACCGAGTCCAGTTCGACATTGCCGGTCTCGGAAGAGATGTCGTTGACGCTGCTCATAATGCCGTCGATATCGAGGTCTTCGGACTCATCCCCCAGACTACCGTAGTTTCGCGTCACGTACTCCTGCATATCGATGCTGTGGTCGAAGGTAAACGGCTCGTGGTCGGGACCTTGCTCCTCCTGCAATCGGAACAGTCCCTTCAACTCATCCTCCCGTTGAAAGTCCTTCTTCAGACCTTTAAACTCCGCGTCCGCAATCACATCGTTCAGAGGCTGCGACATCTGCCTTTCCTCTCTAAGCCGAGCGTAGGCTTCCTGCTCGGATCGGCGGTACACATCCTGCAAGGCCGAGTCCAGGCTCTGTGATTTTCCGCTCGGGACCGGTTCCGGCACTTCGCGATAGGGTCTCTGCACCTTCTCCTTTTTACTCAAGTTCAGAGAACTGAGGAATTTATCGAGCTCTTTCGCATCCTCTCCGTCCCTTCTCCCGAACTGTTCCTCCGAACCTTGATGATATTTGTCTCCCACCGGCTTCCTCCTTGTTTATCTTCTTTGTTCCAAGCGTAACAAAAGTCGATTCGCCTGCTCCAGGGCAAGTCTCAGTTGTTTGTTTGATTCCAATACGTAGTTCAGCTCTACGCTCTTGATATTGATCATTGTGTTTAAATGTCTCAAGTTGATGATTAAGTCTTCCTTATGCCTTGATTCGGCCTCCTGAACGGCCTGTTCCAGTCGCTTCCGCCTCTCCAAGCTCTCGCTCAGTTCGCAGTTCAGATCCACCACCTTGAGCAGGGCCTTATCTCTGGGTTTTCTGGTCTTCTTTCTCTTGATCGCGTTCTTGATCAGGTTGACTCCGAAATCACTCACCAGGGTAATCCCGTCTTCAGTCTTCATGTGGGCGATGATTTCCGGTTTGAGCTGTTCAATCTTTTTATAGACCGTCACCTTGCTCACACCCAGAAGGTCCGCTATTTCTATGATTTTATACATAAGCGCTCCATTTACCTGAAGTAGGGTTCCAGTTTTTGATGTAAATCGTTCAGCTCCTTCGTGTAATCCGTACTTCTCTGTAATTCCGCGATGAGACGCTGATTCAACATGTTCAGCTCGCTCTTTTTCTGATTGATTTCCGCCTTGATGGAGGCGATATCTCTCTCGGGTCTTTCCGGTGCGACCTTATCACAGGATTCCCGAATCGCTCCGGGTTCCTCTCCGGGCTCTCCTTCAAGATTCTGTGGCGCCTCGCGGTCCCCGACGCTCGCAGCCTCCCCCACCGATTCTCCGGTAGGAAGGGCCTCTTTGAGCAGGATTTCCTCAGGCCCAGGGTCGGAAAAACTGAGGCTGATGATGTCGATACCCTCTTGATCTATGCTGGTGATTCCGTTGACCTTGCGAACATGCCCCTGCAGTTCTTTTCTCAACGAGATCAGTTTTTTGTGTATCTCTATGGTTTCCACCTTCAAAAGCTTCGCGGCTTCCCGAATTTTATACATGAACCCCCCTGCTTTTTCCCAATCATGGGCACTTCTATCATTCAACATTTTATATGAAAAGCGCTGTTTTTTCAAGCATTTTATTGGTTCATTCGAATGTGAATTTTCTCCTTTTTTGTTTTTTTCTTTCGGTCGCCATTTCTTTCTGAAGACCCTATCTTTACTCAATTTACAAGTTGTGGCCTTTCCCGGCTTTTCAGGCTTCTTTTTTTACCTTTTCAGTTTTAAGAGAGAGTAAACATAGCAAGCTGTTAAAAAAGACAGTTTTTTACGCAAATTTTCAACAATTATCTGTTAACCTTTCACAATACATTTTCCTCTCTCATTTTTAGCTGTAGAGTTTCTTCATTTTGCTACAATTCATGTTTCTTTTCTTCGTTTTCTCTCGACATCTTTTGTGGAAAACTCGGGTTTTATGGGGAAAAAGTCCCGTAGCAAATTCACTCACTCCAAATAATGTTGAAAATTAGACTTTTTCTGTGTATAAAATTGCAACACCGTTTCTTTTATCAGTATTTTACATCAATTTGATACTCTCTTAACTTCCTGTAGAGGGTAGATCTTGAAATCTCCAAGAGCTCACTCGCCTTCGATAGATTATAATCACTGGCAAGCAAAGCGTTTACAATCGCTTCCCGTTCTATCCTTTTCAAGGAATAGTTCTTTTTGGGATTCCCGTTCTCTTCCGGTCCTTTGAGATTCGATTCTCCCCTTCTTCTTCCTTCAGGAAGCCTTCCCATACTTTTTCTGATTTCCTGAAGCTGCGCTTGATCCAGTTTCATAATATTCAGTTTAAAACTCTCCAGGATGGTAGGAAAGGATTCCTTTAAAACGTGATAGAGGTCCATGCTCGCGTAGAAGAAGTATTTGAACTGCTTTTTCCCCGTATAGAAACATTCCTTGATAATCTTGTTCACATCTTCCATCGCCAGGCTTTCTATATGAAAGAGATGGATGATCGGCCTCTCATTGATGCTGAGCCACTCTGATATTACATTCATTTTTAGATAGAAATTCGAGCTCTTTCCCTTGCTTTCGTCCAGATTGACTGCAAAGTGCCTCACATCCCTTCTCTGAGAATTGATATAGGAAGATAAAAGAAGCTGGTCCTCTCGGGTTTCCAGTAAAAACATAACCGGCATGGAAGAACCCGCCAAGGCTCGAATTCTTTTCTTATCCTCCTGATCCAAGTCCCCGGCGCTCAGCAGGTCGGAAGCGTCGTCATTCAGCGCTCCGTGATACAGATCCAGAAGTTGAAGCGTATGTTCATAGGTCTCCAACAGGATCAGTGCACTGTCCCGTTCCTTCTTTGAAATCGGGGTAATGATAAACTTCTTAAACGGGTTATTCTTATAGGTAACAATTTGCTTTTTTCCGGCAAAGATATGGCTGATGGAGCAGTTGTAGAAGACCGAAAGGATGTTTTCTCCCTCAGGTATTGCTGAAAGATAGCTGAACTCGGTATAAGTGACCTTGCCTGTGTCGCGGATTTCATAGATCCCTGAATCAAAGTGCGTGTCCGCGCTCTTTCGTAAATTCTTTGTATCTGTCAGGCGCTTACAGTAGGAGTCGATGGCTTTTCCGATGTCATTTTTTGTGGATTCTTCCTCTTTTGTCAGATGATTGAAGGAAAGTACGTAAAGACGGGACTCCCCGATTTGAATGGGGTAGGCCCTCATAATGGTATAATGCAGGGCCTTAACATAGTTTTGAGCGCCCTTTAAACACCTGTATTCGTTGGTTTTCACACACAAACTGAGGGCTGTAATGCCCAGGTGCTTTTCATCCAGTTTAGCCCCAATCTCGATTCTAAACTTTTCCAGTTGATTCTTGCTTTGGTCGAGCAGTATCTTTTCCTCGTTGAAGAGGTAGAGAGTAACATCTTGCTTCCGGGCCCATTCGTTCAGCTCCTCGTCAAAACGGTGCGAACTGTAAAACGGTTCCTTAGCCCTTAAAAACAATTCCTCCTGAAAGGGATTTGCTCCGAACAGTTTTGATTGCTGCCATAGTTTTATCTCGGCACTTTGTGATTTTTCATTTTTATAGATTCCTTTTTCCGTAAACAGTTTCCACGACTCGATTAGCATGTATTGTCTGTTCAGCACATCCGTATTCATATCCTCTCCTATCATTTTTTGTTTCTATCATACTACGAAGTCCTTGAAACATCAAGCATAAGCATCAAAATTTGCCATCCTTTTTTCCTATTCCTTGAGTCGAGAACGTTTTTTATTCGGCTGATTCCGTCGTGATTTTTTTGCTCCCCATGAGTTCGGAATACTCTTCCAGATGTTTCATGTGAAACATTCTTTTAGTGCTAAAGGCATCTAACAGCTGAAACTTGGTGCCGCTGCAATATCCTAGCGAAGTATAATCACCTAGAGATGAAATGAATAGTACAAAGGAAACAAAAAAAGCCACTCAAGCCGAGTGACTTTTCCTATTTTAATGTGAAGATTCAGTCCAAATAGGGCTTCTTCAATCGAATCAATCTTCTGTCATCTTTTCTGATATATAGTGCCGTTTTTTCCGTAAAAATATCCCCGTCTAAATTGTAGTATTCCTCTCCGTCCAAGAGCTCTATCTTTACCGTTCCTGAAAAATAGGATTGTACGTAGGGTAGTTTGACGTGAGTTCCCTTGTAAATGTTGATAAAGGCATTCAGGAGCTGAAACAAACCGGACTTTCTCATCATAACCACTTGAAAGTAGTTGGAATAAATATCCGCATCCGGTGCTATCATCATTCCTCCGCCAAAATACTTTCCGGAACAAACGGTGATAATGTAGTATCGATCCTCCAGAACCTCATTGTCAAGCGTGATGCGATAAAGGCGCGGCCTGTAGCGAAAGAGGGTAATTAAACTCGCACATAAGTAGGCTAGGGAGCCTTTCAAGCGTTTAAACGTCAGCCTTCTTTCTAAGATTGCGGTGTCAATTCCCACTCCAAACACGTTGATAAAAGATTCCTCGTTACACTTGGTAACCTGAACCAAGGATTCTTTGGACTTGAGATAAGTCTCCGCCAAATCGCTCAGCTCCCCTTTGATACCGAAGCTTTTTGCAAAGTCGTTACCGGAACCGGCGGGAACCAAGGCCAAGGGGACATCATAGTTGGAATCTTGGATCGCCGCAATCGAGTCACGAAAGGTCCCGTCTCCCCCACAGATAAATATCAAGTCATACTTGCATGCAGATTCTATCAGAGCACTTTGCAGGTGTTCCTTGCTCTCGCTCTGCAAAAAATCTACTTGATAGGAGAGCGACTTCAGATGGTCCAGCAGTTTCTTTCCAACTACGATTCCTTCCCCGGAACCTGATTTCGGGTTACACGCAATTAAAATACTCATATACTCCTTATGTTTCACATGAAACATTCCTATCCTTACTTACAGATTTTATAATAGTCTTCTCTAAACTTTGCGATCAGCTTCTTTTCCATTCTGGAAACGGTCATCTGAGAAACACCGAGTTCATCTGCTACCTGTACCTGGGTTCTTCCCTCTAAAAATCTGCTTGAAATGATCTTGGCCTCTACCTTGTCAAGCTTCTCCAAACAGCGTTCAATAAAGTCTCTATCTTCCAGCTCCTTGAACTCCTTGTCCTCCTCACCGATCAAGCTCGAAAGGAAGATCTCCTGGTCCGAATCGTCTCCGGAATAAGAGACATCGAGCGACTTAGGCGTGTAAACCAAGCTGGCCTCCATCGCTTCAAAGACCTCGGATTCTTTCACCTCTAAATAGGCGGCAATATCCGACACTTTGACCGGCCTCTTGAGCTCCTGATGCAGGTGCTCTTTGGCCTCGTTGACTTTTTTTGCAAGCTCCTGCAACCTCCTCGGAACCCGAATCATCCAACCCTTATCTCTGAAATACTTCTTGATTTCCCCGATGATGGTCGGCGTCGCGAAACTGGAGAACTCGTAGCCCTTCTCAACATCAAAGCGCTCGACAGCATAAATCAAGGCGAGGGAAGCGACCTGATACAAATCATCGTACTCCAAGCCCCGATTGATATATTTTTTGGTAAGAATTTCAGCGATATACAAATACTTGACTACCAGTTCGTCCCGAAGTTCCAAACTTCTAGTCTTTGCATACTCTCTGAACAAATCTTCATTCGTAATCTTTTTCTTTGCCATATCGAGATCCCTTTAAACCAAGTTAAATCTTATGTTTAAAAATGTTCCGTTCTCCTGATTCGACTTGATCTCCATCGCATCTGACAAGGTCTTGATGATGTAAATCCCAAAGCCGCCCTCATCCGGCTCATCCAGATTCGGGTCCTTATACTTGCCGATTTCAAAACCATAGCCCTTGTCGATGATATCCACAAACATCGATTCCTGCTCTACATAAAGTTGAATCGAGATTTCGTTGGTGCCGGGATCTCCATAGAGAACCGCATTATTACAAGCTTCTCCAACCACGAGTTTAATATCCTCTATCCGTTCGATGTCAAAGCCCACATGATTGGCAAAGAGGGCGGCGGTAAAGCGAACCGCAGGAATATACTCTTTGAGTGGAGGAATTCGAATCTCTATCTTATTATTCATGCCGGTAGTCCCCCTTACGAATGAACAACTTATCCAAACCGGTAATCGTAAAAACCCTGTTTACATGGTCCTTCGCGTTCAGGACCGAAATCCTGTGCTTCTCATCTAAGAGTTTAGACAAGCTCACCAAGGTTCCCAGCCCGGTGGAATCAATAAAATCAATCTTCTCAAAGTTCAGTTCGATGTTACCAGGATTCTTCCGGTACTCTTCCTCGATACTTTCTCTAAAGATTTGGGCGCTGCTTAGGTCCAGCTCCCCATCCAAAAAGAACACTAGCTTCTCATTGACCTTGTCTACATCCGTTTTTATTATCAAAGCCATAGTTTACCCCTACTCTTCTTCCTCTTCCGAATCAGCCGCAAAAGCGTCCTCAATGCCTTCTTCCGCGTCCTCTTCCTCCTCAATGAGTTTAGAGAACGAGATCAGTCTGTCTTCTTCATTCACCTTCATCAACTTCACACCGCTGGTCACCCTGCCGATGACGGAGATATCCGAAACCGAGATACGAATGATGATGCCGCTCGAGTTGATCAATATGATATCTTCCGTGCCGTCTACTACGCTGGCCCCGATGATGGTGCCGGTCTTCTCACTGATTTTATAAGTCAGGTTGCCGAGTCCGCCTCGATTCTGATTCTTGTACTCGGAAAGCGGCGTTCTCTTACCGTAGCCGTTCTCACTGATGACCAGGAGTTCGGCCGATTCCTCACTGACCCTTGAAAGCGAAACGATTTCGTCGCCGTCTCTCAGGCTCATCGCCTTCACACCAGTCGTGTTGCGGGAAGTCGCCCTGACCGAGCTCTCGTTAAAGCGAATCGAGCTGGCGTTCTTGGACACGATGATGAACTCATCGTTTCCGGAGCTCACCTTACAGCCGATCAGCTCGTCGTCCTCTCTGATGTTGATGGCAATCAGACCCGAAGTCCTTCTGCTGCCGTACTCGGAGAGCGGCGTCCTCTTAATGATGCCCTGCTTGGTTAAGAAGACCAAATACTTGTCCTCTTCAAATTCCTTAATCGCAATCAAGGCGCTGACTTTCTCATCCGCATCAAGGGATAAGAGGTTGACAATCGGCGTGCCCATCGCGGTCCTCGACCCCTCAGGAATCTGGTATGCCTTGAGGATGTACGACCTGCCCTTGTTCGTGATGAACATCAGGTGATTGTGGGTTGAAGTGTTGATCAAATCGATGACAAAGTCCTCATCCCTCGTAGACAGGCCGGTGATTCCGCGACCTCCGCGGTTCTGCTTCACATAGGTATCCGACGGAACGCGCTTGATATAGCCCTTATGTGTTAGGGTAATCGTCACATTCTCCTCGTCAATTAAGTCCTCAATATCGATCTCGTTGAAGTTCAGCTCCAAATCCGTCCTTCTTACATCAAAGTACTTTTCCTTGAGCTCCTTCAAATTGCTGACAATCAAGGCCTTGAGCTTGCCTTCGTCGCTGAGCAGTTCTTTGAGCTCCTGAATCAGCGCCATCAAGCCGTTGAGTTCTTCTTCAATCTTCTCGCGTTCCAAGCCCTGCAAGCGTCTCAATCTCAAGTCACAGATCGCCTTAGCCTGGATTTCGGTAAATCCGAAGGCCTCCATCAGCTTTTCTTCCGCATCGTCATACGATGAACGAATGATGCGTATCACCTCATCAATGTTGTCGATGGCCTTGATGTAGGCTTCTAAAATGTGGGCCCTCTCCTCGGCCTTTCTGAGATCAAAGCGACAACGTCTGGTCTCGACATCTATCTGATGCGCGATGTAATGCGTCAAAATCTCACGCAAGCTGAGGAGTTTAGGCTCTCCGTCCACCAAGGCGATCATATTCAGGCTGAAGGTCGATTGCAAGGATGACATCTTGTAAAGCTGGTTCAAAAGAACGTTGACATTGACATCCCGTCTGCACTCCACGACCACACGAATTCCGTTCATGTTCGATTCGTCACGGAGCGCCGTGATCCCGTCAATCAGCTTGTTCTTAACCAGGTTCGCGATACCTTCGAGCATCCTCGCCTTGTTGACCTGGTACGGAATCTCGGTGAAGACGATGCGGGTCTTGCCGCCGTCCATCTCCTCCAATTCGTGCTTGGAACGGAGCACCACGCTCCCTCTTCCGGTCTTGTAAGCCCTTCGGTATCCCGATGAGCCGAGCATAATCGCCCCGGTCGGGAAGTCCGGTCCGTTCACATGACTGATCAACTCGTCGTCCGAAATCCGATCGTTTTCCATCAGCGCAACGGTCGCGTCAATCACCTCCGCCAGGTTGTGCGGCGGGATCGAGGTCGCCATTCCGACCGCGATTCCCATGGTTCCGTTCACCAATAGGTTGGGGAAGGCTGCCGGCAGAACCGACGGCTCCTGTTCCTCTCCGTCAAAGTTCGGAACAAAGTCCACCGTTTCCTTCTCTATGTTTTTCAACAGTTCGGCGCTGAGTTTGGACATCTTGGCCTCGGTATAACGGTGGGCAGCTGCGCTGTCGCCGTCTATCGAACCGAAGTTACCCTGGCCGTCCACCAGCGGATAGCGCATCGAAAACGGTTGGGCAAAGCGGACCATCGCCGAATAAATCGAGCTGTCCCCGTGCGGGTGGTACTTACCGATTACGTCCCCGACGATGGTAGCCGATTTTCTGTATTTTTGATTGTTATACAAGCCATTCTTGTGCATCGAATACACAATTCTTCTCTGAACGGGCTTGAGTCCGTCTCTGACATCCGGGAGGGCACGCGATACAATGACGCTCATCGCGTAGTCAATGTACGACTTCTTCATCTCCTTATTGATGTCAATCTTCTGAATCTTATCTCGTTCTATCTCATTATTCACTCTATCACCTCAAGCTTATATGTCCAGATTCACGGTATATTTCGCGTTCTTCTCAATAAATTCACGTCTCGGCTCGACCCTCTCGCCCATCAGGATGTCAAAGAGAATGTCCGCCTCCGCAGCGTCCTCTATGTTCACCTGTAAGAGGATTCTATTCTCAGGATTCATCGTCGTCTCCCAGAGCTGGGAATCGTCCATCTCTCCAAGACCCTTGTAGCGGGAAATATCAACCTTTCCGCTACCGAACTCCTTCACCTTGATATCTCTCTCCTCGTCGCTGAAGGCGTATTCCACCTTCTTCCCTCGGGAAATCTTATACAGAGGCGGCTGGGCGATGTAAACGTAGCCGTTCTCAATCAGCGGTCTCATGTAGCGGTAGAGGAAGGTCAACAACAGGGTTCGGATGTGGGAGCCGTCGACATCGGCGTCGGTCATCAGGACAATCTTGTGGTACCTGAGTTTTTCAAGGTCGAATTCCTCATCGATGCCGCAGCCGAAGGCAGTTATCATAGAGATGATCTCCTTGGAAGAAAAAACCTTGGCCTGGTTCGATTTCTCGACGTTCAGAATCTTACCTCTGAGCGGCAAAACCGCCTGATACTTACTGTCTCTGGCACTCTTTACGGTACCGCCCGCCGAGTCTCCCTCCACCAGGTAAATCTCGCACTTGGAAGCGTCCTGCTCCTGGCAGTCAAAGAGCTTGCCCGGCAAACTCAAGCCGTCCAGGAGCCCCTTGCGCCTGGTCAAATCCCTCGCCTTTCGGGCGGCTTCCCTGGCCTTCTGCGCGCGCATGCACTTGTCTATGATCAGCTTGGCATCCTTCGGAGTCTCCTCCAGAAACATTGAAAAACACTCGGCGCTGAGGCTGTCTGCTACCCCTCTCACCTCCGAGTTTCCGAGCTTGGTCTTGGTCTGCCCCTCAAATTGCGGGTCCTGAATCTTCACCGACAGAATCGCGGTCAGTCCCTCTCTGACATCGGAACCTTGCAGATTCTCGTCCTTTTCCTTCAGGATGCCGGCCTTTCTCGCGTAATCGTTGATGGTCCTCGTTAACGCCGACTTCAAGCCGCTCAGGTGGGTACCGCCCTCGATGGTCGCAATGTTGTTGGCAAAACTCAGGATGTTCTCCTGGTAGCTGTCGTTGTACTGGAAGGCGATTTCAAAGATGATGCCGTCCTTCTCCGACTCAAAATAGCCGATCTGTTCGTGAATCTTATTCTTCTTGCTGTTGATGTACTCGACATATTCCTTGATTCCGCCCTCGTAATGGAACTTCTCCTCCTGCTCCATCCCCTCGCGCTCGTCCTTCAGAACGATGTTCAGCCCCTTGTTCAGGTAGGCCTGCTCTCGGAGTCTGTTGTGGAGGACCTCGTACTCGAATTCGACGGTATCAAAAATCTCGTCATCCGGCAGGAAGTAGGTTTTGGACCCTCGCAAGTCGGTCTCGCCGACCACCGTTAAGTCCTTGGTCTTCTTTCCCCGTGAAAACGCGATTTGGTAAACCTTGCCGTCCCGCTTGACTTCTACGGTCATCTCCTTGGAAAGGGCGTTTACGACCGAGGCGCCAACCCCGTGCAGACCGCCGGAAACCTTGTAACTGCCCGCATCGAACTTTCCGCCCGCGTGCAGGATCGTATGGATGATTTCGACTCCGGGTAGGCCCATCTTCGGATGCAAGTCAACAGGCATTCCGCGCGCATCGTCTTCGACTTCGACGCCGCCGTTCGCCTTGATCGTTACTTTAATATTCTTACAATAGCCTGAAATCGCCTCGTCAATACTGTTGTCCACGATTTCGTACACCAGGTGGTGCAGACCTCGGGAAGATGTCGAGCCGATATACATTCCCGGACGCTTTCTGACAGCCTCCAGTCCTTCTAAAATCTGTATCTTATCGGCATTGTAATTACTTTTCACTGTATCTTGCAAGGATGTTCCTCCTTTATCGTTCCATTACTGACTGTAATATGTTTAAACTTGTGTCTTTCCTCTTGGAAAATCTCGATGTCGGTCGTCGTCATAAACGACTGAAAGCCGGTGATATAGTCCAATAAAAAAAGCCGTCTCTCCTCATCGAGTTCACTGCTCACATCGTCCAAAAGAACGATCGGCATCGTCCCGGTGATCTCTTGGATCATCTCAATCTGGGATAGTTTTATGGACAGAGCAGATAATTTTTTCTGACCTTGAGAGGCAAATTTTTTCGCTTCCAAACCGTTGATAAAGATATGAAAATCATCCTTGTGAGGGCCGATTGTGGTGTAACCGTATTTCATATCATTTTCAAAGTTTTCATCCAATAACTCTTTTAATCCAAACTCTATTTTATCATATTTTTCGTAATTTTTCGAATGAAATATTCCGTCGTACTCGATTTTTAGAATCTCTTTTTCCCCGCTCAAACGCTTGTGCAGACCCGAGGCGATTTCGTCCATGCGCAGCAGGTGGGTCACCCGCTTTTGGATAATTTTCTCCCCCAGCTCGGCGAGCTTGTCGTCCCACATGCGGACCAGGTTGCCGTCCTTTCCGC
Source organism: Bacillota bacterium (assembly GCA_030529225.1). Lineage (GTDB taxonomy): Bacteria > Bacillota > Clostridia > Peptostreptococcales > Acidaminobacteraceae > JAUMXH01. Next base: position 50,958 of record JAUMXH010000002.1, on the reverse strand, counting down.
CGAACTTGTACTGCTTGATTGCGGTGTTCCGCTGATTCAGCACCAGGTGATAGTCAATGATATTTCTAAAATAGGCGGGGTAAATCTGAGAAAGCTCCCGGTTTAAGAACCTGCGGCGCTCGCCCGGGCTTCCGGAAATCAGGTAGAGATCCTCCGGCGTAAAGCAGGCAATCTTGATTTTTCCAATAAAATCGGACATCTTGCGGATATAGTTCTCATTGATTTTTATTCTCTTGTTCATCCCCTTGTCCAGAAAGATCGCCAGGCTCTCCTCCCTGTTGTCCGAGTCAAAGTCGATTTGAATCGAGAGCTGCTCGGCCCCGTGCCGAATCAAGTCCTTGTCCCTGGACTTTCTGAAAGAACGAGAAAACGCACTATAATAAATCGCTTCGATGAAGTTGCTCTTTCCCTGAGCATTCATTCCGCTGATTACGTGCGCTCCCTCTGAAACGTCCAGGTCCAACGTCTCATAATTTCTAAAGTTTTTGAGTCGAATCTTTGTGATCTGCATGGTGCTAAATCTTCATCGGAAGAACCAGATAGATGTAGTTATCCCCCTCGTCGGTCTTCAAAATCGCAGGCCGGATGCCCGAATTGAACTCCATAATGATCTCCTCGTTCTCCAAGACCTTCAGTACATCGATGATGAACTTGGGATTGAAGCCGATTTCCAGGTCCATGCCCTCGAGTTCCACCGGGATTTCCTCGTAAAAGTTCCCCATGTTCGAGTTGATGATGACCGAAAGCTTGTTGTCCTTGATATCAAAAATCACTGACTTCTCCTCATTCATCCTGACCAAGAGGCTCGCCCTGTCGATCGCATCAAAGAGCTGTTTTCTGTCCACCTTGATTCGGGTCTTGAACTCCTTCGGAATGATCTTCTTGTAATCCACGTAATCCTTGTCGATCAGCTGGGTAGAGAGGGTGCAGTTGTTGATCGTAAACTCGATGTTTCTCTCCGAGGTCTTGATTTCCACCATCTCGTTGTCCCTGTTCTGCTGCAGGATTCTCTGAAGCTCGTTGGTCGCCCTTGACGGAATCAAAAAGCTCTGTCTCTGCCCCTCCTGCACCTCATTCTTGATGATGTTTTTCTTGTAGGCGATGCGGTAAAATTCGCAAGATACCAGGCTTAGGCTGTCCTTTTCAATCTCCATCAGGGTACTGTTCAGGTGGATCGACTTTTCATCGTTCGATGCCGCGAAGATGGTCAGCCTGATCATCTCTTTTAGCATGAGAGAAGGGATGCTGAAGCTTTCGCCCGCGTGAATCTTGTTGATTCTCGGATACTCTTCGGCCTCGTAGGTCAGGAGCTTAATCTTGGTCTCCCCCTGATTGATGTGCAGGAACTTGCCCACCTTCTCAAAGTTGACATCCCCGGGTCTGAGCTTTCTGACAAAGTCGCTGAACAGGGTCGCATTTACAAGCACCTTATCCGGCTCTACGACCTGACACTCCTCCTTGATCTCACAAGCGAGCTTATGATCGTGAGCCGTAAAGATAATCTCATTCTCTCTTGATTCAATCAATACGTTGCTCAAAATATCCTGTAGGGCTCTCTGAGAGATACATCGCTGCACGATGCTCAAAATCCCGTTTAGCTTTTCCTGGTCGATTGAAAATTTCATCTGTCCTTCTCCCTTATCTTTATATTTATCCTTTTTTGTAGTAGTTATAGTGGCTGTTGATTTGTTGAAAAACATCTGTAAGCACTGATACCATTATATCACAAGGCGGTAAAAAAGGGTGCATTACTTTTACTTTTCACTCCGTTTATCCACAGGGTCTATTCGGCCGGCTTATGCACAAAGGCGCCGATGTTTTCCCTGTGCGCTCGGTGGAAAAACTAATTTTCCCCCTTAATTTCAAGGATGAGCTTGTCTATAACTTTTTTAAAGCTCTCCTTGCCTTCGATTTCGGACTCGATTTTTTTGCAGGCGTTGATGACCGTCGAGTGGTCCCTCCCGCCAAACTCCTTCCCGATATCCACATAGGCAAGATCGGTCAATTCGCGGATGATATACATCGAAACCTGTCTTGGGAAGGTGATGTTCTGTTGGCGTTTCTTGGATTCCAGCTCCTTGATGCTGACGTTGTAGTAGCGGCAAACCACCTCTTTTATTAGAGAGGCGTCGATTTCCTTCGGCACGTTTGAGGTGAAAATATCCTTCAAGGCCTCGGTCGCCATCTCCAGGGTGATCGGCATATTGGTCAGCTTGGAAAGTGCGCTGATCCGAATCAGAGCGCCCTCAAATTCCCTGATATTGGTCTTGATATTGGTCGCGATATAGTTGCAGACATCGTCACCGATCTTGATGTTCATCGCCTCCGCCTTCTTTTGCAGGATGGCCACCCGGGTCTCGTAATCCGGCGCCTGAATATCGCAGATCAGCCCCGAAGAAAAGCGGCTTCTGAGCCTCTCCTCGAGCTCGCTGATTTCAGAAGGAGGTCTGTCCGAAGCGATGATGATCTGTTTTCCGAGTTGGTGCAGATCGTTGAAGGTGTGGAAAAACTCCTCCTGGGTCTTCTCCTTCTTGGAGATAAACTGGATGTCGTCGATGATCAGAACGTCGCAGTTTCGGTACTTATTCTTGACCTCTTCCATCTTATTGTTCTTAATCGAAAGCACGACCTCGTTGGTAAAGTTTTCCGAAGTCACATAGTTGATCTTGCTGTCGTGTTTGTTTTCGATGACCTTGTGCGCAATCGCCTGAATCAGGTGGGTCTTTCCGAGCCCGACCTGTCCGTATATAAAGAGAGGATTGTATGAGTTTCCCGGATTGTTCGCCACCGAAAGCGCGGCCGCGTGCGCCAGCTGGTTGTTCGAGCCGACGACGAACTCCTCAAAGGTGTACTTTTGATTCAATTTGCTCTTGTCGGTCAAATCCTGCGTCTTTTCCTTTTCTTTGGACTTTTTCTGAATCATCTTCTTATAGTCCAGGTCCTCGTTCTCCCCGATGATGAAGTATTGGCAGTTTTCTCCGGCCTCGTCCTTAATCGCGTCCGAGAGTTTTTCCGAGTGCTGGGTGCTGATGACGTTCTTGTTCAGCTCGCTGGGAACCTCCAAAATGAAGACATTATCTATAAAATCAACATATTTAATGCTGTTGAACCAGGTCTTGTATGTGGTTTCGTTCACCTTGCTCTGTATGTTTCTCAGTATGTCGTCCCAAATCCTTGTATAATCTAACAAAGAGTCCTCCTATGATGTACTTATCAACATGATGTTTGCCTGAATAAACAAGTTATTCACAATTTATTGTGGAAAACTTTAAGTTAAGTAAGTAAGTTATCCACATAAAATGCAAGATTGATTGTATCAAAAAAGGATATCCAATGCAATAAGAAAAGAAAAAAAGCTCCTCTTATTTCTTTCGGTTTTGATAGATGTCCATACCGACGAAAAAGAAGAAGAATACGGTATAGATAATTGTGATATGCTCCAGCGTAATCAGCTCATAAAGATAGGGAATGTAAGTTAGAGGGAAAAGGAGAAACGATACTGTCCGGAGGAAGGGGGATTCCTTTTTCACAAGCCCTTTTTTCTTTTTGAAGTAGAAGAAAACCAGAGAGAGGGCAATCAGGAAGAGGATGAGCAACAAAGTGATCGGTAAATTCGGAACGCCGAGCCTGACGTGCAAATGAAAGATGACGAGCACCGGAACTCCAAGCAGATAGATACCGATATCATATTTACTCATAAAAGACCTCCTGTTTGTCAAAAAGAATCGCGCCTTGTTTTGCAAGAATGATTATCTTCTATCAATTACTTTACTCCGAACCTTCCAAAATGTCAAATCCGATGAAGAAAATCAGAAAAATCACGAGGAAAACAGCTCTCTTATTTTGCTCCAAGACGCAGGAATTCAAACAATAAAAACAGCTTTTTTTCGTTCTTTTTCGCTCAAAATAATACTGGTATTTTTTTGATAAACAAGGTAGAATAGGATATCAGGGGGTGCAAAAATGGGAAAAGTAATAGCAGTATTTAATCAAAAAGGCGGGGTTGGAAAGACCACTACAAACATCAATTTGAGCGCAGCTCTCGCCGCTTACGGCAAAAAAGTGCTCACGATCGATTGCGATCCGCAGGGGAACACCACGAGCGGGCTCGGAATCAACAAGGATGTTGTCGTTTTCAGCTTTTATGATGTTTTGATGAGCGATATCGACCCGAGAGAGGCCATCATCAAGACGGAATTTAAAAACCTTGACATCATTCCTTCCAACGTTCAGCTTTCCGGCGCCGAAATCGAGATGGTCAGCGAGCAGAACCGAGAGTACACGCTCAAGAGAATCATCAAGGATTTAAAAGAAGACTACGATTATATCCTGATGGACAGTCCGCCGTCTTTGGGTCTGATTACGATTAACGTGCTCGTTGCGGCAGACAGTATTTTGATTCCGATCCAATGTGAATACTACGCACTGGAAGGCGTGAGCCAGCTCATCAACACCTATAAATTGATCCGCAAAAATTTGAATCCCGACCTTAGAATACACGGCGTCCTCTTGACGATGTACGACAAGAGAAACAAGCTCAACCACCAGGTTGTGACGGAAATCCAGAAGTACTTCCGCGAAAAGGTGTTCAATACGGTGATTCCTCGAAATATCAGGCTTGCCGAAGCGCCGAGTTACGGTATCCCGATTATTTATTTTGACCAGGATTCCAAGGGCTCCCTCAGTTACTTAAATCTAGCAAAGGAAATGTTGAAAAATGACGCAAGAGAATAAGAAAAACAATCTGAAACGGGGCTTGGGACGAGGCCTCTCTTCGTTGATTCCCGATGACATCGAAGAATCGATCATCTTTGATGACGGGAAACGGGAGGAGAGGATTCAGGAAATTGAGATCGACAAGATCAAAGCCAACGCCCTTCAGCCGAGGAGGACCTTCGACCCGGAGGAACTCGAATCCCTCTGCACCAGTATCAAGAGAAACGGCGTCATTCAACCCATCGTTCTGAGAAGAATGGGTGAGAATTACGAGATTATCGCCGGCGAGCGAAGGTGGCGAGCATCGATGCAGGCGAAGCTGAAAAAAATACCGGCGGTCATTATGGATTTGGACGAAGAGCAGCGCTACGAGGTTTCCCTGGTCGAGAACTTACAAAGAAGCGACCTGAATCCGATTGAAGAGGCGATGGCCTACAAGACCCTCTTAGAAAAATACAATATGACACAGGAAAAAATTTCTGAAATCGTCGGAAAGAGCAGGACCTATGTCACCAATATGACCAGACTTCTAAAGTTGGCAAAATCGGTACAGGAAGACTTGATCAACAATAAAATCACGGTGGGTCACGCCAAGATGTTGGTCACCTTGAGCGATAGAAAGCAGATGGAACTCTCTAAAAAGATTCAGGAAAGCCAGATGAATGTTCGTGATTTGGAGAACCTGTTAAAGCCGAAGCCGGAGAAGAAGGAAAAGCATGTGAACGAGGAATCCGAGTACTATGAACTCAGTGAGGAACTCAGCGAGCAGTACGGTACCAAAGTAGAAATTCTAAAAGGAAAAAACAAGGGGAAGATTGTTCTGGAGTTCTATGGCGAGGAAGATTTTGAACGATTGTATCAACTGATTAGAAAGTAGGAGTTTCACGTGAAACTTCTATTTTTTATATCGAAAAGAGGAAAGATAGAGGAAGGATAAAGAATGCCTAAAATAAACAACGATTGGCTGGATGTCATCGGCGGAGAATATGAGAAGGACTACTACAAAACGCTCAGAGAGTTTTTATTTCAGGAGTATCAGACCACTACCATATACCCCAAGGCGGATGATATCTTCAACGCCTACCACTATACCCCCTATCATAAGCTAAAGGTTTTGATCCTGGGGCAGGACCCCTACCACGGAGAACATCAGGCTCATGGACTTTGTTTTTCTGTTAAGAAGGGCGTCGCGATCCCCCCTTCTCTCTTGAATATTTATAAAGAATTGAAGCAGGATTTGGGATGTGAGATTCCAAAGCACGGTTACTTAAAAAAATGGGCGGATGAGGGCGTCTTTCTTTTGAATACGGTTCTGACCGTCAGAAAGGGTCTCGCAAATTCGCATGCCAAACGCGGCTGGGAAATTTTTACCGATGCGACCATTCAGGCAATCAATCAAATCGACAGACCGATTGTCATCATGCTCTGGGGTAGGCCCGCCCAGGAAAAGGCCAGATTCCTTCACAACCCCAAGCACCTCGTTCTCAAAGCGCCCCATCCGAGTCCGCTCTCTGCGAGCAGAGGATTCTTCGGATGCAGGCACTTCAGTCAGTGCAACCGATACCTGGAAGACAGAGGGATTGCCGGCATCGATTGGCAGATAGAGTAGCGAGTTCGTAAGAGGAAAAGACCAAGCTCCAATAGGATAAAAACCAAAAAGACGAGGATTACAATCCTGAGTTTTCTATTCTTGATGCGTTTCATCATGTGCTCCCTTCGATTCCTGATAAGAATGGTGTATGTTCACCTGCCAAGATAGCAAGAACTTAGAGTCTAAAGGTTCCGTTTCTTTGATTGCCTCGTGATTGCAAAGATAAGTCCAATTCCATCATAGCATAGATGGTTTTTCATGCAAATAAAACACTGGAAATGTAACAATTTATATAAAAAAGGATAAACGCTTCAAGCTCCTTACGGTTTGTCTATTTCGACAGTGGAGTACAGGTAATTATAATTGTTTTTGTACAATTCTCCCTTCAGGTAGGTATCTTTGCCGGTCGCAAACGGAATAAGAATACTGCTTTTTTGGTATAAATATCCTCCTTGCGACTCAAAATAAGACGTTTCGGTGTCTCCGTCCTCCGCGTTGTAAGAGAGGTAAGCGATCGCCCTCTCATGGTTTCGCAAAGAAAACTCTGTGATGTAGATTTCATGCATTTTTCTCTCATCATTTCGGGTCAACATTTCATCCATTTGCTGTTCTATGCTGTAGAATGGAGCGCAATACCATGTATCTCCATCCTTACAGGAAATCCTGCCGCCAAGATCACTGATTCTTACGTCCTTTCCTTGACTCGGAACCGCAATCAGGGAGTCCGATCCGAGGTAAGGCTCCGGCTTGGACCATGTGATAAAGTGAAATACCCTGTACTTAAAAATATCTTTCTTCTCTTTCGGCAGCTCCACGATGATACTGTGCATCTTCAATTTATCTCTCTCTCTGAAGTGAGTATCCTCCTCGTTACTTGTTTCATAGGCAACCCTTGTAGCTCCCTTGCAGGCAAGCAAGTCTTCTGATTGAATGGTTTGGATCAGATCGGAAGGAAACCCTTTTTTAGTCAGTTCTTCCTCGATGCGTTTCAGATCGCCTTCATGCTCCATCTTTTGCTCCGTCCATTCCATCGGATAGACTCTCCAGTGAATGTGGGCAGCCAGAACGATGAGCACAGCGCTCTCGCTCATATTGCAATCCCTTGCAATTTCACGATAGGACAGATCCTTGTAAACTCTTTTATAAAAAATATCCCTATCTTTTTCAGGAAGGCGGTTGATGGCATCCTTTAGAGCAAACTGATTGAAAAATCCGGACTCGCTTTCAATTTCATAATCGAGAATTTCTCTGAAAAGTATTCTTTCTCTTCGTCTGATCAGGTCGATACACAGGCCTTTCACGATGGTAGCAAGTAAGGCTCCCAATTTTTCAATCGAACGGACTTCCTGTTTTATGATTTTTTCTCTCATCTTTATGATGGTCTCCTGCACAATGTCCTCGGCAAGGGACTCATCATGTAAATATTGAAATGCCAAAAAATATATTGCTTGCTTGTATTCTGTGTAAATCTCTTTTAGCAAAGTATTTGTCTTCTCAAAATCGATTCCGGTGCTTTTCACAGATCTGCCTCCCTGCCTTACCTTTTGGCAAGTCTCCGACGCTTTCTTTTCTTCCGCTTAGTTCTACGCTATTTTCTTTTGTTTTTCCCATCAATGATTCCTTTCACAATATATCCGAACGAGGCAGTCCTTTTGTGACAAAAATTATTATAGTGACTGCATTTTTTTGATTATAGAGTGCAAAAAAAAATCAAGGGTGAGCGAATGGGACAGCATCATACATATTAAGAAAGGACGCTTGAACTGCGTCCTTTGCATCGATATCATAGTGTCAGTTAAAACACCTCATTTTCTTTGAGGACGCCGTCCTCGAGCTTTAGGAAGATATCGCCCAGGTTTTGAAAACATCTCAAGTCGTGAGAGATGCTGATTACGGTCGTATCGTTGATCTTGCAGAGTTCCAGAATGGCAGTCAGCATCGCGGACATGTTCTTGTAGTCCTGACCCACAGAAGGTTCGTCCAAGATTAAGACCTCGGGCTGCATCGATAGAATCGCGGCCACGCCGACCCTCCTCTTTTGTCCTTCACTTAAGGAATGCGGGTGTTTCTGCAGGAGCTCTCCGATTCGGAAATTTTCAATCAAAAACTGCAAAAAGTTATCATCCTTGGATTGGAGCTTCAGCTCCGCTTCGACGCTCGGCATAAAGAGCTGGTAGTTCGGGTTCTGCATGACCAATCCAATCTTTTGGAAGCGCTCCTTCTTGGAAAAAGGACTCCTGATGCTTCCCGCGCTCGGCTTGTTGATGCCGGTCAGGAGTTTTATAAACGTGGTCTTTCCGGTGCCGTTCTCGCCGGAGATTACATATTTTCCGCCTCGTAAAAACTTGTAGTTGATCCCCTTCAAAATCTCTTTACTATCCACTTTATATTGGAGCCGATCGATTTCAAAGACAGGTTCTTTACAGGTAGAGACCAGGGTTTCCTTGATTTTGCTGACCTTGTTGTCCAGATAGAGCTTGAAGCGGGTCTTGTCGCTGATCGATTTGAGCTTGCCGGCATTCATATAAAAGACCCTGTCGGTGTAGCCTAAGACCAGGTCGATGCGGTGCTCGCTGAACAGGACAATGTATCCGTGCTTCTCACAGAATTCCTTTAGGGTATCGAGGAGCCTGACGGCCGCCCTGTTATCGAGGTTTGCGAGCGGTTCGTCAAAGAGCAGGATCTTTCGCTCCATGCCGAAACTCGCCGCGGTGATCAGGCTCTGCTTCTGTCCGCCGGAAAGTTTGGACGTCCTGTCATTCAGGCGCAGGCTCATCATCCCCGCATACTTTTGAATCCGCTCTCTCATCTCCTCCGGCGAAAGTGCCATGTTCTCAAGCGGAAAGGCGAGCTCGTCCTCGACTTTTTCAAAGATGATTTGCTCATCCGCGTTTTGGAGCACCGACGCGATGTAGTTCGAGCGTTCATTGGCGCCCATGCCCGAGAGCTCGGTATCATCCAAAAAGATGCTTCCGCTGACGAGTTCTTCTCCGTGCAGGATGCCGTTCAGGCTGCTGAGCAGGGTGCTTTTTCCGCTTCCTGAGAGGCCGGTGAGCAGGATGAATTCACCCGCCTTTACCTCAAAGCTGATGCCTTCAAATATGGTTTTGGATTCCGGGCTGTATCTTGCCGAAAGGTTTTCTACTCTTAAATTCATAATTTATACTCTCTTAAAAAAATGCAGGTAGATGGCTGCGCCGATCAGGGCGAGGGATACGACGGTAAATAAGATACTCCTCGCTTCGAGTCTTACATCCTTGTAGTTGCTGTGTTGCTGGTCGGACTTGAAGCCCCTGGTATCCAGCGAGATGGCCAAAATGTCCGAAATGCTGATAACCCTGATGATCAGCGGGATACAAAAGGCGCGGTAGGCGACCTTGGGATTCAGGATATTGTTATTTACACCCCTGGTCTTCATCGCGATGCGAATGCGAGTCATCTCCTCCGAAATGACGCCCATAAAGCGCAGGGTAATGAGTAGCGCCAGGCTGAGCAGTCTCGGCACTTTCAGCTGATTCAGATTTCTGACCAAATCCACCGGTTCAATCGACAAACTGATTACCGCGCTGAGCCCCAGAAGCAAGGTTCTGTAAGCATTCTGGAGGGCATTGATGTGGGTGGTTCCCAAGCGCGCCAGCAGGTAGACGACAATGGAAATCGGTATAATCAGGAGGCTTACCCGCGCGAGCGACTTGTGAAATCCGAAGCCCAAAAGCACCAGGACGATGCCCGCCAAGTAGAGCAAAAACCAAGGCTCCTTAACGAAAAACAGCCCCATGATGAAAAACATGGAGCTTATGATGAGGCTGAGCAGCGGATAAATCCGATCCTTCTCTTTGATATATAGGCTAAGCATTAGAGTTTACCCGTCTTCTTCAATTCGTTGGCAATCTTGAGTCCCACGAAGGCCCCGATGATTGACAGGGCGATGACCGCGATCGGAAGGCCGACCGTCTGCAGGCTGGAACCCAGGAGACTGCTCAATTTTTGACCCTTTAAGACCACTTGCGAAACGAGGGACAAGGGAAGGGTCACCGGAACAAAGGCCGCGGCTGCAAAGAGGACAGCCGCATTCTTGTCGTAGTTGCGGAAGAGGAGAAGGACGATCAGCTCAACCAGGACTGCGCCCAGAAAGTTGTTGATGAACATAATCGGTGACATGAAGGCCAGGACACCGCCCGTCAGCAAACCCACGATTGAGAGTGCGCCGATTTTCGGAACCTTTTTGATTGCAATCACGCTGAAGATCGCAAAGATCGGTGCCGCAAAGAGCTGCCTGAGCGCCGTGAGTTGGGTGAACATAATCACCGGCATGATCAGCGAAGACAGGAGCAAGAGCACCACAGATAAGATCGCCAGGAAAACAATATCCTTTGAAGTAAATTTTTTCATGAATAACTCCTCATTCCATAGTTCTATTCTAATTTAATCCTTAAATTTCAACGATTCTATCGCAGACGGCAAGGGTCGACTTTCGGTGCGAAACGATGACTACGGTCTTTCCGTTCCTGTTCTTGAGGATGGACTTCAGGATCATCGCCTCGTTGATCGAGTCGAGGTTGGAAGTCGCCTCGTCCAGAAGGAAGATCTCTCTGTCCGCCAGGAAACACATCGCCAGACCCAGACGCTGACGCTCTCCGCCGGAGAAGTTCACGCCGTCCTCGCCGATGTACGAGTCGAGCCCGTCCTTCAAGCCCATCACGAACTCATCGATCGAGGCCAGTTTGAGCGCCTGATAGATTTCTTCGTCGCTCGCGCCCGGCTTTGCAATCCACATATTCTCGCGGATGCTGCCGGTGAACAGGAAGGTCGTCTGCCTCATGTAGTTTATTTTATCATAAATAGAGTGAGTATTGATATCTTTTATGTTCTTGCCGGAAAATTCGACGCTTCCCTTGTCTACATCCCAGAACCTCATAATCAGCTTGAGTATGGTCGACTTTCCTCTTCCGCTCTCGGCCATGATGCCCAGAATTTCGCCCTTGTTGATCTTCAAATCGAAGTTCTCGAGGACCTTTCCGTCCTCCTCGGCATAGGCAAAGTCCACCGCCTTCAGCTCGATATCGCCGTTCTCGATGTCCACGCCGTTTGTGACGGCCTCAACAATCGGGGTCTCTTCCAAGAGGGTGAGTACCCGCTCTCCGCAGGCGAAGGTGTTATTGAGCATCGCGCCCAGGTTCGCCAGGCTGACGAAGGGACCGAAGGACCCGATGGTAAGCATACAGGCGACCACCGCTCCGCTCATACTCATCATGCCCCTCTGCACCAGCAGCACCGAGACGAGGAATTGGATCAGACCGAAGAAGATGATCATAATTTCCACATAGCTGCTGAGCTCGGCGCCGATCTTCTTGAGTTCCCATTGCTTCTCGAGCAAGTCCTCAGTGACCTGATCCAGCTCTTTTAATGAATTGTCGCCGTTCGAGTATTGGATGGTCTCCTTGATGCCTCTGACCTGGTCGATGAATTTGCCGTTCAAATCCCCGATTTGGTTTCTGACATCCAGGCTCAGCCGGTTTGTTTTCTTGGCAATCGAGAGCGGCAGAAGAATCGCCATATACACCTGCGACGCCAAGGCCACCAAGGCCGCCCAGAAGCTGATCTTCAGGTAGAAGATAAACAAGCTGAGCGAGCAGAGAAAGGCGATGGCAATCGGAGAGACGGTGTGCGCGTAGAAGACCTCGAGGAGCTCGATATCTCCCATGATTAGAGAAATCAACTGTCCCGGGTTCTTGCTCTCGAGCTTCGCAGGGGCGAGTTTTCGAATCTGCGCAAAAATCTTGTTCCTGATAATCGCGAGTACTTTGAAGGCGATCAGGTGGTTGAAAAACTGCTCGATGTAGTGCAGGACCCCCCTCATAAAGCCGGCCACCACCAGGATGATCAGGTAGGTCTTAATGCTGAAGCCGCCGAAGAACAAGCCTTGGAGCTGGGGCGCAAGCGCCGGAATGCTGCTGATGATCGCATAGATTCCGAAGATCCCGAGCGCGAAGGTGGAAATGTGGCTCAGCGTTCCCATTAAGATGGCGACGCTCATCTCCAGTCTGAGAGGCTTCAAAAGTTTAATCAGAGACAGTATGATGGCTATCCCGCTTCTTCTTGTTCCCTTCATGATATGCTCTCCTTATTCTTATTCAAATCCACGAGCTCCTCCTGTTCGGTGTAGAGATCGTAGTACAATCCTTTGTTTTGCATCAGTTCTGCGTGCGTGCCCGACTCGGTAATCTTGCCGTCCTTGAGGACATAGACCAAATCGGCGGTCGAGACCACGCTCATCTTGTGCGAAATGTAGATGACGGTCTTGCTTTGGGCGATTTCTTTGATGATCTCCAGGATGATTTCTTCCGATTCCACATCCACGTTTGAGGTCGACTCGTCAAAGATGTAGACATTGAAGTCCTGCACCAGGGCTCTGGCAATCGCTATCCTCTGCGCCTGCCCGCCGGAGATGTTCTTGCCGCCCGATAGGAGCATGGTGTCAAGCCCCTCTTTGGCCTGCAAAAAGTCCCACATTTTGAGCTTTTTGAGGATTTGGATGATGTTCTCGTCGCTGACGCCGCTCTTGCCCATCAGGATGTTATCCCGCACGCTGGCAAAGAAGATGTGCGCGTTGTGCGGAATGCGAATGACGTGCTTGGTGATCTCTCCGTGCAGGAGCTGATCCTTTGTGAGGGTTCCGTAAAGCACCTTGTCTTTGGAACGGATTTGGGCGCTGATGATGCTCGCAATCGTCGATTTTCCCGAGCCGGAAGCCCCAACCAAAGCAGTAAATTTTCCGTTTTGGAAGCGCATATCCACCCCGTGCAGAACCGCGGTTCCATCGCCATATTGGAAGTGGAAATTTTGTAATTGGATGTCCGCATTTGCCGGATACTGCTCGTTTCCGCTCGGCTCGTCGTCCTCGACTTCCAGGAACTCCAGGATGCTTTCGCCCGCCGCGACGCCGGTCATGGCGACGTGGAACTTGGAGGTCAGCATCTTCATCGGAACGAAGAACTCGGCTGAGAGGGTCAAAATCGCGAGGAAACCGAAGAGGTTCAGCTGGTTTGCGATGAAGAGCTTGGATGCCATCACAATGATGACTGCGCTCGAAACATAGACCACCCAGTCGATGATCATGATCGAGTTCAGCTGCATCGCGAGCACCCTCATGGTTTGTTTTCTAAACTCTTCCGCGCTCTCGTCCATCTGCTCGGCCCTCTTTTCGTCGGCCTCAAAAATCTTCAAGGTCGTGATGCCGCTGATGCTGTCAAGGAAGATGTCGCCGACGCTCGCGTACTTTTTCCAGTATTTTTTCTGCACGTTTCGGACGATGCGCATGATGCCCTGTAACATCGCCGGAATGAAGAGCGAAGCCAGCATCAGAATCAGCGCGATCTTAAAGCTGAAAGGTAGGAGCGAGAAAAAGAGGATGACCGAGGACACCAGGGCGTAATAAAACTGAGAAAGATAAGATCCGTAGTAGTTCTCGAGCTGCTCCACGCCCTCCACGCTCAGGTGGTTGAGCTCCTGCGTGCTGAGCACGTTCTGGTAATCCATCCCCATGCCGAGGACCTTTTTGTAGATGCTCTCCCTGAGATTGTGCTTGACTTCCCGAACCACCTTAAAATTGTAGTGGGTGGACGCCTTAATCAACAAGATTTTCAGGAGGCCGAGCAAAATCGCCCCGAAAATGTAGTATTTGTAGTTGCATGCCACACAGTCTCCCGCAAAAATCCGAGACACCAGAAAGGCAAAGATGTAGGCAAAACCGATGGATGCCATCAGTTTGATCGCATCGACCGTGACTGCGTAAAAAATAAACTTTTTGGTATTCCCGCAGAACTTGTATAAATTTTTGTTTATCATTTCTCTCTTTGATTCCCCTTATGATCCTAAGCTTTTGTGAAACTTAAAAGCAATCCCTATTGACAATAATTTTTAAGTAAAAAAATTCGGTAAAATTCTAGGTTTTATTTACCCAATAATAAATAATTTTAATCGAAAATGCCAGTAAAAATATTTCTCTTTTAGCTTGCAAAAAGGCGAAAAAAAGCCGGATTTTATCAGCGAAAGCAACATAGTCAGCAGGTCTTGCCGGACTTAAACCCGGGTATACAAGTTTTTGTTTTTGAGACCTCTTTGCAAAGAAAAAGATAAACCGCGCCGACTCGGGAGAAGATTCCAAGTTGGCGGAGTTTACCTTTTTCCTATTGAGTGAAGTTTAAAAATGAGTCGTTCCGGGTCTTGGCCCTGTCGGAACCTTGTATTTACCCCTTAATTAGAGGTTGCCGATGCTCGCCACCATGACGGCCTTGATCGTGTGCATCCTGTTCTCGGCCTCATCAAAGACTACCGAATGTTTGCTTCGGAAGACTTCGTCGGTGACTTCCATCTCTTTTAATCCGTATTTTTTGAGGATTTCCATGCCGACTTCGGTGTGTTCGTCGTGGAACGAAGGCAGGCAGTGGAGGAATTTTACATCATCGTTTTCGCACTTGGCAATCATGTCCATATTCACCTGATACGGCTTCAGAAGCTTGATCCTCTCTTCAAATTGATCCTCTTCGCCCATCGATACCCACACATCGGTGTAAATCACATCCGCACCCTTGATGGCGTCCATATCCTCGCTCAAGGTGATGCTTCCGCCGCTCTCCTTGCAGACCTCTCGCATCTCGTTTACCAGGGCCTCCTCCGGGAAGAGTTCCTTCGGTGCCAGGGCGACAAAGTCCATGCCCATCTTCGCGGCGCCGATCATCAACGAGTTGCCCATATTGTTTCTCGCATCGCCCACATAGACGAATTTTACATCCTTGAGCGGCTTGTTCACATGCTCTTTGACGGTCAAAAAGTCGGCGAGGATCTGGGTCGGGTGGTACTTGTCGGTCAGGCCGTTCCAAACCGGCACACCGGCGTATTTCGCGAGCTCTTCTACAGTTTCCTGCTTGAATCCGCGGAATTCGATTCCGTCATAGAACCTGCCCAAGACCTTGGCGGTATCCTCGATGCTCTCCTTCTTTCCCATCTGGCTGTTGGTCAAATAGGTGACGTTCGCCCCCTCGTCAAAGGCGGCGACCTCAAAGGCGCACCTGGTTCTGGTAGAGGCCTTCTCAAAGAGCAGGACGATGTTTTTGCCCTCCAACAGATTGCCCCTGATGCCGGCCCGTTTCTTGGCCTTCAGGTCCGAAGCCAGGTTGAGCAGATATTCGATTTCCATCTTGGAAAAGTCTTTTAAAGTCAATAAGTGGCGGTTTCTCAAATTGATTGCCATAGTATCCTCCTTGCCTCATCGGCTCTTTTGATTGTTCCGGCAGCGGCTGTTAGCTTGCCGGTGTCAAAACATTGTATTGTAGCACGCCCGCCTTGCACGGGCAAAGCGTTCTTCCTTATTTATCTCTCAGAATCGGCATCGACATACACCTCGGGCCGCCCCTACCGCGCGAGAGCTCGCTTGACGGGATCTTGTGCAGCTTGATGCCGGCGTCCTCCAAAATTGTGTTGGTCACATAGTTTCTCTCGTAGACGATGACCTCGCCCGGCGCAATCGCCAGGGTGTTGGCCCCGTCGTTCCACTGCTCCCGCGGCGCGATGATCGAGTCCCCGCCCCCACACTTGATCAGGCGGATGCAGTCCACTTTCAGGTGTTTTTGCAAGACTTCCTTGAGGCTTCCGCTCTCCTCACTGTAGACGAGCCTGCCGTCCCGCTTTTTGATTGCATAAATTTTCAGCGTGCCTCGGATCTCGTTGTGGATGGTGAAGGAGTTTCGATCGAGCATCGTAAACACGGTGTCCAGGTGCATGAAGGCCCTCTTGTTCGGGATGTTCAGCGCCAGGATGGTATCGAAGGGCTCGTCCGATGCGAGGAGGGTATTGGCGAAGGTCTCGATTGCCAACACATCGGTTCGCTCGGAAATGCCGATCAGGATGACCTTGTCGGACAGGACCAGGATGTCTCCCCCCTCTATGCTGTATGTTTCCTCTCTCTTGTAGTAGGTCGGAATCTCGTGCCCCGCAAAGGACTTGTGGTAGCGGAACAGGTAGTCGGTGAAGAGGCTCTCCCGCTTTCGAATCGCGGTGTTCATGCAGTTGATGCTCTTACCCTTGCCGATGACGGCAGCCGGGTCGCGCGTGAAGTAGAGGTTGGGCATCGGGTCGGTGATGAAGGGGTAGTCGTCGTTCACGACATCGGCGAAGGAGAGGATTTCAGAGACCTCGATCTCCTTCTTGAAGATTCCGGTGATCATCTTTTCAATCAGGATTTTTTCGTCGCTCAGTTGCAGCAGAAAGTCTTTGACCGCGTGCTTTTTTCCCTCTCCGCGAATTAGGGTCTCCCGGATGAACTTGTCGATAAAGTCCTCTTTGATACTTGGGTCCTTTATGATTTCGGCGATGGCGTCGGTCAGTTCGATGACCTCGGTGCCGTTTTGTTGGAATACATTGACGAATGCGTTGTGTTCTTCTCTGGCAATTTTTAAGTAGGGGATTTCATCAAAAAGAAGCCTCTGCATCAGGTCGGGCGTGATATTTTCAATCTCTTTTCCGGGAGTGTGTACCAACACTCTCTTCAAGGTTCCGACTTCTGAATAGATACCAATCTTGCATGACGTTTCCATGGTCACTCCTTTTCACTTATCTCGTAAAAACAGTTGGTTTGCGACAATTTGTAAGATGTTTCGCAGCCCCGATGTCCTAATATCCTTTCATCAGTTTTAATTTTTATGCGTTAATAGAATAAAAAATCACTCTACATAAGAGTATTTTATAAGAAAAGCCGCGCTTTTGCAACAAGATATTCCAATTTTCAATCCTTTTTGCTGAAAAAGAGGCGGCCATCGGAAAGAAAGAGACTGCGGCGCGCCACGCCCGAGAAAAGTCAAGAAGCCCGAAAAGAAAGATTTCAAAACGGATTCATCTGTGATAAAATAGGACAAAAGATATAGAAAAAATAGAAGCAAACAAACAGAGAAGAAAGAAAAAACGGGAAAGAAAAGGAAAAAACAATGAAACGCAGAGCAAATCATCTATTGCCATGTTCCTTGGCAATCGCTCTTTTTTGCATGAGCCTTTTGTCCGTTCATGCCGATTTCAGCGGGATAGAAATCAAAATCAACGATGCCGCGGGCAGCGCGAGAATGCAGGAAGTGCTAAGTGACGCGAACGCCTATGTACGAAGCGTCTATGGCAAGACGAGTCCGGAACTTGCGGGGTCCGACTACTATCCGATGCAAATTGAGGCGGGGGGAATCCGCCACGAGGCCAACGATTCCTATTACAGGCGCTACGGCATCATCGTCTACTGGTCCGGAAGCGATTTGAGGCAGCTGAACCGAGGCCCTCAAGATGTGGTGAAGGCGAGGTCGGGCGACCCCTTTTATCGCAAGGGCGAGCTGATTTACCGCTACCTGGGCTTTGATCAGTACGGGGACAAACTCTACAACCCCTACTTTCCGCCGGACAAATTTGAAGAAAATCCCAAGTATGTCATCAAGCCCTGGAAGGGCAGGAACAATCCGATTTGGCTTCGCATCATACAAGACGACGAAGCCTTGAAAAAACACGTCATGGCCAACTTTTCCAAGTCTTTGATTGAGGGCATGCCGAAGTTTCTGGAGTCCTATTTTAGGTATCGCAAGCCCTTTAGCTCAAAGGATTTGCTCGATCGCTACAAGAAACAGTATGATTCGCATCTCAGACGGCTCTTCGCCGACCCGAACGCCCACGCCGCCAAAATCAAGCTGATCAGTCTGCCGACGAGCAGGGTCAAGGGTTTTGCCCAATATCTGAACAGCAACAACTACTACGATACCGTCCTCCTCGCCTACCAGGACAGGCTGGATGCCCGGCTCGAAATCCGGCACCTCGCGGTTGATTGGGAGGGGGGCAAGGGTCCGCGCTTTCGGGTATCGGATCAGTTTCACCCGATCCATAGGGAGAACAAGAGCGTCCTGATTCGGCAGGGGGAGACGAAGTCCTTCCGCGCCAAGGAGTCCAAGGCCTACCGCTGCCTGGGCCACATGATTTACCCGAGCGAGCGGGATGCGGAAGCGGCGCTCGGACCCGCCGGTAAGAGGAGCCGGATCAGTCAGGTGATTGCGAGCACGGAGGCGAGTTACAAGCACGAGTACAGGCCGGGCAACGACAGGCCGGTCCTGGTCTTCTTCTACGAAAAGGTCTCCGATTCGGCGTCTCAACTTAGCGAGCCGGCGGGCGGCATCGTGATCAGCTCCGATTCCTATGAGGTGAGCCGGGCGATTCCGAGCGAGGAGGCCGTGAAGATTGCGGTACATAGTGACCAAAGGGTGCTCGCGGACTACAGCATCGAAGCGGAAGAGTCGGTGGAGCCGATTTCCATCTATCTGCGTCAGAGGATCGAGTATGAGGACGAAGATGGGAACATCAAGAGGGACTACGAGGAGAGCTACCTGGAAACCGTCTACAAGGAGTACAAGGTTTACAAGGTGCATGACTGTTCGGTCTATCACCTGAAGGGCGCGGATGTCCGAAATCCGACTCTCAAACGGCAGGGACCGATTGCCTTCAACGCGCGCGGAATCGGGCCGAGCAGACTCAGGATTTACGAGCGGAATGTCCGGGGCATCAGGCTTTCGGCCGGGCTCGCGACCTATCCTTTGAGGCAGAGCTACGATCGGGAGCAGGACGAGTTCAAGGTGATCATCGATGTCGGGGAGGAGGACTACCTCAGCGATGACGAGATTCTCACCCTGCTGCAACAGATCGAGCAGGGCAGTGAGCTCAGGGTCAGGAACGATTTCCTGATGATAGACGGGCAGATTGTGCTGAGCGACGCCCTCTTTGACGGGGTGAATCCCCCTGCGCCCATCGACTATCAAAAGAGGCCGATCAGCTTGGAAATTAAGGACTACAAGATCCCGGTGCTGACGCCGAACGGGCGCGGCGAGACGACGGGCAGCCTTTTTTACGAGAAGCGGATTTCTCTCAGCGATCGGGCCGAGGACGAAAAACATTTTGATCTTGGGGGAAATCCCGTGCTGATTCACACGCCGAGCGCGAACCGGACCGAGCTACGAAGCGACGAGGCCTTCGACCAGCGGGCGGACGCAAGGAAAATCGGGCTCGCGGCTCCGCTGGACCATGTCATGGAACTCGATTTTTTAACCGAGTTTCAGCACATCCGGGAGAAGGGCTACGGGTATCGCGACTATCGGAAGCACCTGCAGTACAAGAGCCTGCGAGCCGGCTTCGACGCCTATGTTTCTACGGAGAAGCGGGACTTGGAGCACAGTCTGCCGGACAAGGCCCATTTTGTCAAGGCCGGAAAGCTGCTGCGCTTCGATCCCAAGGTCGAGAAGATCTATTACAAGGCGGCTCCCTGGGTGAAGGAGGGGCGCTACACGATAGAAACTTTTGCGGTTGCCAAGAACGCCCTCCTTCGCTTCGATGCCGAGCGAGATGTCAACCTGGACTTCAAGCACTACGCGGCCTTCAACAGGCGGGAGCTCTATGTCAGCGGCAGGCTCTTTGATTTGCGCGTGGACAGGGTGCTGGATCCCGCCTTTTCGAGCGAAGGCACGGGAGCCTTTTACAGTTTGGGCACGAACAACAAGGAGGGGCTCCCCGGGGAGCGCTTTCAGGGTATGAGCGATGCGGAGAAGAGGGCGCTCACGCTGCCGGTTTCGGCCGGGAAGGGTCGCGGCAAGGGGGAGGTGAAACGAGAGGTCAAAGCCGGATATCCGATCCTCTTCAGCGTGAAGAGCATGGGCACCTACTTTGCCGAGGGCGACATTTTGAGTGTCAAGGCCCGCTTCTATCACATCGACCGGGCCGGCAACAAGCATCATCGGATTGCCCTCTATGCGAGAGAAAAGGGGGAACTTGTCCGCCTGGACGGGCAGGAGGGCCTGACGCGGAGCGCGGTCTACTTTGATTTGGCCACAGCTTCGGACCTTTTGGAACACGCCCGGAGTGCCGAATTGTTGCGAAAGTCCGGGCAGAAGGGCGAGATTGTAGACTATGCGAAGTACCGGTATAAATCTTCCAAACCCGTATTTTCTTACAATCCGGACATCCTTCTCCTCACCTATCCGTTCCGAACCTTTGTCGGTCCGGTGACTGAGATTCCGGACGGGGTCGATTCGGTCGCGGCCGCGATGAGCGTGCAGCGCTGGAAGGGCGTTTACTCCCTCCCTGCGAGCCTGCAGGCCTTTCCGCTCGATGATGCGGGCAATCCCAAGCTGCATGAGCCGATCGAAACGGGGAGCATAGCGATTGTCTTTGACATTGCGCTTTCCCGGGACGGGAACCGAAGCGGGCCGGAGCTCTCCTTCGTCACCGATACCTCGAACGAGTACCTGATCGAGGGCTATCAAAGCGAGCAGGGAGGATTTTCCTACGAAAACGGCACGGTGCTCCTCTACAGTCTGGAACAGCGTGCCGATGAAGATCTTTTGGAAAAATAGTTTGAGCCGGGGCCCCTTCCCTCGGGCGGGCTTTTCATCAAAGATGAAAGAAATGCTTCATCTCTTCCGGGCTCAGCTCTCTGTACTCGCCCTTCGGAATCCCGTCGAGCGTAAGCTTGTCGATCCTGAGGCGAATCAGCGAGGTCACGCGGTATCCCAGCGCCTCGCACATCCTTCTAATCTGGCGGTTCAGGCCCTGCACCAGGACAATTTTAAAGCTGCGCTCCGAGACGCGCTCCACCTTGCAGGGCGCGGTCACGGTGTCCAGAATCTCGACCCCGCTCGCCATCCGCCTCAGGAAGCCCGCCGAATACGGCTTGTTCAGAGTCACCAGGTACTCTTTTTCGTGCTCCTCCGAGGCCTTGCTGAGTTTATAACAGAAGTCTCCGTCGTTGGTCAGCAGGATCAGCCCTTCGGAATCCTTGTCCAGGCGCCCGACTGTAAAGAGCCTGAGCGGGTACTCGAGCACCGAGATGATGTTGTTTTCGGTGGACGGGTCCGCGGTGCACTCGACGCCGACCGGCTTGTGGTAGGCCAGGGTCACGTTCCTCGTCTCCGGCTCAATCAGCTTGCCCTCGAGCTCCACTCTGTCACCTTCTTCCACCCTGTCGCCGAGCTTCGCGACAGTGCCGTTGATGGTCACCAGGCCCTCGTTGATGTAGGTCTCCGCCTTCCTTCTGGAGCAGAGCCCCGCGCTTGCCAAATATCTGTTGATTCTCATGGTTTCTCACTTTCTCTGAAGCGCCGCAGCGGCGATCTAGATTCCCTTCAGGAGTTCGTCGATGTGCGAAGCGCTGCCGCTCTCTTCTTTGGCGGCCTTCGCCCTGCGCAGTCTCCGCTTCTCCCTGCCTTGCTTGTCCCCGTCGGAATCCCCGTCCTTCGGGTCTTCCCACTTGTCTTTGTCGTTCGTTTTGTCCCGGCCCTTTTTCTTTCTGAGAGCGGCGAAGATGCGCTTGAGCCTTGCGGACAGGTTGGTCATGTGGAAGCAGAGTTCCAACAAAAAGAGGAGGAGGGCAAGCACCAGGAAGAGCTTGGCCGTTTCATACTCTTTTTGTACGCTCTCGAGCTCGCCGGTAAACACGTCCTTTGCACTTACGAGCACCCGCCCGCCGCTCGCCGCAACAAGCTCTTCCGGTCGCAAGACCTTGGTGTTGAAGAAGCGGAACTCGTCCGAGTACGGCACGATGAAGGCCGCGCTGAACGAAGCGGGAGAATTTTCTGTTTCCGTTTTGCCGTCCCGATCCAAGGAGGTGAGCAGGAAGTAAAGGCCGTCTTTCTTCGGTTTAAAGCTCGCCTCGTAGACGAAGGGCTCCTTCAATTTTAAGGTCAGCTCCTGCTTTTCCGATTGGCTGTCCACCACAAAGGCCTTGAGTTCCCGTTCCTTTATCTTGCTGTCCCTGCTCAGTTCCAGCCTGATCTGAGCCTTCCCGTCTCTGTACTCGCAGCGGAGCTCGAAGTCCTTTGAGAGGCTTTGGTTCAAGATGTCCGAAAGCACCTTGTGCCAGAAGACCTTGTTGTTCTGCCAGGCCAAAAAGTCCTTCGACCAGATGCCGTGCATGTCCGAGGTAAAGGCGATTGTCTTTCCGAGTCCGTAGTGGTAGGAAGCCAGGATCGGAGTCCCGTCCGGTCCGCTTAAAACCACGTTGGCCATCGGTTTTTCGGTGCTCGCCACGTAGCCGTGCAGTTGCGGCAGGGCGTCTATCCCGTCCAACATAGAGCTTCCCGCGTGCAAATCCGGGTAGAAGCTGATGTTGTTGATGTATTTTTTGCCGGCCAGCACCGTCTCCTTCGCAAAGATGGTCGGAATGTCGGTAAACACGTT
The DNA here is from genome assembly GCA_030529225.1 of Bacillota bacterium. Classification (GTDB taxonomy): domain Bacteria; phylum Bacillota; class Clostridia; order Peptostreptococcales; family Acidaminobacteraceae; genus JAUMXH01. Next base: position 28,409 of record JAUMXH010000002.1, on the reverse strand, counting down.
GCTCATGTAGTAGCGACCGCCTCCGGTGTTGGCCAGGTACTTTAAGAGTTTGGTGTCGGCTTCCTGCCCGACGGCGACGCTCGACAGGGTGATTTTTTTCTGTTTCATCCTCGCGATATAGCCTTCATATCCCGATGTTTCGGCCATTCCGTCGGTCAGCAGGATGATGTGCTTGAGCGCGGCATCGTTCTGTTCGAGCGCGTCCACTGCGGCGGCAAGGGCCGGCTGAATCGAGGTTCCCCCGTCGGCCTTGATGCTCAGAATCTTGTTCTTGATGGCCTCCTTGTCGCTGACCTTTTGGAGTTCAACAACTTTGTGCGGCTCCCCGTCAAAGGCGATCACGCCCAGGTAGTCCTTCTCCTCGAGGACCTCGGCGGCGCGCACGGCGGCCTCCTTGGCCAGCTGAATCTTGCTGAGTCCGTACTCTCCCGATTCCATACTGCCGGACTTGTCAATGACCAAAAGCATCGCAATGTTTTCCTGCTTCTCCTTGTCCTTGACCTTCATCTCGACCGGCAGCATCTCCTCGAGCTTGCTCTTGTAGTATCCGCCCATCGCGTAGCTGTTCTCGCCCCCGCTGACAATCAGTGATTTTCCTTGGTTCTTGACCAGGTAGGCGAGGTTCTCGATGAACTTTTGATGGGTCTTTTCCAAACTCACGTCCGCGAGCAGGAAGGCATCGTAGTAGAGGATGCTCTCTATATTCAGCGGCACCTGACTCTGATCGATCAGGGTGACATCCAGGTTGTCAAAGAGCTTGGCGTAGTTCTCTCCGAAGTTCTCGTTCTGGACGATCAGCATCTTCAGCTTGCCCTCCACGCTCACAAAGCTTGAGAGCTTGTTGTTTTCGGCGTATTTGTCGCGCTCGGGAACGATTTCGGCCCGGTATTCCACAATACCGGTCTCCTGCAAGTTCGAGGAGAAGATGAAGTTGTTGGTGCCGGCCTTAATCTCGACGTCCTTCTTCTCGATCAGCTTGTCCCGGCCGTAGAGGTAGAGCTTGGCCTTGCCCTGTACGTTGGAGCCGATTTTCACCTCGATCGGAATGTCCTGGCCCAGCTTCGCGTGCTGCGGCACGCTCAATTCGTCAATCTCCACCTCTTCAAACCTGTCGCTGCCGAGCGGGTAGTAGTCCACAGTGATCTTTTTATCCTTCAAATCGCTGAGTTTTTTCAGCACGTCACCGGCGTTCTCCCTGCCGTCCGAGAGCAGGACGATGCGCTTCTTGTGGTCCTTGTTGAAGAGGAATTCGGCCTTTTCAATCCCCTTTTCCATATTGGTCGAGCCCTTTTCGATCTCGGTGGAAATCGGCTGGAAGCCGCGCGCTTCGCTCAAGGGTTTTTCCACGTTTGCGCGCTCGGCAAAGCTCACAATCCCATAGAGGTCCTCGTTTGAGAGCTGCTCCAGCGAGTCCTCGATGAACTTGTTGACTTCGCCGTCCTTGCCGTGCATACTCTCCGAAAAGTCCGCCACAAAGACGGTGTCGCTGTACTTGGATTCCAGGCTCCACTTCAGGTTCAACATCGAGAGGATGACCAGGAGGACGACCAAAGCCCTGAGGGCCAGGGTTCCCTTTTTGGAGAGCGGGTTCTTACGGATGCGCAGAAAGAGCTCGATCAAAAGGGCGAGCAGGAGCAGGGCAATCAGAATCCGGTCGATGTCGCTCCGCGAGGTAAAGGTCTTGATGCCGGCGTTGCCGCTCGTAAATTCCAGTTCCTCCTCACTCGCAAAGTCCGGAGGGTTGATTGCAAAATAAGACTTGCTGAGCAGCTTTTCTCCGCCCGCTTCCGATTCCTGCTCCACGCTGTAGAGCCCGAGTTCCTCGGCCCCCCTAAACGTGTGGGTGGCGCTCTCCAAGCTGAGCGGGAGCTTCTTTCCGCTCGGGGTCAGGATGTTCGCCGAGCTGCTCGAAGGCTTGATGTAGACGAGCACGCCCTCTCCGGCGCTGTACTTGGACTTGTCCGTCATCATCTGATCGAGGAGGTACTCGCTCAGGTTGTTCATTAGGATCGGAAAATCCACCTTGAGCGGGAGGTCCGTGTAGCGAAAATCAAAGCCGAAGACCACGATTTTTTGCAGGCCCTTTCGCGTACTGTAAGCCAGAACCTTCTCGCCGGCGCTGTAAATCGGCTCTCTGTCCGGGCGTTTCTCATAGGTCTGAGAGATGCCGATCGCAAAGTTTGCCTTCTCCAGAAAGCGGTTGACCGGGTGCTTTTCGAGCGCAAAGCTCGGGTTATTGATGTAGCCGTTCGCGCTGAACAGCGGATTCTTGCCGCCTTCCTCGGGGTCCAGAACCAGGATGTTGCCGTCCTTCGGCAGGACTTCCGGCGTGAGTTTATCAAAGATGTAGACGTCAAAGCCGCTGAGGTTCTTGTATTCCTCGGGTTTGCTCAGGAAGACCTCGTAGGATGGGTTCAACGAGAGGAAGCTCTCCAGGAAGAAGTGACCGTTGCTGATCAGGGCGATCTTCTTGGGAGCCGCGGACTTGCCGATCTCATAGAGGCTGTTGTCCAAGGGGTTGATGTCCTCGCCGTCCAGCTTGGCGTGAATGACGGAAATATTTTGGTTCAGGTTCTCAAAGAAGACGATTTCACTCGACTTGGCACCGATTTCCACCGCCTTGGTCGTCAAGTACAAATCCCCGTCATAGAGGCTGATTTGTGCCTTTTTCGCCTGATTGTCCGCGTTTTCCACAGTGATTGCGACGCTGCGCTTTCCTTCGTTCAGGCTGCTCGAGATATTCCTGAGGGCAAGGTTTTCCTCGCTCTCCTTCACGAGGATGTTTTCGGCATATTTGTAGGGCTCGTCGGTAAAGTAGACGACGCTCGCTCCCTCATCGGACTGCAGCTCCGCGATGAGGTCCTGTATCTTGGAAAGCTTGGGGTTTCCGTAGCCGGGCTTCAGGCTTCTGATCGCGTTGATCGCCTGCTTATGATCCGTTTCCCTGCTCGCAATCAGCTCCGGGTCGGAATGGACCAAAATGATGGAAAGTTCTTCCTTGCCTTCGAGTTTTTCCACATACTCCTCGGCCATCTTCTTTGCGGCCTCAAACCTGCTCGGCTTGAGGTCTTGGGCGTTCATCGAAAAGGACCCGTTGATCATCAGGATGTGATGCGATTGGGCCTTGGTGCTTTGAAAAAAGATGCCCAGAAGCAGGAGGGTAATCAGGAGGGCGATCAGGAGGTCCAGGAGAAGGAGGATGGTCTTTTTGAGTTTTTCGAGCTTCTTCGCCTTCGACAAATCCTCCATGAGTTCTTCCCACAAAAAGATGCTCGGCACGTCGAGCAGTTTGTGTCTGGGTCGGAACATGTAAAGGATGACGATGACCGGAAGGCTGAGGAGAGCAAAGAGCCCCAAAAAATTAGAAATTCCCATCTTGTATTCCCCCCTAAGATAATTTTTTTAAGTGGTGGATCAGAGATTCGATTCCCTCATCCGCGTTGATTAAAAAGTAGCTTGCGTTATGGGCCTTGCAGATTCCCTGCGCTTCCTTCAGGAAGGCCTGCAGCCTTTCTTCGTAGAGCTTCGCGGTCCCATCGTTCCAATCGATGTTGATTTCCTGCCCGGTTTCGCTGTCCTTCAGGCGCACATTCCCGGGAAAGCTGACCGCCAGCTCCTCCTTGGCCAGGACATGGCAGAGGATGACCTTTTGTTTGCGGTAATTCAGCAACTTTAAAACCTCGTCCAGGTGATGCGGGTAGAGGAGGTCGGTGATCAGGATCGAGCAGCCCTTTTTGAGCTTGGGCGCGGCCTGCTTTACCGCATCCAAAAGCTTGCCGCTCGAGGCGTAGCTCTTGCTTTCGAGCGCGTCCGCGATGCGATAAAAGCCCTGCTTGCCGTTCACATTCCTGACCTCGTCATGAAGGACCTCGTCAAAAAAGAGGAGGGAAACCTTGTCGTACTCGTTCAGGCTGCTCAGCGCAAAGAGGGCGGCGAGTTTGATCTCCGCCTCCCTCTTCTTCTCCTGTTCCATCGACTTGCTCGTATCCACAAAGATGGAGATGCTCGCCTGCTGCTCCTCCATGTAGAGCTTTAAGAACATCTTTTCAAACCTCGCGAGGGCCGACCAGTCGATTCTGCGGTAGTCGTCGCCCGGGCTGTAGGCGCGGTAGTCGGAGAATTCGACCGAGGAGCCCTTGTCGCTCGAGTGCTTTTTTCCGAGCTTATTGTTCTTCAGTTTTACAGAAAGGTTCAGATTCAGGCTTCGGACGAGTTTTAAAAAGGCCTCATCTAAGACTTTTTTCATGCCTTCGCCCTCTCCAGGATTTCGCTTATCACGCGTTCCACCTTCACATTATCGCTCATCGCGTTGTAGTTGAGGGCAATTCTGTGCCTCAGTACCGGAACGGCGACGTAGCTGATGTCCTCGAAGGAAACGTTGTATCTGCCCTCCATCAGAGCCTTGACCCTGGCGGTCTTAATCAGCGCCTGCGCGCCCCTCGGAGACGAGCCCATATCTACATAGTCCCTGACCATTTGGCCGGAGAATTCGTTGTCCGGGTGGGTGCCGAGTATGACCTTCATCGCGTAGTCCATCACTTGGGCTGCGACCGGAATCGACGAGATCAGGCTCTGCCCGTGGAGCAGGCTCTCCCTGTCGCTCACGCAGGCGACTTCCTCCTCGTCCGAGCCCGCAGTCAGGTTGACGATCCTGGCGAGGCTGTCCTTGTCCGGAAACTCGACAATCAGCTTGAACATAAAGCGGTCGAGCTGGGCTTCCGGAAGCGGGTAGGTCCCCTCCTGTTCGATCGGGTTCTGGGTTGCCATGACCATGTAAGGGGTGTCGAGCTTGTAGCTGACGTTCGCGACGCTGACCGATTTTTCCTGCATGGCTTCGAGCATCGCCGACTGGGTCTTCGGCGTCGCACGGTTGATCTCATCGGCCAGCAAGATGTTCGTGAATACGGGTCCTTTTTGGAACTCGAAGAGGTTCTTGTCCCGGTTGAAGATGTTGGTGCCGGTGATGTCGGCGGGCATCAGATCGGGCGTGAACTGAATCCGCTTAAAGTCGAGTCCGAGCGCCTTTGCCAGGCTCGAAACCAGCTTGGTCTTTCCGAGGCCCGGCACGCCCTCCAAAAGCATGTTGCCCCCCGCCATCAGGCAGATCAGGGTGTCCTTTACGAGCTTCTCCTGCCCCAGGATGTGCCTGCTCACCTCATCCTCTATCCGTTTGATCGTCTGTATGGTATTCTCCAGGTTCATGGTCTTTCTCCTATCCTATCCGTGTTCGGTCTGTCCGTCTTTTCTTTTCGCTCTTTCCGGCCGTCTCTGCGCGTCGTCACCTTTGTATACTGTCAAAGTAGGACTTTACGACATCGCGCATGCCGTTTGGAATATTCAGCTCCTTGCCGGTGTATCCCGCCTCCTTGGCGTACTCGGCAAAGATTTTCTTGTAATCCTTGATCTCTCCGGCGTCCTTGGGTCTGGTCTTGGCCCTTCTGTAAGTGCTGTCCTCATTCTCGCCCGATTTTTGCCCGGGAACGAACTCGTTGTTCCCGCCGGTGCCAATCCGTTTGGGATCGAGCATGATCTCGTTTGAGCCTGCCGCACCGATCGCGGCGCCCTTTCCGCCCTTTCCGGCCTGATTGGCGTTTTCTCTGTTCTTGCCGCCGTTACCGTTCAGCGCTCCGGCTCCGCTTCCGCTCTGATTCTGAGCGCCTCCCTGATTGGCAGAGTCTCCCTGATTCGGGTTCGTTCCCTGATTCTGTGAGCCGTCCGGATTGGCTCCGCCGCTCTGCGGATTGCTGCCGGAGCCCGGGCTTCCCTGTCCGCCGCTCTGACTGCCGCCTTGGCCTCCCTGACTCTGCCCCGAGCCGTCCGAAGCCGTCCCGCCTTGCTCGCCGCCGTTTGAGGAGCTCTCTCCGGCGTTCGTCCCGCTGTCCGAATCCTGCTCCTCACCGTCACTTTCCGAGCCTTCGTCCTGCGGATTCTGCGGCTCTCCTGCGCCCTGCTCTCCTGCGCCCTCCTCGCCGTTGAAGGCGTAGTCGCTCAGGCTGTTTCCGGCCAGCTTTCTCGCGCTCTCGTCAATCTTTTTGAGCGCTCCCTCGAGCTGCTTCAGCTCCTCTTCGGACAGGCTCTCCTGAAACTCGTTCTTGGTGATTGCGAGCGCCTTCAGCGCATCTTCCTTGGCCTCGATTCCCTTCAGGTTCTCCTCCAACTGTTTGATCAGCTCCGCGCTTCTGTCCTCGCTGAGCCCGGAGTCCTCGAGGACCTTTTTCAAGGCCTTTTTGAGCGATTCGGTCTCTTCTTTGACTTCCTCGATGTTCTGTGAGGCAATCCTGTTCTTCATGCCCTCCTCGGTCTCAAGGAAGGTCGATCCGAACAGCAGACCGGCCAAGAGCAGGATTGCGAAGAGGAGCCTCTTGTCAAAGCGAATCTTGTAGAGCTCCTCGACCTTCGCCGCCCGCATGCTCTTTCGCGTGTCCTCGCGTTGGAGTTCCAGCGCTTCCCCGTCCAAGCCCTCAAACTCGATCGCGGTCAGCAGGCGCTCCTTAAAGTAGAGGCGGTCGGCCGTCTTTAAAACGATTCCGAGCCGAGGCGCGGACCAAGCGAAGTGCAGCAAAAAGAGGAGCCCGCCTGCCTGTAAAATCCGCTTGATCAGCGTAAAATAGCCGGGTAGCGGAAGGACCTTGGTATAGAGAAGGACCAGCAGGGTCAAAGAACCCGCAAACAAAACGTAGATTGCGAGCAGTTGCAGCAGCTTCTCCAAGCTCATTTTCAGGCGCAGGGGCGCGAGGTATCTGTTGATTTCTTTTTTCATGGTTGCGTTTCGCAGTTCCTTTTCTTTTCTTGTCTCACCCGTAACGGGAGTGTTCCGATTTCACATTTTCCCTTAAAAGGGGCCTTCCGACACCTATCCCTTCGCCTTCAGGTTCTTCTTTGCCAGTTTCAGCATGATGAACGAGATGATGGCAAACCAGATGAACGAGATAATCCAAGTCGGAACCCTGCTTAAAGACGGCAGGATTTGGGAGTTCAGTTGTTGTGCCAGGTCGGAGAACGACATCAAGGAAAGCATGCCGTAGCCCGGGTTGGCGCCGAAAAAGAGGGCGCTCATAATATAGGGTTCCTGCTCAAAGAGGGACATCAACCCGGCCCCTCTAACATCCAGGCTCAAACCCAAAAAGAGGATGAACGGCGTCACATACAGGATGCCCATAATCACGTAAGTCATGATGATGGCGGTGATGTTCCTTCGAAACTTGGTGCTTGCATACAACGAGATGGTCGAAATGTAGAGGGCGCTGATTGCGTAGTACAGGATGGTCTTCAACACGTCCAAGATGCCGATTCCGCCCAGGACAAAGCTCACGCTCAGGAAGGGCGTCGCCATGACCATCAGCAGGAGCACCGTAGAGAGGCCCGAGAGCATCTTTCCGTAGATGATGCTCATAATCGGAAAGTCCGTGCAGAGCATCAAATCCAGGGTCTGTCGCTCGCGCTCCCCTGAAATCGAGGTGGCCGTGACCAGAGGGACGATGAACATGATCAGTCCGAGCTGGAACACGCTGATAAAGTCATAGATGTTTGCCGCCGCCTGCGGGTCAAAGCCGGCCCTCATGCTGCTGAAGGACATCAGGCTCATGCCCAGGTAGGTGACCAGCCCCATAAAGAACAGGTAGATGACGATGGCGATCGGCATCCTCCAAGATCGCATCTTGCTCTTGATTTCTCTTTCTAAGATTGGATTAAGCATCGGCCTTTTCCTCCTTCGTAACTTGTAAGAAGATCGATTCCAGACTGCCGCCCTTTTCTTCAAAGTGGAAGATCGGGATGTCCTTTTCAACCAGCAGCTTGAGCAATCGCACCTTGTCCTCGTCGGTTCCGGCAAACGAAAACTCCAGGTTTCCGTTGACCATCTTGATTTCGCTGACGTCCGGAATTTCGCGGAGCGAGTTCATGACCTCGTCCAGTCCCGAAGTACACTTGATGGTGATGCGGTTCAGGTGGGAGAGCTTTTTTTGAATCTCGTTGACCGAGCCCTTCACCATCATCCTGCCCTTTTCTATGATGCCGATGCTCGTGCAGATTTCGGCGAGTTCCGAGAGGATGTGCGAGCTGATGATGATGGTCTTGTCCATGCCCTTTAAACGGTAGAGGATGTTTCGGAAGTCGATCCTCGCCCGCGGGTCAAGGCCGGAAGCGGGCTCGTCCATAATCAGAATCTTGGGGTCGTGGATCAGCGCCCTGGCGAGGCAGAGCCTCTGCTTCATCCCCCTGGATAAGCTGTCCACATACTCCTCCGCCTTGTCCTCCAGGTTCACCAGCTTGGTCAGCTTGCGAATCAGCTCCTCCCTGTGTTTGATCGGGATCTTGTGCAGGCCGCAGTAAAAGTTCATGTACTCGTTGACCTTGAGTTGGTCGTAGACCCCGAAGAAGTCCGGCACATAGCCGATTTTGCTTCGAAACAGGGCGTTTTTCTCCCGAATGTCGATTCCGTCAATGTAGATGGTTCCTTCGGTGGGCTTCATCAGGCCGGTCGCGATCTTGATGGTGGTCGATTTTCCGGCGCCGTTCGATCCCACAAAACCGAAAATTTCGCCTTCGGCAATCTCAAAGTTCAGGTCGTCTACCGCTTTTAAATCGCCAAAGCACTTGGTCAGTCCTACAAATTTAATCATGGTAAACTCCTTTTACGATAATCGAATGGTTCTTCACCTCATACCACTTCCTGTCAAACAGTTCCGGCTTCAGCACCTTGATTCTGAGCAGGCCGTTTGCGGAAACGTACTTGGCCTTGTCGACCTCGTACCACTTCGCCGCGAGCAGCGGATTTTCCACCGTTCCGAGGCTGTCAAAGCCCGGGTCGACCGGGGGCTCCTTCCAGGTATCTTCCGCCGGATCCCCGTAAATGATCACCGGGCTCTCTTTCAGGAAGGCCTCAAACGAAATCTCGTCGTATATGTTTTCCAAGTGGTTGAAGATAAAGTATCGCTCCTTCATGCTCTCGGCCTGCTCCTCGCTCCATCCTCCGCTGAGGTTTTCGAAGGAAGAGAAGGTCTCATAGCAGTTGTTGTTCATATCCACGATGATCGAGTCAATCTGCATCTTGGTCGGCAGGTGGAAGTCGGTGACGATGGAGTTGATGTTCGACTCCTGGCCCTGGACCTCGAGGAGTTCGTAGAGATCGGCCCTGTAGCCGTGGAGTTGGAACGAAGTGCCCGGGCTGTAGCTTTCCGCTTGCAATCGGTCACTGTATTCGCCGTAGTGGGCCGCATCGATGTTATTCTCGTTGAAGGCGATCTCCGAACCGTCCTCAATCTTCATCTCCAGCCTTATCACGACCAGGTTTCTGGCGAAGCTCTTAGGCGTTTCGTCATTGATTTCAATCTCATACCCGACAGGGTCGGTGTTGTAGCCGAAGAGGGTCGGCTTGCGGAAGTCGCGGTCGATGTAGAACTCTGCGTCATCCCGCATCAGGTCGACCAAGGCACTCACTTTTTCATCGAGGATGTCCCGGTGGAGCTCATACGCGTAATTCCACGGTTTCAGATTCTGCATCTCCAGACTCTTTTCTTCGCCGGCGACCAATCCCCCGATCACGTAATATTTGCCGTTCCAGAACAAGACGGCCTCACTGAAATGCATCGGCAAGCCGTTCTTGACTTTGACAATCTCCTTCCCGTCCACATATTCCAAGCGGACGCCGGTCTCAAGGTCTTTGATTGGGAGGGTCTTGCTTCCCTCCGCTCTGACGTTGCCCCAGAGTGAGGTCTTGTAACTGTAGAAGAGAGGCGGGTTCTGCAGGTATCGAGCGGAGCTGTTGAGGATTTTATCCGCCCGATCGGTCAGACCGAAGTCGTAACGGTCGGTATATTTGATTTCCACGTTTTCTTTGCCGTTCCAAGAGACCTTCATCTCGGATTTTTTGTTGTTGAACAGAGCCATTTCAGTCTTCGTTTTCAGGAATGTATCGCCCTGCCTGTATTGGATGACGGAAACCTCATTCAGAATCGGCTTGTTCCCCCACACGTAGTTTCCGATTTGCGAAATCGTCAAAATGATGAGAAGCGCCATACCCGGAGACAGCACCCACATCAGGGTCCTCTTGTCCGACTTCTTCAGAAGCAGGTAGAGGAGCGGCACGGCTAGCAGGGCGTAGAGAAGGAGGATGACGGCGATCAAGTCGTAAGGGAGTTCCGCCTCGCTCGGCACGCTCTCGACCAGGTAGGACTTGGGCCCGTACCGGTCTTCTTCCGGCTCGGGAAGCGTCAAAATATCCGCTTCTCCGACAATGCTTTGGAAGAAGGCGCCGTTCTTGTTCAAATCGCCCAAATGTTCGGTCCCCATCAGGGTGTTTACAGTCAGGATGCCTCCGGCTCCGATCGCTTCCCGGTAGGCCAAGAGCTTGTCGCCGAGCAAGACTTCTTTCACGTTGTCTCTGCGTTTCTCGCCCTTCGCGAGTTTCACGGGCTTGGAAGAGCCGCCCTCCCCGATCAGAGTGAGTTCCTCTACCGAGTCGTACCTTGCAAGTTTCAAAGCTTCCGGCAGGACGCGCTCCATCTTTTCAAAGTTCTCGCCGGTCTCAATGATCAGAATTCCGCCGTCCGAGATCCAATCCTGCAGGTTTTCCAGTCCCTCTTCCGAAAGGTTGAGGTCCGAAACATCGCCGATAAAAATATAATCAAAGAAGGCGAGGGCGTCCCGGTTGGAGAAGCGGCTCATGTTCTTTTGGTAGACTAAAAAATTCTTGGATTGCGGATATCTTGTTTGGACCCGATCCGTCTGTGCCGCCGTTCCTTTATGGTAGACGATTTCCTTGTCGTAGTCTTGGCTGTAAAAGCTGTTCAGGCCCGCTTCCGAGAGGAAACTGTACCGGTCCGGCTTGTCCGAAATCACCGCTATCTTGGAAATTTGAGGGTCCAGAAAGACGTTCGCGTTCAGTTTTCCCTGTTTGATCGTCTTTCCGTCCGAGACGACTTCATACACAAACTCCTTGACCACCAGGTTCAAGGGGATGTACTGTTCGATCGTTTTTTGAGAATTCTCGGCAACCTCGATCGGTATGATGAACGAGGCATCCTCGTCGTAACGAATCGGCACCTTGATTCGAATCTCACCCTTAAAATCCTTGCCCGCGTTGGTGATGCTGAACTTGACGGGGTTTCCCTTCCAGAGGGAGACGGTCTTGTCGTAGCCGATTTCCGGCTTAACATCCAGACTGTTGCTCAGAGCTATCTCCTTGCCTCCGCAAGAGCTCAGTAAAAATAAAAAAGGCACCAGAAAAACGATTGCCAAAGCTCTCATCTTTATGCCGCCTTTACCGGTACGCCTATAAGTTTTCGTGCTCACTTCGTCCTCCTTTTGTCTACTGTGATAACATAGTAACACAAAAACCTGAAAATAATTCTTAAAAAATGCTTAAAAAACCATTAAAAACTTGAAAAAGAGGGGCTTTCCCCTCTTTCCGATCAGTATACTTTGGCAAGCTCGTCCACCGATTTTCTCACCGGTTTGCTTTTTTGTTCTTCCTGATACCCGAGGGCGATCACGCTGACAATGGTCTCCGCTTCCGAAATATGCAGAATCTCTCTGATTTTGTCCACATCCCTCAGACCCAGGATCAGGCTGTCGATGCCCCTGTCTTTAGCGGCCAGGATGAAGTTCATATTGTGAAGGCCCAAATCGTAGATGCCCCAACCATTTCCGAGTTCGTTAATCAAATTGCCGTCCTTGTCGAATCCCACGGTATTCTTGACAAAGCTCGTGACCACATAGGCCGCGGCGTTCTTTGACGTGTTCTGATTGTACTCGGGCAGGGTTTCCGTTTTGATTCTCTCGACGAGCTCGGGCGAGCTTACAATGTGGTACCTTGAACTTTGGGTATTTTTCCAAGAGGGCGCCTGATTCGCCAGCTCCACCAGTTCCCTTAACAGCGCGTCATCGATTCGCATCCCTTCTTTAAAGTTCCTGCAAGACCTTCTCAGGGTCGTCAACTCTTTAAATTCCATACTAAGCACCTCCTTTGGTCGCTCGTTTCGCCTTCCGCCTTACTGTGGCGGCCCCGGCCGGGTCACGTTCCGTTTCCGGTATCTCCGTTTTTAATATGTAAATTATGCGGGTTTTCACGCAAAAAATCAAGAATGAAAATCAGAGGGGCTATCCGGAGCGGGGTGTGGCAAAAAGTAAGATACTTGTAAGAAAATAAGAGCTTGATTTTTAAGTTTTTTTTAGTATGATGGAGGACACACGGGCGCAAACGCGTCGGGAGTATTTTATTTTGGAGGTAAGGATGAAAAAGATATTGGTGGCTATGACCTTGGCACTCAGCGTGTTCCTGGTCTCTTGTCAGGCGGGCAAGCCTGCGGATACGCCTTCGGACGGCGCAAAGGAAGGACAGGTGACGGAACGGGAGCAGGGCGAAACGGGCAAGGAGGAAGAGAATACGGCAGAAGAGAGCAAGCAGGACAAGGACACGATTCTGTATTCCAACATGGGCGACGAGGCGAGCTTTCAAGAGGTAAAGGAAGCCTTGAAGAGCGTCCTGAGCGAGGAGAGCGTGGATGCCTTCCTGGGAAGGGTTGCCGAGTACAACGATGCGGTGGAGAACACCGGACTGACCGGGGCCTTTAAAGAAAAGGATGAGGCGCAGTACGACTTGGAGAAGCTGGACGCGCTCTGGGCCTCGAAAAAGGGCGAGTTCATCGGCACGAACTGCCGCTTGAACAGCTATCTGCTTTTAAAAGATGACATTGAGGTCACCGAGGGCGAGATCGACGATGCCCTTTTGGTCTTTGATTTGAGCGCAATCAAAAACGGTAAGATTTTTGACGAGGCAAATACTAAAAAATTCAAAACACTCTTCTCACAGGTGAAGACTGAGACGACGAAGGATGTGAGCGTTCACGCAAAGAAGATGGAGGAACACCTCGCGAAGTTCAAATTCAACGACAAGGCGAGGATGGTCTCGTTGGTGCTGCATGACAACCTGGATGGCGACGTCCTCTTCATCGGACATGTGGGCATTATGGTCGAGCACGAGGGCAAGTATCTTTTTGTGGAAAAACTGTCTTTCCAAGAACCGTATCAAGCTTTGAAATTTAATCAAAAAGAAGATGTATATCGCTATCTTTATAAAAAATATAAGCACTTTTATGATCCAAGCACCGCAAAACCTTTCATTATGGACAACGAAAAGGCCGTAGATCCGAGTGTTTATGTAGAACAATAAGCTATATAGGCTCTTCTGAAACAACACAAAAAAACAGATTACAGATGCTCGTCTGCATTCCGCAGGGGGCATCTTTTTTTGTGTTCTATTGTTTGACCAGGCAGTGCAGGAACTCCTTGGTGGAGTCGGATCTCCGCCTTCTCCTGCCCTCCTTATCCGCCTTGAAGCGCCGATACTCCTTGCTGAAGACGCGGTATTCCCCGTATCGGGACATGATCTCCCGAACCGTGTCCGAGCTCATCAGGCCCTCGTTGTTGTAACTCAGGAAGATGTAGGGGAACCCCGCATTCCGAATCAGATCCTCGAAGCTCTCCGCAACCCTGCGCTTGGAGCAGTAGCTGCTCTTTTGTTCGGCGGAGTCGCGCTGGCCGGTCAGGCCGCGGAGTTCGGGGTTGTCGTAGCGGGCGATGGTCTCCAGAACGTGGTAGTTGGAGCAATACTGCCTCTCATTGTAAGGGGGATCCAGGTAGAGGACATCGCCGCCGACTTTGGTAATCAGGCGGTTGACATCTTCGTTATACACCTCGCCCACAGGTCCCGGAACCACCGGAAGCAGCTCCAAACGAAACTCTCTCTGTGCGGACTTTTTGATGTGCTTTAAAAAGGCGCCGTAGACCGAAGCGGTGTTGGCATACTTGTCGATGGAATGGATGAGGCTCGCCAAGTAGTAAAAGTACAGATTTGCATCGATTTCACCGGTGCGGTAAAGCCGCTCGATTTCCATTCTGATCGCATCGCACTTCATGCCGTTATAGTCAGTGAAATAGTTTCTGCCCGATCCCGATCCCTCACAGTAGTTTTGATAGAGAAAACCTTGGACGGGGGCAAGGGCGTTCAGATGATCGAGCAAACCGGCATTCAGTTTGGGAACATTTCCGATCAGATGCCTGTTGATAACATAGCTGTAGTACTGAATATCATTTGAAATGACCTTGCAACCCTTGCTTTTAAAGGTTTGCCCCACAATGCCGGTTCCGGCGAACAAGTCCCCGAACACAAACGGATGGCTCGGCCGGTATCCTGTCACTTCAGTCATGGTGGTTTCTAAAAAGTCGATTAAAGAATACTTTGAGCCGATATAATTCATGCGTCTTCCTCCGCTGTTCGGGGATACTCTTACATCCTGTCAGGCGCCTTGATTCCGATTAGGTAAAGTGCCTTTTTAAGGACCTGTCTGGTCGCCTTCGTGAGGGCGACTCTCGCCTTTTTCAGCTCGGCATCGTCCACGTTAATCTTGTTCGCCTGGTAGAACTTGTTGAATGCGGTCGCGAGCTCCACGCTGTATCTGGTGATTCTTGACGGCTCGTTGGCCTCCATCGTGCTCTGAACGGTGCGCGCAAAGTCAAGCAGGCACTTGATCAAGTCTTGCGAAGCCTCGTCTTCCAAAAGGGTGAGGTCTATTTCCTCAAAGTTCGGGTCTATGCCGGATTTTTCAATCAGGGTGTTGCATCTCGCGTGCGCGTACTGCACATAAGGTGCAGATTCTCCTTCAAACGAGAGGGCCTTCTCCCAACTGAAGGTGTAGTCCTTGACTCGCTGGTTGAAGAGGTCTTGGAACACGATCGCTCCATAGCCGACCATCTTCGCGATTTCGTCTTTGTTCTCGAGCTCCGGATTCTTTTCATCTATGATTTTGAGCGCCATCTCGTAAGCTTTTTGCAGAACGGATTCGAGGGTCACGACCCTTCCCTTTCTGGTAGAGAGGGTGCCTTCTTCAAGGGAAATCATCCCGAAGTTCACATGCTCGCAGTCCTTCGCCTCGGCAAAGCCCATCAAGTCGAGGATTTTAAACCACTGCTTAAAGTGGAGGTCCTGTTGATAGGCGACCACATAGATGTTCTTCTTGAACTGATATTCGCGGATCCTGTAGATTGCGGCCGCAAGGTCGCGCGTGATATACAGGGTGGAACCGTCGGACTTTGTGATCAGTGCGTTCGGCATGTTGTAGGCCGAAAGGTCGACAATCTCCGCGCCGCCGTCGTTCTTTACAATTTGTTTGTCTCTTAAAATCTGCAAAACCTCGTCCATTTTGTCCGAAAAGAAGGCCTCGCCCTTGTAGGAATCAAAGCTGACATCCAGCTCCTTGTAGACCTTCATAAATTCTTGCAGAGAAAGCTCTCTAATCCAAGACCAGAGCTTGTAAGCCTCTTCGTCGCCGTCTTCCAGCGCCTTAAAGTAGGCCCTCGCCTCGTCGTTCAGGCTCTCATCGCGTTCGGCTTCCTCGTGAAACTTCACATAGAGCTGCAGGAATTGTTCGATCGGGTCCTGCTCAATCTTCTCCCTGTCTCCCCAGCGTTTAAACGCCGAAATCAGCTTTCCGAACTGGGTGCCGTAATCGCCCAGGTGGTTGATTGCGACGGTCTTGTAACCCATCGCGCGGTAGATTCGGTTCAGGGAGTTTCCGATCATCGTGCTCCTGAGGTGACCGATGTGGAAGGGTTTGGCGATGTTGGCCGAGCTGAACTCGACGATGACGGTCTCGCCCTTGCCCAAGTCGCTGTCTCCGTAGGCCTCTCCCTTCTCCGCGAGCAGGCTGAAGAGCTCGCGCGCAAAGGCGGAAGACTTGAGTTTACAGTTCACGTAGCCCCCGGTCGCGACCACGCTCTCAAAGAGTTCGTCGTTCAAGTTTTCGGCAAGCTCGGCTGCAATCAGGTTGGGCGCTTTTTTGAGCTCCTTGGCCAGTCGGAAACAAGGGAAGGCGTAGTCTCCCATCTCCTTGTTCTTCGGAACTTCGAGCATTTTCTCAATCTCGGCCTCGCTCAAGCTGCTGAGCTGCTTGGCAATACAGGCTGCAATCTTTTGTTTGAGTTCCATCTAGCCCTCCATGATCGGGTTCTTGGCGAGGACTTCTCGCTCCATCTTCGCCTTGTAGGCTCTCAACTTCTCGTCGAGTTCCGGATACTTGTTGGCAAGCATTTGTACCGCAAGGAGCGCTGCGTTTTGTGCGCCGTTGATCGCCACGGTCGCGACCGGCACGCCGCTCGGCATTTCCACGGTCGAAAGAAGGGCTTCCAAGCCGCCCAGGTGGCTCGATTTGATCGGCACTCCAATCACCGGGCGTATCGTTCCCGCAGCGACGGCTCCGGCCAGGTGGGCCGCTTTACCGGCGAGGGCGATGAAGACCTCAGTCCCGCTTTTCTCCGCCTCTTTGATATAGTCGTGGGTTTGCACCGGCGTCCTGTGCGCCGAGAGCACCTTCACGTCAACCGCCACACCGAAGTCTTTGAGGGTTTCTATTCCGACTTTCGCGACTTCAAAATCCGAGTCGGAACCCATTAACATACTCACTTTCATTTGTTTCTCCTTACACACGATGGTTTATCTGTCAAATCGCTCCTCTTCCGCTCCGCTACTTAAAGTAGTTGACGCCCGATTGGAAGAGGCCCGTATCAAAGGTTCCGTCCACATTCAGGTAGAGGCCGTCCAGGTAACGCTCGGTGTGCCCCATCTTACCCAAGACCCTGCCGTCCTTGCTGATCAGGCCTTCCACGCCGAACTTTGACCCGTTCGGGTTCACATACGGATCCATGCTCACCCTGCCGCTTGCGTCCGCGTATTGGGTGAAGACTTGCTGATTGGCAATCAGATCCCGCATCATCGCATCGTTGCAGACGAACCTGCCCTCTCCGTGCGAAATCGCGACGTTAAAGAGGTCTCCCGGTTTCACATGGCTCAGCCATGGGCTCTTGTTTGACGCCACTCTCACCTTCACGATATTGGAAATGTGTCTGCCGAGTTTGTTGTAGGTCAGGGTCGGGCTGTTTTCGTCAATTTCTGAAACCTCCCCTTTGTCGAAGAGACCGAGTTTAATCAAGGCTTGGAAGCCGTTGCAAATGCCGATGGCGAGGCCGTCTCTGTGCTTGATCAGCTCGTTGATCGCATCCTTCAATCTCGGATTTCGGAACACCGCGGTGATGAACTTCGCGCTGCCCTCCGGCTCGTCCCCGGCGCTGAATCCTCCCGGAATCGCGAGAATCTGCGCCTCTTTGATCGCCTTCTCATAGGCGAGAATCGACTCCTGAATATCGGCGGTGCTTCGGTTTTTGAAGACGACGATGATCGCTTCCGCACCCGCCCGTTCAAAGGCTCTCGCGGTGTCGAACTCACAGTTTGTTCCCGGGAATACCGGAATAAAAACCTTCGGCCTTGCGTGCTTCACGAGGCTCGTAAAGCGTTCTTCGGAATCATAACTGAGAGCTTCGATCTCGCCCCCGTGTTCGGTCACGATCGGGTAGACGCCCTCCAACTTGCCGGTGTAGGCTTGCATCAGGTCGGCGTACGCATACGAGGTCTCGCCGACGCAAAAATGAGCCGCATCCCGTCCGCTCGTTTCAAGGACGCTGCCGATTGGAATCGCACCCAAAGCCTGCCCCCATTCCGCATGGTCGCTTTGAATCAGAATGGCCCCATAAGCCTTTCTGCTGAGGGTTTCGAGCGCGTTCGCATCGAGTTTCACCTCGCAGCAGTTTCCGACCGCCATCTCAAAGAGGTCCACCAAAATTCCCTTGTTATCGACCGCCCTTGCAGACAGAATTCGGTCTCTTTGCTTGAGCAAGCCGTCATATTTTTGTTTTAAGTCTTCCACATCTACAAGGCCCCGCTCGTCGAGCTTAGGAAGGAGGATAAAGAGCGAAGACGCTTTGTTTTCCATCACGTTCTTAATCGGCTTTTCGTCTCCGAAGGATACCGCAAAGCTGACAATAGAAGGTGGAACGTCGATGTCATGGAAGCTTCCGGACATACTGTCCTTCCCGCCGATCGCAGGGGCATCGAAGAGGAATTGCGCCTTCATTGCGCCCAAGAGGGCCAGGAAGGGTTTTCCCCATCTTTTCTCGTCTCTGCCGAGCTTTTCAAAGTATTCCTGCAGGCTGAGCTTGGCTCTGTGATGCGAAAAGCCCGCCGCCACCAGTTTGCCGATCGAGAGCAGAACCGCGTAGTATCCGGCGTGGAACGGCGAAATCACTGCGAGGTCCGGATCGTAGCCGAAGCTCATCGCGCTCATTGTCTGCGTCACTTGCCCTTCGAGCGGGATTCTGTTGACCATGACATCGCTCGGGCTGAGACGCTTCTCTCCACCGAGCGGGTAAAAGACGCCGGTCGTGCCGATGGTACTGTCGAACATCTCAATCAGCCCCTTCTGAGAGGCGTTTTGTAATTTGCCGAGTTCCTTGGCCAGGTCATTGTGCAGCTCGCTTCCGTACGGCTTGAAATAGTCTGCCAGGCCGTCTCTGCTCTGCTGCAAATCGAGCTTCTGCTCGCCGATCACTCCGCCCGAGTCCAGAAACTCTCTCGCAAAGTCCAGAACGGTCTTTCCCTTGCTGAACATGCGGAGTCTGCCGGTATTTGTCACCTTGGCGATCACCGTAGATTCCAGGTTTTCCCGATCGCAGATCGCGCGGAAGGCATCCAGATTCTTTGCCTCAATCACGACCGCCATCCTCTCCTGCGACTCGGAAATGGCGGTTTCGAGCGGGCTGAGCCCGTCGTACTTGGTCGGCACCGCGTCCAGGTCGATGTCGATCGAATCGGCGATTTCACCGACTGCGACCGCGACACCTCCGGCCCCGAAGTCGTTGCAGCGACGGATCATCTTCGCCGCGACAGGGTCCATAAAGAGCCTCTGCAGCTTACGCTCGGTAGGCGGGTTTCCCTTTTGCACCTCTCCGCCCGAAGAGAGGAGAGACTCGTCGGTGTGCGACTTGGAAGAACCCGTCGCGCCCCCGATGCCGTCCCTGCCGGTCCTTCCTCCCAGGAGGAGGACCAAATCGCCCTCTTTCGGCGTCTCGCGAACCACGTTTTCCTTCGGGCAGGCCGCGATGACCGCGCCGAGCTCAAAGCGCTTCGCCAGGAAGCCCTCGTGGTAGAATTCTTTGACCAAGCCGGTTGCCAGACCGATCTGGTTGCCGTAAGAAGAATAGCCTTTCGCGGCATCCTTACAGATTTTGTATTGCGGGAGCTTGCCTTTTAGGGTGTCCTTTTTCGGGACCGTCGGGTCGGCCGCTCCGCTCACCCGCATCGCGCCGTAGACGTAGCTTCTGCCTGAAAGCGGGTCTCGGATGGCCCCGCCCAGACAGGTCGCCGCGCCGCCGTAGGGCTCGATCTCGGTCGGGTGGTTGTGTGTCTCATTTTTAAACATCAGGAGGGCTTCTCTGTTCTCGCCGCCCGGCATCCTGCAGTCCACATTGATGCTGCAGGCGTTGATTTCCTCCGAAATATCGATGTTGTGATCCGGATTCTTCATGATGTGGTACTTGGCGTTGATCGTCGCAAGGTCCATCAGACAGACGGGCTTTTCCTCCCGCTTCAGCTCTTTTCTGGCCTGATAGTATTCGTCCAGACTGTCTGCAATCAGCTTGTCGCCCCTGTCATAGACGAGTTCGCTGATCCTCGTTTGGAAGGTGCTGTGCCTGCAGTGGTCGGACCAGTAGGTATCGAGCGCCTTGATTTCCAGCATGTTCGGCGCCCTGTCCTCCGACTTGAAGTAGTCGATGATGAAGCGCAAGTCTTCGATCGACATCGCCAGTCCGTTCTCGCCGATGAAGGCCTGCAGGTCCGCGCCGGCTTCCATCAATTCCCGGATGGGACTGAGTTCCTTCGGGCTGTCGATGACGGACTCGAAGTCGCCCAGGGCCTCCGGTTTGACTTCCATATTTTCGATCGGGTTGATCAGCTCGGATTTGATCTCCTCGAGCTCCTCTGCGCGGAAGGACTCATCAAAACAGTAAATCTTTGCGCTTCTCACCCGAATATTGCTCAGTTCTGTCATAGTCTCGAGGACTTGCGCGGCAAAATCCGCCCGCTGATCGTACTGGGCCGGCAAATACCGGATCGGGAGTACGAACTTGTACGGCGAGAAGTCGAACCCTCCGACAAAGGACTCGTCGACGGTCGCTTCCGCCAGCACTTTTTTTGCAAAATACTCGATATCAATCTCTTCGGGACTCTCTATCAGGTAGTGATTGACGAGCTTCACACCCTCTTTGACGGCTTTCGCCTCCACATCAAAGTCCGCTTTTTTGGTAACAAATACTTGATACTTCAACTTGCCCTCCTTCTTACTCTACAACAGATTCATTATACCATAAAACCCAAGCGTTTTGCGACTTTATTTAATTCGTTTCGCCCTCTGTCGGAGCGGGTTTTTGGGCCTCGTCATACTTCTCCACGTACTTGAGCGCAATTTCCCTGAACTCGGCGTTGATCGCCTCGCTCGCGGTGTTGGAATCCAGGAAGAACTTGTAGTTGTCGTAGACTTTTTTATTGTTGTACTTTTCGCTCGCAAAATCGCCCTGCTCGTCGGCTTCAAAGCCTTCGGCCAGCATTTGCTTGGCCAGGTGGATTCCGGCGATTTGATAGTAAATCTTTCCGTTCTTAAAGTGCTTGTTCCTGAGCGCATCGTAAGTCTTGATCGCCCCGTCAAAGTCCTTGTTCTCCGCGCTGAGTTCCAGCACGGTCAGCAAGATTGCCTCGTCGTAGCTCAAGCGGTAGGTCTTTTTGTAGTAGTCGATCGCGGCCTCGAGTTTGCCGGCTTCCTTGTAGAGGTCGGCGATTCTCTTTGCGAGTTCCACGTTTTTGGCGTTTGCCGCAAAGGCCTTCTCATAGTATTCGAGCGCCAGCTCCTTCCTGCCCTCTTTTTCATACAGAGTGGCGAGCTTGTTCACGACTTCCACATCCTTCTGATCCAGGTTGAAGGCGTCCTGATAGTATTTCAAGGCGGTCTCGGTCTTGCCGTCCTCCTCGTAGAGGAGCGCCAGGCTCTTGATGACTTCCAAATCCTTGCTGTCGAGCGCATAGGCCTTTTCCAAATACGTTAAGGCGAGGGTCCGATCCGACTTTTTGTAGATGCCGGCGAGCTTGCGGATGACGAACAGGTCATCGCCCTTGAGCGCGTGGGCCTTCTCGTAGTAAGTTGTGGCCTCCTTCTCTTCCTGCACGGCTTCGAGCATGGTCGCGGTCTTCTTGACCAGTTCAAAGTCCTTCTCGCTCTTTTTCAGCTCCTTCTTGTAAAGGTTGATCAGAGAGTAGGCCAGGAAGGACTTGTTGTCGACCTCGTAGGCCTTCTCGTAGTATTCGATCGCCTTCTTGTCGTTCTTGGTCTCCTGGTATAGGGATCCCAGGGTTTTCAAGCCGTCAAAGTTCCTTTCGTCCGCAGCGACGAGCCTGCTGAACATGTCGATGGCAACCTTGTACTGTTTCTTCTCCTCGTAGAGGCGGCCCATGTAGGTGAGGGCGGGGATGTAATCGTTTTGGATGTCGAGGATTTTGAGATGCACCTTGCTCGCCTCGTCCTTCTTGTGGAACTGATCGCTGACATCCGCGATTCCGTTCATTGAAGAGATATTGTTCGGATCGACCTCCAGGGCCTTTTCAAAGTAAGACTTCGCGGTTTCGTACCTGCCCTGAATATAGTAGTCCTTACCCAGGCGGAAGAGTTCGTTCGCAGAGGCGATTTGGATCTCGACCATGCGCTTGTCATTGTCCCACTTGACCTCTCCGCCGAGCACCTCGCTCAAGAAACGGGCGGAGATCGCGCTTCGTCCGTCTCTTACCAGGAGCGGAACGTCCATTTCAAAGTTCTTGTCCTTGCCGAAGATGACGTTCGAGCCCTTTTTCACCGAAAAGCGCTTTCCGTAGCGTTCAAAGACGACGCTTTCGGTCGCCTCGTCCCAAGAGACCTTACATTCCAGGTCTTCCAGGATGCCCCGGAGCGGAACCATGGTGCGCGCCTCGTAGATGTAGGGGTTGGTATCGTAAAAACGCTCCCTGTCGTTGATGGAGATGCGGATCGGCAGCTCCTTGTGGCGTCTGATCAGCAACGCGTTGGCGATCGCCCTCTGCGGACTCTGCACATAGGCGTGTTTGTCTCCGATCATCAGGCCCGACGAGCCGCCCCCGTCGAGGTTCAGCGCCACGTCCATGCCGAGCTTTAGGCCCAGTTTTCCGAAGGTGGTCACGTCAATGTGTTTGGCGACGACAAAGTAGAGCTTTTTGTCCTTGGTCATGCCGACCATCGAACGGGGTCTGTTGTTGTAGATCCCGAGGTCTGCGAGGTTGTCCTTTCGGGTGTCAATCGCGAGCTTGCCGTTCTCGATGATCACGGGGCCCGAGCCGACGCCGGTTCTGAGGCTTTCGAGCGGAGATTTTTTGTCCGCGTTCCCGCGCTCGTGCGCGCGGTAGACGTAGTCGATTCGGTCGCCCACCTTGATTTTTTTGACCGCGGGGTTGCTCTCGCTGACAATCAACAAGTTGCCGTTTTCAATGGTTTTAGGAATTCTGTTGTGTACCTTGATGACGGTTTTGTCCTTGACTTCCGCGACCGTCATATCCTTGTCGAATCGCTCGCCGTCGTACTCGGAAGTGAGGACGCCCACCCCGTTCGCATCGTAGTTGATCTGGTTGATAAAGGTGGTCGAAAAGCCGTAGGGCGCTTCCCAAAACTTGTTTACCGCAAAAAAGACCTCGAAGTCGTTGCGCGAGATCGTCATCCTGTTCTCCCCGTCAAAGTTGGCGAGGGCCCCTTTAAAATAGCTGTATTTCAAATTTCCGTTTTGAATCACGCTGGTGATCGGCTGCCTTCCGGCGCCCATGTTGAAGAGTCCGCCGTTGATGGCCGCGAGCACTTCGGAATTCGTATCCTCGCGCTTGGCTTGGTTTACGAGCCTTGGAAGGTAGTTCAGGTGGCCGATTTTATTGTCGGCGATCTTCAAATCGATGAAGTTGGCCTTGTCGTTCATGTCGGCCTTATACATCACAAATTCGTAGTTTCTTCCGCCGATGCTGTAAACATAGGTCTTGATTCCGTCCGGATTCGGCTTCTTGCTCTCCTTCTCCTTGATCTCGCCCTCGGCGTCGTTCACCGGGATGCTCTGGTCAAAGGGGTTCGGCTTGTTCTCGGGCTCCGGAGCCGGCTGAGGAGTGGCCGGAGCCTCGCCTCCCGTCTCGCTTCCCGCCTGTGTTTCTGTATGCTTGGCCTCATCTTGGCTCTCATCGTTCTGCTGATTGTCTTGTAATTCTTCTAAAATTTCATTCTCGGGATTCGGCGTTTGCTCGTGTTTGCTTTCGTCAGCCAGAACGGGCGAAAACACCAGGGCACCGGCGAACATGAGGGTGATAACGTGTTTTTTCATAGTTTCCTCCGATTTTCTTAAAATAGCATAACCATAGTAGCACAAATACGGGAGGAGCAAAACAGATGGGCCGCTTTGTAAAAGAAATAACATCGTTTCTTAAGAAAACGTTAAGATTTCGGCCTTCGTTCCGAGTGCGGAGCCGGGAGGCCCTTTCAAAACAATCTTTGCGGTGGATTCGGGCCGCGCTCTCAGGGTATAATTGAGACAGAAAGAAAAGCACAGAACAGGGAGGAAAGTTCATGAAAAAGATGATACCGCTTGGCGGTTTGAACCAAGATTTGAAGGCCTGCAAGCAGACCAGGCTCACGGAAATGGCCAAGGCCGCCGGTTGAGCGGCCAAGATCTCTCCGGAGATCCTGTCGCAAGTCTTGCGCGGAATCAAAAAATCAAATGACGAAAGGTTGCTGGTCGGACTCGAGCACTCGGACGATGCGGCGGTCTACAAGCTCGATGACAAGACGGCGTTGATTCAAACGCTGGACTTTTTTACGCCGGTCGTGGACGACCCGTACGAGTTCGGGCAGATTGCGGCTGCCAACGCCCTCAGCGACATCTACGCGATGGGCGGGGAGCCGATTTTGGCGCTCAACATCGTCTGTTTTCCGGACAGCCTGGACCCTGAAATCCTCGGCGAAATTTTGAGAGGCGGTCAGGAAAAGGTCGACGAAGCGGGCGCGATTTTGGCGGGCGGCCACAGCGTCGTAGACGCGGAGCCGAAGTACGGGCTGTCGGTGACCGGCTTGGTGGATCCGGACAGGATTATGGCCAATGACGGGTCAAAGGCCGGGGATCTGTTGATTCTCACCAAGCCGCTCGGCGTAGGCATCATCAACACCGCAGTCAAGCGGAAGCTGGCGTCGAAGGAGGCCGAGGCCAAGGCGATTATCAGCATGAAGACGCTGAACAAGTACGCCAAGGATGCCTGCGACGGGTGTAGGGTCAGCGCCATCACCGACATCACGGGCTTCGGCTTCGGCGGGCACGCAATCGAGATGGCCGAGGCCAGCCAAGTCAGCTTTTTGGTAGACAGTAAGAAGCTGATTTTCATTGACGAGGCCGAGGGCTTTGCAAAGGCGGGAGTCGTGCCGGCCGGGGCCGCCAAGAACAAGGCGTATTTTTCAGACAGGTGCGAGCTGAAAGAGAGCGTCGAAGCCTTTATGCACCACATCATCTTCGACCCGCAGACCAGCGGAGGCCTCTTGATCAGCGTGCACAGAGAGGATGCGGAGCTCATCATGGAGAGGCTCCGAGCGTCTGAAATCGAGAGCGCGATCGTTGGCGAAGTCAAGGAATTTGAAGGCAGGAACCTGATTATCTCTTAAAGCGGGAAGAGGGTGTTTTCACAGCCGGCCAATCATAGCCAACGCGCCGTCAAAACAAAGGCAATGCAGACGCAGGCCTTGCTCGCTTGCAGATCAACTGAGAACGCATCCTCGTTCGGCACTCCGAGAGATGGGAAAAGTAAAAAAGAGGCGATTCGTTCGCCTCTTCGTTTTTTATTCTGTATTTTTATCGCGTTTGTTTTTGGAATTTGCGTTTCGATTTTTTTGCTCTCCAAATGGGTTCCGTCGGCTTTCTATAGGCTCTTTAGCGTCACCTCTTAGCCTTTTGCCTCTTTGCAGCGCGTTGCATCTACAGGCGTCTGAGCGTCCGAGTTTCCTATAGGCTCTTCAAAATCTCCTTGTTGTTTTTGGCCCTTTCAATCTGGGCCTTGACGTGTTCAATCAACTTGGCCTTTTTTCTGTCGTAGTCTAAAATCAGGGCGTTGCTGAGCTCGATCAGCCTCTCCAACCTGATTTCTTCTATGTTCAGATAATCCAGATCCAGGGCCTTGCAGACCGAGGTCACCTTTTTATCGTAGCTCAGCCCGATCGGAATACAGGAGCCGATGCCCGAGTAAATCAGACCGTGAAAGCGCATGCAGACCGTGAAGGTGCAGGTCGAAAAGTAGTCGATCAAACCCCGCTCGTTGTCGATGGACTTGAGTTCGGCGCGATGCTCCATCAGCCCCATGATGCGCTCGGCAATCCGCTCGTCATCCCCGAGCTTGAGGGGCACAAAGACGATTTTATAATGATGCTGCTCGATCAGGTGGTCGGCGAACTTCGCGAGCTCCTGCGAAAAGCGCTCCGAATCCTTCCAATCCCGGATGACGAAGGCGACCTTGTTCTCAATCGCTTTTGTGGGCTTAAAATCGGGCTCCAAAGAAAAGACCGAGTCCGCGGTCACCATCATGCGAGGCTTGTCCACGCCGATCGACTTCACGAATTCATAGCTTTCTTTGTCTCGCAGGGTCATCACAAAGACCCTGTTCAGGACCTTCTTGGTCAGGCGGATGTTGCAAGGTTTGGTGATGGGGCCAATCCCGTTGGCGTACAGATAGATTTTTTTCTTGTGCAGGCTCGCCAGATACATGAGCCCGAGGTAGTAATAGAGAGATCGGTTGCTGGTTTCGTCCTGGAGCAGGCTGCCCCCGCCCATAATCAGGATGTCGCATTCTCTGATGGCCTTGTTCAGCTTGAAAAAATCAAATCGGTCGGTGAATTGAACGCCCTCAAAGTCGTAGTGGCTTCCCTTCTTGGACAGGATGTTGATTCTATTCTCAGGGTTCAGTTCAAAAATGTCCTTCACCACCGAGGCGAGGAGAGCGTCGTCCCCTGAATTTTTATAGCCGTAATAGCCACTGATCAAATACTTTTTTGCTGTCATTATCTTCCCTATTATCCGTTTATCCGTTTTCTAACATTACTATTTTATACAGATAAGAAACAAATTGCAAACATTCTTTTTGATTTTTTAAGGGAATCTTCCGGCCTACGCGAGTCCGCTTTCTGCGTACTTTTTTTCGCCCTTCTTCCTTTCTTTTTTTGTATTCTGTTGCTATAATGCAAGGCAAGAAGAGAAGTCCCGATGGAGGGATGCCGCGTGATAGCTCGCCGCCAAGTCGCTAAAGCTTGCAGATGCGAAGGGATGGGCGAAGAAAGGAAAGAGAGATGTCTGATTTTACATTTGAAATTGTGGAACACATAGGGGTGCTGTCGGAGAACGAAAAGGGCTGGAAAAAAGCTCTGAACAAGGTTTCCTGGAACGGAAGAGAGGCCAAGTACGATATTCGGGACTGGTCTCCCGATGAGACGAAGATGGGCAAGGGAATCACCTTTACCGAGGAGGAAATCGAGGTTCTGAAGGAACTTTTGGCCGGAAGAACCGAGTGACGGGGAAAGCAAATCCGAGCGGTAAGGAAAAGGGGGATGCGCCTGCGCTCCCCCGATTTATGTTGGAAGGATGGCCCGCCTCTCGTTTGCGCTTTTATTTCGCCTCGCGATTGCGCTTTTATCCCGCATCAATCGTTGCGGTTTAACCATTCCTTTAGAACCCGCATATACTTTTCGGTCTCTTCGATGTAAGGCACGTGCCTGCTGTGTTGGAAGAGTTCCCATTCGGAATTTCTGATGCTGTCGTGCATGCTCTTGGCGATGAACGGCGTGCTCATGTCCATCTGACCGCTCATAATCAAAGTCGGCCTGTCGATTTCATGGATTCTGTCCGTAAAGTCGTAGTCCTTCAGGTTGCCCTTCGGCGTGAACTCGTTCGGTCCCCAGGCGACCTCGTAGGCCTCGACGCCGCGAAGCTTCTCCTCACGCAGACAGGCGGGCATATCATCCGTGATCTTCGGCGCGCAGTGTCGGAGCATAAACTCGTCGACAGCCTTCAGGTAGTCCGGGTTGCTGTAGTCCTCGTTTGCCACCGCCTCGGCGATCGCCTCCTGCATCTCCGCAGGCATCAGCTTGATGTAGCGCGCCTGCTCCTCCGCCCACAGTTTGGCAGAGTGCAGGGTGGAAGATAAAATGTAGGACTTTACCCCCTTCGGATCCCTCTCCAAGGCGTAGTAAATGTTCAGCATGCCGCCCCAGGATTGGCCTAAAATGTGAACTTCGCTCAGCTTCAGCTCGGCCCTTATCGTCTCCAGCTCGTCGAGCCAGGTTTGAGCGTTGAAGAGCTCGGGATGCCCTTTGACCATGGACTTTCCGCATCCAATCTGGTCGTACATCACAATGGGCCTGTCGTCAGCCTCGGCGAGGGCATCAAAGAGCTTGAAGTAATTGTGGGTCGAGCCCGGCCCGCCGTGCAGCATCAAGAGGGGTGTCTTTTTTCCCTCGGGGTTGGCAATGCGGTAATAGGTCTGAAATCCTTTAAAAGCAATCATCCCGTCTTTGACATTCATAGTTGGCTACCTCCTAAATCCTGTAGGGTTCATGACTCCCAAACCATTCTAAGTGCAATTTGAACTCTCCATTCTCAAGCTTTTTGAGAACTTGCGTCAGCAAAGCTCGAATCCAAGAAAAACGAGTTCCCTTCCAAACACTTCATGAGAAGGCGAAAGAGAACGAGTTCCGTCTCTCGCGTTCATAGAACCACTATAGTCCAAAGCCGCTTCAAATACAAGCGGAAACTAAAAAAGGAGCTGTCTCCATCTTTGGATGGTACAGCCCCGCGTTTTCATTGTAAAAGCGATTTTAACCTACTTTGCGAAAGAAGCTCCCAAATCTTTGCATTTTTGTACAGCTTCTGCATCCGGCTTGTCGTAAGCGATCAATGTGTGAACCTTAGCGCCTGCAGCTTCCGCGTCTTGCTTCCAAGTGTCCATCCACTCGCCGTCAGCCCACTCGTAAGAACCGAATAGAGCGATCTCTTTGCCTGCCAACTTTCCTTTGATGCTTTCCCAGAAAGGTGCAAACTCAGCTTCTTCCAACTCTTCCGCTCCCATTGCAGGGCAACCGTACATACATTTATCGAAAGCGCTGATATCAGGTTCTCCGTCAGAGATGTTGATGACTTCCGCTTGAACACCTGCAGATTCTACACCTTCTGCGATAGCTTTCGCCATAGCTTCTGTATTACCTGTTCCAGACCAATAAATGATACCAATTTTCATGTGTTGTCTCCTTTCCCACATAGGCAATGTCTAAATTGTGTTGTTATTTCGGTGGCTATAAAGCCAGCCAACACCTTTATTATACTAATTTTTTCCAAAAAGTCAACAACGAATCTTGTTTGCAGACAATTATGATAATTTTTATTAACCGCATGAATCTTTCATAAACTTA
>JAUMXH010000032.1 GCA_030529225.1 Bacillota bacterium | reverse complement strand
AAAGTATCTCTCTTTTTTCATGACTTTCTGTAACATATGTCTTATCACATTACATCTTTTTTGTGTGACAGAAAGATTACCGGCTCCCCTTGCCCGGCGCCGCCGACTATTCGTAGGATTCGTCGAAAAATCTTGATTCCAACTCACAGACTCTGCTGAAAATCTGTGCCAATTCGTCGCGGGTTTTTTCCGGCAGGCTGCCCAAGGCGTCCACTTCCGACTTCAACCAAGAAACGAAGCCTTTAAAGTACTCGTTGTTGTGAAGAATGAGCCACTCGTTGAAGTAGAAAGCCTCGGGCTTCTTGTCTTCGTACTTGCTCGCCCACTCACAGTAGACCGATTCCGCACAGACGAGAACGGCCAGGCAGTGCTCATATGTTCCGCTCTCAATCGCCTTTCGAATCTCTTCGTCGAAGCCTTTGATTGCAGGGTATCGATCGACCGTAGCCGCGTGATACTCGCTCTCCTTGACCCCCAAAGCCTCGAAGGAGCGGAGGAAGTAGTCGTCCTCGTCACTTGTAATCATCGCCAAAAAGCTCGCTAAGCGATTCTTCTGCTCGACGGTCTTGGAATAGGCAATCGTATACGATACCAGGTCTAAAAACGAATTGACAAAGGCGTAATCCTGAATCAGATACTTGGCGAAGACCTCTTTGTTCAGCTTGTCATTTACCATTTCCTGAATAAAGACGTGGTCTGTCGCCTTGTCCCAGTGTTCACCCGCTTGTTTTACAATACTGTTAAAAAAACTCATGTTGAACCTCCTTAATTTATAACTGCTATACAAAAAGTTGATTAAACTTAAAACAGATCTACATTGTAAACGTGATTGAGCGGGCCTGATCCATGACCCAAATCCAGATCATTTTTCATGGCGTTTACCAAATATTTTTTTGCCCTCCTGATGCTCTCTTCGAGACTATAAGCGTCCGCAAGGTTGCAAGCGATTGCAGAAGATAAGGTGCACCCTGTCCCGTGTGTGTTCTTCGTTTCGATCCTCTCTTCAGCAATTCTGCATATAGTTCCATTTTCATAAAGAATGTCAACAGCATCGTTTACCAGATGACCTCCTTTGATCAAGACAGCAAAGTTGCCTTCTGTTCCTATTTTTTCAGCCGCCCTTATCATATCATTTTCATTTTTTATGCTCATTTCAGACAGAATTTCAGCTTCTGGAACATTTGGAGTAATGACTCTTGCCAAAGGGAAAAGATTTTCCTTCAGTGCGTTAATCGCATTGTCATGGAGCAATTTAAAGCCGCTAGTAGAAACCATGACAGGATCCAGCACAATATTCTTCGCGTTGTATTTTTTTAAAGATTCGCTGATCGCCTTTATGATTTCAATGTTTGAAACCATTCCAATCTTTACGGCATCCGGTACAATGTCCTCAAACACGCTTTTGAACTGCGACTCTACTCCGTGTCTGGACACTTCTTCAATGTAATCCACGGACATTGTGTTTTGTGCGATGACCGCAGTTATGACGGTCATTCCGTATTTTTTATGGGCTGCGAAGGTTTTTAAATCGGCTTGGAAGCCCGCTCCTCCTGTTGGATCGGATCCTGCCACTGTCAAAACATTCTTGCCGGTTATATTGCCTACCGCTCTTTTGAGTTCTTGAGAAGCTTTTTTTACATCATCTTTGTTGAAAATTGCAGAAACAACAGCAACACCGTCTATGCCGGTATGTTTCAATTGCTTTATGTTTTCGCTATTGATGCCCCCTATCGCACAGACCGGTATGTTTACGGCTTTCGTAATTTCCCTCAGTGTTTCGATGGGCATGACGCTTGCTTCACTCTTAATTTTGCTTTTGAAAGTAGGTCCCACCCCGATATAATCTGCCCCATTTTTTTCCGCCTTCAGCGCTTCTTCCATTGTTGTAGCAGTGACACCTATGATCTTGTCTTTGAACCTGGCTCTAACGTTGGTCAATGTTTCATCGTTTTGACCGATATGAATACCGTCCGCATCCGTTTTTTCAAGAACATCAAGATTGTCATTGATAATGATGGGGACAGCGCGCTCCTTGCAGAATTCTTTTATAGATAATACCTCTTGCACAAATTGCTCTTGATCAAGGTTCTTTTCGCGGATTTGTAACATAGTAACTCCGCCATCTATACATTGTTTTACGGTTTCTGCAAAGTCAGCCTTCATATATTCTCTATGTGTGATTGCGTATAGAGAGATAGCCCTTCGTAAGTTCATAATTCAGCTCCTTTTTCGGTTTTTGTCCGCACAAGTTGACTTTTCTATTCTCATTTCAAAGAAACGGCATAGATGTTTTCTATAGGCTCGCTTCAAAAAAATAGAGTCCTCAAAGAGAACTCTACATATCTGTATATAGCTTCCTCCGTTGGTATTAACCAAATCAGGTTATAGGGATCGAAGTTTGCACTTCCTCTCAGCAATAAAGCTCTCCCGCTATCTCACTTATTCAGTCTACTATATCTATAATCAGAATGCAAGAGATTTATCGTCTCAAAGAGCAAGACTTTCTCCGCTGCTTGTTTTGTTCAGGTTCTAGTTCACGTTTTCCAATCTCTTGGCGGGTTCAATCCTCATTCCGGAGCGCATCAAGGATTCATGCAAGGATACGAGGATGATCGCATAAATCGGAGCGGAAACCGCCTGCTTGATGAAGGCCTTTGTCGCAAAGTACAGGAATCCTTTGTCATTTCCCATAAAGAATGCCAAGAACAGCGGGGCCAAAATGACTGAGGTGATCATCTGCCCGATTGCGATGCCGACCAGTACCTTCCATAGAGATAATTTTTTATCCCTGTCTCCCAATAGTCTCACAATCAGAATCGGAATTGCTCCAGTCATAGCTGAAGTCAGTGTGAACAGGATGTTAAACGGTCCGGAAGGCCTAATGATGAAGGACAGGACATCCGCAAGAGCGCCCACGATAAAACCGGCAACCGGGCCGAGGACAAATCCCGAGAAGATGATTGGGAAACCGCCGAAACTCAAAGAGCCTACGCGCAGGATGTTGACGACGACTGAAATCGCAACGAAGATTGAAATATAAGCCATCATGCGGGTTTCCAGGAAGGTTTTTTTGCCTGCTTTTGTAGCTTTTGCATTGGCACTGATCTTCTCGACTGTCTTGCCAAGGGTGCTTCCGATCACCGCGACGAGGACAAAAGCGACGGTAAAGAGCCAGAAGTACTGTTTTAAGGTCTCGATGTACGGGAAGAAGGCTTCTTTTTGATACGCTTCCATGAGCGGCTGATCTTTGAAATACGGCTCGATATAGTGGTTGACCTTCAAGTAGATTCCGATCAGAGCCACCGCCGCGCCCGAGAATGCAGCGAAACGAAGGTTGCTCGCGATATAACCGTTCAGGAAGCACAGGATGAGGGCGACGATCAGCCCGTTGTATACACTGTGGTTTTCGCCGAAAGAAATGTTCATTTTCATCGCAAAAACGGCAATGATGGAGGTGAAGATTGCCATATAGATCATAATTTTATTTTTGTTCAAAAAGGTGTTATCCGACTTGACATTCTGTCGGTCCAGTTTTTCTCCTACCTTCGAAATGAAGGTTCCGGCCAGTCCGAGGACTGCGGCAAGGAGGATCATTGCCCAGTAGTAGGATTTTAAGAAATGCAGATAGGAGTCCAAAGAGCTTTGAAAGATGGCTGCCGCCGCTTGATCTTTAAAGGTCGGCAAGTTGTAATAATAAATCTTTAAATAGATTCCGACGGAGGCGCTTAGCATACTTGCCAGCGCGCTGTACACATAATGATTGATCAAAGAACCGTTGATCATAATAAACAAAAATCCGATAATCAGCCCGTAATAGGATTGGTAATTGTCTTTGTAAAGAGGAAAGGCTGATTTATTGAGGAGTGCGTTGCTGTGTATTGCTAAAATTGCCAGTATTGCAATGACCATAGGTAACATAAATTGTTTGAGTTTACCAAAATGTTTCATAATTCGACCTCCATTTCCATAACCGCTCGGCTCAGTTTTTTCAGTTCGTTTTTGTCTCCTTTTTTCAGCACCCCCAGGATGTGCTTGTAAAACAGGTCCGGTCTTCGATCGTAGCTGACCTGAAGAGATTCTTTGTAGCGCCAGTCGTCTATCTTCTGATGATTCCCGCTCAGCAAGATCTCGGGAACCGTTACGCCTTCGTAATCTGCGGGCTTGGTGTAGTGCGGATATTCCAGCAAATCGTTTGAGAAACTTTCTTCCAAGAGAGATTCCGGCTTACCCAGGACCCCGTCCAAGTATCTGGAGACGGCATCGATGGTGACTGCTGCCGGGAGTTCACCGCCCGTCAGTACGTAATCGCCAATCGAAAGTTCTTCATCGACATATAAGTCGATGGCCCTTTGATCGATGCCCTCGTAGTGGCCGCAGAGCATGATGAGGTGCTTTTTTTTGGAGAGCTCCACTACCCTCTTTTGATCGAGTTTTGCACCCTTGGGGCTGAAGTAGATGACGTGGGCTTTGCCGCTCTCAGTCAGGGTTTTTACGGCCCTGCCGACCACTTCGGCATACATGACCAGTCCGCTTCCGCCCCCATAAGGCGTGTCATCCACTTTTCTATGCTTATTGTGCGAGTATTCCCTCAGTTGGTGAAAGTTGATTTCTACGAGTTGCAAGTCAATCGCCCTCTTTAGGATGGACTCCGACACGGTCGCTTTCACCATCTCGGGAAACAGGCTCAAGACATCAATCTTCATCTATCATCCCCTCTATTAGTTCTACGAGAATCAGCCCCCGCTCTATGTCGACCTCCTTGACAAAGTGCGGGACGTTCGGCAGGAGCCACTCCTTCCCGTCCTTTTCAACAAGAATCAGGTTCTGTTTGCTCGAGGTGTTGACTCCGGTCACTCTTCCCAGCGGAGTCCCGTCCAAGCTCTTAACCTCAATCCCGATGATGTCCTTATAAAAATAGGAATCATCGGAGAGAAATCGCGCAGCTTCTTCCTCGTCCAGGTAGAGTTCCACATTCTTGATTTGTTCGGCTTTCTCGATGCTGTCAATCCCTTCAAAAAAGGCGAGGATCAGATTCTTTTGCATCTTTTGTTTCTGTAAGAGCAGGCTTTGCTCCGGGTTTGCATCCATATAAACCTTTTTGATTCGTTCAAAATCTTCCGGAAAGTTGGTATAAGGATAGATTTTTACCTCTCCCTTTAATCCTCTGGTTCCTATGATTTTTCCAATCAGCAACATGCTAATCCTCCCTTTTTTTCTTTGCTCTTGCAAGCAGCAAGGCGAAAACTCCAACCGCGATGAGTAGGAGGCTGATATACTGAGAGGTAGACAGCGCGAAGAGGAAGCCCCTCCTCGCATCTCCTCTGAACAGCTCCAAAGAGAATCTTATTATACCATAGATTACAAAATATAGATATAAGGGCTCAAATCCTCTCTGTTTTTTTGAGAAAAAGAATAAGAATCCGGCGAGCAAAAAGTTGCAGATCGCCTCGACCGGTTGGACCGGAAAGAGCGGAACATTGTTCGGGGCAAAGAGCGAATTCGTATACAAAATCGAATAGGAACTGCT
Source organism: Bacillota bacterium (assembly GCA_030529225.1). Taxonomy (GTDB): domain Bacteria; phylum Bacillota; class Clostridia; order Peptostreptococcales; family Acidaminobacteraceae; genus JAUMXH01. The sequence goes on along the minus strand of JAUMXH010000032.1, from coordinate 3,320 downwards.
GTAAGGAATGCCGTGACAACATCCCACCGCAAAACAGCCCAGGCGACCGAAGCCGTGAACCAGGGGAATCATAAAGGCGGTAGAGGGAATGTACTCCTTGATGTTGATGTGAAAGACCTTGTAGACGAAGTAAAATCCCGGAATCCCGCCGAGCAAGGCGCCGTAGAAGACAAAGCCCCCGCTCATCAGTTCGTTCAGGTAAACGGGATCGCTGATGCGCGTAAAATCGATGTTTTTGAATTCGAGGGCCAGATACAGAATCTTGGCTCCAAAGAGCGCAAACAGTGAGCAGATTGCGATTGCCAAGGCGAATTTTTCAAAATCCAGGCCGTGTTTTTTGATTTTGAAGTACGCCAAAAGCAATGCGAGACTCAGTCCGCAAACCAAAAACAGGCCGTAATAGGCAATAAAAAAATTCCCGATGTAAAATCCCAAACCGTAATTCATAACTCTTCACTTACCTTAAAACAAATAAATTGCAAGTGTTTGCCTGCAATTTATTTATCTTTCTAAAACGCATTGTATGGTAGTTTGTAAGCTGCGAGCGGATTCCTTAGATTCCTCTAAAGAGTCCTGCCGTACCGACTGCACAAGCTACACAAGCGACATAAAGCAAGAGTGCCAAAACGAGTGAAACGATTGACAAGATGAGTCCCGCCTTTGCAATTGTGCTGTTGTTGGCATCATTCTTACTGATGATACCCAAGACGATACCGACGATTGCCAAGATAGCACTTACCCAACCGTATAATCCCAATGTCAAAAGAGTGATTAGGATTGAAATAATACCCAAAACTAACGATGCAATTGCCATAATTTCTCCTTTCCTGTCTCGGATGAACTACAAATAATCTGATTGTGCGCACAGGGCCTATGGATAGGTCCGAGCAGTGAAAGCGATTTACTCACTGATGACTTCAACCAAGACTCTCTTTTCGATGTTGATTGAAGACGCTCTCACAACCGTTCTGATTGCTTTGATAATTCTTCCTTCTTTTCCGATAACCCTTCCGGTATCCTCTTCAGCGACCCTGATCTCGATGGTGATATTATCGTCGTTTTCGACTTCTTTAATATCTACCTGATCGGGAGAATGAACGAGATTAACGACTATACTTCTTACAAGCTCTTTCATCTATAACCTCTCACTTACTCTTGAACCGGTTCTTCTGCCTTTGGAGCTGCAGGCTTCACTTTGTTTGCTTCCAAAGCGCCCACGTGAACAATCGCGTTCTCAGCCGGCTCATAAGATCTGTCCTTCGCCTTCTCGATGAGTCCGAGTCTGTTCATCAAGCCTCTTACCGTATCGGTAGGAGTTGCGCCGTCTCTAAGCCACTTGATTGCTCTGTCTTCTTTGATTTTGATCTCTACCGGATCCAAAATCGGGTTGTAGAATCCGATCTCTTCGATGAATTTTCCGTTTCTCGGAGCTCTTGAATCCGCAACAACAAAACGGTAGAACGGTCTCTTTTTCGCGCCCATTCTTCTCAATCTAATCTTTACTGCCATAGTACCTCCTATTGTACAACTTATACCATATCATTGAAACGATCTAAATCGTCCATGTTCATTCCCTTAGGCAATTTAAACTTGCCTCTCATCCCCTTCTTCGTCATCGTCTTCATCATTTTTTGCATATCGTTAAACTGCTTGATCAGACGGTTGACATCGGCCACGCTGGTTCCGCTGCCGTCGGCGATACGCTTTCTTCTGGAAGCGTTCAAAATCGACGGTTTCTGTCTTTCCTTAATGGTCATACTCTGTATGATGGCCTCGGTACGAACCAGTTGCTTGGGGTCAATATTTGCTTGGCTCAAGGCCTTTTTGTCAATGCCCGGAATCATCTTCAGAAGATCCTGCAACGGGCCCATCTTCTTGACTTGCTGGAGCTGCTTTAAGAAGTCGTCCAGGGTGAACTCCATCTTTTTAATCTTCTCCGCCATCTTCTCGGCTTCGGCCAGATCGATGCTCTCCTGCGCCTTTTCTATCAGACTGAGCACATCGCCCATGCCGAGGATACGGCTCGCCATCCTGTCCGGATAAAACGGTTCCAGGTCGGAAATCTTTTCGCCAACACTCGCGAACTTGATCGGCTTTCCGGTGACTGCTCTGGCCGAGAGCGCCGCACCGCCACGGGTGTCACCGTCCAGCTTTGATAAAATCAGCCCGGTGATTTCCAACTTTGAGTTGAATTCTTCCGCGACATTGACCGCGTCCTGACCGGTCATCGCATCGATTACCAGGAGAATCTCGATTGGGGAAACTTCCTGCTTGATTTCCTGCAGCTCGAGCATCAGGGTTTCATCGATGTGGAGTCGTCCCGCGGTGTCCAGAATTACCACATCGTTAAAGTGGCTCTCCGCGTGTTTGATTCCGTTTTTGGCAATCGTGAGCGGCTTTTCGCCTGTTCCCATGTCGAAAACCGGCATGTCCAAGCTCTTTCCGAGCACTTTGAGCTGGTCTACCGCAGCCGGTCTGTAAATGTCACAGGCGACCATCAGCGGTTTTTTTCCCTGTTTGCGCAAGTGAGACGCCAGCTTTGCGGTCGCGGTCGTCTTACCGGCACCTTGGAGACCGACCATCATGTAGATGCTCGGCGGCTTCGGTGAGACCGCCAACTTTTCATTGGCCTCCCCCATCAATTTGCAAAGTTCCTCGTTTACGATTTTGATGACTTGCTGGCCCGGAGTCAGCGACTTCATCACGCTTTCCCCGACTGCACGCTCGGACACATCGTTCACAAACTGCTTTACGATTTTAAAGTTGACGTCGGCTTCCAAGAGCGCAAGTTTAATCTCACGCATTGCGTCCTTTACGTCCTTCTCTTTGAGCTTTCCCTTTCCGGTCAGCGCTTTAAAGGTTCCTTGCAGCTTTTCGCTAAGATTCTCAAATGCCATGCTGTTCTCCTAAAGCTCGGACTCTTCCGAATCCGAACGGTTTATCAGTGTATCGTATTCTTCTTTTAATCTTAAATACCCGATGTTCTCTTCGTAGTGATTCAATTTTTTTATCGCTTTATTGATGGTGTCGTGAATCGCCTGCTTACTGATGCCTTGTAAGTCGGCGATTTCATTGTAACTTAGGTCTTCAAAAAAATAGTACGATAAGATATCCTGTTGTTTTTTTGTCAGTAGAGAGCCATAGACATCAAACAATGTGGCGTACTCAATCTTTTTTTCAATCAGTTTTTCCGACATCTCTACACCTTTCAAAGGAGCTGAAAAGACTTAGTGGTAAAGTCTTTTTGCTTGACCTAGTAAATTATACAATAAAACGAGGGACAAGTCAATAGGAAAATGCGCAAGATTACAAATTCCTTC
>JAUMXH010000014.1:22794-52212 GCA_030529225.1 Bacillota bacterium | reverse complement strand
TATTCTTCTTTTCAAGTTTTTTCTTTTTTGTGAAAAATTATTCACAAGGAGTCGTCCCTTCCTTGGATTCTTCCACTGCCTAAGCTTTTTAAAAATCAAAGGGATTTTGTTAATGAATTCCCAATTTCATTGCAATTTCAACGCTTGACAAAGCCCACCCTTTTACTTTAAACTTCATATGAGGAGCCTAAAAATTCCTTAGAAGAATAGGAATCCTTACAAAGAGGAGGATTTGTTAATGTTTAACTATTTATTGAGGAGGCATGAATGTTTTTAGCAACAGTAGCAAACAGTGCAAGCTTTATGGATGTTGTGTTAAAAATCAACAAGACAATAAACGATATTGTCTGGGGTCCGGCCATGTTGGTCTTGCTGATTGGCGTCGGATTGTTCCTATCAGTCAGAACAAAGTTTGTTGCCTTGAGAAAATTAGGCTTTGTTTTAAAATCTACTGTAGGAAGTCTTTTTAAGAAGGAAGACAGAAAACAAAAGAGTGAGCATGGGGAATTGAGCCCGTTCCAGGCCCTATCGACCGCCTTGGCGGCAACGGTGGGTACCGGAAACGTGGCGGGTGTCGCCACTGCAATCGCCCTAGGCGGACCGGGAGCGGTTTTCTGGATGTGGATGGCCGCGGTCGTCGGTATGACAACCAAGTTCGCAGAAATCGTTCTGGCACTCGACTACAGAGAGATTTCCGGAGACGGAAGAATCCAGGGTGGTCCGATGTACTACCTAAAGCACGGAATTAAGTTCAAAACGGTCGGTAAGGTACTGGCATTTGCCTTTGCCCTCTTTGGTGCCATCGCATCCTTCGGAATCGGTGACATGGTACAGGCAAACTCGATTACCACAGCGGTACAGAACCTGGTCGGTTCTCAGTCGAATTCCGTGGGACTCGTAACAGGAATTATAATCGCCGTTTTAGCTTTGATCGTCCTATTGGGCGGAGTAAAGCGAATCGGACAGATTACCTCGATCTTGGTTCCTTTTATGGCGCTCTTCTACATCATCGGCGGTCTGATCATTATTATCTCGAATATTTCCAACATTCCGGCATCATTCGCCCTCATCTTCCAGAGTGCGTTCACAGGGGAAGCGGCGAGCGGCGGATTTGCGGGTGCGACTGTAATGATGGCGATTCGATACGGTTTGGCGCGCGGCGTCTTCACAAACGAAGCCGGACTGGGTTCTTCTCCAATCGCACACGCGACTGCAAAGACCAATCACCCGGTAGAACAAGGGATGTGGGGTATTTTTGAAGTCTTCATCGACACCATAGTCATCTGTTCTATGACCGCGCTCGTTATCATTTCAACCGGAGTGTGGAACTCGGGAGCGGACGGTGCGGAACTGACCATCAAGGCCTTTAACGCAGGCTTGCCTGGCAACTGGGGCGGAAACATCGTAAGTATCGGTTTGGTTCTCTTCGCATTCTCTACTATATTGGGATGGTCAATCTACGGCGCGTCTTGTGCAGAGTACTTGTTCGGTTCAAAAGTCAGAACACCGTATCTCATCCTATACTGCGGACTTGCTGTTGTAGGAGCGATTGGCGGACTTAAACCGGTATGGGCTATCTCAGACACCTTGAACGCTCTTATGGCAATCCCGAACTTGATCGGTTTGGCATTGTTGAGCGGCATCGTGATTAAAAACTCTAAAGAATACTTTGAAAACGGAATTACTGTTAGACAATCAGGAATTCAAAAGTAAAAAGAAAACGATTCAGATAAAACAAAAACCCCGACTTGTTCGGGGTTTTTTAACAACACAATTTAGCGAGATGGCTTACTTCTGCTCAGGTGCGCCTACAGGGCAAACAGCTTCGCAAGCTCCACAGTCGATGCACTTGCTCTCATCGATTGAATAGATTTCACCTTCAGAAATAGCTTCAACCGGGCACTCAGGCATACAAGCGCTACAAGCGATACAAGAATCTTTAATTACAAAAGCCATACTGGACCTCCCTTTCAAGTTTTACTCAACTTATCTTTTTTCATTTACATTTTTTCGTTTCGTCTTGAAATCTCTCCCAAAATCTCTCAACGTTTTGTAAGTGTATTATCGCACGTTCTCAATAGATATTCAACAATAAAACTTCTTTTTTCTTCATTTTTTCAATTAGAGTATCGAAAGTCATTATCATATAGCAGAAGCAAGAAAACAAGCCATCTTCAGCCCATTTTTGACCTCTCAATTAAGAAAAAACCCTGAAGGTTTTTCACTCTTCAGGGCTTCTCGTATTCTTTGTTAAAAGAATTCAGTTCATTTTTATGGTTATGGTAAATGCCGGAACGCAATTAGAGGTTTGTTGCGTTTACAAAGTTACCTGTCTCCACTTGTGTTTTGATGTTATTCAACGCAGTAGAAACGATGTTGCTGATCGCTTCATCTGTGAAGAACGCATAGTGAGGAGTGAAGATAACGTTGTCCATCTTAGCAAGTTTCTCAACGACAGTTCCCTTTACTTTCTCAGGGTCAATCTTTTGGTTTACGTAGATTGGCTCGTTCTCAAGTACGTCGATACCCGCTCCGAAAATCTTACCTGATTCCAGACCTTCTACCACGTCATCGATGTTTACGAGTCCACCTCTACCGGTGTTCACCAAGATAGCGCCCTCTTTCATAAACTTGATATTCTCTTTGTTGATCAAGTGGTGGGTATCTTCGAACAAAGGCAAGTGCAATGATACGATGTCCGCCTCTTTCAACAAATCTTCCAATGTCTCTTTGTATTCCAAGATTTTTGCAGCTTCGTCCGATCTGAACTTATCGTAACCGATTATTTTCGCGCCGTATCCTTTGAAGATAGATGCCGCAGTTTGACCGATTCTGCCGGTACCCACGATACCGACTGTGCAGTTTCTGATTTCTCTTCCAAGAAGCTCATGGTTCCAAGTGTAGTCCCCTGTTTCCATCGCTTTCGTAACTTTCTTAACATTTCTCAAAAGTTGAGCAGCGTGAGAAACAGCAAGTTCAGCGATTGCGTTTGGTGAATATCCCGGTACGTTAGTGATAGCGACGTTGTGCTCTTTAGCAAGTTTGCCGTCGAACATGTCTACGCCTGCCGTTCTTGAAGCAATTTGCTTAATCCCGAATTCTGCCAACTTTTTGAAAATCGCTTCATCTTTCACCGGAATAACCTGCTGAGTAGTGACGCCGTCAAAGCCTTTTGCTTTTTCAACCGTGTCTACTGTCAACAAATCTTTTTCCAATACCACTTCGATATCGTTCTCTTCGTACCATTTTTTAAACGCAGCTTCCTCGTAAGGCTGAACCATATAAGCTAAAATTCTCATCATAACCTCCTAAATATTGCAAAAATCGACAAATTATTAACAATTTTCTATAATAACCAATCAGTAAAATTTTCATTCTACTGATTGGATTATATATTGGTTTACTGCTCGATTACTTCACGATAGAATCGATCGCTTCAATCATTTCAGGGATAACTTTATACAAGTCTCCGCAGATACCGTAGTCTGCAACCTTGAAGATTGGAGCATCTTCATCTTTGTTGATTGCAACGATTACGTCAGAATCTTTCATACCTGCCAAGTGCTGGATAGCTCCTGACACACCGCAAGCGATGTACAAGTTAGGCTTAACAGTAGTACCTGTTTGACCAACCTGGTGAGATCTGTCGATCCAACCTGCGTCAACAGCCGCTCTTGATGAACCGACTACGCCGCCCAATTTGTCAGCCAACTGCTGGATGAGTTTGAATCCTTCAGGGTTTCCAAGACCTTTTCCGCCTGTTACGATTACGTTAGCGTCTGTCAAAGACACTTTCTCGTGAGCAGATTTTACAATCTCAAGAACCTTAGTTCTGATGTCTGAAGCAGCCAATTTTACTTCCAACTTAACAACTTCGCCCTTGTTTGCGTCGTTCTTCTCAGCCTTGTCCATAACGCCCGGTCTAACAGTTGACATCTGCGGTCTGTTCTCAGGGCAGATGATGGTAGCCATGATGTTACCGCCGAACGCAGGTCTTGTTTGCATGATTTTTCCGTCTTCTTCGTCGATTTCCAACTTAGTACAGTCAGCTGTCAAACCTGTGTTCAATCTAGAAGCGATTCTTGGAGCAAGGTCTCTACCGATGTGAGTCGCACCGATCAAAATGATTTCAGGCTTCAACTCGTTCACAGCGTCAACGATTACCTTTGTGTAACCGTCAGTTGTGTAGTTCTCAAGAAGAGCGTCATCTGCATAGTATACAGTTTCTGCGCCGTAAGAAATGAGTTCTTTAGTAAGGTCGTCCACTTTGTGACCAAGCAAAATTGCATTCAGCTTGATGCCTTTTACAGCAGCTAGTTTTTTACCTTCGCCTAGTAGCTCAATAACAACCGGTGTAAGCTTACCCTGCCTTTGCTCAGCATAGACCCAAATGTCTTTATAACTTTTGATATCTTGTCTTTCCATAATATTAACTCCTCAAATTCACTCTACTATATAATATGCATTTGCTTAAATTCGTCAACGATTCTGATCGCCATTTCTCTTTCCGTACCTTGAAGCATTTCGCCCTCAGATTTTACTTCCGGAGTAAATGATCTCTTAACTCTTGTAGGTGATGATTTCAAACCGACAGCGTCAGTTGTGATATCAACATCGTTAATTGTCAAAACTTTGATTTCTTTATCAAATGCTTCGAAAATCTTGTCAACATACATGTAGCCCGGCTCGTTCAACTCTTTTACAGCTGTCAATAGGGCAGGCATTTGAAGTTCGATCATCTCGTAACCGTCTTCCAACTGTCTTTGAACGATCAACTTCTTGCCTTCGATTTTCAAATCTTCAACGTAAGTTACTTGTGGCAAGTCAAGTTTCTCAGCAATTTGCGGTCCAACCTGAGCTGTGTCGCCGTCGATCGCCTGTCTTCCGGCAAGGATCAAATCGTACTCGCCGATTTTCTTGATACCTGCAGCGATAGCGTTTGAAGTTGCCCAAGTGTCAGATCCACCGAACGCTCTGTCAGTCAATAGGTAAGCTTCGTCAGCACCCATAGCCAAACATTCGATCAACATTTCTTCCGCTTGTGGAGGTCCCATTGTGATAACTGTTACGTGAACGTCCTCGTTTTGCTCTTTGAGTTCAAGAGCTTGCTGAAGCGCGTTCGCGTCGTCCGGGTTCAAGATACTAGGAACACCGTCACGAATCAGTCTGTTCGTCTCTTTATCTATTTTAACTTCTGTTGTATCAGGTACTTGTTTTACACATACAATAATCTTCATTTTTTCACCATCCTCTAATTACTTTAATAGATTTCCTGCGATTACCATCTGCTGAACTTGAGATGTTCCTTCGTAGATAGAAAGGATTCTTGCATCTCTGAAAATTCTCTCGATTCTGTAGTCTTTAACATAACCGTAACCACCGTGTAGTTGGAGCGCTTTGTAAGCACACTCGTTAGCAACTTCAGCAGCATAATATTTAGCCATAGAAGATAGTAAAGCCGGGCTCTCGTGGTTGTCTTTCAACTGAGCAGCTTGATGAACAAGGAGTCTTGCAGCTTCTACTTTTGTAGCCATGTCAGCGATAGTGAATTGAGTGTTCTGGAATTTAGAAATTGTCTTTCCAAACTGAACCCTCTCTTGTGTGTATTTGATTGCTTCGTCAAGAGCACTTTGAGCGACACCTACTGCCTGAGCTGCAACACCGATTCTGCCTGACTCAAGCGTATTCATCATAACTTTGAAGCCTTTGCCTTCTACGCCAAGTAGGTTTTCTTTAGGAACTTTCACGTTTTCAAAAATAAGGTCTGAAGTTCTGGTTCCTCTGATACCCATTTTGTCCTCGTGCGCACCGTGAGAGAATCCTTCCCACTTAGACTCAACGATGAATGTTGAAATTCCTTTTGTTCCCTTTCCTTTTTCAGTAACCGCCGTAACGATAGCGAAGTCACAGAAAGGAGCGTTTGTGATCCAGCACTTTCTACCGTTCAAGATGTAGTGATCTCCATCCAAAACAGCTGTAGAAGCAGTACCGCCGGCGTCAGAACCAGCGCCCGGCTCGGTCAAACCGAATGCACCTACAAGCTTTCCTTCTGCTAGAGGTTTAAGATATTTCATCTTTTGCTCCTCAGTACCGAAGTTGATCAACGGCAACGCAACAAGTGAAGCACCGGCTGTCAAATATGTTCCGCAAGAAGCATCAGCTCTTGATAACTCTTCCATTATGATTGCATAAGATACATAGTCAGCACCGGCTCCGCCGTATTCTCTAGGAACGATAGGCGAGATATACTTATACTTTGCAAGTTTATCCTTAAAGTCTTGGGGCATATCCAACCCTTCTCTATCCATTTTTTCAGCTATATCTGTGTCATACAATTCACGCTGACAAAAATCTCTGATAGATTTTCTGACTAACTCATGCTGTTTGTTAAATATCATTTTTTACCTCCAAATTGTTTCTATCCGCTTCGACTATAGAATCTCAGCGAATGTCTGTACTCTTGTTCTAAGCTGTTCAATACTAGGCGAACCCTGTTCTACTTCGAATAGCAAGTGAGGGATACCGGCTTTTTCCATATCTTTTTTGAAGATCGGATAGTCATACTCTTCATAATCTGAGAAAGCCAGCATCGCATATAGTACCGCATCGAGTCCTAAACGCTTCACATCGGCTTCAATCAATTTGCCTCTCTTCTTCTCAGGGTCATAGGCGAGACTGCAACCTTCGATGTTAGACCATTGTCTTGCAAGTCGTTCGATCTGAGTCTTACCTTGGTCCGGAATCGGAGTAGCAAACTGAACAGTTTCGTGCGCCACGTTATCGTAAGCTATAGCCAAGTCGTTTTCTTCAAGTATCTGAAGAATATTCTTGTCATCGAGTATTATACCAGTAACCAATACTTTTTTTCCAGTAAAATTTTCTTTAGGTTGTGCTTTGTAGTGAGCAACCAATTCTCTGACTAATTGTGTGTGCTCCTCCTTCCTCATGAAGTGTCCGCTCTTAATAATAGCACTTCTGAGTGTTGGAGTAAAGGTATTTAAGTAATCAGGAACCATCTCAACGAATTCCATCATCACCTTTCTATGTTCGTTAAACACATCGATGCTGTTTTTAAGAGCTTCCTCTGTCACTTCAACACCTGAAATTTTTTCAAGGCTTGATTTTACCAATTCATATTCTGTAATCAGATAATCTACAGCAGCCTCGATTTTTCTGTTCTGAGGATGAACGAACCCGATCATAGGAATATCTTTGATTGCCGACTTCCAGTTCTGAGTTAGGGTAATCAGAGTATCGCTCATAGCAGGAATGATCACGGCAGACAAACCTTTGTAAGAACCTTTGATTCCGTACTCGAGTTGCGCCATAACCATAGAGCAGGCAAAGGCCGGGAAGTATTCTTTCGCTTTTACAATCTCAATGTTTCCGCCCCAAATGCCCATCGGAACCATACCTGCAGCGTGCACAAGTTCTTCAGGACAGAAGACAGGAAAACAACCGATTACTTTTTGTCCGGCATCCAAATGCTCCTTCATCATCTCTTTCGGATGATTTGCGGCATACTCTAATCTTGAAATGATATCCTTAATGTTCATTAGTTTTCACCCCCTGCGTTTTTTCTTGCTTCCATAACCTCAACCAAACCTTCTACCCTGGTTTCAAATTGAGATTCGGCAAAGTTTCTCGGATCCGCCTGGTCTCCGTCGAAACCTGCGTACGGTAGGCCTGTCTCTTCAGCAACTCTACGAGCCATTTCATACTGAATGAAACTCATCAGTTTACAGCTTCTGTTCATATGGTAAAGAGCGCCGTCGCAATCGCCCTCTTTGAGAGCGTTTACTCTGTACTCAACCATCTTTTCGATGTTTACGTTGTTGAACATTGAACTGTAAGCTCTCGCCATTCCGTCCAAGTCGTTTTCTTCATACACAAGAGCCCACGCGTGCGGATAAACGCTACCGGTCATGTTGATTCCCTTCTTAGCGAGAGACTTCATTTTGAATCCGATATAAGGCCAGCATGGAATACCTTCCATCATAATCCTGTATTTCTCTTCTCCTCTAAATGAGCTCAAGCCTTTTGCAGCGTTATCTTCAAGGTGTTCTATCAATAATTCGAATGCTTCTGTAGTTTCTTTTTTACCTCTTGCACAAACGATTACCGCCATATAGTTAAATAGGTCGAAACCGTTCATTGGAGACGGGAAGTTACCTTGTGGCAAACTCATAGAGTACTTCCACAACTTACCGTTTTTAGAAGAAATTCTCATGACTTCTTCCAATCTCTTCGGATCGAACTTCTTGCCGGAAATGATTTCCAACTGTCTGATCGCCTCTTCAAACTGTCCTCTCAGGTACTTGATTCTGCTCTCTGAAACTTCATATTCGAAGTTGTAAGTGGTATCAATCATAATCAAAGGAATATTCAATTCTCTTGCGATGTTCTCGTACCATTTGATAACCTCGTTACAGATGTTGTTACAGCAGCATAGGAAATCAGGCTCAGGCATTGGAAGCGTGTCCGAGTGCCCTTTGATCAAGAGACCGAAGTTGGTTCTTGCATACGCGCAAAGGTCGATCGAATAGCCTTCTTTTTCCGCCAAGTCACACAATTCAAGAGACTCCTTCTTCGCCGCAACACCCGCAGCGTGGTTCTCAGGGTAACATAGGCACAGGTCAAAAATCTCAACCAATTCTTGCGGGAAAACCGATGTAGACCAACCTACAGGGATTCCTGCTTCTTTCGCTTTAAAAGCGTTCTCATATTGTTGCGCCAACAAGTCGGCAATGACAGTTTTCGCGTCTTTCTTTTCAACTACTTCCGGATTTTCATTCGCTTTCGTTTCACCCTTTTGCATTTCTTTGTTATCTACCATTAAAATACACCTCCCCCAAACAAATGTGCTAATGGCTTATCAAAAGTTTTACACCCTACGTAACGCAGGATGTAAAACTTTCAAATTTACCTATTTAATAATATTGCCTTCCTTCAACTTAGAAAGCTCAGCGTCACCGTAGCCGGCTTCTTTCAAAAGCTCGTCTGTGTGCTGACCCAATCTAGGTGCCGGAACATATTGCTCTCTGCCGTTTTCCGTAAACATAACAGGAGTATTGAAGATGATACCTTCGTTTCCGCTGTCGTAAGTGTGCTTGAGAAGGTAGTTGTTTGCCCAGCACTGCTCGTCTTCCAGAACGTCAGCAGGAACAGCCAATTTTTCGTGCGGAATACCGGCTTCCTGCAATCTTCTGCACCACTCATCGATCGGTCTCTTAGCGAACTCTTCTTCCATCATAGGAACGAATTCTTCAACGTGCTGAACCGCACTCTTCATCGTGCTGTATTTTCCACCGATCAAGTCAGGTCTTTCGATTACAATGTTACAGAAGTTAGGGAACCACTTGTCATATTGGAAGAATGCAAGCTGAATCCACTTTCCGTCTGAACATTTGAATGTAGTATTTAATGGGTTTGGCGGAGTTTTACGTGTAATCGGCATATGATATCCGTATTGAGCCGCACAGATTGGAATACCCATTCCGTATACAGCCGTATGGAACAAGGAAACAGTTACTCTCTCTCCTTTACCGGTTTGTCTTTGCTTGTAAAGAGCAGCCAACACACCACCTGCCAATGTTGCACCGGCATAGTGGTCACCGAGACCTGCGACCGGGTTACAAGGTGAAGTATCCTTTTCCATCAAGCTCATTGCAACAGCTCCTCTTGAAAAATAAGCTGTGTAGTCAAATGCCGGATTATCCTTAGCAGGACCTTTTTCTCCATATCCCAATAAGTGTGCGAAAATAATATGTGGAGCACGCTTTTTAATTTCCTCATAGTTCAATCCGCTCTTATCCAAAGCGATTTGTCTGGTGTTTGTCAAGAACACATCCGCTTTTTCAAGAAGTTTGTAGATTACTTCAACGCCTTCCTTCGTGCGTGTGTCAACAACTATGCCCTTCTTACCTGAGTTTTCGATTTCAAAGAACGCATTCTCATCTTCCGATGTCGGGAAATTCCACTGGAATCCGACAAATCTCATTGTGTCACCTTCGTGAGGCTCAATCTTGATAACCTCAGCACCCCAGTCTGCAAGCAATCTTCCGCAAGCCGGAGCAGCAACAAAGTTTGCATACTCAACAACTCTCACGCCTTCCAAAGGCAATCCATCTCTAGCCATTACACCTACCTCCTAAATTTTTTATCCATTTGATCTATCAATAAGGCAAGTCCCGAAGGGCCCGCCATATCAAACCCCGATACGCTTTTTACTCATGGTGCTCCCGTTCGACTTCGCCGTCGGCGAGCCTTTGGGCGTACCACTTGTATTCAGGATGTTCGCGCTTGAACTTCCTGTTTTTGTAAACACCGATTGTCAAAAACGGTAAGACGATTGTGAAAATACCGAAGTGCCCGCAATATCCGTACCCGTACTTCACGACCTTGCTTAGGCCGGTGGTGGAGATCGACATTGCGACCAACATAATCGCCAAGGTTACAAAAATTCTTCTTCCTCTTCTCGACTTGATAAACTTCAATTTGTCGTGATCCTGGAAACGGTTGACCATTCCGAAGATACACGCCACGCCTGTCGACATCAAGCACAAGAACAATGAGACCTCGTATGCTCTAAGAATCAAAGAACTTCCAACATTTTGTGCTACAAATAAGGTTGGAACCGCCTTTGACCCGTCCGCGGTAATGTCACTATGCCATCCAAGAATCATGGTTACGGCCAAACCCAGCGCGATTGCATTCATCAAGAATGAAACAAACATTGCCCAGGTCGCTTCCTTTCTGTTCTTCAACAGCTCTCTTGAGCTGGCTGTCAGTGTCGGGATGACAACTGATTGAAAACCCGCGTAGGTAAACATCAGCAAGAACGGAACGATGAAAGGACCGTCATACCAAAATTGCCTCTCCGAGATAATCGTTGAAATCTCGGTCGTCTTCATTCCAATCCCTGTTATGAAAATATAGAAACAGCAAACCAAAATGATGATGGACATGATTCCCGAAGCGCTCGTAACTACTTTTGCCCCGAAGATAGTGAGTAAGAGCAGCACCGTACCCACTATTAAAATGCCGAAATAATAATTCATACCCAAGGTTTCAAATACCGAAGCAGCGGCCGCTATGACGGCCCCGACGGCAATGATAACCATCAGGTAGTAGTAAATTTCCCACAGAATCTCAAGTTTTGGATAAGGATTCCACAACTCTCGAAAGAGATCCTTGTAGTTTTTACAGTCATTGTTATTGTACATTATGATGGCTTCTCTCAGAGTAACAGTCAATAAAACCATACAGAGAACAGCCGTTATCGGGGCAACCCAGCCAAATCTGACGTAGAATTGACTTTCCTGATTGCCGGTGGCGAAGCCTCCGCCCGCGTGAGAACCGAAGAGCACTGCAGCTACGCCGAATATTGCAGAAAAAGAACCCCAACGCGTTATTTTTTTCACAATATCACCACACCTTTCCACATCAAGTTGTATGACTACTCCTTTGTGCAAACTGGTCTCACATTGAGTTTATACCTTAGTACATTTTTTGTCAATAGTTTTTAGAATAATCCGGCCTTTTTTTGCTGATTTTTCAAATATTTCACGGTTCTAAACCCTTGTTTCGTTTTCTTCATATTTTTATTTCGGCTCTACCCTTGTCCCCTAGCGGTTTCATCGAAGCAATTGAGAATTAGCTGCTAATTTGTTTGGTTTATGTAATTATCGTAATAATAATACATGGTCTTCACAGATCTTCGATCCGGCCCTCACAAAGCAAAATGTTTTTGGAAAAAAAGTGTCGATTCGCCGTCCCTCAATCAATCCAGAAACCTCTGATTTCATCATAGATTGCTTCCGTAATTTTTTTGCCCTTCTTATTCATTAAACCGTATTTCCAGACAATCTCTTCGCTTGAAACCTCTTTGGGCTCCACATAAACCGCGATTCCGTGTCGGAACGATTCCAGAAACTCGAAGTTGGTCTTCAGCACATAATTTCCGTTTTTATCAATGGCTCCATAGCGCGGATTGAACTCGGAAGTCCTGCCCTCACTCACGATGGCCAGGCCCTCTCGGAAGCCTCGGATGCTGTTGTATTTTACAGGAATCACTTCTCTTCCTTCCGCATCCATCATCCCCCAATATCCGAAGCCGTCTTCTTTCACTATGGAAACCGGGACATACCCGTACTCATAGCCGTCATCCCAAGCCATATTATCATACTTGGCCTCTACGATAATCTTTCCGTTCGCATCCATGAAGCCCCACTTACCGCCTACAACCCTGCCGGGAACTTCGCCACCTACATTGAAGGCGTAGAAATTCTTAGCCAATCGATCGATTGCTACATAGCCCGGACGAACAACATAAGCACCGCTTGCATCTATCATTCCGTCAAGTCCGTTTTCCCTTACGATCGCCCTGCCATCCTGAAAGGACCCTGCATAGTCAAACTTGGGTTCGATTACAACCTTCCCTTCCCGATTCAAATAGCCCCATTTCGCATTTTCTCTGCCGACCCGGAAGGAAGCGAAGCCTTCACTGAACGCTTGAATCAAATCATACTTCGGTTCCAAAATCCGATTAAAATTTTTGTCTATTAGCCCGAATTGGTAAGCTTGCAATTCGTCGTTCCTGACTGCGAAATCGGCAAGCCCTTCCGAAAACGGACTTACAAAGTACGTTCCTTCGATATCCTTCCGGTTTCCCGCCGGGTGCAGATAAGCTCCGCAATCCTTTTCCAGGTCTCTGACGGCAAAATAACCCTCACGGAAAGATTCAATCAGGTAGTTCAGCGGAAGCACTTCCTTCCCGTTCTTGTCGATGAGCCCCTCCCTTTTTTTCGAAGAGTCTGAAGGATTGATCGCCACCACAGCATAGCCGTCTTGGAATCTTTCAATCTCATCATATAGGAATTCGGTCAAATGCTTTCCCCTATAGTCCACCAGAGCCACTTTTCCTCTCGCCTCATCCTCCACCGCAAAGCGTCCTTCTCCAAGGCTCTCGATGGATCTGTAGTTTGGCTTCAAAACTGTCTTTCCGTCGATGCTAATCAAACCCATTTTTCTCGCACTTCCATTTTCAAACTCGGTCACAATCATCGCCGGCAAATCTCCTATCACCGCTGTTCGAGTAGCTTCGTGGTAGTTCACTTTTTCTCCGAAGCTCTCTCCCACGAATCGAAGCGGAAGATAGGCCTTGTCGTCCAGAATAAAGATATCCCGCTCAAGTTTTCGCTCTTTGCCGTCGCGCACGGCTATGTCCGAGCCGACTCTAAATTGCAGGGTTTTTTCTCCTTGACGCAGCGTAATTTCCTTGCTCTGCTCCTTCCAATCGACCGTGTAGCCCAGGTTCTCCGCTACGAAGCGGAGCGGTACATAGGTCCTTCCCTCAATCAGGACCGCTTTGGTCTCCGCGCCTGCGTAGACCCCTCGCACTGCAATCTGCACCTCTTCCGCCTCCTTTGTTTCCGCAAAGAGAGCGGAAAGCGGGAGCATCAAGAGAAGGATGCCCAGCGAAATCGCCACCCTTTTTATTGCCGTCTTCATCGTTCTTTTCTCCTTTCATTGAGCAAGCTATTCTATCGCTCGCCATCGCCGTTTTAACAATAAAAAAGCATTGCAAGGACGCAACACTTTTTTCAAGACTCCTAAAACGCTCTCAGTTCAGCGTAGTTTGCTTCCGTTATCTTCTGCCCCTTCTTATTGACAAATCCATACTTTGTGACAATCTCGCCTGATGGAAGCTGTTTGCTCACGCCGTAAATCGCCACACCGTTGTTGAACGAGCTCAAATAGTCAAAGTTCGGCTCAATCACCACATTTCCTTTCCCATCGATCGCACCGTATTTCGGGATGGGATTGTCTTTGCTGCCGACCGTGAAAACGGCGAGTCCTTCTTGCAATGCATCAAGCCGTTCATATTGGAGCGGGATGACTTCCTTTCCCTGCGCATTCAGTATGCCCCAATGTTCCTCGGCAAACTCTCCCTCAAAGCGACAAACCGAAAAATACCCTTTGTCACCGTAGATATCCGGGAGCATGGCATCGTACTTCACTTCTGTAAGAAGCTTGCCGTTGCCATCCATCAGTCCCCATTTTCCGCCTACCACGCCATGGTGAAGCCCACCGCCAAGATTGACGGCATACAAGTGATCCCCGAACTCTATCACCATCTCGTATTTGGGACTCACAATTTCCTTCCCGCTTTTGTCAATCAAGCCGTATTTTGTACCTTGTTTAACGATAGCCCTTCCTTGATGGAACATTTGAACGAAATCGTACTTCGCCTCGATGACGGGTTTTCCTTCCCGGTTTAAGAAGCCCCACTTCATCTTATTGTTTTCTCGAACCGCATAAGACGCAAAGCCTTCTTGGAAAGGCACAATAATCCTATACTTCGATTCCAGGACGAGCTTAAAGTTCTTATCGATGATGCCGAATTTATAATCCCTCTCATTTTTATCCTGAAAGACCGCCAGGGAATCGCTAAACGGTTCTACTGCGGCAGCGTTCTCGATGACAATCTCCTTCCCGTTTACGTCAACAAAACCGGCCCTGTCTCCATCCACAAAGGCAAAGTATCCCTCCTTGTAAGAGAAGAGGCTCTCGTATTTGGGAGCGACGATTTCCTTCCCGCTCTCGTCGATGACACCGTACTTCCCCGTGTCTTCGATATATACGAGGGAATAGCCTTCTTCAAAGCCCTGAATATCATCATATTGAAACTCGGTGAGAGCTTCTCCTTTCGCGTTGATCAGCGCCCCTTTCCCGGTATCTTTGTCGACCGCCCGGTACAAGGTGTCCGAAACGCGGTCGATGAATTTGTACTTCGGCTTTACGACCTCTTTTCCGGTCAAGTCTATGAAGCCCTGCAGGCTTTGGTCCGCATTGCTGAAGGTGGTAACCGGCACAGGGCCGATTATCGCGGTGCGCGTCGCCTGATCATAACTCACCGCCTCCCCGAAGCTCTCGCCGACAAAGCGCAGCGGCAGATAGGTTCTTCCCGATTGAATAAAGACCTCGTTGTCCACCTTGACTTCTTTTCCGTCCCGTTTCGCGATGTCCGAACCGACTTGAAAGATCAGTTTTTTATCATACTTTCTGATGATGACTTCCCTGCTCGCTTCCGCCCACTTCACTTCATAGCCCAAGCGCTCGGCGATGAAGCGGATCGGAACCTGCGTCCTCCCGTTGAGGAGAATCGGGTCGGCGTCCGAAGATACAAAGACCCCGCCCACAGAAACCTGTATCCTGTCCGCGGCGGGCGCCTCCGCCCGAAGTTCGGGCCCCGTCATCGCGAACACAAAGAGCAAAAGCATGGTTAACAACTTATTCATGGTTCTACCTCCTTATCATAGAACTTTTTTCTATTTCAATTCTAATCCTTGCGAAGGAAAAATGCATAAAAAAAAATAAATATTACAGAACTTGTAATATTTATTTCTTCTTCGCTTCGCTCCCGACCCCTCACTATTGCGCGAGGTAGGACAGGTCAAAGCCGTTTTCGTTCGCGATTCGGATAATCTCTTCTTCGCTGATGCCGGACATCTCCACCATCTTTTCCATCGGTTCATAACACGACAGCATCGCCCAAACCATGTCGATATCCTGCCCCTTGGCCATGCTCCACCTCTCTTTCCGTCAGAACTTCCTGAACGAGCCCCTTAGCCCGTCTTTGACTCAAAAAATGCGACGATTTGCTTTGCGACCTTTTCGCTGATTTCCGGCAAGCTCGCAAGCTCCTCCACGCTCGCCCGTTTGATGTTTTCTATCTCTCCGAACGCCTTTAAAAGGGCCTGCTTTCGCTTTTCCCCGACCCCCTCGATTTCATCCAGGACCGAACTGAACATCCCCTTTGCCCGAAGCGCCTTGTGGTAGCTAATCGCAAAGCGGTGTACCTCCTCCTGCATACTCGCAACAAATTTGTATAGTTTTCCATGTTTATCTAAAGGCAGCTCTACGTCCTCAAAGATGATCGCCCTGGTTCGGTGTCTGTCATCTTTCACCAAGCCCGCCACCGGAATCGGAAGCTGCAATGCCTTGAGCACATCCTTGACCACCGAAACATGGCCCCTGCCCCCGTCTATCAGAAGCAAGTCCGCCAAGGTATCGAAGCCGGGATCTCCCGTCTCTTCCAGAAAGCGCCTGTGCCTTCGGTACAAGACCTCCATCATCGCATGATAGTCGTCCGGTTTGCCCTCGGTCCTCAGCTTGAACTTTCTGTAATCGCTGCTCTTTTTTTCACCGTTTTCAAAGACAACCATCGCACCGACCGAATAGACGCCCATGATATTGGAAATGTCGTAGACCTCTATCCTCCTCGGAGCCGCTTGCAGACCCAAGAGCTCCTTCAACGAATCGAGCAGGAAGTCCCGCTCCTTGCGTTTTAAGAGTTCCTCTTGCAATTCTCTTTCCAGCACTTCTTTGGCATTTTTTTGCGCCAGGTCGAGCACCTCTTTCTTGACTCCCTTTTTGGGAACGTGAATGTGAACCCGTTCCTCTTTTTTATTGGAGAGCCACTCTTCAAAAAGTTCCAAATCCTCAAATGCGTGCGATATTTCTATCTTATTCGGGATGTAGGGCGTTCCCCCGTAATACTGCAGGAGGAACTGGCGAATCAGCTCTCCTTCCGAGCTCTCAAAGTCCGAAACAATCAGCTCCTTTTCGCTGCCCAGAATCTTGCCGTTCCGAACAAAGAAGAGGAAGATGACATAGGCTGCCGCCTCCTCGGACTTTGCAATCGAGATGACATCCATATCCTCGTCCTTCAGCCGCTCCACCTTCTGCTTGGCCTTTAAGGCCAGCAGGGCATTCACCTGGTCGCGCAGGCTCGCCGCCCGCTCAAAGTCCATATTCTCGGCCGCCCGCTTCATCTCGCCTTCGAGCTTGATCGCCAACTCGTCGAAGCCGTTTTCAAAATAAAACAGGATTTCCTGAATTGCCGCATCATATTCGGGGTTCTCCCCCTTCCTGGTACAGGGGCAAACCCCTCCGTCTATGTGGTAGTAAAAACAAGGTTTTTCATAGTTCCTGTTCGGATCTCTCCCGCACCTTCGAATCGGAAAGTTTTGGCGAATGATGTCCAGGGTCTGATTCAGCGCCTTGCCGTTGGTGTAGGGACCAAAGTACCTCGCGCCGTCCTTCAGCACTCTTCGCGTCTTTAAGACCTGCGGAAAACGCTCGTTCGTGACCTTCACATAGGGGTAGCTCTTGTCGTCCTTCAACAGGATGTTGAACCTCGGCATGTGCTTCTTGATCAGGTTTCCTTCCAGGATCAGCGCCTCTTTCTCCGTGTCGGTGATGATGTAATCAAAGTCGTCAATCTGACTGACCAAAAGCGCGGTTTTCCGCGTATGCGAATCGAGCCCCGTAAAGTAGGAGGTGAGCCGGTTCTTTAAGTTCTTCGCCTTGCCGACGTAAATCACGGTCCGTTCGGCGTTTTTCATCAGATAGACCCCGGGATTCTGCGGCGTCCTCTTGAGCTTTTCTTTAAAATCTTTCATAGTCCTCTATAAAACAGCGCTCCCAAGTTAGGCCTTGAGAGCGATTCTATGCAGGGTGGCGTCGACGAACTCGCCGTGTTTATAGAGAAAGGTTCCGTAAAAATTGTCCGTACTGTTGTATAGAACGTCCAAAAACACCTTGTCCCCCTCGTAAATGTTGATTTTCATGATGTTCTCATCGTCGATCCAATGCAGGCTGCCCTCGTCTGACTCGACGATTTCTCCCTCAAAGTCATAACACTCATAGACGAAGACCAGCCAATCCACCACATCGTCAAAGTAGGGAAAGGTCAGGTGCCCTCGAAAGACCAGGGACTTGGCTGTCAGCCCGGTCTCTTCTCTGATTTCACGGAAGGCGCAGTCCTCGGGCGATTCCCCGCGCTCGAGCTTTCCACCGACCCCGTTGTACTTGTAGCCGTGCAGCTCCGCATCCTTCTTATCCCTGCGAAGCATCAGGGTCTTGCCGTCTTTTCTGACATATATCAATGAACTCACTATCATGCTTTCACTTGTCTTTCTATGTGTATCTCCATTCGATTGATTGCAAAAATATGGTTGATCAAATCCCAGGCCTCGTACTTTCCGGTGCGCTTGAGGCTGGAAACCGGAATCAAAAGCTCTTTGCTGCCCACATTCAGCACCTTTTCAATCTTTTCCAAATTGGGTTTCTTTTCCGACTGCTTGAGCTTGTCCATCTTCGTGACGAAGATGTAGCCGGTAAATCCCTTCTTTTTGATGAACTCGTACATCATTTTATCGAGTTCGTTGGGAGTGCGCCTCGCATCGATCAGCAGAAAGACTTCGAGCAGACATTCCCTCTCGTTCAGGTACTCCTCGATGTAGCCTCCCCACTCTTCCTGCAGGCTCTTAGAAACCTTCGCGTAGCCGTAGCCCGGTAAATCTACGATGCGAAAGAGATTGTCGATGTCAAAGAAGTTGATCAACCTGGTCTTGCCCGGGGTCGAAGCCGTCTTTGCCAAATCCCTCCTGTTCAGAAGCATGTTCAAAAGAGAGGATTTTCCGACGTTGGATCTGCCAACAAAGGCAAGTTCCGGCAGGTTTCCCTCCGGATAGCCCGCCTTTGAGGTCGCACTCTTCACAAAGCTGCTATTTTTTATTTTCACTGAGCGTCCCCTTTGTTTTTAAGTCCGTTATTTGTTTCTTGGTCAGCTTTTTAGGTTTTCTGACGAAGGCGATGTCTATGACCTCGTCCATGTGCTTGACCGGCTTAAATTCGAGCTCGTCCAAAATCTCCTGCGGAATCTTTTCCAAATCCTTCATATTGCTTTCCGGCAAGATGACCGTCTTGATGCCCAGGCGAACGGCCGCGAGGACCTTCTCCTTCAATCCGCCGATCTGTAGGACCCTGCCGGTAATGGTAAGCTCCCCGGTCATCGCCACGGTTCTGCGAACCGGAATCCCCGACAGGGCACTCGCCAAGGCGGTCGTCATCGTAATTCCGGCAGACGGTCCGTCCTTCGGCACCGCCCCTTCCGGGATGTGGATGTGGACGTCGGTCTTTCGGTAAAAGTCGGGATCTATGCCGAGCTCCACCGAGCGCTTTCGCACATAGGAAATCGCAGCGGCAGCCGACTCCTTCATCACCTCACCCATCTTACCGGTGAGCTGAATCTTGCCGTTTCCGTCCAAGACCAAGGTCTCTATGGTCAGAGTCTCACCGCCCACCTGAGTCCAGGCCAAGCCGTTTACCACGCCGACCTGATCCGTCGAGGCCAGCACATCATCCAGCTTCCTCGGTTGTCCCAGGTACTTGGTGATGTTCCTGTCGGAAACCGAGACCTTCTTGACCTTTCCTTCCACGATCTCGCAGACCACCTTACGGCAGACCTTTCCGATTTCCCGTTCCAGGTTTCTGACGCCCGATTCCCTGGTGTAGTTGCGAATGATGTTTTGGAGCACCTTGTCGCTGAACTTGATCATCGAAGACTTGAGCCCGTGCTCCTCCATCTGCTTTTTCACCAGGTATTTTTTGGCAATCTCCATCTTCTCGTAGCTCGTGTAGCTCGATACCTCAATGATTTCCATCCTGTCGCGCAGCGGTGCGGGAACCGAGCCCAGGGTATTGGCGGTCGTGATGAAGATGACCTTGGAAAGGTCGAACGGCACTTCCAAATATCTATCCACGAAGGCGTTGTTCTGGTTTTTATCAAAGACTTCCAGGAGGGCGCTCGCCGGATCTCCGTTGAAATCCTTGGCAAGTTTGTCGATCTCGTCAAAGAGAAAGACCGGGTTCATCGTGCCGGCTTCCTTCATCGCAGTGATGATTCTGCCGGGAATCGACCCGACATAGGTTCGCCTATGCCCCCTGATTTCGGCCTCGTCACGCACGCCGCCCAGAGACATCCTGGTAAACTCGCGGTTCATCGAGCGTGCAATCGACTTGGCAATCGAGGTCTTTCCGACGCCGGGAGGTCCCACCAGGCAGATGATCGAACCCTTGTAGTCCTTGGTCATCTGTCTGATTGCGAGGTGTTCGATGATTCTCTCCTTCACATCCTCCAAGCCGTAGTGGTCCTCTTCCAGGATTCTCCTGGTCTCCGCAATGTCCGTGGTATCTTCCGAATACTTGTTCCACGGCAGGTCAAAGAAGGTTTGAAGGTAAGTCCTGCTCCCGTAGCTCTCCGGAGAAGACGGGCTGGTCCTGCTGTACTTTTCAATCTCGTCGCTGATTTTTTTGCGAACCTTATCGTCCAGTTCGAGCTTTGCCAGCTTCTCTCGGAACTCCTCGACCTCTTTTTCCTCTATATTATCTTCTCCGAGCTCATCGCGGATGACCTTGATTCGCTCCTTGAGCAAATATTCTTTTTGATTTTTGTTGATTCTCTCTTCAAATTTCTGGTTGATCTCATTGAGTTGCTTGTGAATCTTAATCTCTTCTTCCAGCACGTCCAAGAGTTTCTGATAGCGCTTCGGGACATCCACCAAATCCAGGAACTCCTGTCTGAGACCCGTCTGAATGTTTAGGTTGGAAACGATGGCATCGGCAAAGGAAGAATCGTCTTCCAGCGACAAAATGGCTCCCATCTCCTCTTGCGGAAGGTGGTTGGTAAACCCGACGTACTGTTTGAACGCGCTTAAAATCGCGCGTCTCAGCGCCTTCACCTTAACTCTCGCAGCGGGCTTTACCTCGCTGAAGAGCGGCGTCACCTGCACTTTGAAGAAGGGTGTCTCCTCGACAATATGAACGAGCTTGGCTCGATCCAAACCCTCCACCAAGATTCGAATGCGATCCCCGGGCATTTTCAGCATTTGTTTTATTTTGCATATACAACCAATTTCGTGGAAATCACCCTCTGTCGGGAGTTCGACCTCCTCTTCTATCTGGGTGCTGATCATCAGAATCTGATCATTCTTCATCGCCTCTTCCAGCGCCTTGACGGACTTTTCCCTGCTCACGTCAAAATGCGTCAGCATGCCGGGATAGACGACCATCCCCCTGACCGGAATCATTGGCAATTCATGAATTTTTAAGTTCTCCTGTTTCATATTTCTTCCTTTTTAGTTCTCTATAAAAATAAGCAAACGCGACCCGAGCCGATCTAACGGACCGGCCGACCGAGAAACGCTTTGGATAAAAATTAAGCATGTACTCAGATACATGCTTAACAAAGCGGATGATACAAACATCCGTACACTGAGAGATTCGGTTATGAGACCGACTCTTCCTTCGTCTTCGCGCCGGATTTTTTTGCCGGCTGTGCATCTTTTTTCCCTTTTTTCAGGGTCGGCTTCAGACTCTTGAGGATGCTTTCTTCCGTTACGATACACTTTTCCACGTCTTCCATATCAGGCAGCTCGTACATCACATCGAGCATGATGTTCTCCATGATGCTCCTCAAGCCTCTGGCACCGGTGTTCTTTTCGATGGCCTTCTTGGCGATTGCCCGCAGGGAAGCCTCATCAAAGTCGAGTTCCACCCCGTCTATTTCAAACAACTTTTTGTACTGCTTTGTGAGCGCGTTCTTCGGCGTCTTTAAAATGTGAACCAAGTCCGATTCGCTCAACTCATTCAAGGTCGCGATAATCGGCACACGCCCGATGAACTCCGGAATCATCCCGAACTTAATCAAGTCTTCGGTCTCCACCATCGCAAAGAGGTCTCCGAGCTTGTTTTCCGACTTCGATTTCACTTCCGCCCCGAAGCCCATTCCGCCGCCCGCGGTTCTCTTGGCTATGATCTTGTCCAAGCCGTCAAAGGCGCCGCCCAAGATAAAGAGGATGTTGGTCGTATCAACTTGAATGAACTCCTGCTGCGGGTGTTTTCTGCCACCCTGCGGCGGCACGTTCACGACCGCACCTTCGAGGGTTTTGAGAAGGGCCTGCTGCACGCCCTCTCCCGAAACGTCTCGCGTAATCGAAACATTCTCGCCCTTTCTGCTGATCTTATCGATCTCATCTATATAGATGATACCCCGTTCCGCAAGTTCAACATCATAGTCCGCCGCCTGGACCAACTTGAGCAGGATGTTCTCGACGTCCTCTCCCACATAGCCGGCCTCGGTCAGACTGGTCGCGTCCGCGATTGCAAACGGAACGTTCAAAATCTTGGACAAACTCTGTGCCAGGTAGGTTTTCCCGGTACCGGTCGGCCCGATCAACAAGACGTTGCTCTTTTGAAGGTCCACATCGCCCATCTCGATTTCGCTGAAAATTCTCTTGTAGTGGTTGTATACCGCGACGGAAAGAAGCTTCTTCGCCTCGTCCTGTCCCACGATATACTCGTCCAAATGTTTCTTTATTTCGCTAGGCTTTGGCAACTGTTTGAACTCATTGCTTTCCACCTCATCCATTTCGGTCAGCATCATCTCATTGCAAAGGTCGATACACTCGTTACAAATGTAGACGTCCGGTCCCGCAATCAGCCTCTTAACCCTGTTCTGAGGTTTGCCGCAAAAAGAACAAATCATTATTTTTTCTTCATTATATTCCATTAACAAAAGCCTCTTTCTATCCTTATTCTAAAAATAAACTGCTTCTGACCCTAGGGTCTCTTTTCCATGACCTCGTCTATGAGCCCGTACTCCTTCGCCTCGAGCGCAGACAGGAAGTTGTCTCTGTCCGTATCTCTCTCGATGATTTCAAGCGGTTTGCCGGTCATCTCACTGAGGAGTCTGTTCATCTTGTCCTTGGTCTTCAAGATCCAGTCCGCGTGAATCTTGATGTCGCTCGCCTGTCCTCTCGCGCCGCCGAGCGGTTGGTGAATCATCACTTCCGAGTTGGGAAGCGCAAAGCGCTTGCCCTTCTTTCCCGCCGCCAGGAGGAAGGCTCCCATGCTCGCCGCCATACCCACACAGATGGTAGATACATCCGGCTTGATATAGTTCATCGTGTCGTAGATTGCCATGCCCGCGGTGATTGAGCCGCCCGGGCTGTTGATGTAGAAGTAGATGTCTTTGTCCGGATCATCCGCTTCCAAAAACAACATCTGTGCGACGATCAAGCTCGAAGTCACGTCGTTTACCTCGTCCGCGAGAAAGATGACCCTATCCTTCAAAAGTCTGGAATAGATGTCATAAGAACGCTCGCCTCGATTGGTCTGTTCGATTACGTAAGGTACCAAAGGCATTATTCATCCCCTCCCTCTTCGACTTCGTCCACTTGTTCCATCACCGCATCCATCACCTTTTCCGCGTTGATTGCGTCCGCCGCCATCGGCTTGACCACCTCAAATTTCATATCGCCGGCGATTTCGTCGTAAACCTTCTTGGTCTTGATGTGCTCGTGGAGCGCCTTTTTGTTTTCTTCTTCGTCGTAAATCTTTTTGAGTTCTTCAAAATCGTGGTTCATTTCTTTTGCAGCCAGTTGCAATTCCGCGTCCACGTCCTCGTCCGTTACCAGCGGGTTGAGCTTCTCTACGAGGGCATTCAACACGATCTTGCCCTTCACGTTTTCTTCCGCGTTCTCTCTGAACTGCTCTCTCAAATCCTCTTCCTTGGTCTGGGTCATTTGGAAGTAGGTCTCCAAAGAAAATCCTTGGCTTCTGAATCGGTAATCCAAGTCTTTCATACCCTGTTCCACTTCAAATTCTATCATCGATTCCGGAATGTCGAGGACGACGATGTCGGAAATCGCCTTCAGCGCAGCGTTTTTCTTTGCCAATTCAAGGCCCTTCTGCCACTCGATCTCCGTCTTTTCGACCAAGTGCTTGCGGTACTCTTCTACCGTTTCGAACTCGCTGATCTCTTCGATGAGTTCATCGTTGAGCTCCGGAATTTCCGTCATCTTGATTTCATGAAGCGTCACTTCAAACACCGCAGGTTTACCCGCAAGATCCTTGTGGTGGTAGTCTGCAGGGAAGTCCACGTTCACATCGAAGGTCTCTCCGCTCTTCTTGCCGATCACTTGGTCTTCAAAGCCCGGAATGAATTGCTTCGAACCCAATTTCAAAGGATGGTTCTTTGCAGATCCGCCTTCAAACTCGACGCCGTCAACCGTTCCGTTGAAATCGATGACTACCGTATCTCCGTTCTCCGCCCCTCTGTCCTCAACAAGGACCTGTCTTGCATTCTTGGTCCTCTCGCTCTCGAGCATGTTCTCTACGACGGATTCATCAAACTCATCGTACTCGACCCTGCACTCAAGGCCTTGATAGTCGGGAAGTTCCACTTCCGGCATCAAGTCCACCTTCGCTTCGATCAGAATGTCTTTTCCCTCTTCGAACTCCTTGATGTCGATGTCCGGTCTTGAAACCACGTCCAAATCAAGCTCAGCCACGGCAGCCTCGTACGCTGACGGAATCATCTCGTTCAGCGCGTCCTCGTAGAACACGCCCTTGCCGTAGTTGTTCTCGATCACCTTTCTTGGAACTTTGCCCTTTCTGAATCCGGGAACGGAATATCTGCCCTTTGTTTTGTTATATGCCAACTCGATTCCTTTTTTAAAATCATCTGTAGAAATTACAAATTCAATACTCGCTCTGTAGCCTTCTTTATTGAGTAACTTTGCCATTGTTTTCCTCCATTCAAAAACAAAAAGTATAATACCTGTTTTACGATGTACTTTAACCTAGTTATTTTACCTTATAACGCAAAGAATGTAAACTATTTTAAGGTTTTTTTAATAAAAAAGCCCACTTTAGAACAAAGTGGGCCTTGCGATGCCTAAGACAGTTTGGAATCTCGGGCTTACTTCTCGATAATGACAGTACGTGTTTCGTTGTTCCAGTCAACTTTCGCGCCGAAGAGTTCAGAAATCGCTCTTACAGGAACCATTGTTCTGCCGTCTTTGATGACTGCAGGAACATCGATTTCAACTACCGTTCCGTCCGCTTTTGTTACTTTTTTGCTGTCGATCACAAGCTTCACGATTGCATCGCCTTCGCCAACCGACACGGTTTTAGTCGCTTCATCCCACTCTACTTTGAGTCCCAAAGCTTCCGAGATGAATCTTGCAGGAACCATAGTTCTGCCTTCCGCGATGTAAGGCTCAACATCGGTTTCCACCATTTTGCCGTTTACCATGATGTCGATGATCGCAGGATTTCCCTTTGGCATTTCCTTCGGTTCTTCTTTTTTGTCGTCCATTTTTTCATCTTTTTTGTCAGTCATTTCCATTTTCTTCGCTTTTGCCCAATCCAACTTAAGAACGACCTTTTCCGCATCTTTGTGTGTCATTTTTTTCATCACGTCAACGGTTACAGCAAGGTTAATCATGTCTTCGCCGGCAACGGCTCTTTCAAAAACGAAGGCATCTTTGTAGCCTTCCACCATGCTCTTTTCCATTTTTGCTTCTACTTTTTCGCCGTCAGCTTTGTCTTTGAAGACATATATTTTTTCGACTACACCTTTTAGTCCTGTGAATTCCATTTCTTTGGTATCCAAAGTGTAGGTCGCTTTCCCATCTTTCACTTCCACTTTCGCAGTTTCTCTAAGAGCTGCATTTCCCATAGACGCTTTGTCCTCGTAGAAATGCTTTAATTGTACGGGAACTTCATAAATACCGTCTTCCAATTTTACCTTTTTGTCGTTCGCATCCGCAAACACTGCCGATTGAAGCAAGAGCACAACGCCCAGCAACAAACCTAGTAATCCTTTTTTCATAGTTTTCTCCTTCTACTGTAAAACCGCTTGGTCCAAACCCAATGTAAAGACTCCGATGCAGAAGCGCCCTACCGGCGCCTAAGCATTATGTAATCCGCGCGCAATCGCAAAAGCGCCCCTCTAAATTTCGAGCAAGTTCAAAATCACCAGGTAGTTGGATGACTTGGAATGGTTGATGAAACCGATCGAAACCTTGCTTTTCATCACCGAATTGGAACAGAAGATTCCGTTGCCGAAGCCCTGCCACTGCGTAAAGACGCTGAGCGGCACCTTCACCAGGGAATCGGCCGAACTGACCTTCTTCTCCTTGCCCTTTTCCTGATAGAAAAGTTCCTGGATGATGCCCTTCTTCAAATAGCCTCGGTGGGTTCGCTCCAAAATCTTGGACTTGAAGACCACATAAGAGTTTTCCCCGATTTCCAGGTAGGCCCTGTCCTCGTAACCGCGATTGGCCATCGAGAGCCCGATGTTGGCTTCGTCTTCCCCGCCTTCGCGCTTGTAGATTACGAAGGATATCGGGTAGGTTCCGTCTCCCAGCAGCTCTTCCAATTCCGTGTACTTCCAGAGCTTTTTTTCGAGCGGAATCTTGCTCAACTTGCTCGCCTTCTGCACGATGAAGTCGGAAAACTCGCTCTCGGAAGCCATCAGAGAATCCGAGTAGACCCTCGACTCCTCCTCGTCCACAAAAAGACTCATGCTGATAAAATCCTTTACCGCATTTCGTTCCCTGTAAATCTCGGAAGACAGGGATTTGCCGACCTCGGTCAGCATGTACTTGTTGTCCTCCTTGTAAAAGAGTCCGGCTTTCAACATCCTATCCAGTATTTTTTTAGAATTGGTTCGTGAGCAATTAAAATACTTAGAAAAATCGGAAATGGTGCTCCGGCCTTTAAGATCTTCAAGACACAACAAATACTTCTTCTGTTGCTCCGTTAATTTTAAACTGGTCATGGTCCATTATCTCCTAATTTCCTTTTGCTTTTCTTACTCTCTTCTTACTCTCTGTTTTTTTACAAGACAAAATTGCTAATGACTCGCAATATAGTTTATACATGATTTCATAAGAAAAATCAATACAAACGGGAGATATTATCTTTTTTTCTTATTTGGAATGTTTTTTGTGAAGGGCCTTCAGCACAAAATGGATGCTGAGAAACATCAGGCCGTAGAGGAGGACGACAAAGAGGGGCGTGCCGAGCATCTTGCTGAAATACTCGAAGACGGTTCCCTTGCCGCCGTTAAAGTAACAGTAATCGTAGCCGTAGATCCAATCGACCGCGAAGGCCGGCAGCATCAAGACCAGGAGAGGAACGAAGAACAGATAAGTATCTTTCTTTTGCACCCGGTAGTATCCCGTGGACCACATCAGCGTCACAATCATAAACATCAAAAAATGGTAGAACAGCGAGCGCTGGACCACAAAGCCGAAGAAGGGGTGATTGCTGACATGGTAATTGAAAATCAGCCCCATGATGCCCCCGTAGTAAACGACCGTCGTCACGCAGGAAAGGCTCGCCCGGTACAAATTCCCTTTTTTTTTGGAAAAGGCGATGATCGGAATCAGAATCCAGAATAAGGAACAAATGTAGAGCGGCAGGGTCGTCTCATATCGAAAGGCCCCAAAATGGCGGTGTTCCCAGAACCAGTAGAGCGGATCGAGGGTTACTGCGATGAGGGCGCAAACTTTGAGCATGTTCTCAAAGTCGATGCGCCTCTTTTTAATTAAAACATGAAGGACGGCGGTCACAAGGAGCACGAGCCCCATATATACAATATGCTTAAATCCCAGCACGATTCAACCTCTTTTATCTTCTTTTATCTTCATACATCCTCTTGTCCACGATCGACAGATGGTCGTTGATTTCGAAATGCTCATCAATTCTGTGGACGCCGTAGCCGATTCCGAACCCGAAGGCGAACTTCGTATTCCGATCAAAAACTTCTTCGCTTTTTTTGTTTATAAACGATTTTATCGTCTCCGCATAGCGTTCGTCAACATGAAATCCGGAAATGACAAATTCATCCCCGCCGACGCGGTAGCCCTTCAAGCCGGAAAATTCTTTGAGCGCCGAGCGAATGATGTCGGCCATGCCTTGGATTGCAAGGTCTCCCTCGTTGTGCGCGCAAGGGTCATTGATCCATTTTAAATCATTCAAGTCAATCATCAGGTGCAGGATTGTAAAGTATTACGGATTCAACACAGTTTTTCCTAGTTTTCTTACCCAATCTGTTGTAAAATTATTGCGTTAAAAATTAAAGGAGAGAAAAATGGCGTACGACGGAATATTCTTCAGGTCTCTCTGCAAGGAGTTGAGAGAGGCGCTCACGGAACGAAAGATAGAAAAAATCAACCAGCACTCGGATCGCATTATCAGCTTGAGCTTTGCGCGGCTAAAGGGGGTCAGACTCCAAATCAACATCGGCTCCGAGGCCCCGCTGATCGCCTTCAGCGAGGACAGGCTCCCGAATCCGGAGCAGGCCCCGATGTTCTGCATGCTGCTCAGAAAGCACCTCGGAAACGGGATCATCAAGGACGTGAGGCAGCTCCACTCGGACAGAATCATCCTCTTTGAGTGTTTGGTTCTGAACGAGATGAAGGATTATGAGACCAAGTTCCTGATTGTAGAGATTATGGGAAGACATTCCAACCTCATACTCTGTGACGCCGATTACAATGTCCTGGATTCCTTAAAACATGTCAACCCGCTGATGAGCAAGCGCCCGATGGGGCCAGGATACCGCTACGCCGTGCCCTTTGAGGAAAAGAGAAGACTCGAGGACTCGGACGAAGCGGGCTTGCAGGCCCTGCTCGCATCCGACACGAAGCTTGGAGCCCTCCTGGTTAGAGAATTCGCGGGTTTCAGCCCGCAGATTGCGGAGCGGGTGCTCTTTGCATCCCGACTTGCCAAGGACAGGGCCGCGCGTGACTTGAGCGCTGAGGAGCTGACGAGGCTCCATCAGAGCCTGAACGCTTTCAAGGAGGAATTGGGGGGAGAGAGCCGGCCGCATCTCTACAAAGATAAGGCCGGAAAGCTCGAAATCAGCAACGTGCGGCTGGATCACCTGCTCGCGCTCGGCTGGGAAGAGCTGCCGGTCGATCGGGAGAAAGACTTTGTATACAGCTCCCTGGTCTTCGATTACTTTCAGAAAAAGGGCAAGAACGATGTCCTGATGCAAAAGATTTCCTCGCTCGTCGCCCTGATCAAACAAAGCATCGAGAAAGAGGAAAAGAGAATCAAAAACCTGGAAAAGGACATGAGGAATGCCGAGGATTACGAAAAATACAAGATTTACGGCGAACTCTGCACCGCAAATATGCACCTGATCAAAAAGGGCATGCACAAGGTCAGCCTCTATAATTATTACGAGAACCGGGAGATCGAGGTGCCCTTAAAGTTTGACAAGAGCCCGGGCGAAAATGCCGAGGCCTTTTTTAAGCGATACCAAAAAATGAAAAAGACCCTCCTGTACGCGGACGAGCAGATTCAGCTCGCACAAGAAAAAATTGAGCACCTGGACAGCGTGCTCGGCAGCTTGGAGCAGTGCGAAGACGCGGAGGATTTTGACGCCATTCGCGCTGAACTCGAGGCCGAACAGATCGTAAAAGAAAAGGTGCAGTCCGGCAAAAAGAAAAAGGCGGAAAAGAAACTTCCACCCAGAGAGTTTACGAGCCCGAACGGTTTTTTGGTCAAGGTCGGTCGAAACAACCTGCAGAACGATGAACTCACGCTAAAGAGCGCATCCAAACAGCACATCTGGCTCCACACCAAAATCATCCCCTCAAGCCACGTCATTCTGTGCGCAAAAATGGAAGAAGCGCGGGATGAGGACATCCTCTTTGCGGCATCGGTGTGCGCGAGCTATTCCAAGGCGAGGCAGTCCGAGAATGT
>JAUMXH010000014.1:0-22694 GCA_030529225.1 Bacillota bacterium | reverse complement strand
GCCCCCTTTGCCAGGAGTTTGGGCGCTTCTTCCCCATGCATATCATAGCGCAGGGCCGCGGCATATTTTTTTTTGCTGTCCATCTTAAATCCTCACATCAATCTTGGAAGAGGGCTTGAACGAGGCAATCAAGTCGAGCTTGGCCAGGTTTAATTTCTCCGGGTCGGAGTTGACCGAGATTCTGACCGTTTTTTTCAGCATCCTGCTCAAGCGCTCCTGAAGAGGCGAAATCAGTCCCTCAGCATACTCGCTCAGCTCATGATTCCCGAGCAAAAGCATCAGTTTCAGGTCCGTTTTGGAATAGTCAATCCGCACCTTGACCCGGGCTATGTTTTCGGTCTTCAGCGAAAGGTAGATGACCCGATCGTCGCTCTTTCTTTGACGAATCCCGTTTTGCCCGTCCTTCTTTACATAGAGCTCGATGTCGTCAAAACCGTTCTTATGCAGAATCGGAAGGACAAAGCTTTGCCAGGCCGGCTGCAAGTCCTTGATCAGGCTCGCGTGCTCCTTCAAAAGACCGAGCTGTTCCATGCTTCCCCTGGGCCTCTGCTCGGGGCGTGCGGACGCGAGCTCTTCCTTCAGCACTTGAAAAGTCTTTATGCGCTCTTCCAAGCCGTCCGCATCCAAGCTTTCCGCGAGTTCGGAGAGGCTGAGACTGTTCTTCAATGCGTGTTTGAGGACGGATGTGAGGCTGTCCTCCTTGGAAACACCTTCCCCGCCGGCAGCTTGCAAGAGTTCCGCCAAGGCCGCGGAGACACCGAGTTTTCCGTTTAAGGACGCGTTCAAGGCCGAAAGCGAAAAGATACCGGGCTTGATTCCAAGTTTGTTTAAGAAGAGGAGGGACTGCGTCAATCCCTCGCGGTCTCCGCCCATCGTTTTCAAAGCGAGCAGGAAGCCCTTCAAAAGCTCCGCGTCCTTACGAGCGGGGAGCTCGGTCCCTTCCTCGGGCGCTCCGGCGCCCCGCCCGTCTTCAGCTGCGGGCAGCTCCTTTGTCAGTTCGGCCGGCTTTGTAGAGGGCGCTTCCTCGCTCTTTCCCGCATTTACAAGGGCTTCGGCATCGTCAAAACCCGGCTGAGCCTGCACAAAGTCTCCGAGCCGAGTGAGGTCCTCCTTCTCCGTGAGCAGGTCGGCAAACGAAGAGAACAGCAACTCCAAAGGAACTCCCTGCTTACCGGGCGAAGCGTCCTGCAGAACCGGCGCACCGGCCTGCAACTCGGAAGAAGGCGGAGCAAAGATCGCGTCGATCACTTTCTGAACGCTCATCACTTCGTGCTTCAGCTCTTGAAAGCTGCCGGATGAGAGGGGCGCACCTGTTTTGACCATTTGCGACAGCAGCTCGGCGTTGTCCGCGCTGAACGGGATTCCCAGACGGTTCAAGGTCGCCTTCACAAAGGCGCTGTCGTTTTCCGCACTCGAAAGCCCCGACAGGGCGACCGGGCGAATCTCGATGCTGTCGCTTCCCGATTTCAGCACTTCAAATTGGGCGTTGGTTCCGCTAAACAAATGTTCGCTGCTCGCATTTCTCGCCCGAATGATCTTCCCGTTCAGCTCCAGACTGACTTGATTTCCGTCCACGCTGACAATCATCGCCGTGAATTTTCTTCCTACACTCAGCACGCTCTTGAGTGAGCTTGCCGTTTCCGCCTTGCTCAGACGATTGGCCGCATCTACCGGCCTACCTTGCAGTCTCATTTAAGATTCCCCTCAAAAAACTCATTCTGTGTTCCTCACACGGTCCCAGACGCCGAATTGCCTCCAGGTGCCTTTGGCTGCCGTAGCCCTTGTTGCTCTTCAAATCGTAGTCGGGATAGCGTTCCGCCATTTGCGCCACCAGCCTGTCCCGCGTGACCTTGGCCAGAATCGACGCACAGGCGATCTGAAAGCTCTTGGTATCGCCCTTTACGATCGGTGTAGGGGCATAGCCCTCGATTGAAAAACTGATGTAGTCGGCCAAGACGCTCGGCATCCCCGCAGCGGCAGCCGAGGCCCCGTTCGCGCGAGTGGATTCCAGCATCTCAAAACAGGCGTCCAGGGCTTGTTTCATCGCTCCGGCGATGGCGGACTGAATCCCGATTCGGTCGATTTCCTTGGCGCCGACTATGCCGATTCCGAAGGCGTCCGCACATTCCAGAATCTTGTCAAAGAGCGCCTCCCGCTTTTCCTCACTCAAACTCTTGGAATCAAAGACCTCGATCAGCGCCTCGCACGGACGAATGTGACAGGCCGCGCTCAGCACCGGCCCGAAGAGCGGTCCCCTGCCCACCTCATCGATCCCGATTACATAATCGGAATAAGAGCGGTCAAAACTTAGCATACTTTCATGCCGCCTGTGCAAAGCCTCCACTTTTTTGAGCTTCCTTTCAAAACTGCGCAGGAGTTTTTGGACCCCCTGCCTCTCATCCTCCGCATAAGACAAAAGGAGGGGCCTCAAGTCCTCAGTCCTCGCCCCTTCCAAACATTGCTTTATTTCTGAAATACTCTGTTTTTTCATCACGCTTCCAACCTCTCCTCTATCCTTTGGATCAGAACATCGAGCTCGGTATCCTCCGGGTAAAAGACTTTGGATTTTTGCAAAAGCTTAATTCCAACTTTGCTCCTTCCGGTTTTGGAATACAAAATCGACAAGTTTTTCAAGATTTCCAAGTGCCTTGGAGAAAGTTTGAGCCCGTGCTCCAAGACCTTGATCGCGTTGCTCGCGTCTCCCAAAAAGTAGAGCGCCACGCCCATCGATTCATAAATATCCGCTTCGGCAGGATTCAGTTCCAAGGCCACCTTCAAGTAATCCAATGCCTTCTCGGGTCGTTTTAAGGCCAAGTAGATTTCCCCGAGCATAAACTTCTGCTCCCAGCTGTCCTCCCTCTCGTTGGCCAGGAGATAATTGAGGGCCGACGCGTAATCCCCCTCTTCCATCAGAGATCGGGTGGTCGAAATGCTCACCAGCTTGTCGAGCTCGTCCTTATCCTTTTCGATCGCCTCCCTGAGCTCCTCGGACGGGTTCATTTCAAGGGCGGTCTCGGCATAATCGAGGGCCAAGGCATAGTCCTTCTCCGCATGATAGACATAAGACAGGAGGTAGGCGTTGTAGGCGCTGCGCTCCATCTTGAAGGCCGGCAGGAGCTGCTTCTTGGCCAGCTTCAGATAGGCCTCGTCCTGTTCGGTGTGATAGAGGTCCAAACATTCGTGCGCACTCATCAAGTACGCCTTGGCATCGCCCGCATACTTCGCATAGGCCATGTAGATGCCGGCTCTCAGCAGCCCATCCTCGAAGAGCCTGACGTCCAAAAGGGCCTCCAGGTAACTCTTTTCGGTGTTTCCGAACAGTTCAATCAGAAAGCGCCGATACGTCTCGTTCAGCGGCAAATCCTCGCAGAGCGCGGTGCAAAAGAGCATGTTCTGCACAATATGAAAAAAGTTGAAATTGAAGCTCCCGCCGCCGACATTTGCAATACTGTCCCTGCTGATCGGAATCTTGAAGCCCTTCGGCAGACTCACCTTGCCCAAGGTCTTTTTCTCACTCAATTCCAAAAACCTGATGTTTTCTTTTAAGCTCGCCAAATTGTCTTTGTAATTCATCCTCTTACCCTATTCTTTTCTCTCAATCGATTCCTATCTGTGTTCCGGATCGGTCTTGTATAGAATTTTGGACTTGAAAATCGCCCAATAGTCATAATACCTCGATTCCACGACGGCGATTCGTTCTCTGGAAATCCCGACCTTGATCGAGGTGATGTTCTTGGTAATCACCGTATTTCCGTCGCAGGAAATCGCGATGCTGTTGCCGTCATTGTTCCTGATTTGAAAGCGGAGCCTCTCGTTCTCCGGGATGATCATCGAGTACAGGAGCGGATTGTGAATCGAAGAATTGTTCGGATTGATCGGTGTGAGCTGGTAGCAGGGGGTCGACGGCTTTAAGACGGCCGCCCCCGACCAGATCGCATAGCCGGTCGCGCCCAGGGGCGTCGAAACGACAAATCCGTCTCCGGTGTAGTGGTTAAAGTGCACCTCGTCGATGTAGATATCCGCCTCCAACATCTTGATGTTGGCGTACTTGGTAAAGACCTCATTGAACGCGAAGTTGCTCGTGACCTCCCCGTCCACATCGGTGATTTCCACCTCCAAGAGTGGACGCATCATCACGCTGTAGTCGGATTCTTTGATCAAATCCAGGAGCGATTCCAAGGAATCCCGGTCCGATTTAAAGGTTGGCAAAAACCCCAACCTACCGGCATTGATTCCAATGTAGGGTACGTGCAGGTGCTTGTACTCCCGTATGGTTCGCAGCATGGTACCGTCGCCCCCTATCGAGACGACAAAGTCGGGGTTTTCTTCCACTATCTCAAAGCCCTTTGCCAGAGCGAGTCCGGCAAAGGTTGATTTAACTTGATTTCCTTTTTCATTATCTCCATGAGATAAGAGCAGTCTCAGTTTACTCAATAAATTTATCCCCCAAATAAGTCCTTATGAGTTCTTCATCAGAGAATATGTCAAGTTCAATTTCTTCGTCAATCTCGTTAATATGGACCAGCACGGTCGCCGCCCCCTTCCGAAACTCTTTCGCAACAGTCTCTTCTCTGAGGTATCGAAGCTTGTCCCCATGCTTTTCCTTTTTTTTATGAACCCTCGTAAAATAAGAACCCTTCAGATCAATATATTTATTGTAATAGTTCATTTACTTGTACTCGTAAGATGCCAATTCTTCCGGCAATTTTTCCAAGCTCACAGTGACATAGAGGTCGATTTCAAACAGCTCAGAGATCTTCTCTATGGTCGGAACCACAGAAGCGATGTCGTCCGCCTCGATGTTCATTACCTTGAACAAGCCGTCAACCAAGATGCTCTCGATGTCGTAGTCGCTAGAGATGATACCGCAAAGAAAACCCAAGCATCCTTCAAACGTGTCGATCGGGAACTCTTTGATATTGATGAAACGCACCTTTGAGTCGACGTCGTACATGTGTCTGGTATCGTCATCAATAAAGACCACGTTTCCGCTTGACTTCGCCTTCAAGTCGTTGGCCAATTCCACCAAACGCTGTGTTTTTCCGGTTCCTGACCCGCCAATAATAAATTTTAGCATATTTTTCTCCTTTACTTTCTACAACTGACTGCCTAAACAAGATTGACCGCCCGCAACTGACCGCAAGCCGCGTCAATGTCCTGCCCCAGACTCTTCCTCAATGTCACATTTATACCCTGTTTACTCAAATAATTCTTAAAGAAGTTGATATTCGCCTCGGAACTTTTGCTTTTCTTCCCGCCCTCAATCTCGTTCAGGGCAATCAGGTTCACGTGAATCAACTTTCCCTTAAGCAATTTGCACAGTTCTTTTGCCTCTTCCAACCCGTCATTTTCGCCGTCTATCATCGTGTATTCCATCGTGACCCTTCTTCCGGTCCGGCCGATGTAGTAATCGATCGCCTCCATCACTTCCTCCACCGAGTACCTGGCGCCGACGGGCATAATCTCTCTCCTCCTATGATTAAAAGGATTATGTAACGATAAAGCGAGGTTGATCGGCATATTCCTGTCCGCAAGGGCCCTGATCTTGGGAGCGATTCCGCAGGTAGACAGGGTAATCTTGCGCATGCTGATATGAAACACCGACTCGCTGTTCACCAACTCTATAAACTTTATCACTTCGTCATAATTGTCTAAAGGTTCGCCCATGCCCATGATGACGATGTTTGAAATTTTGAGTTGTTCGATGTGTTGGATGTAGGCGATCTGCTGGAGCATTTCATAGGCCTCAAGGTTGCGCTCCAAGCCGTTCACGGTCGAGGCGCAGAAGTTGCACCCCATCCTGCATCCGATCTGAGAGGAAACACAAATCGTATTTCCATACTCATACTGCATCAATACACTCTCCACATACTTCCTGTCCCCGGTCAAAAACAGGTACTTGGAAGTCTGCTTATCTTTGGAATACTGCGCCCTGACGAGTTCAAAGTCAAAGACGCAATAGTCCGAATCGAGCGATGCAATCAAACTTGCCGGCAGCAATCGAAACTCTTTGATGGCGGAATACCTGCATTTGTAGAGGTCATCCGCTATCTGTTTAGCCCTGAATTTCTTCTCGCCGCAAGCCTCTATTATATTCTGAAGCTCTTCAAAATGCAATGCGTAGAGCGATTTTTTTTCCCGCTTTGTCATCAATACTTAGACCTTCTGTTCACTTCCCGAAGCAGTTTTCCGGTGTCCGCGAACGAGAGCAAATGGTCCAGAATATGCTTGGCCAGCCTCGCCGGTCTGTGCTGACTTACCCAAGAGGTGTGGGTGGTCAAAAAGAGCCTGTCCATATCCCAAAGCCCGCTTTCCGCCGGCAGCGGTTCTTCCTCTACCACATCGAGGGCAACAAAGCGAAACTTTCCGGCTTCGAGCGCCTTGACCAAGGCTTCCTGCTCGATGACAGTTCCCCTTGAGATGTTGATCAGAATCGCATCGTCCCGCATCAGGGAAATGCGGTCAGCATTGACAAACTGTTTGGTCGCGTCGGTGTCCGGCAGACAGACCACCACCGCGTTCGCCCGTTTGAACTCCTCGTCGATGCTCTCATCATAGACGATTTCGTCAAAGTCCGGGTTTTCCTGCACGGTCCGTCTGTAGCCGACGACATGAGCGCCCATAAACTTGGCCCGCCTTGCCGCCTCCGTGGCAATCTGCCCCGAGCCCAGGAACAAGACCCGCATACCCGCAACTTCCAGGATGTCCCGCTCAAAGACCCAATTCCTGTTCTTTTGTTTGTCCAAAATAGCAGGGTATTTCTTGAGCCCCATCAACAGGCACATGATAATCCACTCCGCAATCGGAATACTGTAGGTGCTGTTGTTGTTGACAATCTGAATGGCTTCATTGTTTAGAATGTAATCCGGAATCTGGTCGATTCCCGCGCTGACAAAAATCACGGCCTTCAATTTGTCATTTCTGCTGAAATCCATCTTTTTAAACGGATTGTAGCACACCAAAATCTCGCAATCGGTGTTTTCCATCCCCTCAGTCAGTTCCGTCTCGTCCTGAAATGTGAGTTCATAGTCCAGATGCTTCAAACCCTCTCGCAACCTGGCCGCAACCTTCTCCCCCACCGGGGCCGTTATCAATACCTTCATCGCCGCTCCACCCGACTATTCGTGCTCTGTGAGGCTCTGCCCGTACTCTTCCACAAAAATGCTCAGCACGTCCGCAAGCCCTACAAACTCGGAGCCGTAGTAAAAGCCGTTTTCCCGCTCGTCTTTTCGAATCAGTTTGACGACCGTGTAGAAGTGTTTGTCTCCGATGATTTCAATCTTCGCATTGAAATAGTAATCAAGAGGCATGTCTTCGGCGCAAGTAAAGCCTATGCCCGACCTCGATATATTCACTATCTCTATGTCCTCATTGATGCTATCGATTCTCTGATTGTCCTGTTTGTATAATGATTCAATCGTCAGCCTTATGTTAGCCGGATATCTGATCTGTCTTCTTTTTTCTTGCACAGCAATCCTCCTTGCGCCATACTAAACCTTAATCAAGCCCTTTTTCACCGCATACATAGCGGCACTGGTCCTGTCATTGATGCCCAGTTTGCTAAAAATATTGGAAACGTGGTTCTTCACGGTCTTTTCACTGATATAGAGCGCGTCGGAAATGTCTTTGTTGCTCATCCCCTGCGCCAGGAACTTGATGATTTCCAGTTCCCTTGAAGTCAAAAGACCGAACACGTCCGTCTTGCCCGATACAATCATCTTCTTCGTCTTCTTGTCGAGGTACTTCCTCATGCTCGGGTAGATGTACTCCCTGCCCTTGTGCACTTCGCGGATCGCCTCCAAAAGAATATCCGAATCGGCGTCCTTGAGCACATAGCCCTTGACACCGAGCGAAAGCGTCTCTACCAAGTAGGCCTTCTCGTCGTGGATCGTCAGCGCGATGACCCTGGTTTTCAGCTTATACTTCATCAGCCGCTTCATCGTCTCGATGCCGCTCATTGACGGCATGCTGATGTCCAGCAACAAAACGTCGGGTCTTTCTTTTTTACAAATGGCCAGCGCGTCCTTGCCATTGTCTGCCATCCCAATTACTTCAAACTCCGGAGACAACTCGATGAGATTCTTGATGCCTTCCCTAACAATAGCGTGGTCATCCGCAATTACGATGCTGATCTTACCTTCACCACTCGTAACCATATATTCCTCCTCATAAAACTATATTTCTAAAGGAATAAGCACTTTCACTCTACACCCGCGGTGACCTTCGTCGGTAGATGCAATATCGATGCTACCGTTCAGAAGTCTCACCCTCTCTCTCATGCCTAAAATGCCAAACCCTGATGAAATATCAATGTTTTTATTACTCCTTGTCGAAAACCCTATCCCATCATCTTCGATTAGCACCAACAGCTTGTCTTTCTTTATGTTCAGTTCAATCTTTACGTTCTTCGCCTTTGCGTGTTTCAGACTGTTATTCAACGATTCCTGCACAATTCGGAACACCGATAAACTCACCAGATTTTCGAGTTTTTTCCCGTGATTGTCCGAATGTTTGAACTCGATATTGATGCGCTTACTGAGCTTGACGTTATCGATATACTGGTCCAGGGTCGGGATGAGTCCCAACTCTTCCAGGCTCATCGGCATCAGATCGAATATAATCCGTCTGATGTCGGCAATCGATTCCCTGACCTGCCTCTTTAAGCTCTTCAGCTCGCCCTTCGCGCGCTCGGAATCATGTTCAATAATCTTCTCACAATAATCGGCCTTCATCACCACGTTCGCCATAAACTGGGCGGGACCGTCATGAATCTCGCGACTCACCCTCCTTCGCTCCTGCTCCTGGAGGCTGATGATCTTCATTCCCAAGGAACGGCTCATCTTACTTTCCTCGAGCACGTCAACCAGAGTTCCCCTCAAAAACTCGAGCGCAGAACCCATCTTGTTCGTGAGTTCTTCGGTTCTCTTGAACACCTCTCTGGCATTCTTCAGATAGAACTCCAAAATGGTCCTCTTCTTTTTAAGTTCCTCTTCGAGATCGCGTTTGTTCCTCAACTCATCTCTAATCTTTTCGGTGTCCTCAAGAACTTCCTGCTCGGTCTTGTCGACAAAGCTCTCAGGTTCCCTGGAAATCGCTCTAAGCAAGAGCTTGGATGACTTCTCATCCTTCTCCAAGTGTTCGATTTCCCCGATTACATAGGCGATCAGATTCTGGGTGTTGATCAGCTCCGCCTCCCGGTGCATAATCTCGAGCCTCGATTTTTCCGAAATTCTAAAGATTTCGTCCCTTCCCTCCTGCATGGTGTCCACGGTATTCTTTAAAATGCTGTCGACCCTCTCCATTTCGGGATTCTTTTTGTTATTTCTTGAATCAGACATTTTCTTCTCTCTATCGTATTAAGGTATTCTATTTCTCTTTTAAACGAAACATTTCCGCCTTTTCCTCCTCGGTAAAAAGACCCGAAGGATTGATCACAATCGCGAGCTCGCCGTCGATTTCCGCCACCGTCTGAAAGTATTGCTTCTCCTTGCTCTGCAGAATTGACGGAAGTTCTCTGACAAAGTTCTCTTCCACGCTGATTACGTTCGAAGCACTGTCTACCATCAGACCCACGTTCTTACCGCTGATCGAGACGCTCATCAACTTGGAATGGCCCCCGCCCTGCTCCTCGATTCCGAAGATGCTCTTCAGGTCGACCACCGGAAGGATTTCCCCCCTGATGTTGGAAACTCCCTGTACGTAGCGGAGAGAATTCGGCACCCTCGTCACCGAAAACTCATCGATTACGGCACTCACCAGTTCAATGGGCATGCAATACTTTTGCTTACTCAAATCGATCACCACAAACTGTTTGCTCATTTATCAATCCTTTCTCTTCTTTCCGCCGATTCTTGCGACTTAGTTGTCGTCGTACTTCAAAACGGCCATAAAGGCGTGCTGCGGAACCTCTACATTCCCCATCTGCCTCATTCTCTTTTTACCCTTTTTTTGTTTCTCCAGCAACTTTTTCTTTCTCGAAATGTCGCCCCCGTAACACTTTGCCAAGACGTCTTTTCGCAGGGCGCTGATGGTTTCCCTCGCGATGATCTTGGTGCCGATCGCAGCCTGGATCGGAATCGCGAACATCTGCCTCGGGATCTCCTCCTTCAGCCGCTCACAGATCTTTCTGCCCCGCTCGTACGCAGAGTCCACGTGAACAATCAGTGAAAAGGCGTCAATCAATTCCTTGTTCAACAGGATGTCGAGTCTGACCAGGTTCGACTTTCTGTAAGTCTTGAACTCGTAGTCCATCGACGCGTAGCCCCTGCTGATGGATTTCAGCGCGTCAAAGAAGTCGTAAATCACTTCGTTCAGCGGGATTTCGTAGTGAAGCTGCACCCGCTTGGTATCGAGGTAATCCATCTTCGCCATCACCCCGCGCCTGTTTTGGCAAAGTTCCATCACCGCGCCCAAATAATCCGTAGGCACCATGATGTCACAAGTAACAATCGGCTCTTCTATGAAATCTATAAAGCTCGGTTCCGGTAAATTCGACGGATTTTGCACATTTAATACCGTCCCGTCGGTCTTGGTGACCCTGTAAATAACGCCGGGGGCCGTGCTGACCAAGTCCAAATCAAATTCCCGATCCAGCCTCTCCTGTATGATTTCCATGTGCAAAAGGCCCAAGAACCCGCATCGGAAGCCGAATCCGAGCGCGACCGAAGTTTCCGCCTCGTAGGTGAGAGCCGCGTCGTTCAGCTGCAATTTTTCAAGCGCATCCCTGACGCTGTCG
The DNA here is from genome assembly GCA_030529225.1 of Bacillota bacterium. GTDB lineage: Bacteria > Bacillota > Clostridia > Peptostreptococcales > Acidaminobacteraceae > JAUMXH01. Next base: position 11,959 of record JAUMXH010000014.1, on the reverse strand, counting down.
TAGTTTTCTCCGTCCGCAGGATAGATTCCGCAGTACACCATAGGGGTGGCGGGTTTGTAGCCCGAGAGCGGTTCCGGCGTAGGGTTGCTTGCCGAAGTGATCGTATCGCCCACGCTGCAGTGTTTCACATCCTTGATGCTCGCGGCGATGTAGCCTACATCCCCCGACTTTAGGCCGTCGGTAGGGACCATGGCCGGCAGGAAGTAGCCGGTCTCGACCACTTCGTAAGTCACATTCTTCGCCATCATCTTTATCGTATCGCCCTTTTTTACCTTGCCGTCAAAGACTCTGACATGGGCAATCGCCCCCTTGTAGGGATCGTAAAAAGAGTCGAATATGAGTGCTTTTAACGGTTTTTCCTCATCGATTTGAGGGGCCGGTATCTTATGCACAATCGCTTCCAAAACATCCTCGATGTTCAGGCCGCTCTTTGCGGAAATCCGCGGCGCATCTTCGGCGAAAATGCCTATAATATCCTCAATCTCGGTGATGACCTCCTCGCAGCGCGCGCCGGGCAGGTCAATCTTATTTAAAACCGGGAGAATCTCCAAATTCTGTTCCACTGCCAAATACACGTTTGCAAGCGTTTGCGCCTCGACGCCCTGGGAAGAATCGACAAGCAAAATAGCGCCCTCGCAGGCCTTCAAACTTCTGGATACCTCGTAGGTGAAGTCCACATGGCCGGGGGTATCAATCAGATTGAATATATACTCTTTCCCGTCCTTCGCCTTATACTTTAGGCGCGTGGATTTGAGCTTGATCGTGATGCCGCGCTCCCGCTCCAGCTCCATATCATCCAAAACCTGCTCCTGCATTTCCCGTTTGGTCAGAGACCCGGTGCTTTCAATCAACCTGTCTGCAAGCGTTGATTTTCCGTGGTCTATGTGCGCAATAATGCAAAAGTTTCTGATATTGACATTGTTATTCGACATAAATTCTCCTATTTTAGATGTAGTATGAAGTTATTATACCACACTCAATCCAAGTTGGCACATATAAATTCACGATTTATAATATTTACTGTAGAACTCGTCGCGGAAGGCGAGCAGGCGATCCTCGCGAATCGCTTCGCGTATCTGATGCATGAATTTCTGCAGAAAATACAGGTTGTGATAACTGAGCAGGCGGGATGATAAAATCTCGTTTTCCTTATACAGGTGGCGCAGGTAGGCCTTCGAGTAATTCCTGCAGGTATCGCAGTCGCACTCGGGATCCAGCGGGCCGTAATTGAACTTGTAATCGGACTTTTTGATGCTGATCGCGCCCTGCGAGGTCATCGCGGTTCCCATCCTCGCGGTCCTGGTCGGCAGAACGCAGTCGGCCATATCGATTCCCCGAATCACGCTCTCGAGCAGGGCATCGGGCGTGCCGACCCCCATCAAGTAGCGTGGCTTGTCCTCCGGAAGCTCACAAGCCGTGTAATCCAAGACCTCGTACATCAGCTCCTTCGGCTCTCCGACACTGAGGCCGCCGACCGCATAGCCGTCAAAACCCAGCGCCACCAGCTCCTCCACGCTCTTTAATCTGAGGTCCTTATACATGCCGCCCTGGACGATCCCGAATAGCGATTGGGTGCTGTCTTCCTTTCTGGCATCCAGGCAACGCTTCGCCCACCTGGTGGTGAGCTCCTGCGAATCCTTCACGTACTCGTAGGTATTCGGGTAGGCGGGGCACTCGTCAAAGGCCATCATAATATCGGAATCCAAATCGGTTTGAATTTCGATTGATTTTTCAGGACTGATAAAATGCTTGGAGCCGTCTATGTGCGAACTGAACTCCACGCCTTCTTCCCTAATCTTGCGGATGCCGGACAGGCTGAAAACCTGAAAGCCGCCGCTGTCGGTCAGGATGGGCTTCTTCCAGTTCATAAACTTGTGCAGGCCGCCCGCGCCCTTTATCACATCCTGCCCCGGACGCAAATACAAGTGGTAGGTGTTTGACAGGATGATGTCCGCACCCAGCGACTCCACCTCCGCAGGGCTCAACGACTTGACCGTCGCCTTGGTCCCCACCGGCATAAAGGCGGGCGTCTTGATGATTCCGCGCCTGGTGTGGAGCTCGCCGAGCCGAGCCTTTGACTCCGTAGACTGTTTTATTAAATGATATTTTACTCTCATAGTTTCCCCTTATCTTTTGTAATAAGACCTATTTTAGCAAATATTCGCCGTCTTTTAAAGCAAAAAAAGAGGGGCACAAGTCCCCTCTGCAAATGCAAGTTAATTCGTATATGGTGATTATCTCAATAGTTGAAGCACACCTTGCGGCAACTGGTTTGCCTGTGCAAGCATACTCTGCGCAGCCTGGCTCAAGATGTTGTTCTTGGTGTAGTTCATCATTTCTTTTGCCATGTCTACGTCTCTGATTCTTGATTCGGACGCTTGTAGGTTCTCAGCAGCAGTGTCTACGTTCTTGATTGTGTGCTCAAGTCTGTTTTGTACCGCTCCGAGGCCCGCTCTGACGTCTGAAACTTTTTTAAGTGCACTATCGATTCTCTCGATTGCCTTATCCGCAGAACCTTGTGTTAGGATGTTGATGCCGTAAGAAACTTTGGCGGCCTCCTTTATACTATGATTCACATTAAAGGTTGCTTCTGATGATTTTTCAACGTTAACCTCAATCTTAGCAGTGTTATTGTCAGGAATTTTATTCGCATCTTCAGTTTCAAATGATAATCCTTTAAATTCGTTGTTGAACTCAACCTTGGTATCAGATTCCTTGATTTCAACAGTTTCTGATGTGCCACCTTTTGAGGCCGTAATTTTAAGCGTCTTGTCTTGACCATTTGCTGTTTTTCCACCATCAGCGACTATAACATTGTCTTTAACATTAAGCGTTCCATCGACTGTCGCAGTGACATTTGTAAAGTCGTAACCTTCTGCTTGGATTGCTCTTATAGCATTATGAATTTCTGCAGCTTGAACATCTTGATCATCATTTTTTAAAGAGATAGTAAGCGTTTTTGACTTAGCATCAAAGGTAGCGGCATGATCAGTGGCATGTTTGGTAAACCTAACGTTAATGTCATTATACTTTTCACCTGTAGCTCCCATTTCCAACTTTACAGAAGCTCCGGCGTGAAGTGTCGCTGGCGCTGTAGTAGCTTTATTTCCTTGCACAGCACCTGCAGCCCGATTTATCTTAACTTCACGGTTTGCTACAACTTTCTCTTCAGCCATATCTTTCAAGATCTTACTTTGCTCCGATCTTGAAATTTGCGCATTCTTGATTCCTACACCAGAAGCCGCACCAGTGTATTTGTCTTCCGTCAAGCCCAAAGATTTTGCATCCATTGCAGCAACACCAAACTTCATGTTTTGACCTTTGTTAGCACCAATATGGAAGGTGATGTCACCTGTTGAGTTTGCAGTGTTCTTATCCAAGTTTCCATTCAAGACCTTTCTGGTGTTAAACTCAGTGTCATTCGCGATACGAGTGATTTCTTCCGCTAGTTGGTCCATCTCCGCTTGTAGCGCCTGTCTGTCAGCGTCAGTATTACTGTCGTTGGAACTCTGAACCGCCATCTCTCTCATCCTGTGAATGATTGCGTGCGTTTCATTAAGCGCTCCCTCAGTTGTTTGAATCAAGCTGATGTCGTCCTGTGCGTTTCTAGAAGCCTTGTTCAAGCCTCTAACCTGTGATCTCATCTTTTCTGAGATTGCAAGACCCGCAGCGTCGTCTCCCGCTCTGTTGATTCTAAAGCCTGAAGATAACTTCTCAATCGATTTACCTTGTGCTCTTGAGTTTACGCCCAATTGTCTGTGTGCGTTCATCGCCATTACGTTGTTGTTAATTCTCATAATATTCCTCCTTGAATATCGGGATTTTCTGTCCCCTAAATGTTTCTCGAGTTCTCTTATTCAAAAACTCTTCTCTTTCTCTGAAATCCTGCGTCCTGCAGGACTTTGATCAGGGTTCGGATTTGATTTATCCTTTTGGGAGGAATTTTCACATTGCTTTTTTGGCTTTTTCAAGACAGAAACCGGCAAACAAAAAGCCGAGCCTCACAACTCGGCAACCTTTGCTACAAGCTTGATGATAAGGATCTCCATGTTTAAGGCATCGCGGCCCTCCAAAACCAAAAAAGTTGTTACAGGAACATCACGAAGTAAATCGGAAGATAAATGACCTTTTCGCGGACTGTGAGAGTCCTTTCGTTTGATAATACAAAGGCCTTTTGCACCCCATATTCCGCAGATTTTACGAAGGTGTTCAGCGCCCTGTGAACCGTGTAATCCTTGCCCGACTTTACTTCAATCGGGATGACGGAAAGACTCTCATAGTCATCGATCAAATAATCCACCTCACCCTTACTGCGATTGTCATAGTAAAACAACTTGTGGCCATGCGCGATAAGTTCACTTGCGACAACGGTTTCATAAAGCGCACCTAAATTCACGCTTTTTTCATCATCCAGGACGGACCTGATGTTATTGCCGTATAAGATTCCGCTTAAAATACCAACGTCGTTCAGATACAGCTTCAGCAAATTTTTCTTGGCCGATTGCAGGAGCGGGAAGCTCGGATTCGCAATCGCTTTTACGTCCAGGGCAACGCCGGCATGGATCAAATATTCAAACTCGTCTTCATAATCTTTGAACGTTTTGCCTTGCTTGTTTTCAATGTTTTTTACAAGCACACGCTTTTTTCTGCTTTCCATGTTGGAAGGAATCAAGTCGTAAATTCTCTTGATTTTTAGTCTTCGTTCATCTCCATACTTGGAAGCGTCAATGCTGTAGTATTCGTGGATTTCGCGCTGAATCTCCCTCACGTTTTGAATGTTCACAGTATCGATGTATGCGTTTACGGCATCGGGCAGACCGCCCACCAACAGATACTTTCGGAACACGTCCATCATCTTGTTATGCATCGTTTCATCCAACGGTTCGAGATTCTGAAACTTTGTTCGCAAGCTGTTTACCGTAAAGTCATTCATCCCGTTCGCAAGCAAAAACTCTTCAAAGTCCAAAGGAAACATTCTGATTTTTCGAATACTGCCCATCGGAATTGAGGTGGTTTCCGAAAGTGTGACTCCAAGCAAGGAACCGCTCGCAATGTATGTAAACTTGTCATCCTGCACCAAAAATTTCAGCAAGGTCAGAAGTTGCGGGTAGGCTTGAATTTCATCGATAAATACGAGGGTGTTTTCTTTTTCTTTCATCCTGTCCCCGGCCACCATACTGAGTTGGAGGTAAAAATCTTCCACGCTTTTACTTTGCGAAAAGAGTTCTTGGCCCACCGAGTCCTCCAACATATTGATTTCTATGTAGTTAGGGAACAACTTTTTACCTATGTGACGTATGATATAGGTCTTCCCGACCTGTCTTGCCCCGTCGACGAGCAGGACTTTTTTTGAGTCCGAATTCAGATGCTCTTCTATCACAGATTCTATTTTTCTATATAGCATTGTATTTTCCTCATTCTTTGATTGTTTGCAAAAGGTGCTCGTGGTTTTTCAAATAGATTTTAACATTAAATAAGGAACTTTTCAAACGAAACAAGTCAAAGATATATGATTTTTCAAAAATAACATATATTACTGAATACAACTATAATCGATCATACCTATAGCAGAACAAAAAAAAGAGGGGCGACCCCCCTCTGTGAATGTAACTTAATTCGTATATGGTGACTATCTCAAAAGTTGAAGCACACCTTGCGGCAACTGGTTCGCCTGTGCAAGCATACTTTGTGCAGCCTGGCTCAAAATGTTGTTCTTGGTGTAGTTCATCATTTCTTTCGCCATGTCCACGTCTCTGATTCTTGATTCAGAAGCTTGTAGGTTCTCAGCAGCAGTGTCTACGTTCTTGATGGTGTGTTCCAATCTGTTTTGCACCGCTCCGAGGCCCGCTCTGACATCAGATACCTTTTTGAGCGCGCTGTCGATTCTCTCGATTGCAGCGTCAGCAGATCCTTGTGTTAGGATGTTGATACCGTATGAAACTTTTGCCGCATCCTTTACGCTGTGGTTGGCATTAAAAGTTGCTTCTGCAGATTTTTCTACATTCAGTTCAATCTTAACCGCTCCACCGTCAGCAATCTTGTTTGCATCATCCGTTTCAAAAGAGAGTCCTTTAAATTCGTTGTTAAATTCAACTTTTTTCTCAGATTCTTTAATTTCCACAGATTCTGTTATGCCGCCCTTTGTCGCGGTAACCTTGATTGTTTTATCAACCCCACCGCTAGTTGAACCAAGGTCAGATTTCACTGTTTTGGAAGCATCCAAATTTCCACCAGTCAAAGTAACTTTGGCATTTGTAAAGTCATAACCTTCCACCTTTGTTCCAATAGCTTTTATAGCGTTTGTTACATCATCTGAAGTTACGCCTGTTTGAGTATTTTGTAATGTTACTGTCAAAGTTTTTGACTTTGCATCAAAAGCCGCAGAGTGTGCCCCAGCTCCAGTTGCAAACCTGATTTTGATATCATTATATTTTTCACCTGTCGCACCTGCTTCAAAAGATGCAGAAACAGCAGTCGTCGCACCGTTTACTTCTCCAACTTGCACAGCTGCTGTTGTCGCTTTATTTCCCGCTACATTTCCGGCAGCTTTTGTAATAGCAATTTCTCTTTCAGCAACAGTTTTTCCATCCGCGATATCTTTTATCGCCTTACTTTGTTCAGCTCTCGAAATGTTTGCATTTTTAACTCCCGGACCGGAAGCAGCTCCTTCGTACTTGTCCTCAGTTAGCCCCAAAGACTTCGCGTCCATCGCAGATACGCCGAACTTCATGTTCTGACCCTTGTTCGCTCCAATGTGGAAGGTGATGTCACCTGTAGAGTTCACAGTATTCTTATCCAAGTTACCGTTCAATACTTTTCTGGTGTTAAACTCAGTGTCGTTCGCAATACGAGTAATCTCTTGTGCCAGCTGGTCCATTTCAGCCTGTAAGGCTTCTCTGTCCGCGTCAGTGTTACTGTCGTTGGAACTCTGAACCGCCATCTCTCTCATTCTGTGAATGATTGCGTGCGTTTCGTTGAGAGCGCCCTCAGTTGTTTGAATCAAGCTGATGTCGTCCTGCGCGTTTCTTGACGCTTTGTTCAAGCCTCTAACCTGTGATCTCATTTTCTCAGAAATCGCCAGACCTGCCGCGTCGTCTCCCGCACGGTTAATTCTAAAACCTGAAGATAGCTTCTCAATCGATTTTCCCTGTGCTCTTGAGTTTACGCCCAATTGTCTGTGTGCGTTCATCGCCATTACGTTGTTGTTAATTCTCATAATATTCCTCCTTGAATATCGGGATTTTCTGTCCCCTAAATGTTTCTCGAGTTCTCTTATTCAAAAACTCTTCTCTTTCTCTGAAATCCTGCGTCCTGCAGGACCTTGGCCGGGGTTCGGATTTGATTTATCCTTTTGGGAGGAAAATTCCAACACTTTTTAACTTTTTTCCAATTTTGTAGAAACGCATCTTTCAAAACCTAATTTGCCCTATGGGATCAAGATGACTTGTAGAATTTTAAAAAGACCAAATAGAAAAAAAGCTCTGCCGGTGCTATAATATTAAACTGTATCAGAGAAGTATAACTATCGTGTTTTACAGGCAATCCGGAACTAAGAAAGGTGTTTCCCCAATGGAAAACAAAGAGCTTTCGATTCGTCACAATCAGGAGTATAAAGAGTTTTTATTTGACTTGAAAGAGAAAGTGAAAAGCAGTCAACTGAAGGCCGCTGTTAAGGTAAACTACGAACTTTTGAACCTCTATTGGAATTTGGGGAAGGAAATTGTGGCCAAGCAAGAACAATATGCCTGGGGCGATTCTTTTTTAAGCTTGTTGAGTACAGACCTTAAAAAAGAATTCCCGAATATGAAAGGCTTTTCAAAGGAGAATCTGAAGCATATCCGCTATTGGTACCTGTTCTATTCAGAAAATTTAATTGGGTTACAGGCTGTAACCCAATTAGAAGATGTGGAAAGAAAAATCAAACATATTCCTTGGGGACATAACCAAAGGATCATGTACAAGTGTGAAACGGTGAAACAAGCTCTATTTTATGTGGAGCAGACGTTAGAAAACGGTTGGAGCCGAACGGTCCTGGAACATCAGATTGATAGCAAACTGTACGAAAGAAAGGGAAGTGCCGTTACAAACTTTGACAGTAAATTGCCCGAGCCCCAATCAGACCTTGCCAAGCAGACGATAAAAGATCCATACAGTTTTGATTTTTTAACCTTGAGAGACCAATACGATGAAAAGGAGCTGGAAGATGCTTTAGTAAAGCATATCACATCCTTCTTATTGGAGTTGGGGAGTGGATTTTCATACATTGGCAGACAAGTGCATTTGCAGGTAGGAGAGAGCGATTTTTATATCGATTTGCTATTCTACCATGTAAAATTACACTGCTATGTGGTGATAGAACTCAAAACCGAAAAATTGAAACCGGAATTTATAGGGCAACTCAATTTTTATGTAACGGCTGTAAATCGAGAAATGAAATCGGAAGAAGACCAGCCGACCATTGGCATTTTGATTTGCAAAGATAAAGATGATGTGGTCGCAGAATACTCATTGGAGGGCATTTCCCAGCCGATTGGAATCAGCAAATATGAGCTGAACAAACTATTGGATAAGGAATATAAAAGCAGTTTGCCGAGCATTGAAGAGTTGGAGCAGGAGATACGATCAATCAACAATGAAAAATAGCAAATGGATGACAACTCAAAAAAAGGCCGGAATCTCCCGGCCTGTATTTATGTCCAACGTTTTTATTGGGTATGGTGATTATCTCAATAGTTGAAGCACACCTTGCGGCAATTGGTTCGCCTGTGCAAGCATACTCTGTGCAGCCTGGCTCAAGATGTTGTTCTTGGTGTAGTTCATCATTTCTCGAGCCATGTCTACGTCTCTGATTCTTGATTCAGACGCTTGTAGGTTCTCAGCAGCAGTGTCTACGTTCTTGATTGTGTGCTCTAGTCTGTTTTGTACCGCTCCGAGGCCCGCTCTGACGTCTGAAACCGTCTTGAGCGCTTTATCGATTCTCTCGATTGCCGCGTCAGCAGAACCTTGTGTTAGGATGTTGATGCCGTAAGAAACTTTTGCCGCATCCTTCACGCTGTGGTTGGCATTAAAAGTTGCTTCTCCAGACTTTTCTACATTCAGCTCAATTTTAGCACCCGCGATTTTGTTTGCATCATCCGTTTCAAAAGAGAGTCCTTTAAATTCATTATTGAACTCCACCTTGGTTTCCGATTCTTTAATTTCGACAGATTCTTCTATCCCACCTTTTTTCGCGGTTAATTTAAGTGTTTTGTCAACTCCGCCACTGGTTTTTCCACCATCAGCAGCGACATCGTTTTGTGCATCCAAAGTACCATCTACGGTTACAGAAACGTTTGAAAAATCATACCCTTCCGCCTTTATTTTTTTAATTTCGTTAGCTATTTCAGTCCCTTCAACATCATTGTCTGATCGATCGAGTGTTACTGTTAACGTCTTTGACTTCGCATCAAATGTTGCTCCAGCCGCAGCGTCTTTTGTGAATCTAACTTTAATATCGTTATACTTTTCACCGGTTACACCCATGTCAATTTTAACTGTGACGCCTGCCTGAACCGTAGCCGGAGCACTTGTGGCATTGGCGCCTGCTACAGCTCCGGCAGCTTTTGTAATAGTAACCTCTCTATCAGTTGCCGTTTTGCCATCCGCGATATCCTTTACCGCCTTGCTCTGCTCCGCTCTTGAAACCTTAGCGTTTTTCACACTGGTTCCGGAAGCAGCCCCTTCGTACTTATCTTCAGTCAGCCCCAAAGACTTCGCGTCCATCGCAGAAACACCAAACTTCATATTTTGACCCTTGTTAGCACCAATGTGGAAGGTGATGTCACCTGTTGAGTTCGCAGTGTTCTTATCTAAGTTTCCATTCAAGACTTTTCTGGTGTTGAACTCAGTGTCATTCGCAATACGAGTAATCTCCTGTGCCAGCTGGTCCATTTCAGCCTGTAACGCTTCTCTGTCCGCGTCAGTGTTACTGTCGTTGGAACTCTGAACCGCCATCTCTCTCATTCTGTGAATGATCGCGTGCGTTTCGTTAAGCGCTCCCTCAGTTGTTTGAATCAAGCTGATGTCGTCCTGCGCGTTTCTTGAAGCCTTGTTCAAGCCTCTAACCTGCGACCTCATCTTTTCCGAAATTGCAAGACCCGCCGCATCGTCTCCCGCTCTGTTGATTCTAAAGCCTGAAGATAACTTCTCAATCGATTTTCCTTGTGCTCTTGAGTTTACGCCCAATTGTCTGTGTGCGTTCATCGCCATTACGTTGTTGTTAATTCTCATAATATTCCTCCTTGAATATCCGGGCTCCCAGCCCTTTCTCTACGGAACAATCTATCAGTTCCTATTTTCTGTGACTTGCCTCTTGCAAGTTTGTGCATCGGAGCGTAGGATTTGATTTATCCGATATCCAAGGAGGAAAAAACCTAAATTTCGTTCAAATAACTGGTATATAGGTTTATGAGTTCGCTCTTTTTCTTCTTAGAAACGTGCGTGTAAATATTCAAAGTTGTTTTAATATCCGAATGTCCCAGCCTCAATTGCGCTTCCTTCATGCTGGCCCCCGCCTCGAACAAAATACTGCAATGTGTATGCCTCAGGCCGTGAATCGTAATTTCTTTGAGTTTGTACTTCCTGATGAACTTCTTTAACACCTTCAAAGGATAAGAGGGCGTGATGTATTCCTTGTCTCGGTTCGAGAAAAGGATTTTGTTATCCCCGCCCTGCAGCTCTTTCCAAGTCGCGAGAATATTCGTGGTTTTCTTATCGATATCAAGAATTCTGACGCTGTTCTTTGTTTTCGGCGTATCGATTTTGATTTCATTGTTTTCCCCTAAATACAAGGTCTTGTCAATCACAATCTGGCGATTGCCAAAATCAATATCTTCCCAGTTTAAAGCCAAAGCTTCACATTTTCTGATGCCCGTAAAACTGATGAGCCTAAAGAAGCAATACCACATTGGGTGCATTGATTTCTCGGCAATCCTCAAGAATTTTCTCAAATCGTCCTTGCTCCAAAATCCCGTTTTCATAGATTCGCTGAGCGGGTTGTAATTTTGCCTTGGAAGAACAATGTAATCGCAAGGGTTTTTAGTGATCAACTCCAAAAATATCGCGTGATTGAACACCTTTGCCATATAAATTTTGATTGACTTGTATCCCTGCAACTTCATCGCGTAGAAGTCAATGATTGTTTGTAAATCCGCCGGTTTGATGGAATCGATATATTTGTTCCCTAGAGAGGGTAAGATATAATTTTTAAAATATCGGTGAATCCGTATGTAGGAAGATTCCTTGATGGTCTTCTTGTGAAGCGTGATCCAATTTTGATAAACTTCGCCATACGTTTGTTTGCCATTTTGATTTTTTTTATAGTTCATAAGTCTGCCTCCATTTCTGTGTCTTAAATAAAATAACAATAAATTGGAATAAAAAAAAGATTGAATTTTAGCCATAATTTTGGATAGAATCTCCTCAAAATTTTTTTGCTAAAAAAACTAAAGTTCAAAAAAACAATGACGATAATAGGGTTGTCGGTCAGAGTTGTCGGATAAATCAAATCCGAACCCCGACCAAGGTCCTGCAGGACGCAGGATTTCAGAGAAAGAGAAGAGTTTTTGAATTTGAGAACTCGAGAAACATTTAGGGGAACAAAAATCCCGATATTCAAGGAGGAATATTATGAGAATTAACAACAACGTAATGGCGATGAACGCGCACAGACAATTGGGCGTAAACTCAAGAGCACAGGGAAAATCGATTGAGAAGTTATCTTCAGGTTTTAGAATTAACCGTGCGGGAGACGACGCGGCAGGTCTTGCAATCTCGGAAAAGATGAGATCACAGGTCAGAGGTCTAAACAAAGCGTCAAGAAACGCGCAGGACGACATCAGCTTGATTCAAACGACTGAGGGAGCCCTTAACGAAACGCACGCGATTATTCACAGAATGAGGGAGATGGCGGTTCAGAGTT
>JAUMXH010000013.1 GCA_030529225.1 Bacillota bacterium | reverse complement strand
TAGCACAGAAAAAAAACAAAGTCAAACAGTTTGTGGAAAACCCGGTGCGTTTTCCGAGCTTTCCCCGACGGGGCCTTCCCTTTTCGGGGCGATGTTCGGCGGTCGGGCCTCGACGGCTGATGTATAAAGATTCGAAAATTATATTTTATTCAAGTTTTTATTCAAAGAGATGCAAAAAAACACCGATAAAAACGGTTAGGAAATAAAGGTTCGACAGAAAAGGTTCAATGGGGGAGGTTTCTGATTCTCATGAAAAAATTCAAGGTGAAAGGATTACAATTTAAAAGCATCAAAACCATGGTTCTTTTGGCAAGCTTTCTGATGATTGCCGTATTCAGCGCCATCGTTTTGCTTTTGAACTACTCGCTGTCCAAGAAGGCGTTCATCGCCCAGGCCGAGGACAGTATGGAAGTGATGGCCGATCAGGTTTCGGACAAGCTGATCAGTGAAATCGTTCAGTCCGAGAAGATTGTCGAGGAACTCGCGAGAAACGCGATGCTCTCGGATCCCGAGTTCAGCGAAAGCGATGTCATTCGCTACTTTGAACAGCGGGCTGCGGCAAACGACTTCAAGCTCTTTTTTAAAGTCAGCAAGGACGGCAAGGGCTACAACCTGACGCAGAGCAGAGACAGTTTTGACGTCTCGGACCTTGAATACTTTAAAGCATCGATGCAGGAGAAGACCTACACCTCTCCGATTCTGGACGACATGATCGGAACCGGAAAGATCGTCATCATCAGCACCCCGTACTACGACGCCTACACCGGCGAATTTTTAGGGGTCTTCGGGGGCGTGAAGAACAGCAAGTTCGTCTCCGACATCTGCAAGGACTTTCAATGGGGAGAGACCGGAAACATCGCGGTTTATGACCGGGATACCAATGTTGTCGGACACACCAACCACAGCATCGTCGAGAGCGGCCTCAACCTGATTGAGAAAGCGAAGCAGGACCCGGCCTACCAAGAGGTCGCGACCTTCTTTAAAAACATCATCGACAATCATCAAAACGGCATTCGGACCTACGACTGGTTCGGCAAGAAACGGCTCGGCGCGATTAAGAACATCGAAGAGAGGGGCTATGTGGTCCTGGTCGCAGTCAACGAGGAAGAACTCTATCAGAATCTCAGCAAACTTCAGCTCAATATGATCTTCGCCATCCTCCTCCTGACCGCCCTCAGCATGATCGTGATGTATTTCACCTTTGCAAGGCTGATTACCAACGTGTTCAAGAACCTGAAAACCGACCTGCTCCATGTATCGAACTACGATTTGACCAGGGAAGCCAGCAAGGATTATTCCGGCAGAAAAGACGAGATTGGAGAGATCTACCATGCGACCGTTTCCTTGAAAGAGCGAATCAAGGAAATCGTTTCCTCGATTTCTTCGCACTCGCAAAATACCGCGGCAACTGCGGAGGAGCTGACCGCGACCGCGCAATCCACCGCGGAATCGGCGAACGAAGTTGCGCACGCAGTTTCCAATATCGCGGGAGGAGCGACGAGCCAGGCGCAGGATACCCAGAGCGCGGCGCAGAACGTGGAGCACTCGAACCGCTTCGTAGAGCACATGCTCAGCGTGCTGGAGGACTTGAACAGGGCGACCGACTTCATCAATGAGAAGAAGGAGGAAGGCAGCGCGAGCCTGGCGGACTTGGTGGAAGCGACGGGGCAAGTGACCCGCTCTTCGGTACAGATCGGCGAAATCATCGCCCAAACCAACAAGAGTGCGGAGCAAATTGCGAGCGCGAGCGACATGATCCAGTCGATTTCCGACCAGACCAACCTCTTGGCCTTGAACGCGGCGATTGAGGCGGCAAGGGCCGGAGAGGCCGGAAAGGGCTTCGCGGTCGTCGCCGAGGAGATTCGAAAGCTGGCCGAGCAGTCATCGGGCTTTACCGGCGAGATCAAAAACACGATTGACAGCTTGAGGGGCCACACCGAGCGCGGCGTCAACGCGATGGTGCTCGTAAAAGAGGTCGTCAGCGAGCAGGAGCAGAAACTCGAGGAGACCGGCGACAAGTTCAAACAGATTTCAAGCGCGCTTGAGCGAAGCAGGGAGATCGTCGTCGAAATCGACAAGGAAGCCAAAAAGATTGTCGAGAACAACGAGGGCATCACCAGAATCGTCGAGAACCTCTCTTCGATTGCGGAAGAGAACGCGGCGACGACGCAGCAGGCGGCCGCTTCGGTAGACTCGCAAGTCCAATCGATTCAAAACATCTCCGAGGCGAGCGAGAACCTGGCGGATATCGCGACCCGCCTGCAGGAAGAAGTTTCCAAATTTAAACTATAGAAGCGATGCGGCGCAAGCTTGCGGGCCCGCTTCAACAAGAAAGGATACCCAAGGCAAGCGGACCGGAAGCTCCGCCCGGCTTTGGGTATTTCTATGGATAAGAGCCCTCTTTTATAAGTATAGTACAAGATAGTTGTATTATAGACGAAGATAGGGTATGATAAGTAGTGAAATAGAAAGAATACAAGAAACCATATGATTTACTGAGATTTTATGTTGCAATAATCATTTTTTGTGGTATAATCTTTACATAAAGGATCAAGCCCTCGCCATCAGTGGCAGGGCGTTTTTTATAGGAGACTATTGTGGATAAATCATTTAAAAGATTTGATGAACAAATAAATATACTAAAAAGCAGAAAGTTAATTATTGATAATGATGAATATGTAACAGATATTTTATCACAAATAAATTACTATAATGTTATAAATGGATACAAAAGCATATTTCTAAAAAGAGATTTAAACGGTGTATTAGTTTCTCCGGAAGAATTTAAACAAGGAACTACATTTGAAGAACTATATAGCCTTTATTTGATGGATTTTGAATTGAAAAAGACAATATTTCCGGTTTTGCTTAGGTTTGAAAAATTGTTAAAAACAGCCTGTGCATATTTTTTTTCAGAAAAATACACTGAAGATTATTCATACTTGCAGATGAAAAATTATTCTAATGATGCAAGTAATTTAACAAGCGTACTCAAAAATATAGCAACGCTTTCAAATTTAGTAAGTTCTAACAACAAAAATACAGGAAAACCTGCAATAAAGCATTATATAGATGAGTATTCAAATGTTCCTTTGTGGGTGTTGATAAACTTTTTAACATTGGGGAATATATCATACTTTTATAATTCCTTAGAAAATTCCTTGCAGTCAATGATAGCAAAAGCATTTAGTACTAGGTATAAAAAGGATTATTCTTCAAAAGAAAAGATAGAAGCCGGAGAAATAATAGAAATATTAAAAATATCCAACTATTTTAGAAATATAATAGCACACGATGAAGTTATGTATTCTTTTAAGATCCGTAAAGTCAGTTCAACTCAAAAATTTAAGAAATATTTTAATAATGATTATAACGGAGAAACCTTATTTGATTTGGTAATGCTTTTAAAATTAGTTTTACCAAAAGAAGAACACAACCTTCTTATATTAGAAATTAAAGATATATTTTCAAGATTTGAGAAATGCTTTAAAACTGTAAAAATAGAGGAAGTGATGGAGTTAGCCGGTTTTAAAAGCAATTGGGAACAAATATAGAATGTGAAAAATTAGCGGTTAGAAGATTAAAAATCTAGTCGCTTTTTTTGTGCAAAAAATTAGGAGGTGATGTTAAAAGTTTATGTTTGATACATTGATGAAAAAGGATAAACACAGAGAAAAATTAACAAGAGAAAAAATAATTAGTTTAGTGAGTAAAATAGTGGAGTGCGAAGGAACAGAAGAAGAGATAAATGAAATGTTGGAGATTGTAAAAGATAATGTTCCGCATCCAGAGGTAAGTGATTTAATATACTGGAATGAAGAATATCTTTCTCCTGAGCAGATAGTTGATAAGGCATTAGCTTATAAGCCAATACAACTTTAGTGAGTTGAGTTTACCAATAAATGTGAAATTAAAATATCAGGTGCGTAGCAGTCAATACTTTAGACATATTTTTAAAAGCCCGAATCAAGTTGTATCAGAATACTTCTCTAAGTGTAACATATGTCTTGACAACTAAGACCCCAAGATTGTGATAAAAACCGCGTTGCTTGACTAAATCCATATAAGGTAGTATAATTTTTTGATTATCGGAATAGGTGGAACCGGGAAAGGAGCAAACGATGTCTTTAGAGAAAGCGAAAGAATATTTAAAACAGTTCGACCTGGATTCGCGCGTGCAGGAGCTCGATTTGTCGAGCGCGACCGTAGAGCTCGCCGCGAAGGCGCTCGGAACGGCGGAGGAGCGCATTGCAAAGACCCTATCCTTTCAACTTGACGACAGGGCGATCCTGATTGTATGTGCGGGAGACGCCAAGATAGACAACAAAAAATACAAGGGTGAGTTTGGCTGTAAGGCCAGGATGATCCCCTTTGAAGAGGTCGAAGCGAATATCGGACACCCGGCCGGCGGCGTCTGCCCCTTCGGCATCAACGAGGGCGTCGAGGTCTACCTGGACGAGTCGCTGAAGCGATTCGAGACGGTCTTTCCGGCCTGCGGGACTTCAAACAGCGCGATTGAGCTCAGCATCGAAGAACTCGAGAGGGCGGCCGGCGCAAAACAATGGCTTGACATCTGCAAACTGTAAGGGCTCGAGCGACGCGAGAGAGAAGAACGAACTTGAAAAATTACCATAGAGGAGAGTAAGATGAGCGTAAGACAAGGAAAATTATCGATCCATAGCGAAAATATTTTTCCTATTATAAAGAAATGGCTTTATTCGGATCACGATATTTTTATGAGGGAGCTGGTTTCGAACGCTTCCGATGCGATTACCAAGATGAGGCACCTGGTTTCGACCGGGGAGGCCAAGAACGAGGCGGAATACGAGATTCAGGTCATCTACGACAAGGAAAATCAGATTCTGCAATTTAAGGACAACGGGCTGGGAATGAGCGCCGATGAGATTGAAAAGTACATCAACTCGATCGCCTTTTCGGGGGCCGAGGACTTCGTGAAGCGCTTCAAGGACGCGGGCGAGGACGAGCAGATCATCGGACACTTCGGACTCGGCTTTTATTCGGCTTTCATGGTATCTGAAAAAGTTACCATCGACAGCTTGAGCTACCGCGAGGGCGAGGAGGCCTGCTTCTGGGAGTGCGACGGCGGAACCGACTTCAAGATGGATAAGGGCACGAGGACCGAGCGGGGAACCACCATCAGCCTCTACCTGTCAAAGGACGGCGACGAATTCAAAAACGAGTACAAGATCAAGAACACCCTGAACAAATACTGCAGCTTTATGCCCTACCCGATCTATTTTGAGGTTTTAGAGACCGGCGAGGAAAAGAAGGAGCGCAAGCCGATCAACACCACCAAGCCGCTCTATCTGGAAAACCCTTCTTCCGTGAGCGACGAGCAGTACCGCGACTTCTATCGGGACACCTTCGTCGACTTCAAAGAGCCCCTGTTCTGGATCCACCTGAACATGGACTACCCGTTCCGACTCAAGGGCATCCTCTACTTCCCTAAAATTACCGACCAATTCGCCGAGCTCGAGGGGCAGATCAAACTCTACAACACCCAAGTCTATGTAGCCGACAACATCAAGGAAATCATCCCCGAGTTTTTGATGCTCCTAAAAGGGGTCATCGACTGTCCGGATATGCCGCTGAACGTGTCGAGAAGCTTCCTGCAGAACGACGGCTTTGTAAAGAAGATCTACGACTACATCAGCAAGAAGGTTTCGGACAAGCTGGTGGCGCTGTTCAAGACCGACCGCAAAAACTACGAGAGCTACTGGAACGACATCCACGTCTTCATCAAGTTCGGGATTTTGAGAGAGGACAAGTTCTACGAGAAGGTCAAGGACGCGGTATTGTATAAAAATGTAAACGGCGAATACAAGACCGTTTTCGAGCTCCTCCCGGAGGCGAGCGAGGGCGGAGAAGGGGGAGAAACGCCGACCAAGACCACCGTCTACTACACCGACGACGCAGAGGCGCAGAGAACCTACATCGAGCTTTTGAAGGCCGAGGGCAAGGACATCTACGAGTTCGACCAAAGAATAGACGCGAACTTCGTGAGCTTTGTGGAGGGCGAGCATCCCGAAATCAGCTTTAAGCGGGTCGATTCGGGTGTGGAAGAATTTGCCCAAGACGACGAAGAATTTGCTGACAAGAACGCCAAAGCCCCTGAGAGCGAAGGCGAAGCGGAAGATAAGAAACCCGAGCCGAGCGCGCTGAGCAAGGCCTTTGCGACCGTGTTGGGACTGGAGAAGATTGAGGTGGAGCTCAAGAAGCTCAAGAACGAGGACATCGCCTCTCTGATTGTGACCTCGGAAGAGAGCCGCAGAATCTCGGAGATGATGAAGCTGTACTCCTTCGGCTCGAACGCGCCGGACTTTCCGGTCGACGAGAGCCTGGTCCTCAACACGCAGAACCCGCTGGTCAGGTACGTCCTGGATGAAGCGAACGGCGAAGCGGACAGACATTTGGTGATGAAACAACTTTATGATTTTGCAAAGCTGGATAACAATCAACTGCATGGCGCGAACTTGCAGGCCTTTCTCAAGAGGAGCGCCGAGATTCTCAAAAAATCGATTGAAAAATAGAGAATCCGCGAGCGAACGGTAAATAAAGAAACAGGTGCAATTTGGCAAGAGAAAAAAAGAAAAAGAAAAAAGGCTCCAAAAAGGTCTATTTGCTGACCTTCTTCCTGACCCTACTCGCGACGCTCTTGATCTTCGGCAGCGTGACCGCGCTCTACATCAAGGGCAAGGAGGCCAGGTACAAGGAAGAGATCAAACAGGCCTTGGAGGACGAGAAGACGAGTAAGGGAAAAAACAAGAAGCTGGCGCTGAAGGATGCGGACCTCTCCACGCTCGAGGGGCTGATTGAGGCCTCACCGCGGGTGAACGTCCTCCTGCTAGGAACGGACGGCGGAAGGGCCGATACCATCATTTTGGCGTCCTATGAACCCGACAACCACTATTTGGACTTTGTGACCATCCCCAGGGACACTTACAACGAGGTTCCGGGGCGCGATTATCTGGGGCAGAGGAAGATCAACGCAGTCTTCGGCTTCGATGAGAACGAGGGCGGCGGAAAGGGCATGAAGGCCGAGGTTTCTAAGATACTCGGCGTGCCGATCCACTACTACGTGACCGCCGACTACGAGTCGATTTCAGCCATCGTGAACACGGTGGGCGGGGTCGAGGTCAACATCGAACAGTATATGGATTACGACGACCCGTACGCGAGTCCTCCCCTCCACATCCACTTCGCTCCCGGCGTGCAGACCCTGAACGGGCAGCAGGCGATCGAGTACCTGAGGTGGAGGAAGAACAACTGGGACGGGGGCGCGGGCGACGTGCCGCGAACCCAGAGACAGATCGACTTTTTGAAGCGCTTGATCAAGGAGGCCCTGGCCTCGTTCAAGTACGATGAAATTCTGAAAACCTGCTACGAATACGTGGAGACCGACATGCCGATCGACGAGGTCTTTTACTACTCGACAACCCTGATCGGATTCAGCCCGGACAGCGACATCGAATCCAACATCCTGCCAGGAGAAACCTTCTACACCGACCTCAGTTATTACGGCCATTTTCCGGACGAGACCAAGGAGCTGATGATGAAGATTTACAGGCGAGGCCTGGTCAAGGAGGAGCCGAAAAAAGAGGGCGAAACGACGGGCGGAGCACAGCCTGACGGAAGCCCAAGCGGCGAAGGCGAGGCGGCGAACGATTCCTTGGAAGATGAGGGAGGCGCCGGCGCGGGAGCGCCAAGAGAAGGCGGCGCGGGAGCGCAAGGCGGAAGCGAGGGGCTGAACTGATGGCGCTCTATTTGGTTGCAAGTCCCATAGGCAATTTAAAAGACATCAGTTTGCGCGCCTTGGAAACCCTGGAGCGGGCGGATTTGATTTACTGCGAGGACACGCGGGTCTCCGCCAAGCTCCTCAGCCACTACAAGATCAAGGCGAGCCTGCGCTCGTACCACGAGCACAGCCCCGAAGCGAAGCGGAGCGAGATCCTGTCCCTGCTTCGGGACGGAAAGGACATCGCTTACCTAAGCGATGCCGGGATGCCCTGCATCTCGGATCCCGGCAAGGAGCTCGTGAAGCTCGCCGTGGAGCACGACATCGAGTACACGGTGATTCCGGGCGCAAGCGCCGCGGTCTGTGCCTTCGCCCTATCGGGAATGGACGAGGCAAGGTTTACCTTCGCCGGCTTTTTGGATCGAAACAGGGTTCGCGCGGAACTCGAAGCGCTGAAAGACCTGACACATCCGGTGATCTTCTACGAGTCCCCGCACAGGGTCCAAGCCCTGCTGGAGGAGATGCTCGCGGTGCTAGGAGACAGGCGAATCAGCATCGCCAGAGAACTCAGCAAGCTCCATGAAAGCGTGCTGCACGGGACGATCGGCGAGCT
Organism: Bacillota bacterium; assembly: GCA_030529225.1. Taxonomy (GTDB): domain Bacteria; phylum Bacillota; class Clostridia; order Peptostreptococcales; family Acidaminobacteraceae; genus JAUMXH01. The sequence continues at coordinate 45,819 of JAUMXH010000013.1, read as the reverse complement.
CCTGGAACACGAGGAAATCCGGAACCCCAAAGGCGAGTTTGCCCTGGTCGTGGAGGGAAGCCGCGCGGAAGCGCTGATCCTCAGCGACCAAGACATCCTGAAGATCGGCCGAAAGCGCCTTGAGGACGGAGAAAAGCTCTCGGCGATCGCAAAGGAGCTCGCCAAGATGGGCTCGCTCAGCAGGGCCGAAATTTACAAGGAGCTCTCAAATTAACCTATCAAAGCAATCAAAAAGCGCAAGCAAATCTGCTTGCGCCTGTTTTTTATTGCATGGGGGCGCTCAGCGCTCCAGTATCTTCAAAATCTCCTGAAACAAATCCACGCCCTTGTTGTTCCAAGCCTGACAAATGCGCTCGGCCTCCTCATTGCTCGGAACCCTGAGTTCCAGCTTGATGAGAGGCTTTTCGTTCTCGTTGATCTCACATTCCACAATGGTCTCGTCACTGTCCACCTTGCGGTAGCCCGCGTTGATGAACTTTTCTTTGGAGCGCTTTCGTTTGAAGAGGTTGACCGACAAATCGAGCTTGGCCCGGTGGTAGTCGTTCAGCTTGTCGCGAAAGGCCCCCAGCGATTCGGAACCCGTTTGATTGAGTCGGTACAGGGTAATCTCCGCGTCGGTGATTTCATCGACCAGACCGCTCTCGACCAGTTCCCCCAGGTTCTTGCTGATCAAAAAGAGCTCCAGCATCTCCTGCTCCAGCAGGATCTCCTCAATCTCTCCCATGCTCAGCGCAAGGCCCGCTTCCTCAAACAGGTACAACAGGATGAGTTTTTCCCGAAAACTCTTGCTCACCGCTTCACTAAACATCCGACTTCTCCCGATTCGACCGCTTACTTTCGATTGATTCCGTATCCGCCGCGCATCGGCTTGATTTCATGCGCCGATACCAAGGCGTCCTCACTGACCGCCCTGAGGTCCTTGAGCACCTTCTTCACCGCGTTCCTCGGAAGCAGGGTATAGATGATGGCCCTCTCCTTCACCCTTCCCTTACCCTCGACTCTGGTGTAAGCATACCCTTTGTTGTAGATGATATCGCACATTTCATCGGCCTTCTCGACGCCGACGATGATCTGCATCTGCGCGGTTCCGATTCCGAAGATGTCCTCCAGGGTGCTGCCCAGGTAGTTTCCGACCGTGAAGCCCAAGGCGTAAATCAGGCCGGAAATCGGGTCCTTGGAAAGGTTGCCCAAGACTTTAGATGCCAAAATGATCCAGATGCCGACTTCAAAAAAAGCCAGAAATGTCCCAACTTTTTTCTCGCCCTTTGTAATCAATACGGTTCTGATGGTCATAATGGAAACTTCCAGTATTTTGCCCAAAAAAATCGTTATGTAAAGTAATACCGCGCTCATAAATTCTCTCCCTCAATTTTGACAACTATTACGCATATCCTACTCTTAATTTCGGGAATATTCAATAATATTTCACAGTCTTTACACATATTTTTTGTTTCGAGGCGCTTTCTATGAGGGTATAAGTGAATTGCATTTGATTTTCATAGACAGAAAGAGGGAGGAATAAGAATATGACTTTACCTATTTTTGGAGTGTTTACAGCGGGATTTATTTCATTTTTATCCCCTTGTATCATTCCATTGATTCCTATGTATGTGGGATTCCTGGCGGGAGACTTGGATCACGAGGGCAAGACCAATAAAAAACGCCTTCTGATCAATTCGATCGCCTTTTTATTGGGACTCATGCTCGTTTATTCCCTGCTTGGAGCAACGGCGACACAGTTGGGAAGATTCTTGAACGTAAACAGCGGAGTCTTACTCAAGGTCGCGGCCGTACTGATCATCTTTTTCGGAATTTTCCAACTGGGTCTGATCAGCCCCAACTTCTTAAATAAGAACGTGGGCTTTCGATTCAAAGGAAAGAGCGGAAAAACGGGCTCAGCCTTCCTACTCGGAATGGCCTTCAGCTTTGGATGGTCGCCGTGCATCGGGCCGGTGCTGGCCTCTGTCATGGCTCTGGTAGCGAGTTCAAAAGACCTTTACATCGGGTTCTTTTACCTGATCATCTACTCGATCGGATTCAGCATCCCCTTCCTGATCACTACCTTCCTGGTAGAACCGATCATGAAGATTGTGGACAAGTCCGACAAAGGGTTCAAAGTCCTGAAAGTCGTCACAGCCGTGATGATGATAGGCCTGGGTCTCTTGATGTGGTTCAACAAATTAAGCATACTCACATCAGCGTTTTCGTGATATAATGCAAAGGAATAAAAACGGAGGAAACAACCATGAAAAAACTAATTTTAGCAGCATTTTTGGCACTTCTATTGCCTGTACTGGGCGCCTGCGGCGCGAACAAAGAAGCCGAGGCGAGCAAGGACAACGCTAAGGGAGCCGAGCAGGAACAGAAGACCGAAGAGAGCAAAGACGAAGCAAAAGATAAGGAAATGAAAGAGGAGAAGGAAGGCGAAAAGAAAGAGGACGCCGAGAACGCTCCTGAGGGTGAAAAAACCGAGAAAACGGACGAGGCGGACGCTTCAAGCGAGCCGGCGGCTAACCTGGATGCACTCGAAGAGGGCGTATTTGAAGGCAACAAGCCATTCGACTTTGAATTGACCGCCTTCAACGAGGACAAGACCTATAAATTGTCGGACCACCTGGGCAAAGACCCGATCGTTCTGACCTTCTTCGCCTCTTGGTGCGGACCGTGCAGAATGGAGATGCCGGAGCTGGAAGAAGTCTATAAAGAGTATAAAGACAAGGGCTTGAAGGTATTGGCGGTCAACTTGGGAAGCGGCGACAACCCGGAGAACGTGGAAGCGCTGATTTCGGACTACCTCCTCACCTTCCCTGTCCTACGGGACGAGAAGAGTGATGTCGCGTTCCAATACGGCGTCCGAGGCATCCCGGTCAACATCTTTATCGGCAAGGACGGCGCGATTAAGAAGCACGCGGTCGGTATGCAAACCAAAGAAACTTATGAGGAAAACGTGAAGGCCCTCTTCGAAGAAGAGCAGCAATAATCCTTCGCGCAGTGCGCGTCTGCCCGGCAGGCGCGCCTCATTTTGTAAGGCTGTCGGTTTCATCGTTTAATCGTTCAATAGATTGTAGCAAAGAGTTTTGAGTCGTATGAAAGTGAAGAGGTATATTATGAAGATTGTTGGAATTATTGGCAATAACGCATCTTTTTCCTATAACCGCTTGCTCATCGAGTTTATGAAAAAGACTTTTTCGGACAGGGTGGACTTTGAAGCCTTGGAAATCAAGGACATCCCCCTATACAACAACGACTATGTCAAGAACCCTCCCGAAGTGGTTCTGGAGTTTTCCAGGAAGGTGGAGGAGGCCGACGGGGTCGTCATCGCGACTCCCGAGTATGACAGCAGTGTGCCGGCTGCCTTAAAGAGCGTGATCGAGTGGCTTTCGAGCGCTACGTATCCGTTTATCAACAAACCTGTGATGATTGTGGGGGCATCCCTCGGGATGCTCGGCACCTCGCGGGCGCAAAGCAACTTACGACAAATTTTGGGCGCGCCGGACGTGTACGCGAAGATCGTGCCGGGTCCGGAGATCCTGATCGGAAACGCGCCTGAAAAATTCAGCAAGAACGGAACCTTGATCGACAAAGCGACCGTCAACTTCCTGGATACCAGGTTCGATGCCTTTTTGGACTTCATCGACCTGCAGAACGGAAGAAAGGTCGACTACGCGCAGGTGGAACTGCAATTCAAACCGGGAGACTACAGGACGATAGCCGAGGGCTACAACGGCAGAATTCCGGTCAACGTCAAGTTTTCGGAACACAGAATTGAAGAAATCAGCGTGGACTCGTCGGACGAGTCTTTGGGCATCAGCGACCCGGCCTTCGTGAGGCTGCCAAACCTCATTGTTTCGGGCCAGACGCTGAACGTCGACGCGGTGGCGGGCGCTACGGTCACCTCTCAGGGCATCATCGATGCGGTCGCTCAGCTCAGTAAGGAAGCGGGCGCCAACCTCAGGGTGCTCCGAGCCAGACCGAAGCCGCTCATTAAAAAGGAGCCGGATGTGGCCGACAGGGTCGATGTAGTCATCATCGGCAGCGGCGGCGCCGGGCTCACGGCTGCGGCAAGGGCGATTCAAGAGGGCAAGGAGGTCATCGTCCTCGAGAAGTTCCCTGCAATCGGCGGAAACACGGTCAGGACCGGAGGCCCGATGAACGCGGCGCACCCGTCTTGGCAAAATGCGTTCTCAGCCCTACCTGGTGAGGACATCAAACTGAAAGAAATCCTGGACATGGACGAGTCGGAGATCGACGCGGAATACCTGGACGATTTCAGGCTCTTACAAGCGGAAATCCGCAAGTACTTTGACGAGGTCGAGGGCAAGGATCAATACCTCTTCGACTCGGTTTTATGGCACAGAATCCAAACCTACCTCGGCGGAAAGCGTACCGACTTAAAAGGAAACAAGGTCTATGGAAATTACAAGTTGGTAAAACAGCTGACCGACAACGTTCTTGAGTCCATCGAGTGGCTCGAGAGCATAGGGGTGGAGTTCGACAAGGAGACCATACAGATGCCTGTCGGAGCCAACTGGAGACGGGGGCACAAGCCGCTTAAAAACAAGGGATTCGCTTATATTTCGGCCCTCTCTACCTTCATTGAGAAGCACGGCGGCAGAATCATGACCGATACCAAGGTGGATCAGCTGATGATGGAGAACGGCAAGGTCTGCGGGGTTCTCGCGACCGGCTACACCGGCAACAAGGTCACCATTAAGGCGGACGCGGTCGTGATCGCTTCGGGCGGATTCGGCGCGAACACCAAGATGTTGCAGGAATACAACACCTACTGGACCGAGATTGCCGACGACATCGCAACTTCAAACTCTACCGCGATCACCGGCGACGGCATCCTGCTCGGAAAAGAGGCGGGTGCGGACTTGGTGGACATGGGCATGATTCAGATGCTCCCGACCTGCGATCCGGACACCGGCGCGCTCTTTACAGGGCTTCAGGTACCGCCTGCAAACTTTGTGATGGTCAACACCGAAGGAAGGCGCTTCGTCGACGAATTCGGAAGCCGCGACCAATTATCGCAGGCAGCCATCGACAACGGCGGGCTCTTCTACCTGATTGCGGATGACAAGATCAAATTGACTGCGATGAACACCAACCAGGAGAAGATTGAGAAAGAGATCCGAAACGGCGTCCTCTTCCGAGGCTACACCTTGGAAGATCTCGCCCTGCAAATCGGCATGGACCCTAAGGTTTTGACCGAAACGGTGGAAAACTACAACTCGTATGTGGATGCGGGCTTTGACCCTGAATTCAACAAGGGCGCCTTTGAACTGAAGGTGGAGCAGCCGCCGTTCTATGCGACACCGAGAAGACCGGCCGTTCACCATACGATGGGCGGATTGAGAATCGATGAGAATGCGCGAGTCCTGGACAAGGACGGAAACCCGATTGCCGGCCTCTATGCGGCGGGCGAGGTCACCGGCGGAATCCACGGGGCAAACCGCCTGGGCGGAAACGCGCTGGCCGACATCTTCACCTTCGGCAGAATCGCGGGATACAACGCGGCTCATCAAAAATGATCACCAAATCCTTTTCTTTGATGGGCACGGATATCAGCCTGACAACGGAACGCTATCATACCCATGATAGCGTTTTCGCATGCACCGAAATGATGCTCCGGCGCTATGAGAGGGTGTTTTCGGCAAACCGCGAGGATGCGATGCTCGGAGCCCTCAACCGAAGTGCCGGAATCCGGCCGCTTAAGGTGGATGCGGATCTCTTTGAGCTGATTCAAATCGGCAAGCGGGAGAGCCTGGAAAGTGAGCTCCGCCTGAACATTGCGATCGGTCCCCTAACCGAGCTCTGGAGGATCGGATTTCCGGACGCGAGACTTCCAAGCCCCGCTGAAATAGAGGCCTGCCTGCCCCTGCTCGACCCGAATGACATCGAGCTGGACGAGGGGAATTGTGAGGTCTTTTTGCGAAAAAAAGGCATGAAGATTGACCTGGGCGCGCTGGCGAAGGGCTACTTTGCGGATAAAATCAGAGAATACTGGAAAGAGCAAGGGGTACAAAACGGATTGATCGACCTGGGCAGGAACATCCACACGATCGGAGGCTCCAAAAACAGTGACTACGCCTTTTGGACCATCGGCATCGCGGACCCCTTCCACAAGGGAGGGCTCAAAACCGCGGTTCAAATCCGCAATAAGAGCATCGTGACTTCGGGCGTCTACGAAAGGTTCCTGGAGCTTGACGGCGTGCGCTACCCCCACATCTTGGATGCGAGAAGCGGGCGTCCGATTGAGACGCAAATTGCAAGTGTTTCCGTGATCGCGGACTCCTCGTTGCAAGCCGAGAGTTTGAGCACCTCGCTGATCTTTTTGGGGATAGAGGAAGCCCTCTTTGAAGCGAGGCGACGGGACGGGGTGGATGTGATTCTGATCGACCGGGCCGGCGAGCTATTCACGAGTATTACATATTAGAAATTTATGGGGCATTCTGCCCCTTTTTGTGGTAAGATAGAGGGGAAAAATAAGAAAATAACAAGATTTTTCTGACAATAGGGAGGATGCTCTATGAAAAAAGGCTTATCGATGCTCCTATCGATTCTCATCGTGCTCTCCCTCGCCGCTTGCGGCTCAAGCGGTGAGGACAAGGCAAAAGACGGTGAGCCAAGCGACAAGGTGAAGGAGCGGGATGCGGACAAAGAGGCGGGCAGCAAGGCCAAGGATGACAAGAAGGCCAAGGCCGAGATCCTCAAAAACCCGCATGTGAGAAGGGCGATCGCGATGGCAATCGACAAGGAGGCCCTCGCAAAGACGGTCAGCAACTCGGCCGTGCCGGTCAACTACCTGGTTCCGAAGGAATTTTCGGTCGACGAGGCGGGCAAGGATTTCCGCGAGAAGTACCCGAACGGATTCCTGGCCTACAACCCGGAAGAGGCGAAGAAAGAGTGGAAGCTGGCAAAGAAGGAACTGGGATTCGACGAGGTGGAACTCGAAATTCTGACCTTCAACGGAGAGGATGCCGGCAAGATGATCGCGAAGATCAACGAGGATTTGTCGACGACCCTGGACGGTTTGACCGTGACGGCGAACCAACAGACCCTGGAGCAAAAGTCGGAATTGACCGACTCGGGCAAGTTCTACATGGACCTTGCGGGTTGGCTGCCGGACTATGTGGATCCCCTCGCCTTTTTGGACCTCTTCAGCAAGGGCTCGGCACACAACGCCGGAAGCTACTACAACCAAGACTTTGAGGCGCTTCTGAAAAAAGCCAAAACCGAGATCGACCCTGCGGTGCGCATCAAGGACTTGCAGGAAGCGGAGAAGATTTTGCTGGAGGACGGGGCATTGATTCCCCTCTACCGAGACAGCGACATGTACCTCTGCAGACCCTATATCAAAAATCTTACCAGAACGCCGCACAACGCGGGATTCGACTATAAATATGTCAGCACGGACAAGCTGATCGGAGGCAAGAGGATCATCCACGTGCTCGGCGGAATCGACGGAGCCGTCCTCGATGTCAACAAGGTCATGGACCAGGGTTCCATCAGCCTGCTGATCAACCTCAACGAGGGGCTGCTCAGCTTCGATACGGTCGGAAACCCGGTTCCCGGCATCGCAAAGGCTTGGAACGTATCGGAGGACGGACTGACCTACACCTTCTACCTGCGCGAGAGCTACTGGTCGAACGGCGAACTTTTGACAGCCAAAGACTTTGTGGATTCCTGGCACAGGCTCGCCAACCCGGAGACCAAGTCGGAGTACACGACCATGCTCGAGACAGCCGGCGTGAAGAACGCGATCGCGGTCATCGACGGGGAGCTCCCGCCCGAGGAACTCGGCATTCAGGCGCTCGACGCCTACACCCTGCAGGTGACGCTGGACAGACCGGTTCCCTACTTTTTGGATTTGATGGGCTTCACCTGTTTTTATCCAATCAACAAGGCCTTCATCGACCGGCACGGCGAGGACTACGCGACATCGATGGAGACCATGCTCTACAACGGGCCGTACAAAATCACCTCTTGGGACATGGGATTCGGCCTGGACCTTGAGAGAAACGAGTATTACTGGAATTTTGACAAGGTGGCCAACGATGGAGTAAAATATAGGATGGCGAAGGATTTGGATACCGCACTGGCGATGTATGACAACCACGACCTGGACATCTGTCCGCTCGACGGCGAAAACTCGGCGCAGAGAAAAAATTCTCCGGAGTATCTGTCATACAACAACTTTTCGGTCTTTTACATCGTCATAAACATGAACTTGAACGTCAACTGAGGACGGATTTGATAGCAACAAAGATAAGAATAGGAAAAAGGAGAACGGCATGAAAAAATTAACCGCAGGCGTATTGGCGCTATGTTTCATCGCAATGCCAATAGCCGCAGACAAGAAAAAAGTCGAATTTAAAGACATCAACGAGGTGGAATGGGCCAAGCAGTATATTGAGAAAGTGGCGGAGATGGGCATCGTCAAGGGCTACGAGGACAACGAGTTCAAGCCGAACAACAAGGTGACCAAGTGTAACGCCCTCTTAATGATGTATCGAACCTTGAAACATCAAGGTGTGGTCGACGACAGAAAAGAGGCCAGACTGGCGGACGAGTACAAGAACGCGATGGATAAGAGGGACATCCCGACCTACAAGGGCTTGCGTGAGGCGATCGCCTACTTTTTGGATGCCGACGTGTTGCAAATCCACGAGCTCGACACCTTTATGATCGACCAGCCCGGCTTCAAGGACAAGCTCGAGAACTCGATTAACCGCGAGGACATCGCCTTCTACTTGGGTCAGATTCTGAACAAGGAGCTGAACGGCAAGATCGATTCCAAACTCGCTACCGACCTTGCAAGCTTGAAGGACGCGGAGAAAATCACCGAAAAGTACAGACCGTATGTCTCTTTGTTGGTGGAAAACAAGGTCGTTTCGGGCGATGACAACAGAAACTTCAATCCGAAGGATTCGATTACAAGAGCGGAGTTCAGCAAGCTGATGTGCGAGGCGATCAACGTCATGGAGAGCAAGAAAAAGGCCGACACCCAGACTTTGAGGGCGGAAATCAAAAAGGTGAATGAAGAAGACAGAAAAATCACCTTCCTCTTCGTCGATAAGCAACTGGAAAAAGTCAGAAACATCGCCGAGGACGTGAAGATTACCATCAACAAGGAAAAGGCTTCGATCGGCGATTTGAAAGAGGGCATGTTTGCCGATGTCGTCTACTACAAGAACGCGATTGCCGAGGTAAGGGCGGAGAAAATCTCGGAAGAGACCAAGCTGCTCGGGGTGGTCGACAGGGTGGATTACAACAAGAGAAAACTGACCTATAAGGAGAGTCCGAAGGCAAAATCGACCAAGGAGCTCGAGTTTGTCGGCGACATCAAGGTTTATTTGGATAAAAAAGAAGTGCCGGGATCGAGCATCCGTGCGGGACAGATGATAGAAGTCAAGTACAAGAACGACAAGATAATCGCGCTCGAACTGACCTCAAAGAAGAAGATCTTTACCGGCGTGATTACCGAGATCAACAAGTCGGATGATACCATCACCTTAAAGAATGACGACTTTACGAGCAACTTCAAGATTCCTGCGAGCTCGAAGATTCGCAACAACGGCAAGAGCGAGGTTCTCGCGAACCTGAAGACCGGCAACAAGGGCGTTTTGACCAGCGAGTACGGAAAGATCGTCAAGCTCGAGGTCTTCCCGAATGTGAAGTCGGGCGTCATCAACGGCGTATTCCGAGGGGATGCGAACAAAAACAGCAAGAACTCGATCGAGGTTCTCTACGGTTCCGACGAGACAGTCACTTACCCGGTGGGATCGGACGTGAAGATTCTGATCAACGGAAAGCCGGCAAACCAAGTCTTTGACCTGAAGGTAAACAGCAATGTCAACCTCACCTTTGACGGCGAGGACCTGATTCAAATCGACGCAAGAAGCTACGGAAGCAAGATCAGCCTGACCGGCTATGTGAAGTCCATCGACAAGGATGACAAGATGATCGTGGTCGAGGCGCTCAACAACACGCTCGCAAACAGCGAATTTACCTACGATTTGTCACTCAAAAATGCTGTGATTGTGGATAAAAAAGGCAGAAAGGGAGAATTATCCGACGTCAAGGAATGGCAAAAAGTATTCTTCTACGGCACAAGAGAACTTGACTCGGACGAGGAGAGTATCGTAAAAGTGGAAAAGTTAATCATCTTGGAGAATGCTGACGGCAGCGACCAAGATTAGGACTTGGAGGATCTATGAAAGTTTGTAAATTTGGCGGAAGCTCGCTCGCCGATGCCGAGCAGTTTAAAAAGGTTAAGGCGATCGTCGAAGCGGACAAGGAAAGAAGGTACATCGTGCCGTCGGCCCCGGGCAGGCGGGATAACAAGGACTTTAAAATCACCGACATCCTTTATCTGTGCTATGAACACGTGCAAAAGAGCGTGAACATGGACTACATTTACACGATGCTCGAGGAGAGGTACTCGGAACTTGTCAGGGATTTAGGACTTTCTCTGGATATCGATCGTGAATTGGCGGAAATTAAGGCGCAGATTTTGAACGGTGCGTCAAAGGATTATTGTGCGAGCAGAGGGGAATACCTCTGCTCTCTCATTCTATCGGAATATCTGGATATGCCGGTGGTGAGCCCCGAAGAACTGATTGTGATTCGTTCGGACGGGAAACTCGATGACAAGCTGAGTTACGAGAAAATTGGAGAAGTTCTGTCAAAGTATGAGAAGGCCGTAATTCCCGGATTTTACGGAGCCACAAAGATGGGTAAGATCAAGACCTTTTCGAGGGGCGGTTCGGACATTTCCGGCGCCGTCATCGCAAGGGGACTGCATGCGGACCTTTATGAGAACTGGACCGACGTGTCCGGCTTTATGATGGCCGACCCGAGGATAGTCGGCAAGGAAAAAGGCATTTTGGAGCTGACCTTCAAGGAGTTGAGGGAGCTCTCTTATATGGGAGCGAACGTCTTCCACGAGGAGGCCGTCTTCCCGGTCTACGGAAGCGGCATCTCCATCAACATCAAGAACACCAACCGGCCGGAGGATCCCGGCACCATGATTGTGGACAAGAGGGACATCCACAAGTACGGCCCGGTCACCGGCATCAGCGCAAAAAAGAATTTTACGGTCATCGCAATCGAAAAGAGCTTGCTGCACGAAAACAAAAACTTCTACACCGATTTGATCAACGTGCTGAACAAGCACAATGTAAACTTTGAGCACATCCCTTCGAGCATCGACTCGCTCTCTGTTGTTATCAGCGACGAGGAGATAGCCGACAAGCTCGATCAGGTGATGGAGGACTTGGAACAAAAGCTGGAACCGGACAGCATACAGGCCCTGCCGAACATGGCGCTGGTTGCGGTCGTCGGAGCCGGTATGGTCAAGACCAAGGGGATGGCAGCCAAGATTTTCACCGCCTTTTCGGACTCGGGCGTCAACATCCGCATGATCAACCAGGGCTCCAACGAGCTCAGCATCATCATCGGGGTCGAAAACGACGACGTGGAGCGGGCGATCAACGGCCTCTTCTCAATCTTCGCACAATAGGCTTCGCGCGGGAGGATGCGGAAAAAGAAAGGATCTTTGTATGAAAACCATCAATATTGCACTACTGGGATTTGGAACGGTGGGACAGGGCGTCTGGAACCTGCTCAAAAGCAACGAGGGGCAGATTAGGGACGCGCACGATGTCGAATTTAAAATCAAAAAGATTCTGGTTCCAAACCTGGAAAAAGACAGGGGAATCGAGGAGGCCAAGGCCCTCTTCACCACTGACTTTGCGGAAATAGAACAGGATCGGGAAATTGATATCGTCCTGGAGCTGATTGGAAAATCGGGCAAGACCCTGGACTACATGCTGCGCTCTTTGAGGGCCGGCAAGCACCTGGTCTCGGCGAACAAGCACATCCTCGCCAGAGAGGCCAAGGCGCTGTATGAGGAAGCGGACAGGGCGAAGAGGATGATTCGCTTTGAGGCGAGCGTCTGCGGGGCCATCCCGATCATCAACCTGATGACGGAGTCCCTGGCGGCCAATCAGATCAATCGGGTCATGGGCATTATGAACGGCACGTCCAACTTCATCTTGAGCAAGATGGCAAAAGAGGGCTCGTCTTATGAGGCGGTCTTAAAAGAGGCTCAGGAACTCGGCTATGCGGAGAGCGACCCGACCGACGATGTAAAGGGGATGGACGCTGCAAATAAAGTCGTGATTTTAGCTTCCCTCGCCTTCAACAGCCTCTTTACCTTGGATAAGGTGTTTGTGAAGGGGATCGACGAGATTCGCATCGAGGACTTCAACGACGCCGAGAAGCAGGACTGCACAATCAAGTTGATCGCCGATGCGGAAAAAGCCAAGGACGGCGTCAGGATCAGCGTGAGACCTTGCTTTGTGAAGAAGTCGCACCCGCTGGCCACGGTGGGCGACGCCTTCAACGCGGTCTTTGTAGATGCCAACTGCGCCGGCGAAATGAGCTTTGTGGGACGGGGCGCCGGCTCCCTTCCGACTGCGAGCGCGGTCGTCGCGGACTGCATCGACATTGCAATCAAGCGGAACGGCGAGCCGGACTACTCTTATTTTAAGAGGGTCTCGGGCAACTTGGCGCAGATCGATACCTGCAAGCTCGAGCACCTGGGCTTCCCCGTCATCGGCTAGCTTTTTCACGGTGATCAAACAGCATATTTCAGGAATCGAATAGCGAGCAACTAAAAAGAAAGAGGCAAGTTCTATGGGAACTTGCCTTTTTTGCGCGCCAAGGCTTTTTTCTGTGCGGTGGCGATTTTTTTCTGCATGAAAAACCGCTTTTTCTGCATATAAAAATCAAGAATATATGCAGAAAGAGTCCCGCTCCCTTGATTATCTGCATATAAAGTGATAGGATTATGTGCAGAAAGGAAGGTGGAGAATGAGAAGATTTGAGTACTCGTTTTTAGATCACGGACTTTTACCGGCAAGATTGTTGAATCTCAGTGCAGGAATCGTAAGTTTAAAGACGATGGCGGGGGTGCGAAAACGAGAACAGTTGCGCATTTTTACAGAATTGGAGCAACTTGCAAAAATACAATCCGTGAAGAGCTCCAACGCGATTGAAGGGATAGTGACCGGGGATGATCGAATCGTCGCAATCGTCAATCAGAACAGCGCTCCCCTTGACCACAACGAAGCGGAAATCGCCGGCTACCGAGATGCGCTGAAAGCCGTTCATACCGGATTTGAAGTTCTTGATTTTAGGCAGACTGACATTTTAAACTTGCATAAGACGATGATGTTCTTCCATGAAGAGGAGCAGGGAGGGTGCTATAAAAAGAATAACAATCTGATTTTGGAAACGGACGAGCTTGGAAATCGCAAAATACGATTTTCGCCGATACCGGCTACAGAGACGAAGGCTGCAATGGAGCAGCTTGAACTTGCCTACCTGGATGCCTGCGGAAACTCCAACATCAATCGGCTTCTCCTCATTCCTTGCGTCATTTTGGATTTCCTTTGCATCCACCCCTTTCAAGATGGAAACGGCAGAATCTCAAGGCTTCTTTCCTTGCTTCTGCTCTACAAAAACGGATACGATGTAGGAAAATATGTGTCGTTTGAGGAACAAATCCATCAGTACAAGGCGGGCTATTATGAGGCGTTGCGCCAATCATCCATCGCTTGGCACACGAACGAAAACAGCTACTTTCCGTTCATTGAGCAGTTTCTGACCACCCTGTACCTGTGCTACAAAGAGTTGGACAAACGATTTGCACTCGTTCACGGAAAGAAAGTTACCAAAAAGGCGAGAATTGAAGCGACTCTGTTGAATAGTCTGACGCCACTCTCCAAATCCGAACTCTGTCAGATTCTTCCGGATGTCAGCCCGACGACGGTTGAGGCTGTTTTGGGCACGATGGTAAAAAAGGGTTCCATTCGCAGGATAGGAAGCGGCAGGGCCTCCAAATATATCAGGAACTGACGGATGCAATCCCGAGTCTCTTACATTGCAGCCCGGCCCGGCCTCGTCTCAGAGCGCTTCAAAAAAACTTGTTCGTAACGCTACGTAATGTACTATAATCACTTACATGGAGGATGAGAAATGAAGGAGAAACAATATACGAGCGGGGAGCTGGCCGCTGCCGCCGGGCTCACTGTGCGAACCATACAATACTATGACAACATAGGACTCTTACGATCCGCGCGGCGCAGTGAGGGGAACCGAAGGTATTACACGGAAGATGACTTGATTCGACTCGAACAGATTGTGTTTTACAAATCCCTGGATTTTTCGCTGGAGCAAATCAAAAAACAACTCCTCTATCACCCGAGTCAGGAAGAGCTCTTGCACATGTTCAAAAACCAACAGCTTCTGCTCCTGAAAAAAATGGAGCACCTTCACACCTCGTTGTCAATCCGGTTGCTTCTTTTCACGGCGCTCGCAGTTCGGACATGGAGAAAAAGAGACCTCTAAGTCCGGCCTCTTTTTCGTTTCCTCTCTTCCCCTCCAAAAAGTTAAGAGTTCTCCAACATCTTTTTATATAAGTCCGATTCCTCTTTCAGAGAGTCGTGCGTGCCTATGGCTTCAACTTTTCCGTGATTCAGGAGGACAATCTTGTCCGCTCCGCGTATGGTTCGCATCCTGTGCGCGATGACCACGACGGTCTTGTTCTTGGTCAGCTCCGAGAGGCCCTCCTGAATGAGGCTCTCATTCTCGACATCCAGGGAAGCGGTCGCCTCGTCCATCAGGATGACGGGCGCATCTTTTAAAATCGCCCGGGCGATCGAAATGCGCTGGCGCTCTCCACCGGAAAGCCGTTCGCCGTTCTCGCCGATTACGCTGTCTATCCCCTCGGGCATGCGCCTGATAAACTCGTCGCAGCCCGCTATTTTTGCAGCCTGCAAAATCTCTTCCTCACTCGCATCGCGCTTTCCGACCTTAATATTGTCCCGAATACTCGCGTTGAAGAGGACCACTTCCTGAAACACGATTGCAAAGTTTTGGAGCAGGGTTTCCGGGTCGATTAGCGAGATGTCCTTGCCGCCCAAAAGAATTCTGCCGCCGTTGATGTCCCAGAACCTCGCCGCAAGCTTGGTCAAGGTCGTCTTTCCGCTCCCCGAAGGGCCGATCAGCGCAGTCACTTCGCCCTGCTTGGCGGTAAAGCTGACCCCGTTGATGACGTCGTAGTCCTCGTATCCGAAGCGGACATCTTCAAAGCTGATATCGAAGCTGTCTATCTGAACATCGCTGCTGCCCTCTTGAATCGGCATGGTTCGGATTTCCTTCAGGCGACTTACCACGGTGTCCATCATCATCAGCATGCTGAACATGCCCAGAATCGCCTCAATCGGGATATAGATGCTCATGCTCAGCATCAAATAGGCGATATAGTAAAGAATGTTGATTTCTCCGTTGATCAGCATCGAGGCCCCGAGGACCGCGACCGAAACGATGCCGAGCTTCAAAAACACGGTCGATAGGCCGACGCCGACCGATGAGGCCAGTTCGGTTTTCAGCTTTTCCTGCTGGAGCGCATCCATCTTTTGGATAAACTCCGCCATCGACTGTTTTTCCAGGTTGTACGCCTTGATTTCTCTGATTTTATCGGCCTTTTCCTGCACATCGTCATAGACCGCTCTGACCGCGTCCATACTCCGCGCAAAGGCCCTCTTCTGCCGGCTCTTCGAGAACTTAAAAATCAGGAAGGAGAACGGGATTACCCAAAGTACCGCAAGCCCGAGTTTCCAGTTACTCGCCAGAATCATGCCCGCCAGGATGACGGTGGAAACGGCGGTCGAGTAGAGCTGCGGAACCGCGTGTGAAAAAATCGTCTCAAAGAGCTCGATATCCGACATAATGGTCGCCGAAACATCGGACAAGTCGCGCTTTCCGAAGTACGAGAGCGGGAGCTTTTTCAAACGGTTTGCAATGTCCACCCTGGTTCTGGCGCTCTCGCTGTAAACATTCTCGTAGAGATTCACATAATCCCATCTCGCGATTGTGAACATCACAAAAATCATCAGCCCTATCATCACGAGGTACATAGGAAGGGTCAGCTCCGGAGGCGATGAGAGCCCCGCGGAAGATCCCAGATACTGAAACAAAAACAGAAATCCGACCATCGGCGGAAGAATCTTGCTCAAATTAAGCAAGGTGTGCGAGAAGATGGACTTGCTCAGGTGTTTGGCCCCGAGTTCCGTCATCCCGTACTTTTCCATAAAATACTTACGCATCTTCGCCTCCTATTCTCCATTTTGCCGCCCGCTGATACTCTTCCCAAAGCGCCTTGTAGCGGCCGTTTTTCGCCAAGAGTTCCGTGTGCGTTCCGCTCTCTGTGATCTTACCGCCCTCGATGAGCAGAATCTTGTCCGCATCCACCACGGTGGACAATCGGTGCGCAATCATCAGGGTGGTCCTGTCCTTCGCCAGTTCCTTGAACGAGGCCTGAATCAACTTTTCATTCTCCGGGTCCGCAAAGGCGGTCGCCTCATCCAAAATCAGGATGCCCGCGTTCTTTAAAAAGGCCCGAGCGATACAGAGCCGCTGCACCTCCCCGCCCGAAAAATAAGTTCCCTTGGAACCGAAGACTGTCTGCAGGCCGTCCGGCAGACAATCCACAATCTCCTTTGCCCCGGCCTTGCTGAGCGCCTCATCTATTTCGGCCTGACTCGCGTCCGGCTTGGCAATCCGCAGATTTTCCAATAGGCTCGTTTTAAACAGGTGGGAATCTTGGAAGACAAAGGCGATTCGCCTCATCAAATCCTCCTTCGCAAAGGCCTTGATATTCGTGTTGCCGAGTAAAATTTCGCCCTCATCGACATCGTAGAAGCGAGCCGCAAGCCTTGCAATGGTCGTCTTTCCACCCCCGGAAGCGCCGACAATCGCGACCGTCTGCCCCTTCTCGACTCGGAATGAAAGATTCTCCAGTACCTTTTCTCCGCCATACGAGAACGAAACGCCTTTAAACTCAATTCGGCTTAGCTCCTCGCCGCCCTCGCTGCCGTAGGCAAAATCCTCGTAGTCCAAAATCCCGTCGATTCTGTCGAGCGCCTGCTCGGCGAAGTACTTGAAGTGAGAAATTTGCATCGAGCGCATCACATACATATTGAAGGCCGGCCCGATCAGCAGGTAAATGACCGAGTTTCCGAGTACCGTCTTCAGATCCGCTCCCCCGCTCAGCATCATGATGCCCGCCGGAACGATGAAAAACGCGGTCGAACTCGCCACCGCCTCAATAAAGGAAATCTTGTTCTTCCAGCCCAAGGTCATCTCCATCACGCTTTCATGCGTCTCATTGATCAGGGAGTGAAAGCGCTCGAACGATTCTACGCTTTGCGCGAAGGTCTTCACGACCGGCATGCCTCGAACATATTCCACCGCCTCGGCGGACAGGTCCGCCATAGAGGCAAAGTATCGATTTCGCTTCTCGATTCCCTTTTTGCCCATCATAAACATCATGAAGACAAAGCCCATAATGATGGGGATCAGGCTGACCAGCCCGAGCCTCCAGTCAAAAACGATGAAGAAGATTAGGAGGACAAAGGGGCTCAGGAGGGTCGAGGCGAGATCCGGAAGCTGGTGCGCCAAAAAAGTGTGTGTCTGCCCCGCCCCGTCGACGATGATTTTGCGCAGCTTTCCGCTCTCGCGGTTCGCAAAAAAGCCCAAGGGCTTGTTCATCATCTTTTCCATGTTCTGTTTCACGATGTTGTGCTCCACCTCGAAGGCGAAGATGTGGGAGAGAATCAAACAGAGCATATACAACAAAAACCCGCCGATCGCAAAGCCCGTGGCATAGAGGGCATTCGCCCAAACGGAGGCCGAGTCCACCGTTCCGGTGATGATGACCCCGCTCAGAATTTTGTGGATAAAGACCATCGGCATCAGTAAGCAGATCCCCGAAATCGCTGACAAAAAAATAGATATGCGAAGCAGGTACGCCTTTTTGCCTCCATACGAGACCAGCCGATTTAATACAGAAGCTTTCTTTTTGGATTTCAAACCGTCATCTCCTTAGAATAATACTTATTAACAAAAGATATAGACTTTCACTTCTAAAAATTATAGCACTAAGCGAGGAATCCGTAAAGAGCTTAAAAAAAACGCCGCATAAAAAGGCTAGCCTATAAAAAGGACGGCCCACAAACTCTTGGCACTTAAAAAGTCCGCCTTTTAGGGGGCAGCTCCCTGTGCTATAATAAAAGCACCTATACCGTAGCGCAGAAAGGAGTCGACTATGAGCTTTGATTTGTTTTTCTTTGAACGACGGGGCGCGCTGAAAACCTCTTTGGATGTCCTTGCCTACTTTGACAAGTTCGTCGAGTATGATGAGGACAGAGACTACAATTCCTTGGAAGGCTGTTCCGATGTCATCAAAGAGCTTGCAAAAAAGATGTTCCTAAAATTCCCGCCGTTGAACGGAGAATATGCCCCACCTGACGAAATCGCTTATGCGAGCGAGGAATCGGAATCTCACTTGTGTGACTACAGCTTTGGAAAGCACGGCATCTATTGCGCCTTTTCTTACCGCGTCGACGAGGAAGCCCTCGCCTATGCCAAACGTCTTTCGGATGAGAGCCCTATCGGCATCTACAATCCACAGTCCAACGATGCCCTGTACGCGAAAGGTCTGGATGTCCTAATCTGCAGAACCGAACATCAAAGCGATATGGTCTGTGACCTGGGCAACATCGAGCACTTCCTCGAAACGCTGGATGACAAAGAGAGGGGAACGAGTAACAGGGACAACGCCTTTCTGACCCTTTGGTTTGAGAAGGACGGCACCCAAGGCCCTTACATCCAGTGCACGCCGAATTACAGCTCTTCCGGATTCCTGAAAGCGCTGTTCAAAGGTCGCGATTCCGGTGAAATTTCCGGCTACTTTTTTGAAATCGAAAAAGACGGCGCCCTCTACCAAACTTTGCTGCAAGACAAGGAAGAACTCACAAAAACGATAAAAGACTGGTGCCTGGAACGAAAAGAACCGGACATCAGCGACTACCAAAAAATATTGGATTTATGATAAATGGGAATTTATAAAAACTGCATTTTTATAAAAGCTGCAGATTGATAATAGGCACAGATAGACAAATGTCACGAATTTTCAAAGGAGGCAACTATGAACTTAAACAGCAAACGCTTTCCGAACATCGACTATGAGCCGGGCAGCGAGCTCTTCCTTGCGATAGGCGAAGCGGAGCTCCCCTTTTTCTTCGATGTGGAAGAAGAGCTAACCTTGAGTGAGGAGGCGATGCGCATTGTCGCTGACACCTTGGACGAGGTGAATCAACTCGAAATGCTTGCCAAACACTTTGTAAAAGAGAGCCTTTCCGATGAGGCACACAGTGCCCATGCCATCACATCTTACTTTATGCAATTTCACCGAGAAGAACTCGATTCTGAAAGTGTCTCCGCCCTGTTTCCCGATTGCGACCCGGAGGAGCTCTCCTTCTTGGAAATGGTTGATTTTTTGAGGGTAAATCGCTTCGGAAGCCTTGTAAGTAGCGAATCGGGAGAGCAAGAATTCATCATGGATTTGAATTTTGACCCCGAGATTACCGATGAACTGCTGGTCGTCTATTTCGACAAAGAACGAAAGGTTCTGGAAATCAGCCATGAAAGCTGAAAGGAGAGACAGATGCAAGCTACAAGACACTTTACAGAAGAGCTCTTTGAGCTGAAAGACGAGGCCTATAAAGAGTTCAACAAGAAATTGGTTCCAAATGTCTCCGAGGATACGATGATTGGCATCCGGACTCCAAAACTCAGGGAGCTGGCAAAAAAGCTGTGGAAGGAAGATAGGGCAAGCTGCTTAGCCTTTATGAAAAAACTCCCCCATGCATACTTTGAGGAAAACAACCTGCATGCCTTTTTCATTGAGCAAATCAAGGACTTGGGCGAGGCGATTGACGAAACGGAAACCTTCTTGCCTTACATCGACAACTGGGAGACCTGCGACTTGTTCTCTCCGAAGCTGTTCAAAACACACAAAGCTGAGCTTCTTAAGCACATTGAAAAATGGATGCAATCGAAGCACACTTACACGGTTCGCTATGCGATCGGTCTTCTCCTTCAGCACTTTTTGGACGAGGACTTCAAGGCGGACTATTTGGAACAGGTTGCCAAGATTCACTCGGAGGAGTACTATATCCGAATGATGGTCGCCTGGTATTTCAGCATCGCTCTGGTCAAGCAATACGAGGAAACCCTCCCCTTCCTGCAAGAGCAGAAACTCGAAAGCTGGACACACAACAAGGCGATTCAAAAGGCGAGGGAGAGCACGAGGATGAGCCCCGAAAAGAAGGCCTATCTGAACACGCTAAAGGTGAAGTAGGGCGAGCCCGCCGGGCGAGCGGGATTTGTAAGGTTTTTCGGAGCTGGAACATCTGAAAGGCAATCGTAAAGGCAATCGAATTAAGAGAGGAGGTACGCTTGAGAAGCGGACATGTAATCTATAAGGTAAATAACCTGGATGCAGCGGTTCAGGAATGGAAGAACAAGGGCTTTGCAGTCGAATACGGCAGGGAAAAAAATCCCTACAATGCTCTGATTTATTTCAGCGAAGGAGCCTACATCGAGTTGCTGCAAGACACTAAAATTCCAAAAATCGTGAAACTGCTCTGCAAGTTGTTCGGAATGAACAAAAAGATGGAGCGATTCTTTTATTGGGATCGCTGCGAGGAGGGTTGGTGCGGTCTTTGTATCGAAAAAGACGGAATCCTTGATAAAGAAATTGCTTTTTTAAAGGAAAAGGGAATCGACGGCGTGCATTTTAAAAAGCTGAAGAGGGTGGACACAAAAGGAAGACGCTTGGAATATCAGTGTTTTTTTCCGGAAGGAATCGATTTCCCTTTTTTGATGAACTACTTTAATATCGACCCCAAGCCAAGTAATTTTGTGCATCCGAACGGAATCCGAAGAATCAAAAAAGTTGTCTTTCGGATAGACGGGAAACAAGCCGGTATTCTGAAAGAACTGGTACAGGACGATCGTTTGGAAATCATCGCAGATGAGAAGAATAAGGGCATATCGGAAGTGGAGTACGAATAGCCTGAAATTGCGGAGTTTCCGCTCTCTAAATAGCGAAACCGACTGACTCACTTAAAAAAAATGCGTATAGACGCAAATATTTTAAGTCATTCTCCTTTCCATTAAAAAAGGGGCTCGTTCGCCCCCCATTTTTCATAAGGTATCATAATGCCCCCTGCAAGCAAATATGAGAACAAGGTCTTCTTCCACTGAGTAAACAAGACGATGTTCTTCGTCAATTCGCCTACTCCAAAAACCTGAAAGGTTCCCTTTTAAGGGTTCCGGTTTCCCAATTCCTTCAAAGGGATTGCGGCTGATATCTTTAATCAGTTGATTGATTCTTTTAAGCATTTTTTTATCTTGAGTTTGCCAATAGAGATAGTCTTCCCAGGCATCTTGATCCCATTGTATTCTCTTCGTTCCCATGCCTATTCCTCAATGAGTTCTTGCTCAAAAAATTTCAGATTTCCGGCTTTGTACTCCGCCATTTTCTTCTCTAAATAGCGGATATTGGCCTCCGAATAAAACGGATCGACAGACACTTCAAACGGGATGCGCTTTTCTCTGGCAACTTTCTTAGCAAAGATGGTAAACGCCGCGCTCATAGAGATACCAAGTTCAGAACAGGTCTGTTCCATACTTTTTTTCACTTCTTCATCCAAACGAAAATTCACATTGACTGCTTGTGCCATGATTCGCCTCCTTTCTCTATCCTTATTTTAATACAAAAGAAAGCAAATTTAAAGTATATTTCATTACTTTTGCATTACATGCCTTTCTCTTCTTGCCTTGTACTCCGCCATTTTCTTCTCTAAATAGCGAAACCGACTGACGCACTTTAAAAAAATGCGTCTATACGCAAAAATTTTAAGTCATTCTCCCGCCCTACTTTCCTTTGTAGTGAAATTCTTTTCCGTTAAAAGAAATGGTCAAAAACAAATCATCCTTGTTCACACTCTTCGGCACTTCAAAAAGGAAGTAGAAAGGCCTGCTATCCTTCGGCTCTATCTCCTCATAGGAAACCAAAAAAGCGCCCTCGCTATCTTCAACGCTCAGAAAACCGTAGTATTCTTCCTCCCCAAAACGCGCCTGTACCCCTACAAAGCTTTCGCTGAGCTTTCGTTCGCTCGTACGATTTGTCACATCGTATTTCACGACCAAAAACACATTATCCGGGTCACTTGTTTGAAAACCGCTGTACCCGTCTTTTGCGTTAGAAGGCATCACCTTGTCCGCATACTCAATCCCTTTGAATTTGAAGTCCGCAAAGCCGGGCTCCTCGACGCTGTCTCCCTTCTCGATTTCTTCGGCGAACACATCAATATTACCGACTTGATAGTCATAGGTATATTCCTTGTCCTTGACCGTCAATTTTAAGGTAAGGTCAGTCTCTTCTTCCGGAACCGAGATTGCACAGTGCAAGCGCTCTGTAAAGAGCGGCGCAATGTCCACATACTGTGTCAAAATGCTTCGCTCATTGGTTTCGGCCGCGTAAATGCTCGCCGGATAGCTCTCGCCCTTCGCATTTGTTGCGCTCAGCTTGACCACCTCCGCACACGGAATAAAATCTTCGCTCGTGTTTGTGATGTCTAAAATCATATCCACATAGATTTGGCCTTCCTCTTGATTTTCAAAATGGATGGAATCGCTAACGGATGCGGCCACTTTCTTCCCGCTCATCACCTTGAACAAGGTAAAATCGGCATAATTCGGCACCGATTTTTGGACTCCCGGAGCCAATTCCGACTCTTTCAGCGCGCTTCCGTCCGGAGGGGCGGCCTTTCCTTTTTTCCCTCCGCAGGCGGCCAAGCTGAACACCATACATACACATAATAGCAAAACAAGCGTCTTTCTCATGTTCTCTTCCTCCATACAGTCTTTCTTTTTTCAATCTCAAGCAGATGAAACAGTAAAAGAATATCAAAAGAAAGATAAAGAATCAATTGTAAATAAGGAAAAAGTCTTTTATTACCGGACACCCAAAGTGAGCATCTTAAATCAGCTCGCAATTCTCGTACAGCCACCGCAATCTGTCGACAACGAACATTAGGTGAGAAGCGGAAAAAACTCTTCCCCCTAAAAATACCGAAACTCCAATTCTTTGCGCATTCTCCGATTAGCGCCTAGCAATAAATGGAAAAAAGTGCTAAAATGTGCTTATGCACAAATTGCGTTCAAAATGGATTTCGCTCCGTGTTTGTAAAGTGAGGAAATTATGAAAAAGTATAAGATTGCTGTTTGTGGTGCCAGCGGCATGGTGGGAAACATGATGCTCAAGGTACTCGAAGAAAGGAACTTTCCAATCGAAACGCTGAAGGTCCTCTCTTCCAAAAAATCTGCCGGCAAGGAGATTCTCTTTCAGGGAAAACCGTACCTCCTTGAGGAGCTGAATGAACACTCGTTTGATGAGAAGATTGACATCGCTCTATTTTCGGCAGGCGGCTCGGTGAGTGAAAAATTCGCACCAATCGCGGCGGAGCACGGCTGCGTGGTGGTCGACAACTCGAGTCAGTTCAGGATGGAGGAAACAGTCCCCCTCGTCGTGCCGGAGGTCAATCCGGAGGACATAAAAAAACACAAGGGCATCATCGCCAACCCGAACTGCTCGACCATTCAATCGGTCCTGCCTCTCAAGCCTCTATACGATAAATATGGAATTAAGCGCGTGATTTACACGACCTATCAGGCGGTTTCGGGCGCCGGCATGGCAGGATACAACGACTTGAAAAACGGAGTGAACGGGGAAGAGCCGAAGAAATTCGACTATCCGATTGCCTTCAACCTGATTCCGCAGATTGACTCCTTCCTCGAGAATGGCTACACCAAAGAAGAGATGAAGATGATTAACGAGACCCGAAAGATTTTGCATGACGATCGCATCCAAATCACCGCGACGACCGTCAGGGTACCGGTCTTTAACTCGCACAGCGTCGCCATCAATGTGGAGCTCGAGAAGGACTTTGATTTGGACGAGGTAAAAAAACTCTTCCAAGACTACGAGGGAATCGTCTTGCTGGATGACATCGAGCAAAAAAAATACCCGATGCCGATCCTGGCGGACGGGAAAGATGAGGTCTTTGTCGGCAGAATTCGCAGGGATTTCAGCCAAGCCAACACGCTGAATTTCTTCTCGGTCGCGGACAACATCAGAAAGGGCGCGGCGACAAACGCGGTGCAGATTGCAGAAAAACTAATTGCATTTTTATAGAAAAAGGAGGCTCGTTTCATGCTAAACGAAAAAGAGTTACAGCGCTTGGAAAAGTTTGCCAAATGCATCCGACTCGAAACCCTGAAATCCATCAAGAACCTGGGCTTCGGGCATATCGGCGGTTGCGGATCGATCACCGATGCCTTGGCAGTTCTGTACGGAAAACATATGAAGGTGGATCCTAAGAATCCGAAGATGGAAGATCGCGACTACCTGGTATGTTCCAAGGGGCACGCAGGTCCCGCCATCTATTCCTGCCTTGCGCTCAAAGGCTTCTTCCCGGTGGAA
Source organism: Bacillota bacterium (assembly GCA_030529225.1). Taxonomy (GTDB): domain Bacteria; phylum Bacillota; class Clostridia; order Peptostreptococcales; family Acidaminobacteraceae; genus JAUMXH01. The sequence continues at coordinate 21,350 of JAUMXH010000013.1, read as the reverse complement.
GAGCTGATGAACCTGAATAAAAACGGCACGAATCTGCCTTCTCACTGCGATAAAAACCTGACCATAGGAATCGATATGACCACAGGTTCTTTAGGTCAGGGTGCGAGCTCGGCTGCGGGAATCGCCCTCGCCAACAAAATCGACGGCAGGGACAACTACACCTACCTGATCCTCGGAGACGGGGAGCTCAACGAAGGGCAGGTTTGGGAATCCGCAATGTTTGCGACTCACCAAAAACTCGACAGGCTGATTGTATTCGTGGATGAGAATAAGAAGCAGCTCGACGGCAGAACCGAGGACATCAGCGGTCTTGGAGACATCAGAGCGAAGTTTGAATCCTTCGGATTCCACGCAGTCACCGTCAAAGGAAAGGACATCAAGGCAGTTGAAGAAGCGATTGAAAACGCGAAGAACACGAAGGGCAAACCGAGCTGCATCGTGCTCGATACCGTCAAGGGAGAGGGCTATCCGTTCGTGATGGAAACGGAAGCAAACCACCACATGCGGTTTTCGGAAGCCGAGTTCAAACTCGCGGACGAACTGATTGAACAATATCAAAAGGAAATAGAGGCCCTTGGCGGAGGTGAAGCATGGTAACTCTATCTAAGACACACGAAAAAGACGCGCTCGAGATGCGAAAAGTATATTGCCAAAGCCTGATGGAATTGGCAAAGGAGAACAAGGACATCGTGGTTTTGGACGCGGACCTTTCGAGCTCGCTCGGCATGAACGACTTTTTTAAGAGCTTCCCTGACAGGGCTTACAACGTGGGCGTTGCGGAGGCCAACCTCGCCGGCGTGGCGGCGGGTTTGAGTGCCGCAGGAAAGATTCCGTACGCGCACAGCTTCGCGCCGTTTGCGACAAGACGATGCTACGACCAAATCTTTGTCTCTTGTGCCTACGCGCAGCTCAACGTTCGCATCATCGGCTCCGACCCCGGCGTGACGGCCGCATTTAACGGCGGAACCCACATGCCGTTCGAAGATGTCGGCATCATGCGAAACATTCCGGACATGACCATTCTCGTCCCTACCGATGCGGCGATGTTGAAGGATCTGCTCGCACAGACTTCAAAATTGAACGGCATGTTCTACATCAGACTGCTCAGAAAGAACGGCGTCAAGTTCTACGAGGACGGGTCTCAGTTTGAAATCGGCAAGGGCGTCATCCTGAGAGAGGGCAAGGACGCGACCATTGTCGCCTGCGGCATCATGGTTGCGGAAGCGATGAAGGCTGCCGAGCTTTTGGAAGAAAAAGGAATCAGCGTGAGGGTCGTGGATATGTTCACGATTAAACCGATTGACAAGGATTTGATCATCGACTCGGCAAAACAGACCGGGATGATTTTTACCGCGGAAAACCACAACATCATCAACGGCTTAGGTTCAGCGGTTGCCGAAGTGCTCGCGGAAAACCACCCTTGCAGGATGAAGCGAATCGGCGTGAAGGACAAGTTCGGACAGGTCGGCTCGCTCGACTACCTCAAAGAAGTCTACGAGTTGAGGGCGGAAGATATCGTCAAGACCGTTTTGGAGAATTTATAGTTAGAGAATGAATTTTAATACAGAAGAAACCCGTTCGTTTGAACTGGTATCGGAGTTTGAACCGAAGGGCGACCAGGTGCAGGCCATCGAGGACATCGTGTCCGCGTTCGACAGGGGGGAGAAACATGTCACCCTCCTCGGCGCGACCGGTTCGGGAAAGACCTACACCGTGGCCAATGTCATCCGGAGGATGCAGAAGCCGACTCTGGTCATCGCCCACAACAAAATCCTCGCGGCGCAGTTGGTGGAGGAGCTTCGCAGCTTCTTCCCCCACAACGCGGTCGAGTACTTCGTCAGTTACTATGACTACTACCAGCCGGAGGCCTACGTCGCCCAAACCGATACCTACATAGAGAAGGACTCCGCCCAGAATGAGGAGCTCGACAAGCTGAGGCACTCGGCGACAGCTTCCCTCTTTGAGCGCAACGATGTCATCGTGGTGGCATCGGTTTCTTGTATTTACGGACTGGGCGATGTGATTGACTACAAGAACATGGCGCTCTCGGTGCGGGTCGGCCTGCAAAAATCCCGGGAAGAAATCATCGAAAAGCTCGTCGACATTCAGTACAAGAGAAACGACATCGACTTTCATCGTACGGCTTTTCGCGTGAGGGGCGATGTGATTGAAATCATCCCTGCGGCAAAGTCGGAGAAGGCTATCCGGATTGAACTCTTTGGCGATGAAATTGACCGCATTTCCGAGATTGACCCGCTGACCGGAAGGATTTTGCGCGATAGAACCCATGTCGTAATCTTCCCCGCCAGCCACTATGTGAAGGACACCGAGAGTATTGAGCGCGCGATTGCCGATATCGAACGGGAACTTGCCGCCCAGGTCAAAAGATTTAAGAGTGAAAACAAGTTGATTGAGGCGCAAAGGATTCAGGAGAGAACCCGCTACGATATCGAGATGCTCAGGGAGCTCGGATTCTGTTCGGGCATCGAAAACTATGCGAGAATCCTGGAAGGCAGGCCGGTCGGTTCGCGCTCCAGCACGCTGATTGACTACTTCCCGGACGATTTTTTGATCGTCATCGACGAGAGCCACGCGACCATCCCGCAGATTCGTGCGATGTATAAGGGCGACAGGTCAAGAAAGACCAACCTGGTGGAGTACGGATTTCGCATCCCTTCGGCGCTCGACAACAGACCGCTGAACTTTGAGGAGTTCGAGAGCCTGACCGACAAGGTTCTCTATTTGAGCGCGACCCCTGCCGACTACGAAAAAGAGAAGTCGAGCACCATCGCCGAACAAGTCATTCGTCCTACGGGGCTGCTCGATCCGGTGATTGAAATCAGGGAGACCGCTTCGCAGGTCGACAACCTCTATGCGGAGATTATAAAGCGGGCCGAACGCGGCGAGCGGGTTCTGGTGACGACTCTGACCAAAAAGATGGCGGAGGATTTGACCGCTTACTTTGAGAAGATGAGCCTCAGGGTTCGCTACATGCACTCGGACATCGATGCGGTCGAGCGGATGAAAATCATCCGCGACCTCAGAATCGGGGAATTCGACTGTTTGATCGGAATCAACCTACTACGGGAGGGACTCGACATTCCGGAGGTCAGCCTGGTCGCGATTTTGGATGCGGACAAAGAAGGCTTTTTGCGGAGCGACACCTCGCTGATTCAAACGATCGGAAGGGCGGCAAGAAATGTGAACGGAACGGTCATTATGTACGCCGACAGCATCACCCCGTCGATGCAGCGGGCGATAGACGAGACCGAGAGAAGGCGCAAGAAACAGAGCGAATACAACGAACGGCACGGCATCACGCCGACCGGCATCAAAAAGTCGATCAAGGATTTGATTGAAGCGAGCAAAGAAGTCGCCGAAGACGTTGCGGAATACAGCGTGAACCTGTCGGATGCGGAGCGAGTCGATTTGATTGAGGAACTGAAACTGCAGATGAGGATTGCAGCCGATGCGCTCGAGTTTGAGCGTGCCGCAAGAATCCGCGACGAAATCAAAAAGCTGGGCGGGGGAAAGTAGATGGCGACCAAGCTTACCAAGAAGGAAATACAGAGCATCATTGAAAAGCTGAGGGAGATTTATCCCGACGCGAAGGCCGAACTCGACTTCACCAGCCCCTTTGAACTCCTGATTGCCACGATGCTTTCCGCGCAGTGCACCGATGTGAGGGTAAACAAGACGACCCCCACCCTGTTTCGCGTCCTCGGCAAGGCCGCCGACATCTATGAGCTGGATCACGAGCTCTTGGAACAGATTATCAAGCCCTGCGGACTCTACAAGAGCAAGGCGAAGAACATCCGCCTGACCTGCGAAATTTTGGATCAACAATATGGTGGAGAGGTTCCGGAAGAACTCGACCGGCTGATCGAACTGCCCGGCGTGGGCAGAAAAACCGCCAATGTCGTGGTTTCCAACGCCTTCGGCACCCCCGCCATCGCGGTCGATACCCATGTGAAGCGGGTGTCCAACAGAATCGGCCTGGTTCGCTCGGACAACGTGGATACCATAGAAAGAGAACTGATGAAAGTGATTCCGAAGGAACTGTGGACGATCATGCACCACAGCCTGATTTTTCACGGCAGAAGGGTCTGCAAGGCGATCAAGCCGGCCTGTGAGCTCTGCGCAATCAATACTCTATGCAAAAAAGTCGGCGTATGAGCCGATACTCTCATGTCTGTTTGACGACGGATAAGGAATAAGAAAGTGGATGAATATGACGGAAAGGAATCAGACAAACGCGTCCCTTGAAGCCCAAAACAAGGGGAAGGACTACAAATTCGCTCTGGACATAGGAACCAGAACGGTAATTGGCGTGCTCACCTCCAAAAAGGACAGGACCCTGGTGGTTGAGGACTACGAAATCATAGAACACCCGGACCGGGCGATGTTCGACGGACAGGTACACGACATCCTCGAGGTCAGCGAGATTGTGGGAATCATCAAGAACATCATCGAAGAGAGAAACGGCGTGAAGCTGGATGCGGTTTCGATTGCGGCTGCGGGTCGCGCGCTCAGAACCGAGACCGTCGTGCTCGAAAAGCGCCTGAACGTATCGGATGAAATCGACAGAAACCTGCTTGAGAGCCTGGAGATGGAAGCGATTCAAATGGCCGCGGACAAAATCAAGAGCTCCGTTCCGGTCATAAACACCCTCTACTACTGCGTGGGCTATTCGACCATCGGCATCACGCTGGACGGCATCAGCGTCAGAAATCCGATCGGCCACAGCGCGAGCAACATTCGCTTTTCGATGGTCGCAACCTTCCTTCCGCACAATGTCTCGGATACCCTGCACAAGGTTGTGATGAACTGCGGAATGAACATCGAATCTATGACTTTGGAGCCGATTGCAGCACTCGAAGTCAGCGTTCCGAGCAACCTGAGGCTCCTAAACCTCGGCATCGTCGACATCGGGGCGGGAACTTCCGACATCGCGCTCACAAAGGACGGAAACATCTTTTCTTATGGGATGGTCGATGTGGCCGGAGACGAGATTTCGGAAGCCTTGATGAGAAAGTACCTGCTCGACTTTGCGGAGGCGGAAAAATTGAAGCTCAACCTATCCAAGAGCGAGGTGCAGAAGTTTGCCGACATCGTGGGCATTGAATATGAACTGAAAACCGCCGAGGTCATCGAGGCCATCGCACCCACCCTGGACGAAATCGCAGAGAAGATTGCCGAATCCATCCTGGAAATCAACAAGACCGTTCCCGACGCCGTTTTTATGGTGGGCGGTTCCTCACAGATGCCGACCCTAAAGGAGCGAGTCGGCAAGGCCATTAAGATTGACGAGCGCAAGATTACGCTGAAGGCATCGGACAAGCTCGCAAATGTGGAATACAAGACGGAGCTTTTGACGAGCCCCGAATTTGTCACCCCCATCGGTATCGCCTACATGAGCCACTTTGTAAGGCAAAAGGAATTTATCAGCATCCTGATTAACTCGAAGATTTACAGACTCTTCAGCAGGAGCAACCTGACCATTTCAGATGCCCTGGTCCTTGCGGGCTTTAACGCCAGAAGGCTGATTCAAACCCGCGGAAAATCCCTCAGCTTTACGCTGAACGGCGAGAAGAGGGCGCTTCAGGGAGCTGCCGGCGAACCGTCGCAAATCCTGCTGAATGCTAGGCATGCGAGCCTGCGTACCCCCATCAAGGATAAGGACATGATTGAGATTACCAAGCCGATCATGGGAAAAGATGCGTCTTACAGCTTGGAAGAATTCTTGGATTACAACGCCTACCTGCTGAAGGACGGAGAGAAGGTGCCGGTCATCAAGGCAGTCTTCGTGAACGGAAAAGAGCAGGAAAAAGAGTATAGAATCCACGAAAACGATGACATCGTCGTGTATAAAAATAACGAGGAGCAAACCGCTAACGAAGGGAAGTTAGAGGATGCAAGCGAGCGCGATGCGGGCGAGGGTGCGCCGGGTATCACCGAAGGCGAAGCGCTTGGAGCAACCGAAAACACGGCGCCGGAAGCAGCGGAAGGCAAAGAGCCATCGGCAGAAGAAGGTGAAACCGAGAAAAACTCGGATTCGAGCGAAGAAGGGCTCACAAACACCGAGCATAATGGAGCGGAAGAATCAAACCGGGAGGACGAGGACTTTGACCCCGAAGAAGGAGAGGAAGACTTTATCAGACAGGAGCCCGAAGATTTGAAAGTTCTGAACCTGAACATCAATCAAAAGGCTCTGCAAATCAGGCTGGCAAAGGAGCGCTACTACTTGGATGACCTGCTCACCCTGCTGAATTACAGGCCCGAAACCTTCAGCAACAAATTTGTCACCGTGATCAACGGAGAAGCGGCTGAGGGAAACTGTGAAATCAAGGACGGCGACCAAATCGTCTTCCAATTTAAGTAGTCGACCGGCTGATTCCAAACGTTCCGGGGCACAATCTCACAGAAGCAAATGGTTTGCAAACCGGTGCAGTTTGGCCGCCAGAAGCCAAGTTGCGCAAGCGACAAACAAGAGAGGACGGCAAGCACGATGAAGAAAGGCCGATTTCGACCATATCCGGCCAAAGCCGAAAAGAGTGATAAGATTCCACTGAACGTACCGGGTCTGTCTTTTTGGATGACCCTTTGGTTCGGGATTTTGCTCGTCGTCTTTGTCATTATGACCGAGGGCGTCTTTCCCGCCTTGGACCGGAACCCGAACGAGTTCTTTTTTTGGTCCGTCCAGGGATATTTTTTGCTGATTGCCTCCATAGAAATCGCCTTTGAAAAACTGGAACCGGAAAATGCCCCGCTCGCCTTTGTCCTGTTCGCCATCTGCATCGCCGTCGTTTTTGCGGGCATGAGCTACGGCGGCTGGGAACCCTTTGTTTTCTTGGCGCTCCTGTCCGCCCTGAGCGTTTGCCTCTGCCTCGTCTTTTTGGGAGAGCGCTTACAGAAAACGCCGAGCCCCTTCGCGAGTTTTCTTGTGATGCTGGGCGCGGGCGTCCTGATGTGCCTGGGATTCTACGCCCTCTTCGGCGAAAGCTTTAGGGAATTTCAGGTATCTTCCATCATCCTATTGGTCTTGGCGGGGATTGCCGCCTCCATTATCCCGGAAATGGAATCCCTTTACGACAAATTTAAACTGAGCGAAGGCGCGAGCCGTGCCTCCCTGATTGCAAGCCTCCGTTTATGCATGGGCATCTCCTGCCTCTTTATGGTCCTCTACCGAAAGTTTATGGATAGGAATGAAACTCAGTACGATGCCTTCTTTGATGATTTTGAGTGAACCGATGACGGAGCGGATTGAAAGACTCTGTCAGTGGAGGAATGAATGAACGATTACGAATACCGTTTCAATGATGAGTCGAAGGAGAGGCGCTTCAACGCCTTCTTAACCCGCGTCTTTATGTGGATGTTTTCGGGAGTCACCCTCTCCTTTGCGACCGCCTATGTGACCGCGAACAACGAAGCCGTCTTGGAATTTATTGATTCGCTGCCGTTCACCTTTATCTTTTTGCTGATTTTGGAACTCTTTCTGACGAGTTACCTGGAGGCAAACCTGACCAGAATCTCGGAAAATACGGCTTCCGGCCTCTTTATGTTCTTTTCCTTCCTGAACGGACTGACCCTGTCCTTTATCTTTGTCGTCTTTGATCTGGGAAGTATCAGCACGGCCCTCTTTGTCTCGTCCGTCCTCTTCGGTGTGATGGCCCTCTACGGCAGACTCACGAGCAAAGACCTCACCCCCAAAAAAAGCCTCATTATGATGGGACTCTTCGGCATCCTGATTGCCTTTCCGATCAACTTTCTGATCCAAAGTCCGGCCGTGGACTATCTGATTTCAGCCACCCTCATCATCCTGTTCTCGGGCCTGACCGCTTGGCACATCCAGGATATTATGTATGAGTACTACCGCTACGATGACGAGGTGCTCGCGAGAAACTTTGCCATCGTTGGAGCGCTGGATCTCTACATCGACTTTGTGCAAATTTTCATCGCCTTTATCAGGCTGGCGGACTTCAGCAAGAGGGACTAGGCCCTCACCTTTGACGAATTCCGATTTTCCTATTTTACAAAACGGTCTCATTCGGTCAAAACTTTTTGCAATTATCAATCCGTCTCGGTATAATGGATTTTAAGTACGGAGAATTGGATGCCGTCGCGGATGCCGCCACGGTTCGCAGCTCCCGTATTCAACACTACAAATTGGAGGACAACGATGAACGAATTCAGAAATTACAACGATTATGACAATTACCGTGAAGAAAGCACGGAACAGAGTTTTAACGCCTACTTATCGCGCGTTTTTATGTGGATGTTTTCCGGACTTGCCATGTCATTTGCGACTGCCTACCTAACAGCACACAACATGACGCTTTTAAGGCTGATCTTCGGCAGCTCGATCACGGTCTTCGCCCTGATACTGGTGGAAATCGGCCTGGTCAGCTACCTGTCTGTCCGCATCATGAAACTCTCTTACGGAGCGGCCTCGGGGCTCTTTATGCTCTACTCCTTCTTGAACGGCCTGACCCTGTCGGCTATCTTCTTAGTCTATAATTTGGGAAGTATCTATACGGCCTTTTTGATTGCGGCGGCCCTATTCGCTGTGATGGCGGTGTACGGTAAGGTGACAAAAAGAGACTTGAGCCCACTGGGGAGTTTCTTCATGATGGGTCTCATCGGTATCATCCTATCTTCCATCATCAACTACTTTATGAAAAGCGACGCCTTCAGCTTCGTGATTTCAGGCATAGCCGTCTTTGTCTTTGCCGGCCTCACCGCTTGGGACATGCAAAAACTGAAGCGTTATCACTACAGCTACGGCGGCACCGAAATCGCAAACAACCTGGCCGTTTTAGGGGCGCTCGACCTCTACCTCGACTTTATCAACCTCTTCTTGCACATTTTGAGATTGATCAGCAGACGAAACTAACAGTTCTGATGTAACGAAAGGCGGAAACGAGAACTATGAATCGAAACAATGTAAAAACAAAACTGCAGGTGTTTACTGCACTTGCCGTGTTCTTCCTGTTCGCCCTACTCCCTCTCAACGCGGATACCGATCTGACAAAAACAAAACATGAAAACCTGCGAGGGGTGTGGGTCGCGAGCGTTCTGAATATCAACTACCCTACCCGAAGCACGAGCAACGCCACCCTCCTGAAAGTGGAGGCGGACAACATCATAGAATCGGCTAAAAATGCAGGGTTCAATGCCATCTTTTTGCAGGTGAGACCGAGCGCGGACAGCTTGTATCCATCAAAGATTTTCCCATGGTCGAAGTATTTGACCGGAACCGAGGGGCAGGCGCCAAGTAACGGCTTTGACCCGCTCGCCTACTTTATCCAAGAGGCGCACAAGAGGGACATGCAGGTGCATGCGTGGATCAACCCGTACCGAATCACCAAAAAGGCCGCAAATGAACCGGCTTACTCGGTCGCCATGCTGAGCGAAAAGCACCCGGCGCGATTGCACCCGGAATATGTCATCGCACACAACGGAGACCTCTACTTTGACCCGGCGCTTCCGGAGGTGCGAAACCTCATCGATGCCGGCGTGAAAGAGATTATAGACGCTTACGATGTGGACGGCATCCACTTTGACGACTACTTTTACCCGGGCACGGACTTTAACGATGCAACATCGTATGCCAAATTCGGGAACGGCAAGAATCTTGCGGACTGGCGCCGCGACAATGTGAACAAACTGGTGGCACAGATTCACCAAACCGTTCATGCGAGCAAAAAAGAGCTCGTATTCGGAATCAGTCCGTTCGGAATCTGGGCGAACGAGGAATCTTTGGCAGGCGGAAGCAAAACCAAGGGAAATCAATCGTATCACGCCCATTATGCGGACAGCTTGTACTGGATAAACAACGAAATCATAGACTACATCGCCCCGCAGATATACTGGAACATGGGCTTTGAAATCGCCGATTTCAAGGTGCTTACAGACTGGTGGGCGGAAGCGGTAAAGGACAGCAAGGTCAAGCTTTACATCGGTCTTGCGGCCTACCGGGGGGACAACGCGAATGTAGAGAGCCCCTGGTACCAAAACCATGAATTGAAGAGACAGCTCGCCTACCTGCAAGAGAAGAAAGAAGTCGACGGCTTTATCGCCTTTTCCATCGGCTCGGTGCGGGCATCCAACCGCATCTATAACGCCTTCCGCGGCGCCGGTAAAATCAAGGCGGTCGAGGACTACACGGTGCCTTCGGTCAACCTGATCGGCGGAGCGAAATACCAATTCGTCGGAGGCCTCGTGTTCCCGAACACCCTGGGCTTCCTGAACGGACAGCAGCTCTACCGGGTATCGGACAAGGGCTTTTACGGCATCCTGGTGCAGAGCAATCCGCAAAAGACCTTCACCGTGGAAAACAACGGCAAGGTCGCCGGCAAGACCTACCCGAGCATGAACGGCTGGTTCAAGACGAGTCCGGCGAACGACCAAAAGGCGGTTAAAAACTACAACTACCTGAACGAGACCCTGAAAGAGGAAATCCTCTTTGCGAGAATCAAGGAGGACGATACGGACTTGAGAGCCGATGTCGATCCTAAAAATGGCGCAATGGAGCTCCTTCCAAAGGGCGTCATCGATGAGATTGAGTCGGTGCACGGGGCGGTCGTGAAACTGAGCTCGAATCGTTATGTCTTTATGAAAGATGTCGATGTCATTTCGAAAAAGGATACGGTATACAAGCTTGATTCTGCGGTCTACACACCCGGAGACAAGTTCGACAAGATTGAGTTCAAGGGGAATGTGAGCCCGTTTGTAAAGGCTTACCTGAACCAAGGCGCGTTGATCCTCGATATCAGCGGAAATGTGCAAATTCCGGAAATCCAAGTTCCGGAAACTGCGAGCGTCACGTCCGCTATCAAAGCGAAGAACGGGTTCCGAAATACGTATACGCTCAAACTGAAGGATAAGAACCGATTGGGCGGCTACTATGTGGAGTACGGAGAGGGCACGGTCACGGTCACTCTGAAGCATAAAAAGACCATGAAGGATGGCGAGAAGCCGCTTGAAGGCTTTGATATCGTCCTGGATGCGGGGCACGGCGGCAGCGACACCGGCGCCTTGGGTCTGCTCGGAACGGCCTACCCGGAAAAGTATGTGGCCCTCGACATCACGCTGAAACTTTCGGAGAAGCTCAAAAAACTGGGCGCGAATGTCATCCTCACCAGGGATAAAGAGACGTCTTTGAGCCTCTTTGACCGGCTCAAGACGGTTTACACGCACAAACCGGATCTGTTCATTTCGGTTCACGCGAACTCAACGGGCTTGACCACCGACAACAATAACATCAAAGGCTTCTCGGTGTACTACTCAAAGGATATTGCCAGGGAGTTTTCGCTCTTAACGCAAAATGTGCTCTGCAGCAACACCGCCTGCATCGACAACAAGGCCAGAGAGGCGGACTTCTATGTGATCAGAGGAACGCACTGCCCAAGCGTGCTCCTGGAAACAGGCTTTATGCCGAATCCGGAGGACTTCGACTGGCTCTGCGATGACCGGAAGCAGGACGAGTTCGTCAGCGAGCTCACCCGCTCGATTCTCCTCTACTTTGCAAAGTAGGGAGACGAAGCCCACTAGAATAAAATAAGCAAGTAAAAATCCCTCAGTTTTATTGAGGGATTTTTTTATCATCGTCATCTCACTTCGCATTCGCGGCGAGATGCCCACATCCTTTTGGGTCAAGTTCTCCGAACGCTCGTAAGCGACTCCTCAGCGAAACTCGCAACTTGTGATTTTCTTCAAAGAAGTTTCGCTCACTTCAAGCCAACTCTTCGCTCAGCATGAACCCATCAGGCTCCTGCTATGCCAAACGGAATCGGGCGACTTTCTGTTCGTCGTCATCTCACTTCGCATTCGCGGCGAGAACTTGCAGAGCTGCTTTTGCATCCATCGTACGACCCGCTTGAATTTCAGCTTCCGCCTCGGCAATCTTTTGGTAAGCCTCCAACAAAAGCATTTTTTCTTCATACACCTTCATACTCATAAGAACCATATCACCATAACCGTTTTTTGTGATGTAAATCGGCTCGCTTGACTGTTTGCAAAGTTCAGAAACCTTTGCAGTATCTTTCAAATCTCGAATGGGAATAATGAGCGGCATAGTATGCCTCCTTTCATTAGGAACAATCCATTCATTTGCGATATAATTGTACCATTATTATCCCACAATCGCAAGAGGTATGATTCAAAGCTTGGATTCCACTCGTCATCTCACTTCGCATTTGCGGCGAGAACTTGATCGCAAGGCTATTTGGTATTCAGCAGGATTGTCTTTGTCTTTTTATCCCAGTCCACTTGGATGCCGAACGCGTCCGCTAAGTCACGGAGCTTAAAATAGTTGTTTCCGTGAATCGAATAGGCTTTCAATCCCAAGACCCTTCCGTCCAATTCGACCTTTGCCTTCGAAGTGATGCCGATTTTATACATCCCGTCTCCACTCGCGAGCTCTCCGCCTATCTCCTGATATTTTGCCCCCAAGTTTAGAGAAATCAATTTCTTCTCCTTGTTCCAATCCACAGAAAACGCCTTGCTGCTTGCTTCCATCAGCTTTGCAACATCGCGGAGTTTCACATAGCTGTTGTCCTCGATGTTATAGAGCTCCAAAGCCCTTGCCTCCTGTCCGTCCACGGACAGCTTCGCCTTGCTGTATCTCGCAAACACTTCACCCTCTTTTAAACAAGAGGGCTTCATCCCTGCAGCTTGCGTGTAGAGCGGATTCTTCATCACACCCCAGGCACCGTTGATCTTGACGATTGCGAGCCCCTCGCTGAAATCGCTCAGGTAGTCGTACTTGAGCGGAATGAACTCCTTTCCGGTTTTGTCAATCAATCCGTACTTCAAATAGAAGGGATACCATCCCCAGCCCACTACGGCCAGCCCCTCGTGAAAATCGCCCGCTTCCTCATATTTAAACGGGGTCATCTGCCTTCCCGCCTTGTCAATATAGCCCCATTTTCCGTACCATCTGACCGAGGCCAAGCCTTCGTGAAAGTAGAATCCGGAAAATCCGTCTACATCGTCATACTGCATCGGGATGACGACTTGGCCGGCTTTGTCGATAAATCCCCACCTTCCAAGCGATTTTACGGCCGCCAGGCCGTCGCTGAAATCCGCCACTTGGTCGTAGCTTGCCGGAACGAGTTCCTTTCCCGTCTTATCTAAAAACCCCCAGGCCCCGTATGTGCTGAACGCCGCCAGGCCGTCATGAAAGTCACTCAAGGACTCGTATTTTAGAGGGATGACTTCCTTGCCCGTTTTGTCAACAAAACCGCAAACGGATGTGCCGTTTGCCGCGTCGTTTCTGACCTGTGCCAAACCGTCACGGAATTCGGTCGCATAGTCGTACTTGAGCGGAACCGCTTCTTTTCCGGTCGGATCAATGAAGCCGAATTTGCCGTTTTGCGAAACGCAGGCCAGACCTTCTTGAAAGCTGTCGGCGGTGTCGTATTTGAACGGGATGCGCTCCTTGCCGGCAGCATCGATATAACCCCATTTTCCCTCGCTCGAGCAGACCGGTGCCAAGCCATCGGAAAATCGGTTTACGGAATCAAAGTGTAGAGAAACCACCTCTTTTCCGCCCTTGTCCACATAACCCCATTTGTCATAAAGGGCGACGCTCGCCAGTCCTTCGCGGAACGAAAATGCGTAGCCGTATTTTAAGGGAACGACTTCTTTTCCCGTATGATCAACAAAACCGAATCGTTCATACGGATAGCTTCCGGCCTTTACAAGGGCCATGCCGTCGCTGAACGGCTCGGCATTCTCATAATGATGGTGCTGCATCCACAGAATCTCCGGTTCAATACAATCGGCTTGAAGAGCGGCGGAGCCCGGCATCATCGTGGACCACAGCAGCACAAACGCCAGAGCGAAACACAGTTTTTTCTTCATCCTATCTTTGTGGTACTCTTTAAAGTACCGCATCCTCCTCTCTTGTCTTCTGCAACAGTTATCGGCTACGGAAGAGATATTTTACAAATTTTATATATATGACTTGTTTGAAATCAACAGGACGATTTTAGCACAAATAAAGAAAAAAAGCGATATTTCGGCTTGTTTTTTTGCCCAAACTTGAACACAAAAAAGCACAGGTACTTGCGCCTGTGCTCCAAAGGAAGGAGGGTCAGTCAAGTCAGCCACCTTTAAAACGACTTCTCGTAGATGCTTCGGACCAGCTCCCTGCTGACTTCAACCGGACTCGAGAACGACAAACCCTTCACCGAAACCAAATCGGTCAAGGTGTCGATGTCCTCCTCTTTGAATCCTTCCTCTTTGAGCGAACTCTTCACCCCAACGCTTGCGAGCCAGTCCTTCATCTTCTGCGCGGCTTCCTTCGCGCCAAGATTCTCATCTTCTCCCAAGATTGGGCGGAACAGGTCCAGTATCGTCTCTTTTCTGGCATCGAAAATCACCTCAAGCACCGCAGGGAGCAGAATGGCAAGCCCCAGTCCGTGCGTGAATTCAGTATTGATGGCACTGAGCGGGTGTTCCAGCGCGTGCGTGATGTGCAAATCCCCGCTGTCAAAAGACAAACCGGCTATCATCGCCGCGTAGGCCAGATAATACCTCGCTTCCAAGTCTTGGGCATCCGCAATGATCCTAGGAAGGTACTTGTGAATCAGCCTCACGGCCTCCTTGCAGCAAAGCATCGCGAAGGCATTGACTTCTCTGCTGGTAGATGCCTCAAACACGTGGTTCAGTGCGTCCAGCGACACCGCTATGGTCTGAAACTCCGAAAGCCCCTGCATCAGCGCCGGGTCATCGATCGCATAGATCGGATACATAAACTCGTAGCCGATTCCCTTCTTTTTTTTCTTTTCCGGGATGGATACCACCGCGTAACGGTTGACCTCGGTTCCGGTTCCGTGCGTCAGATTGATTGCTACAATCGGCACCGCCCTCTCAGGCGTAAACTTGTGTTCGTAGAGCTCGGCACAGGTCTGATTCGGGTATTCCAACATAATCGCGACCGACTTGCACGCATCGATGGAACTCCCCCCACCGATTCCAATCACAGCCTTTGCGCCAAAAGCCCTTCCCAGTTCGCTTGCCTCGTCTACAGACTTATGCTCCGGATTCGGCGTCACCTTGTCGTAGAGCGCATACTCGATGCCGTGATTGCGAAACGCCTGCTCCACGACTTCCCACGCCCCGCTCGACTTGTACGAAGACCTTCCGGTCACCGCAAGCACCCTATCGAGCCCCTTCTTTTTGAGCTCTCCGGCAATCAAGTCCATCTTTTGAATCGCTCCCACTCCAAAGTAAAGTGTCGTCTTTGTCCTGATCTCCGCTATCTCGTGAAGATTGATGTCTTTTTCCCACATACCGATTCCCGTCCTTTCTCAGTTTACCCGGCACTTCCTTATAATATTATTTTACCCCTCATAAAGGGCGGAGAATCTTGATAGCCGAGCTAAGATCGCCCGCTTGCCCTCGCTTACCTTTCCTTCCGAAACAAGGCGGCAATCATCAGGATGGCCGGGAAGAGCACTCCCGCTACCACCCAGATCACCCAGCTGTAGTGCCAATTGTTGGTCGGAAGACTGTATCCCAGATAGATGGCAGTCGCAATCAGCCAGTAGGCACCTGAGAACGCGCTCGAAAAGACCTGATTTTTCTTCTTTTCCCTTGTGTAATCTCCCTCCTGCAGGAGTTTTTGATAGCTTGCCCAAACGATTCCGCTGCGAATCAGGAACATGCACCCGATCCCCGCAATCAAAAAGGAGAGCGCGAGCATGCATGCCATCAGAAGCTCATTTTCATCATTTATGATGACGCCGCCAAAGATCGGAATCAGCGCCATGATACAGAGGGCCAAGCCAATGATGTTGTTCTTGGTGTGGGTTTCGTTGTATTTCGCCTTCCGCTCCGCGACCATCCCGCTCACGCCATATTCCGTCTCAAAGACTTCTTTGTCCAAAAAATCGTAGGGCTCGGTTTTTCTTCCGCTTAAAAAGAACATGGAAACCGCTATTGTGAGAAGGAGAAGTAAGACAATCATCCCGATTCCCACCACCACATTCTCCTCCAAGCCGTATTTGGAATCTTCGCTCAGCGCCCCCAGAATGAACAGGAAGGTGGGCGACAAAATACAAAGAAAGGTTCCCAGCGCGATTACCTTGGAAGTCTCTTCCTTCACCGCCAGGAAGGCGTTTGCCTCCTCCATCGATACGCGCCTTAGCGCGGGAAAATCCTCGGAGCTCAGCTTCTCCTCTGTTTCCTCGATTTCATCTTTGAGCAGGTAATCCGTGCTGACGCCGAACAACTCGGAAAGGCGAATGATTTTCTCGAGGTCCGGAACGGATTGCGCCCCCTCCCATTTAGAAACCGACTGTCTGGTCACCTTCATCTGCTCCGCCAATTCTTCCTGGGACCAACCCGCCTTTTTTCGAAGTTGGATCAATTTGTCTGCTAAAATCATTTCTATGTCCTCCTTTTGTGGTTTTCTGTTTGCTCATTCTAGCTTTTTTTGGGGTTGCTTACCACCAACCGGCACCTTTCAATTTGTCAACCGGCGATTGCTTTTTTGTAAATTTCAGCATTTTTTAGGCTTCTTTCGGGGGCAGGCTCCCGCCGAGTTCCCACCCAAAAAAAGGAGGATAAACTCAGTTCCGAATCAAGAATTTCTGAGAAAAACTTAGGTGACTCTCTGTTTCTTTCCGAAGCATGGCTTCCTCTGTCTTGGCATTCGATTCCGAGACCGGCGTTCTGAGCAGGACAAAATAATACGGCACGCCATCTTTTAGGCGCTCTGCCGGCACCTTGATTCGGTAAACGGCATCCTGCCCGGGACCCAAGACGATCTTGGGAGCCGAGGCGACAAAGGAAAGCAGGTCCTCTCCGCTCAGCAAATAAAGAGAATACTCCGATTCTTCGCTTGTAGGATTATAAAGATACGCATAATGAGTCATCTCATCCGAGTCGCTCTGTTTCACAAAGTTGTGTGCCACGATTTCAAAGCGTCCCGCCCCCTTCTGTTCCTCGCCAAACACGGCAAAATCGGTGGACCGATCGAGTTTTCCAAGCATCCTTTCCTCTTCCGCTCGTGCAAGCTGCAAAACTTGCTCCGGGCTTTCCTCTATGGCAGTTCCGCCACCCTTCCCGCCGCTCAAGACAAAGCTCGAATACCCCTGCTCCTCGAGCACGCGAGGCTCTTCTTTCCATTGATGTTCCACGATGACAAGTGCGGAATGAAGTCCGCCCTCAATCCCTTCAAATTCTAAATCCAAACGCAGCTCCTTGCCGGTGTTTTGCAGGAGGACCGTCTTTTTGTTTTCATCTTCCTTGTTCAAGTCATATTGTTTCCCATCCAGGAGCAGGTAGACCTTCTCGGCATACACATTCGTGTCGGTATTCAGAAGGCTGAGAGTATACTGCGTGGACTTGTTCAAGTCTATTACGGACGAGCTGAGGATTTCTCCGCTCTGATCAAGCAACGCCATTTGAAAGACGATTTCTTCGCTCGTGACCTGATTGGTAATTTTTTCCTCAAAAAAAGACCCTCTGCACCCGCTACACAGTAGGCAAAGGCTCAACATGAGGATAACAAAAAAATGTGATTGATATTTCATAGCGATTCAATTCCTTCCATCCGTCCGAATTCTTCCTACCTAAAAGATTCTATGCTATTTTTTGCTCGAGTTCAACTTTTTTTCAGCACGGCGCCCCACCCTGAACGGATGCGGAAAAATAGGGGCCTGAGAATACAAGAAAGCCCCTCGGGCCTGTCACATCCGGGCTCGAAGGGCCAAACACTTCATTTTATCGCTTTGTGTGGCTGACGATGTACCAGTGTCCCCGCTTTTCATCCGCCTTGATGGTAAGCTTGGATGTTTCGCTGTATAAATACACCAGCATCCCGTCTATCTCCCCGGATTCGGCGATAAAGTCTGCGAGCCCGAAGTCGCTGTTGTAGGTAAAAAAGCTACCGTATTTTTCAATATAGAGCGCCTTTTCCTTCCCGATTCCGTCCATTTTTTCAAGGTCGATTCCCAGGTAGTTTAAGAGCAGCATATCCACATCCTCTTCAAAGACCTCATGCACCGGAACCGGCAGCTCAGCCAGGGTCTTTGCACTCCTGAACGGAAAGTCCTGCAGGGTTTTCAGGGTTTCGAACTTCTCCGTGTCGGAATCTTGATACTGCTCGGAGCGTTTGTCCACACCGACGGCGTCATCCTTCAAGCTGCGATTTCTCATATAGGTGACCAGTTCGGACAGGTCGATTTTTTCCGGACTCTCAAAGCTGCAGTAAGTCAAGTAACTGAGCGGGTTCACCCTTTCCTCATCCAGGCTCGCATCGTAACGGAGCACTTGAAGGGCCCTCGTCACATCGTGCAATTCCCGCTCATTGAGCGCCCTCTTCTCCGAGCCGTCGGTATGAACGCGCAAATCGGTTTCCGTTGTGTAGAAAAAGAGGGGCTCTTCTTTCAACTCGCTGATTGCCTGTTCCAAAATTTTGGCATCCAAACCCTTCAATTGCAAGCTCGCTATCTCCTTTTTCAAGTGATCTTGTGAGAGGAGTTTCAGAAGCTCGTAATATTCTTTGGGATGTGCATCAATATACGCTTTCGGTGCGGAAGAGGCCTTAGGATTTTCGCTGATTCTCTTCAAAATGTTCTTCACCTGCACATCGGTATCTTTAGGGTAAACACGCTCCTCTTTTCCCGACTCTTTTGCATCTTTTGTTATTCCCGACCCCGCATCCTCTTTCGAACCGTCATTCTCCACAAATTCCGGACCGAAGAATTCATCGGAGAACAGCTTGTAAAACTTGATCGCGGTGCTCGCTTCCTCGTAGTATTTTTCAACCTTTACCAAGAGAGCTCCGGCGATTTCAGTGCCTTCTTCCAGCGTCTCCCTACTGATTGCAGCCGCGTGATAAGTGAGGGTATAAGGGCTTCCCTCGCCCTCAAACACGAAGTTTACAATCTCCAGATTTCCCACTAAGGCAAGGAGAAGCTGCGCATCGGTGTCGTAAATCTCTCGATTCGCCTGATAGTGGGCTTCCATACCCGCTTCGCGCTTGCTTCGCTCCAAGTGCACGGTCACGGAATACGGCTCTTTCTCGGTTCCCAAGCTAAACTGCTTGTACGCCACGCCCTCCGGAAAGACCAGATGGTTTATGATACCCGAAACCTTGGAATTGTCACCCGCGTACTCAGTCCTGTACGAATAGAGCTCGCTCGTCTTGTAGATTGCCTTTCCCCTTCTGAAATCAAAGAGTTTGTCCGTTGTGAGCCCCATGTCTTCCAAACTTGTTTCAAAACGCGAAAGCGCTTTCTCAGCCTGCTGTTTCTCGGCTTCGTCTCGGATCGGAAACGGTGTGAAGAGTCTCAATCCGCCCCGGGCATCGGTAATATGATAGCCGGCAGGAATGTGACTGACTGCGACCGGTCTTTGAATCGTGCCGTGCAAAACAGGCTTTTCATCGACCGTTATCACAAAGGTATAGGCAGGGCCTTTCACTCCCAGGAAAATCGAACCGCCGTCCAAGATTCTGCTATGGCCTTCCTGCTCCTCCGACAAAAGGATCTTCTCATACGCTTTCAGCGCTTCTTCTTTCAGAAATATCATCTTGCTTTCTTTGTTGTAGGCGGCAATATCCTGTTCGGTAAGTACAGGCTCCACCTGTTTGATTGCCTCAAGATACTCCGATTCTTTCAGGTCTATCCCCTCCAGCGCGTAGAATGCAATCTTGTGCGTGCCCGTTTTCCCGGTCAGCGCGAAGATTGCGATGCCGGCAATCAAAGCCACGCAGAGAACGGACACCCAGATGCGCCTCTTCTTGAATTCTTCCCTCAATTTTATCATCTGAATCCTCCTCTCAATGTTCTTGCCGTCGCCCGCCATGCACAGGGTTCTTGGCAAAAACGGAATCCGATTGGCATTTGCCAGAACCTCCACGAGTGACCTCGAATAGGACTTGCTCTTTTCCTCGCCGATTCTCTTCAAAACATATTCATCCGTCAAGACTTCCATATCGTCCCGAATCCATTTGAAGACCGGCAAAAGAAGCGGATTGAACCAGTACAATATTTGCAGGCAAAGCAGAAGCTGATTCAGGAGCAAATCCTTTCGCTTGTAGTGGGCGAGCTCGTGGTACAAAATGTAGGAAATGCTCTCGTCGCTCATCGACTTTACATACTCGGGAAGCAGGATGACGGGGCGAAAGATTCCCATGATCGCCGGACTCGCAAAGTCCTTCCCGATGCAAAAGGAGACGGCTTCATCGATTCCGAAGTGCTCCCTGCAGGCATCCAAAATCCCCGAGATGTGCAATCGCTCGGCATCCTCTTCCTCGCCCGCCGGAACCTTCGCCAAAGCCGACAGTTTGCGCCGGCTCCTTACAAAATGTAAACTCAAAAGTAGAAGTCCCGCCAGCCAAATGATTGGAATCCCTTCGTTTACAAGATTCTCCCGGCTGAAAAACCGGGCGAGAGAAGACTTGTTTGCGACGCTTTCCGCTTCCTCCTCAAAGGCCGGCCCGCGCTTTAAAGGCCTCGCTTCTACCGCCGAATCACCGGCTCGTCCCGGGAGCGCTTCGTTTTTCCCGCTTTCCCGAAATCGTTCCGGCGTGGCCATATTGCTCACAAGCTCCGAAATCGTGCGTTCAATCTGCATTTCCCGCTTGATGGGTGACCAATCGCTGTGAAATCGATACGGAACGAGCAGGACCAGAAGCACCGGGAGCCAGACCAGGAGCTTCCACAGCGGCGAAATCGTTTTGTCAAAGCGCCTTCTGATCAGCAGCGTCAAAGCCGCAATCACGCAGGCGATCAGGGACATGCTCAGCAATTTATAAAATAGGGTAGAAAACATCTCAGTCCTCCTCTATCATTTCCAGAAGCTTCTCAATGTCACTCCTGCTGATTTTTTCCTCTTTCACAAAGTTCAGCAGCATCCTGTTCTTGGAGCCGTCAAAGACGCGCGCCAAAAAGCCCCGCCTCTCCTCGTTGATATAGTCCTCTTGGCTGAGGATGGGAAAGTACGTGTAGGTCCTGGCGTTGATTTGATTGGTTCCGACCGCGCCCTTGTCCACCAGCCGCTTGAGCAGGGTCTTTAAGGTGCTGACATTGCCCTCCAGCCCCTCAAAAATCTTGGGGGAGCTGAGCTCGCCCTTTTCCCAGAGCACCTTCATAATCGGGAGTTCTGCGGGGCTGATGCTCCCACCCCCGAGTTCTCTCTTGTTCATTGTTTCCTCCGTTCGCTTTCCTTATATTCCTCACTTCGCCCGAGCGGGTTTTCTCCGCTTCCCGCTTTCCGTTCCCCGCTTCCGTCTCTCGGTCTCTTCTTATGTTCGAGTTCTCAGACTTTCAGACTTTCGATTTTCGATTCTGCAAATCTCTCAGGCTCTTGGATTCTCTTTTTCTCTTTTT
>JAUMXH010000031.1 GCA_030529225.1 Bacillota bacterium | reverse complement strand
GTTTACGTGAGGTTTCGTTCTTTCAAATTTCTGCTTTCCCATTCTTATCCTCCTAATCGAATAACTTAAAAAATGGAGCCCACAAGCGGATTCGAACCGCCGACCTCCGCCTTACCAAGGCGACGCTCTAACCTACTGAGCTACATGGGCGAACTGTCACAAACCATATTATAAATAATAAATTTTTTCTTGTCAAGATGAAAGCTATCTTTTTAAGGAAAAAGGAAAGAAGTGCAACATGGCCACCGTCTTTCGAGGTGACCATGTTTGCAATGCTAAACTTTTTTATAAGGAGGACTTGCAATCCCTTACCTTAAAAGCCTTGAGCCCCAAGGCTTTTTGTTCTGTTGTAGCCTACTCCACAGCGCCGACCGCGGTGACCGCCCGGCTGTATGAATACGATTGCACGCCGCTGCTGTTCCAGGTTGCAATCAGCTCGATGGTGTAGGTTTCCCCTTCTTTGAAGGTGTTGCTCGATCCCTTTACGCCTTTGATTTCAAAGGTTTTTACGTAGTCAGGGTCCGAACTCTTCTGTTTGTTCACGGTGTAGTCATCGCCCTTCTTTAAAAGGTTCTTTTCCGAGTCGTAAATCAGGATGTTGCTCGTTACGCTGTTCGGATCTCCCTCTTTAAAGAGGATGCCCTCGCTCATTTTCACGATGAACTTGCCGCCTGTCGCCTCGATTTCTTCCACGCTCGCCCCGGTCTGATCCGAGATGCTGACCGCAGAAGTGCTGCCGAGCTCTTCGCCGAAGACGCTCTTCACGCCCGCTTCGTCCAAGACCACCATCTGATAGCCGCTCGCGCTCGACCCGAAGCCCTTGTCTAAAGTAACCTTCACTTGCTTTTTGTTGTTCTTGTCGATTTCGTAGCTCACGATTGAGTCCACATCGTCGTTGTTTCTCTTAATTACGTAAGCGCCCGGATCGAAGACCTCGACCTCTTTTGAGTAGTTCAGAAGAATCTCGTTCTTCTTGATTGCAACCGCGCTGTTCAATCGGAAGCTGCTCTTCGCGATGATGGTCGCGTCCTCAACGGTATCCATCAGGTTGCCGGCCTTGTCCCTCATCCCGAGGATGGTGAACTTTCCGGTGCTGCTGATCTTTCTCGCGTTCGGCACGACGATGACCACGGTCTTGTCGTCATCGTAGATGCCCTCGATCGACGCTCCGTCCACGCCTGATAGCTGTCCGATTCCCGGAACCCTGTAGTTTGCGAGGTTTCTCAAATCATCCTCGTTCATCGATTCGCTGAAGCGGATGCTGATGGTATCTTCTTTGTAGCTGTTCGCGCTCTTGGTAACCTTCACTGCACCCTTGCCGTTCGAGTAGACCAGGGTCGGCTTCTTGGCGTCCTTAGACTCAAATTTCTCTTCTATCGCGATCATCTGATTGCCCCTGAGGCTGAGATCCCTGAAGCCTTCCGCTCTAATGTAGAACTGTTCCGAATTTTGGCCGTTGAACTTGGCATTTTTGAACGCTACCTTCAAGACTCTGTTGTGGGAGTCCTTTTCAAAGGCGTGAACTTGGCTCGCAGTCGCGAAATATTCTTCCAATTTTTTCTTGTCTTTATCAAAGAGAATGACCCTTCCGTAGGCCGCGTTCATCGGCTTGTCGAATTCGAGGCGGACCTTGTTGTCGCTGTCCAAACTCATTTTTGCTTCCGGAAGTGTGGTGTCGTCGTCCACCTCAAAGCTGATTTTTTCCCAATCTTTTACCTTATTCTTGCTTCTGTCCTCCTGGCCCTTGTAGAGCAAAACGCCGTTGTTGAGGGCAGCCAGGTTGATTTCGTTCGGGAAGCTCAGCTCGATCACGCTCTTGTTATCGTCGTAGTATTTCTTGGAACCGGCGAAGTTTTCGTCGATTTTAAAGAGTCCGCGCTCGTAGATCGACTCATCAAAGTAAACCATGACCTTCTTGCTGTTCAAAAAGTCGACTCGCGTCGCCTTCGGTTCGCTGTTGTCTCTCTCCGCCTTTCTCTCGAGTTCTTCCTCCTTTAACTCGTTTCCGGCGTAATCTTTCAGGTTCGCAAGCTTCAGCTTGTGGGTACCCGCTTTGAGTTCGTCTTTAAAGGTGATGAGGAGCTCATCGCCCATCTTGTTCTTGTCGATTCTGACATTCGGCTTTTCCCCGTCGATTTCCAGAAACTTGTTGCTTCCGAACGATTGTGACGAAACCCTCATCGGCTCCGAGAAGGTCAGCTTCAAGGTTTTTAAATCCATAAATTTGGCATCCAACAGGCTTGGAGCCAAGCTGTCTTCCATCTTGAACTCTTTTTCAAACTTGTCTATGCTCTTGCCCTTCTTGCTGCGAACGCCGTCTATCATGACCTTGATTTTCGCATCCTGTTTCACAGGGTTCAGGAAGAAGACGCTGACGGTCTTGCCGTCTTCCTGCAAACGCAATTCGAAGCTCATCTTATCCACTTTGATGTGCGTCTTGTCCACATCGTAGTTTTTAATCGGATCGGTAAACTTGATTTCAAAGGCCTTCAACCCGTTTGCCGCGATCGATTTGACCCCGAATTTGCCGGTGTATTCCTCGTCCTCGTTCATAAACTCCTTGATTCCGAGTTTTGCGCCGAGTTTCTGATCCGTTCCGTTTACCTTTGTGTTCAGTCCCGCGAGCATGTACTCAAAGACCTTGGCTCTGAGGGCGTTCGCGTTGGCATCCGGAGAGAGACCCTCTGTGAGCTTGAGCTCTCTCGCCTTGAACATCACATCATCCCAAGCCACATCTTTGTGGTTCAAGGTTCTCAAGATGAAGTTCAACATCTCCTTCTCGGTCACCAACCTGTCGGAGCCGAAGCTGCCGTCACCCATACCCTTGGTGAGCCCCTCGTTCTCCGCGTATGCGACTGCACTATAATAGTACGAAGTTTCCTTCACATCCTGAAATGTCGTTTTACCGGTATAGGCATCCGCCTTTTTATCCTCGCCCAAGAGTCTCAATAATAAGAGGAGGGCGTCCTGCCTCTTCAAGCTTTGCTGTTCCAACAAGTCTCCGTTCTGATCGCCCTTGACCAGGCCCATCTTGAACAACTTTTGTCCCGCGCTCAAGTTCTCGCCGTCCGCTCGGACTTGAGGGATGGCCGTGAATGTGAGCAGCAGGCACAGTGCCAACGACAACATCTTCTTCATGATACTCCTCCTTTTTTTCCTTTGCCTAAAAACCGTTCTGTGTGTTTCTTTTTTGTTATAAGTTCTACATTCATTATACTATCCCGACCTGCATTTGGAAAGTCTTTCCGAAAAGCATAAGAAAAATGTAATTATCCGTCATAAATTTTTAAGAAATCGATGATTTTTCTCATTTGCTTTTTCTAATTTTTATGCTAAAATTGTCAGAAATGAGCCGATAAAAGAATCGTATAAAAAGATAGAGAAACGGAATTTAGAAAGAAAGAGAATTTGGAGTACGCATTTGGATTATTATAATGAAAATAAGAAAAGGAACATCGCACTGGGGATCCTTGTGATCGCCTTTATTATTTTTTTTATTTCTTATTTATTCAAGGCCAACATTGAAACAATCAGCGATATCAGAACCTTGGAAGGGGACTGGAAGGTCTTCATGAACGGAACCTTCATAGGAGAGCAGCCGAGGGAAGAGCTGTCCGCCTATGTACTGCCCAAGACCGAGCGCGGGGACGAGCTGGAGTTTCGCTACACGCTGAAGCCCCTGGGATTGGAGGCGCCCGGGCTCATCTTTGACAGCGCCAACGCCGTGGTCGAAGTCTACCTGGACAGCCAGCGGATTTATTCTTGGGGTGCAAACTTATACAAAGACGGAAAGCTGATCGGATTGAAGAGCCACAAGTTCAACCTCCCCGCCGACTACGTGGGCAGGGAGCTCAAGATCAGGCTCAAGGCATCCGAACCGCGCTTTATGTACCGCATCGACTCGGTCGGAATCTACTCCTTTGAGAGCGAAAACATTTTTTGGTTCAACCACCCGCTTCCGGAAATCGTGCTGGGAGTCGCCTTTATGGTGGTCGGCATCCTGACCTACATCTTCAGTTGCGTATCGCTTTGGAAAAACAACAAGTTTGTGAGCTCGATCGCCCTGGGCTCGACCCTCTTTTTGATGGGGCTCTACTTTTTGTGCAAGGCAAATGTGATTTCCCTGATCATCCCGGATTATCGCATCCACACGCAGATTGAGTTTATCTCCTTCTTCCTGATCCCGCCGCTGCTGATGGTCTACGCTTACAACGTGCACAACTACGGCACGAGTTTCGGCGTCAAGGTGATTTACGGGACCTATATCTTCGTCTACAGCCTGCTGACCGTCATCGTGATCCTGCTGAACCACTTCACCATCTACCACTACCCGCGGGTCGTAAAGTATTATTATGTGGCGGCCGTCATCTCCTACCTGCTGATTTACTACATTCTAAAGAAGTCCGACCCCGACAGGTCGAGCTACTGGGTGAAAATCACAAAGTTCGCCCTCAGAATTTTCTTTGTGGGCGCGCTCGCCCTGGTCATCATCAGCAATCTGAAGTACGTGCAGGAAATCAACAGCAAGGTCGACATCTGGCAGCTCTATGAGTATGTGTTGGCCTCGGTGGTCTTTGTCATGTTAATCCTCTTCTTTACCGGATTCTACATCAACATCAAGGATTCCTTCATTTTGGAGTATGAGAACGAGAGACTGAGCTATATGGCGCACTACGACATGATTACCATGCTCAAAAACAGAAGGTGCTTCAACGAGAGCCTGGATTTGCTGAACCACCCGAATTCGCGAAAGGACTTTTCGATCATCATCATCGACTTGAACGATTTGAAGTCGGTCAACGATACCCTGGGTCATCCGGAGGGCGACAAGATGCTCGTGAGCCTGGCCCACATCTTAAACAAATCGTGCAGAAAGAACGCAAACGCCTTCCGAATCGGCGGGGACGAGTTTGCCATCCTGATCGAGGGAATCAAGGACCTGGAGCCGACCCTCAAGATCTTGCAGATGCACATCGACAACTTCAACAAGCAGAGTCGCAGCTTTAAAATCAGCATCGCGATCGGCGTGGCGACCTCGAAGGATCACAGAAATCCGTACGATGCGATGAGCATCGCCGACCAAAAGATGTACGAAAACAAGAGGGAAATCAAGAGGAGAAGGTCGATTCCCAAGCCGAGCGAGAGAGAGTACGAAATCAGTTCCGAAATTATCATCTAGCCGGGCAGTCCGCCGCGAAGCTGCTCCATAATCTCGGCGTGCGCTGCGGGACAGGCGAGAATAAAGGAACTGTGCCGCGTGAGGGGAGGGCGCCTTCCCTCAAAGTCGGTGAAACAAAGACCCAGTTCGTCCGCCATCAAAAAGAAGGGCGAAAAATCCCAGGCGCCGCCGCCCACATGCAGGTAGGCGCCGACCTTTCCGGTGACGACGCGAATGCCGTCCAGGCCGCTCGAACCGATGACGCGAATCGAAAAGGCGCTCCTTGCGAGGAATGCAAAGAGTTCGGGATTCCTGTTCTGCGTCCTGCGAATATCCATCGAAGCGAGGCTCTCCTTGAGCCCCTTGTTCACCGGCGGATCCAGCCTTTCCCCGTTTGCAAAGACCCCGACCCCCTTGATCGCCGAATACAGGAGGTCTTTTTTTATGTCGTAAACATAGCCGAGCACCGGCTCTCCGTGCGAAAAGTAGGACAGGATGGTGCAAAAACCTTCCCCCTGCTTGACAAAATTGCTCGTCCCGTCTATCGGGTCAATGATCCAAAGGTGCTCCTCGTCATAGTTCTTTTCTTTCTGATAAGACTCTTCCCCCAGGATTTCATGTGAGGGAAATCTCCCCTTGATCGACTGCCGCAAATAGGCCTCGATCTTCCTGTCCGCCGCGGTCACCAAGTCGCGATAACTCGTCTTTTGGTGGATGTCCAGGTGTTCGATCCCCTCTAAAATCCGCGGAATCTCTCGGAGGATGCCCTCAATCAGGGCGCTCAGCTCTTTCCGGTTCTGTTCCATATCTTCAACCTTCCTTTCTCCCTCAAGCTCTATTATACCAAAGGATGAGAAAAAAAGTATTTTTATTATTTTTTTTCTGTATTTATTTGACATTCCCCGAAAGCTGTGCTAGTATGTTGGCAATAACCTCACCAAATAGGTGGGGTAGAGGCGCAGATTTTATCAGTACCTGGGTTTAGACCGGAAGTCTTTGAGGCTCAGGGAAAGGAACATCTGCCGAAGCGGGTAGCGCCAAACTACCTTGCTGGGTCCGTGTTTAAGAGGCACGGAACTGTCATTGGTCAAGATGCTCGGTGACCAATGTTGAGCTATCTCACAAGGATGTAGAGCGGGTGAGGGGTCTTGTGTACCCTTTTCGGGGTATTTTTTTTACCTCACAAACAAATAGATAGCCGCGTTGTCGTATGTGAATCCATACTTAGCTTTGTATACTTTTTGGAGGTAAAAGATGAGAAAAAGTCTACACACCATTCTGGCAATCTGCCTGGCATTCAGCCTTTCGTTCGGGCTCTTGTCCGAGCTTTCGGCGGATGAAACTGCAAACACCAACAATCAGACGGAAAACACGAGCGAAGAAGTCTTCGTCATCGGACTTGAGGCCGCTTACCCGCCGTTCAACTGGTCTCAGCTGAACGATGCCAACGGCGGCGTTAAAATCGACGGTTCCAATGAATACGCCGGCGGTTACGACGTTGAAATCGCAAAGCGAGTCGCCGACAAACTGGGAAAAAAGCTGGTCGTCAAGAAGATTGAATGGACCGGGCTCGTACCCGCGGTGCAATCGGGAGTCATCGATGCGATTATGGCCGGCATGAGCCCGACCGCGGAACGAAAAGAAAAGATCGACTTTTCCGACAATTACTACCAATCGAGCTACGTGCTCCTCGTTAAAAAAGACAGCAAATATGTGAACGCACAGAGCATACAGGAGTTCAAGGACGCAAGAATTACCGCCCAGCTGGGAACCGCCCACTACGACATCATCGACCAGATTGAGGGCGCAAACAAGCTTCCGGCCTACAAAAACTTTTCTTCGATGCGCGTTGCCCTGGATTCGGGGGCAATCGACTCCTATGTGACCGAAATGCCGGAGGCGATCTCTTCTTGCTTCGCCAACCCGAACTTTGCCATCGTAAATCCGGAGGACGGATTCCAAACCAACATTGAGGACATCTCAATTGCGGTCGGCTTGAAGAAGGGAAGCCCGCTCGCGGCCGAGATCAACGCCGCCCTGGCGGAAATCAGTGAAGAAGAGCGAAAAGAGATCATGGACACGGCGATTCGCAACCAGCCTGTCATGGAAGAAGAAGAAGAGGAAGAGACGGGAGAAGCGGTTCCCGGAACGGACGGCGCGGAATCGCCGGACGGCGCCGCAGAAAGTCCGGATTTGAGCAAGCCGGAAGATCCGGCCGGCAAGACAGCCGCAAACAGAGGCTTTTGGGCACAGGTCGCCTTCATTTTCAGCAAGTACAAAATGCTCTACCTGGGCGGCGCGATGTGGACCATCATCATCTCGATCGTCGGTACCGTTTTGGGCTTTTTCATCGGTCTCTTGATGGGTATTGTTCGAACCATTCCGCTGAAGAACAAAACCAAGGGTTCCGTCTTCTTAATTAAATTGGCGAACCTGTTCTGCAACATCTACATCACCTTCTTCCGAAGCACCCCGATGATGGTGCAGGCGGTCGTATTCTACTACGGTTTGGCCTACGGCGGCATCTATATTTCACCGATCGTCGCCGGTCTCATCGTCGTTTCGATCAACACCGGTGCCTATATGGCCGAGATCGTGAGGGGCGGTATCGTTTCGATTGACCGCGGTCAGTTTGAAGCCGCAAAGGCAATCGGGATGACCCACTTCCAGACTATGACATCGATCGTCCTTCCGCAGGCGATTCGAAACATCCTGCCTGCGACCGCCAACGAGTTCATCGTAAACGTGAAGGATACCGCAGTGCTCTCGGCAATCAGCGTGAGCGAGCTCTTCTTCCAGACCTCGACCGTAGCCAGCAACACCTTCGACTACTTTGCATCCTTTACCGTGGTCATCTTCATCTACCTCATCATGACCCTGCTCATTACCTTTATTTTAAGAAAGCTCGAGCATAAGATGGACGGACCGAGCGACTACAACTTAGTCAGCAACCAGATGCAACTACTGAATTCTACGGACATTGAGCGATTGAAAGCCTAGAGCGAAAGAAAATGAGGTGAAACTATGAATACCAATACAATGGAGCATACAAACGGCGCAAATACCATCGTCGAGATTAAAAATTTAAGAAAACAGTTTGGGGACAACCTGGTTTTGAAGGACATCAACTTTTCGGTTTCCGAAGGAGAAGTGGTCAGCATCATCGGCTCTTCAGGGTCAGGAAAATCCACCCTGCTCAGATGCATCAACCTGCTCGAGGACCCGAGCTTCGGCAGCATCTCGTACAAAGGTAAAAACATCCTGGAGAACGGGGCCGACATCGAACTCTACCGCACCAAGATGGGCATGGTGTTTCAGCACTTCAACCTGTTCAACAACCTGAACGTGCTCGAGAACTGCACCGTTGGCCCGATCAAGATTCTCAAGAAGGATAAAAAGGAAGCCGAAACGACCGCTCTGAAATATCTCTCTCTGGTGGGGATGGACGAGCACATCAACGCGAAACCGAAGCAGCTTTCCGGCGGACAGAAGCAGAGGGTGGCAATCGCCAGAGCCCTGTGTATGGAGCCGGATGCCCTCCTCTTTGACGAGCCGACCTCGGCGCTCGACCCGGAGCTGGTGGGTGAGGTGCTGAAGGTTATGAGAACGCTCGCCTCACAGGGACTTACGATGATTGTCGTGACCCACGAGATGGGCTTTGCCAGAGACGTTTCCAACAGGGTCATCTTTATGGATAAGGGCGTGATTGTGGAGGACGATGTTCCGGAACTCATCTTCAACAACCCTACACAGGAGAGGACCAGGGAGTTCCTGTCGCGGATTCTGTAAGAGGGAGCGGCGCTCATCAAAGTGTAAAGCACAAAACAAAAATGGACTTGTCGAAACAAGTCCATTTTTTACTTCCGTCAGTGAAACGGATTAGTTCATTTGAGGCGCTCCGCCCATCATACCCATCATCAAAAGATCCATGAAGTCGATTGCGTTGTTCTCGTCAACTTCGATTGTCTTGACGTCTTCTTTCTTCACAGCGTTGATTTTGTCAACGTTTGAAGTCATAGTGAATTTCACAGGGATTTCCATTCCGCCTTGCTTTACAGTCGCTTCGAATATGAAAGCAGAGTGTCTCATGTAACCGTCAGCGTCAACGCCGAGTTTTACAGTCGCATCTTTCAACTCAACTGCTGCGTTGAACTGCTCTTTCATAGTAGGGAACTGCGCATCGAAATCTTTCTTTGCCTGCTCCATTTGCTTCGCATACTCTTCTTTTGAAGGGATAGCAGCCGCTTGTGCAGGATCCATAGCCTTCTTCATTTCTTCGCTTGTGATCAGATCGTACATCTTCTCACTTTCCATTACGTTCTTCGCAACTTTTTCAAACAAAGCAAGCGCTTCTTCGTTGTTTTTGTAAGAGTAAGACATCATATCCAAGCTCTCTTTTCCTGTTGAGAACTCGATTTCTTCCGCTTCTCTCTTAGTAGGCTCAACACCCTTGAACGCTTCGCCGAAGATGTCCATAGCAACTTTTACTTGCGCTTTGTTCTCTTCTGTATACATTCCGCTGAATGATGCCATAGGCGCTACAGAACCTGCAGGGTTGGTAGCGTTTGCAAACTCCTGGATTTTCTCCAAGTCCATGATGACAGGCTGAGGAATCAACTCAGTTTGGAACACCATCTTAGTTGGAGATGTCATGTAAAGGTCAGCATTGTAAGTCTGTCCGCCCGTTACGGCAACCATAGCCGCGTGAGCCAAGTTTTCTTTGATGACCGCGTTTTGATCGATAGTCAGTTTAGCATCCTTTAGGAATGGAGCAAGCATTGCCAAGTTAGGATTCTTTTGTGCATCTTCGTTCAACTGAACGTCCAAAGTAACGTCAGTCACGCTGTGAGCAGATTCCATTTCAAACTGTTTTTCAACAGACGCTCTTAAAAGATCGCCGGCAGGTGTTTTCGCAGTCTTCGCGTCTGAACCGCAACCGACCAATAGTAGTAGTGAAAGAGCAAAGCCCACTACCATAGAAATTCTTTTATTTGTCATTTTTCCTCCTTAGTTAGCCAAACCTCTTTGGCTTCTTGTACTTATCAAAACGATTATAAGCCTAAAAACTAAAAATATCAATCTTTATCTGCGCTTGGTTACTAAAATGATACTTTTTTACAAAGCTTTTCGGAGCGCGGAGGAGCATATCTTCTCAGTCTCAACTGTAAGTTTATGAAAGATTCATGCGGTTAATAAAAATTATCATAATTGTCTGCAAAC
>JAUMXH010000030.1 GCA_030529225.1 Bacillota bacterium | reverse complement strand
CTCATATTCGTTCCAAATTTTGTGAATGAACACACTGTCCACACTGCATGACAACACTTGCACATCAAGTGCTTCAAACTCTTTTATCCTGGCAGCAACTGCTGACACCTCGGTACCTCAAACGAAGGTGAAGTCGCCCGGATAGAAGCACAGTAGAACCCATTTGCCTCTGTAATCCGATAATTTGATTGTTTCGAATTTGCCATTGTGGAACGATGACAATTCAAAATCAGGTGCTTCTCTTCCAATTCTTACCACGTTGTCCTCCTTCACTGCGGTCTCGAAACCGCCCTTTTCTTCCTCGAGCTCGCCAAACTCGGCGTGAAACTCGCAGGAACCTATCTCTTTGCCGTCGACCATTTTCGGTCTCTTTTTAGCCATGAGTGCCCTCCTTTATCATAAGTCGTCACATACTTAGCTATTCGTTCTTGTTATACCCAATTCTTTGTCAAATTCTCCTCAAGTCCTCGCCCACGATCGGCAGGTGGATGTAAGTGCCGAGTATCCTTGAGGCCACCCGTTCCTCATAAACCGCGGCGATCCCTTCGATGCCGATGTTGGAAGAAATGATGGTCTTCTTTTTGAGCGCCATCCTCTCATTCACAATGAAAAAGAGTTCGCTGACCATGTTCTGACTCTTCAGCTCGCTGCCCAGGTCGTCCAGAATCAGCAGGTCGCACTTGGACAGGTTCTGATAGGCCCGTTTGAACTCGTCCTCCTCGGGGTCGCTGAACTTGGAGCGGTTGTTGAAGCGGTAGTTATCGATGATGTCGACCAGGGCCTTCATCGAGTAATACTCGACGCTGAGCCCCCGCTCGACCGCGTACTTGCAGACTGAGGAACAGAGGAAGGTCTTGCCGACCCCGGTGTGCCCGTAAATGTAGACGCCGATGTTCTCATCCTCCACAAAGAGCTTCAGACAGTGCACCACCGAGCGCATATAATCGCGCAGGCTCTTGGTGTTGGGGCTCTTTAAAAAGTGCCCGTCCTCGAGCTCCCGGTCCGAGTACAGCGAGTAGTCGAAGCGTTCAAAGTTTTCATGCTGCATCAGGGCGTGAAGGTTGGAGAGCTTGGCCGAGCGCTCAAACTTCTTCCGCTTGTAGCACTTGCAGGGCTCCCTCATCACAAAACCCTTGTCCTTGCAGAGCTCACAGGTGTAAATCGGGTCCAGGTAATTCGGCGGGTAGTCGTGGTCGGTCAGGAGGACCGCGCGCCTGGCCTGCAGCATCTTAATCTTCTCCTGCGCCAGTTTTGCGATCTGCTCGGAGTCGAGGGCGTTCTCAAAGGCCGAGAGGGCCATATTCGCCGAAATCTTTCTCAGCTCCCCGTCTATCCTCTCCAGTTCCGGAATCTTATCGTAAATCTCGCGCTTTCGTCGCTCCCGCCGGAGCTCGTTCGTCCTGCGCAGATTGTCATAGTAGTCTTTGATATCGCCGCTCATCTACTTCTCCTTGTTGGGGTCGTACAGCAGGGCAGGGTTCTTCTTCTGCATAATCTTAATCGCCTCCTCCTTGCTCAAATTGGCGTAGGTGTTCTGCTGAAAGTTCTGTTTGGACTTGCCTGCACCCGCGCTCGCGCTCCGAGGGCGCGAGACTTCACTCCGCTTGGCTTCGCGGTAGGCCGCGATTCCCTCCCTGCTCAGCGCGTATTCCTTCTCCAGTTTGGCAAAGAGGTTCTGCAGGCGGTTGTAGGTGGGGTACACGTAGTCGGTGCTGCACAAGTCCACGATTTCAAAAAATACGGACTTGTCCTGCAGGCTCGCCAGCAAAGTCTCTATGACCTGCATCTGCGCCTCGGTCGGAAGGGTGGTCTTGGAAAGGAGGCGGTAGTTCACTTCGCGGTAAAACTCCGAACGTTTGATAAATTTGGCCTCGTAATCCGCGGCTTCCTTTACGGTTCGGATTCCGTTCCTTGACCACTTCGCGAGGATTCCCTTCGCGTAGTTCAGACTCGGCTTTTCCGGCGGATTTTCCACATAGGTAATCTTGATCGCCCGCAGCAACATGTCTTTGCCGACCTGAAACTCTCTGAGCCAATCTATCATCTTCATTCTGGCGTCGGGACTGAGCGGCGTGCGCACAATCCGTTCCATCTCTTCAAAGAGGTCTTTTAAGTCGGGGTCAAAGAGAATTTTGGTCGTTTCCCGCTCCTTCGCGTTCGACTTGGGAACGAAGTTCGAGTTAATGTAGCTCTCTCTGAGCGATAAAAACCGGATGTCGAACTTGCAGTCGTCCTCGCTCTCGGGGAGCTGAAAATCTACGATCTTCCGCTCCCTCCAGTAGAGCCAGGCCTCCCTGACCTGCGAGATGTCGATGTTCAGGATGCTCGCGATGTCATAGTTGTTCTGCAGCGCATCGCCGTTTTTTGCCATGCTGAGTCCCAAAATATAAACCTTGAGCGGAATTTCGCCGGCAGTAGTCATATAAGTGTTGATGAAGATGTTTTCCAGCGGCGTCTCACCGATGTCGATGCCGGGGTGTTTGAGTGAAAATCCCATGTTATACCTCTATATCGTCCGATTTCTTTTTGCCCGGCTTGCGCTTGCTCAGGTTGCTCTGCCGGTACACGGAACTGGCCTGCATAAACCGGGTGTTGACCCGCTTCCTGCCCTCCTCCGAATCGGGCTTCTGCACCTGCGGAATCGGTTTGCGCTTGGCGGATGCGGCCTGCTCCCCCTCGATCGACTTGGTCTCCTCTTTCAGGCTCTTGTTGGACTCCGACAGCATCTGCAGGAGCTCCTCGCTCTCCTGCGCCTTCTGCCTGCGCTCCAAGGCCTCGCGGTCGGACTTTCGCCGATTGTACTGCGGGTTTCGCTCCGCCTCGGCCTCGCCCTCCCGGCCGCTCCTCTCGCGCCTCTCCCGGCGCACGTTGAGCTTGAGCCGAGATGCCCGCTCCCGTATTCTTTCCTCGGCGCTGCTGATCATCGCGAGCACCTCATCGTAGTCCTTCTCGAATTCCGCCTTCTTCCCGTCCTTCTCTCCCCTGTCCGGAGCAGGCGAGCCCGCTCCGCGGGCTTCTTCCAAGACGACGGCCTCGTCTTTGAACGCATCCGCCTCCGTCAGCTCCGCGAGCGCGTCAAAGCGCTCCGCCTCGCTCGGCGGAACCCTGTTGTTCAGCTTGTTCTTGAGGTCCTCGAACTCGTCCAGGTTCAAATCCTTAAAGATCGCCTCCTTGACGATGATCTCCTTGCCGTCGCTCTTCTCATCCCGAACTTCGAGCAGCTCGTTGTCGATGTCGATGATCCCCTTCGAGACCAGAACCTCCAAATTCAGGCGGACCTCCGAGGTGCTGACCCTGAGTTTTTCCGCCATTTCGAGCTCGCTAATAGGGGCGCTCGCGCCCTTTTCGTCGTAGTGCCTCGCCAGGTAGAGGATGCACATCTTCTGAATCAAACTCAAATCGTTTCTGTCGATCAGGTGATACGGTACTAAAAAAAACACTGCGGTATCCTATTCTTCGCTTTTTCTATTCTTCTTCCTCGGTGGCGTACCTCGAGTGTTCAAAGCTGTTGCCCACAACCTTCATGTCGTAGTTGATCCAACGCTTGTGCCTGGTCAGCTGTTCGCTCTCCAACACAAACTCCGCCGCCGATTCAATGTATTTCACTTTGCCTTTAAAATATTCTTCCTTGTAGGTGTTGTATAGGTCGATGAAGTCGCCCTCGTAAATCTCCACATCGTAGACGTCCCTCATGCCGGTATTCACCATGAGCCTGCCGTCGCGATTGGCCTCCATGAACATTTCCATGCTCACTTCTTCTTGGTCCGTGTATCTCATTTTGGCGTTCTTGTCGTCCCAAATTCTAAATTTAATCTCTCTCATGTTCCTTCCTCCTTGGCAAACGAATGATGACCGAGGTCCCGCCGGTGCTGACCGGTCTGAATTCGATGTCTCCTCCGTGCATATCCAAAATCTTCTTGGATACCGCGAGCCCGATTCCGCTGCCCTGTTTCTTCTCGTCCCCCTTGTAGAAGAGGGTGGTCAGGTTGCTTACATCGAGCTGCAGGATGCCCTCACCCTCGTCGTCCACTTGGATCAGGAGCTCCCCGCCGTCCTCGCTTAAAGATAGGGAAATGGTGATTTTACCACCATTATAACTATGTTTAATCGCATTATCAATAACATTTATGAGCACCTGCTTGAGTCGGTACTCGTCGCCGTAAAAATTCAGTTTCTTGTACGATGAGCGAATCACAAGGTCCAGTTTTTTCTGCTTTGCAACCTGCATAAATTGCTTAGCGGAGCTGTCGATCAGTTCTCTGATGTTGAAGGTCTTCATGTCCGGAACCAGGCGATTTGCCTCGAGCTTGGCGAAGTCGAGCAGGGTCTCGACCAGTCCGGTCAGGCGTTTGGCCTCCTTGTCTATGATTTCCAGCCCCTCGTGCCGTTCCTCCTCGCTCGCCCCGTCGAGCAGGGTCTCGCTCCAGGCCATAATGGAAGTCAGCGGGGTTCTGATTTCATGCGAGATCGACGAGATAAAGTTGTTTTTCACATCGTCGGCAATCTTGATTTCCTCGCTCATGTAGTTGAAGGCCTTGGAAAGGTCCCCGAGCTCATCGTCCGAAAAGGCGATTGCCTTGTCCTCGAATCGGCCCCGCGCATAGTTGTCCGCGACGGTCTTCAGATGAACGATGGGGCGA
Source organism: Bacillota bacterium (assembly GCA_030529225.1). Taxonomy (GTDB): domain Bacteria; phylum Bacillota; class Clostridia; order Peptostreptococcales; family Acidaminobacteraceae; genus JAUMXH01. The sequence goes on along the minus strand of JAUMXH010000030.1, from coordinate 7,543 downwards.
ACGATCTTCCTGGCCAGAAAGATACTCACCAGGGAGGCGATAATCAGCAAGATTAGGCCGGCGATGCTCGCATACACGTAGTAGGAAAAGAGGACCTCGTTGACTTTTTCGATGGAAGTCGTGAAGCGCAGCACCCCGTTGATGTAGTTTTCGTTGTAAATCGGGCTGGAAACGGCCATGATGTGCTCGCCGGTCTCGGAATCCCTGCCGTGCCAAACCTCTGTCTTGCCCTGAAGCGCCCGCAGGTAGTCGACGCTCGCCAACTTCTCCCCGCTCTTAAAGCCCGAGGTGGACTCGATGATGTTGCCCTCGGTGTCGATGATCTGCGCATCCACATAGCCCGGGATGATTTCGTCCTCCAGCAGGTACTTGGCCCTGGCCTCTATGCCCTTGTCGACCAGCCTGGTCTCGTAGAGTTCCAGCGAGGTGTTCAGCCTGCTCACCAAGAGGAGCTCCACGTTCCCGTAATAGTAGTTCTTGATGGTCATCGCGAGCAAAAATTCAAAGATTAAAAGGATGATCAGCACCGTCAGGATGTGCGTGAAGGCCACCTTCCATTTCAGACTCAAGCGCTTGTTCATTCGTCACCCGAAACCCACTTGTATCCCTTTGCCCAGACCGTCAGGATGTGCCTCGGGTTGGAGGCGTCGTCCTCGAGCTTTCGCCTGAGCCGCCTGATGTTCACATCGACGATCTTCATGTCGCCGTAAAAGTTCTCGCCCCAAATCTTTTTGAGGATGTCCTCCCGCGACAGAATCTTGCCCTCATTGCTGAAAAAGAGCTTGACGATCATAAACTCGGTGGGTGTCAGGACGATTTCCCTGTCGCTTTTATAACAGGTGCGCGTGCTGATGTTCAGCACAAAGTCCGCGCTCTCGATGATCTCTTCAATCTTGTTCTTCTCGACCACATCGATTCTGCGGTAGAGGGCGTTCACCCTGGCGATCAGTTCCGCCGGTGAAAACGGCTTGGTCAGGTAGTCGTCTGCGCCCTTCTCCAGGCCGATGATCTTGTCCGCCTCCTGCACCTTCGCGGTCAGCAGGATGATGCCGACCGACGGGTTCGCCTTTCTGACATACTCGCAGAGCTCCAGACCGCTCATGCCCGGGAGCATGATGTCCAGGAGCATAATCTTGATGTCCTCGTTCTCCTCGATCGCGCGCAGGGCCTCCTCGGCGCTCCCGACGCAGACCGGATGGTACGAGTTTCGTTTCAAATTCAGGTTGATGACCGACCTGATGGAATCGTCATCCTCCACAACCAATACCTTGCTCATGTTTTTCCCCTTTTTTGATCTATCGTTTTGGCCGAATCCTCCGCGCCCGGCAGTCCGGCCGTTTTTCCTTATTTTTGCAGCGCCTGTTTGACGCGCCGTTTATTTGATGTAATTCACCAAGGAATTCATCTCCTCATTTCCGATCTGAAGGAGTCTGAATGCCTCCCTGTCCGCCTCTTCTTCCGGCTCCAGATTCTTGTTGTAGTAGGCTACAATTCGGCTGTTTCCCCGCCTGAAAATGTTCTTGATCGAGAAGTACTTTTTGCTCTCGCTCTTTAAAAACTTGTCGTAGTCCTCCTGGTTGAAATGCTCAAAGGTCAGGAGCATGTAGCTGTCCAGGTTTTCGGTCAGGTAGAAAAAGCTGACAAAGTTCCGCTTGTGCCCCTCCGAGCTGGTGACGAAGCTGATTCTGCCGCGCTCGGCCGCATCCATCCAGCGCTTCGGAAAGACGAACTCAAAGTAACTCTTTTTGTCGATGAAAGACAGAGCGACCGTCCTGAAGCGGGTTTCCGCGCTCTCGTCGTAGCGGTTCCACGAGTACATGCCCTTCTTGTCGAGCTCGTCGCCCGAGGAGTAAGGCAGGCTGTAGTTGGCCGCGATCTCTATGATGCCGTCCTTGTCCACGTCCCTGCTGTTCACGTTGCCGTTCTTGATGCCCGGCTTGGAGCGCTCCCCGCTGAACAGGGGCAGGAGGGAGCTGAGTTTCTCATCCCGAAACAGGACGACGTTGCTGGCCGACTTTCCGCCCACGTTGTAATCCAGGAAGACGGCCCGCTGCCCTTCGCTCAAGTCGCCCGAAAATACGTTGTAGTAGCCGTTGATGTAGAGGTCCATCTCCAGCTCGTCGATCAGCTGAAAGCTCTTGTCCATGTAGGCGTAGACGCTGATGCCCGAGTACAAACCGCGCTCGTGCTTGACGCAGAGGATTTCCTTGTTTTTGTTGCCGTTCATATCGTCGACGACCAGCTCGTTGAACTCGCCGAACCAGATGTTCTTATATTCGCCGTCCTCCCAGAGGTAGGCGTTGATGATGCCGTAGACCCCCTCCTTGGTGTTGGAGCTGAAGAGCAGGTCCATGCTCCCGTCGGAGTTGAAGTCCACGAAGTCCGCGTAGGCGATGTCCTCGCCCGGGATCTCGGTCCGGCTGATGACTTCCCAGGCCTCGTCCTTCTCGCGCAAGATCAGCAGGCCGATCATCCGGTTGAGCTCGGACTGGTAAAAGGCGTAGGCCTCCCGCTGCCCGTCGCCGTCCAGGTCAAAGTAACCCACCGACCTGATTGTGCCGGGTTTGAGCGGCCTGATCAGCCGGGTATTTTTGGGCAGCTCCCTCTGAATCGCCTCCTTGGCCAAGTTGTTCCGCACGCTGAGCTTGGGTTTTTCCACCAGTTCCGCCGGCGACTTGAAACTCACCGAACAGCCGCTCGGAAAGAGCATGAGAACGATTGCAAGAAGCGGAAGCCAGCACAGTTTGCGCGCGCTTTTTATCATCTTCCATCCACTCCAAAATAACTAGATTTCCGTAAATATTATACTTTAAAACTTATTGCTTTGCAAATAATCCGGAATGTGCTATAATTTTTCTGAAACTTACAAGGTAGGAAAAGATTGGAGGAACTCTTGCAAAAATATATTATTGAGCCGATTAAGGAATTAAAAGGCGAGATATTGGTCGACGGCGCTAAAAACGGCATTCTGCCTATCTTAGCAGCCTCTTTATTGTCTACGGAAAGCTGCGTGATTCACCGGGCGCCAATCTTGAAGGATGTCAGCGTGATGATCGAGATCATCCGGCACCTGGGAGCCGAGGTGGAGCGCAACGCGGGCAGTCTGAAAATCACCGTCCCCGAGATCAAGCACAGCGAGGCCCCGTACGAGTATGTCAGTCAAATGCGTTCCTCTTTTGATGTCATGGGACCTCTTTTGGCGAGGACGGGGCTTGCCAGGGTTCCGCTACCGGGCGGGTGCGCGATCGGAGAGAGACCGATTGACCTGCATTTAAAAGGATTTAAGGCACTGGGTGCGGAAATAGAGTTCGGCCACGGCTTTGTGCAAGCCAAGGCCGAAAAGCTGGTGGGAGCGTCAATCTACATGGACTTCCCGAGCGTAGGTGCGACCAAGAACATTATGATGGCAGCGACCTTAGCGGAGGGCGTCACGACCATAGAGAACGCAGCTAAGGAGCCGGAAATCGTCGACCTTGCGGTCTTTTTGAACAAGATGGGGGCGAAGATTTCAGGCTCGGGCACGCAGACCATCAAGATTACCGGGGTGGAGAAGCTGGGGGGCTGCGAGCACAGTACGCTGCCGGACCGCATCGAAGCGGGCACCTTCCTGATCATGGGCGCGATGCACAAGAGCAACCTCCTGGTCAAGAACGTGGTGCCGAGCCACTTAAAGCCGGTCATCGCCAAGTTGATTGAGTGCGGGGTGCAGATCATAGAAGAGGGAGACGACCTCAGGGTCATCAGCGACGGGGTCTTGAAACCGGTATCGGTGACCACCCTTCCTTACCCGGGCTTCCCGACCGATTTGCAGGCGCCGTTCATGGCCCTGCTCTGCCTGGCCGACGGCGACAGCGCGATCATTGAGACGGTCTTTGAAAACCGCTTTACGCATGTGAGCGAGCTGAACCGCATGGGCGCCCAGATCAAGATTGACGGGCACAGCGCGACCATCAAGGGTCCGAGCAAATTGCAGAGCGCCGATGTGAAGGCGACCGACCTCAGAGCCGGCGCAGCCCTGGTACTGGCGGCACTGGCGGCCGAGGGAACGACCACGATTCACGAGATACACCACATCGACAGGGGTTACAACGACCTCGAAAACAAGCTCAGAGGCTTGGGCATCAGCATAACCAGAATGTAACAGGAAAAGGATACTCTTTTGTTTTATAGGAATGAGATAGGGATAGACCTGGGAACGGCCAACGTCCTGGTCTATATCAAGGACAAGGGCGTGGTTCTGAACGAGCCTTCGGTCGTCGCGGTCGAGAAGAAGACCGGCAAACTGCTGGCGGTCGGAAAAGAGGCCAAGGATATGCTCGGCAGATCGCCCGGCAACATCAATGTGGTCAGGCCGCTCAGAAACGGCGTCATTTCAGACTTTAACATCACCGTCAAGATGCTCAGACACTTCATCAACATCACCTGCGGCAAGCGCAGATTCTTTCGACCGAGCATCATGGTCTGCGTGCCGGGCGGCGTGACTACGGTAGAGCGAAAAGCGGTCGTGGACGCGACCTACGGCGCCGGCGGGGCCAAGATTTACCTGATTGACGAGCCGACGGCGGCAGCGGTGGGCGCGGGAATCGACATCGACGCACCGGACGGGCACATGGTCGTGGACATCGGCGGCGGCACCACCGACATCGCGGTCATCTCACTTGGAGGAAGCGTCGCGGAGGCATCGATCAAGGTCGCGGGGGAATCCTTCAACGCGGCGATTCAAAGAAAGATCAAAAAGGACTACGGCGTTCTGATCGGAGAGCGAACCGCAGAAGAAATTAAGATGAGCATGGGCACGGTCGATCCGATGCGCGAAAATGTATTTATGGACATCCGCGGCAGGCAGATCGTGACCGGGATGCCGGAGAACATCGTGATTTCGAGCCGTTCTCTGGTGGAAGCCCTGAGCGAACCTCTGATGCTGATTGTGGACGCAATCAAGCACGTGTTTGAAAAGACTCCGCCGGAGATTTCATCGGACATCCTGCACAACGGGATCGTTTTAACCGGGGGCGGCGCCCTCTTGCACGGAATCGACGAGGTGGTCGCGAGACACACCGGGGTTCCATGCTATGTGGCGGAGAACGCGGACGAGTGCGTCGCAATCGGAACCGGGCTCTACCTGGATAAGTACGGGAACGGGAAGCTGGCCGCCGAAAAGTTTTAGCGCGGCTTGGCGCTCTCAAGAGGCTGAGACTTGAGATTCCAAGGGAACGAGCCTCATCAATACGGCATGAAAAAAGCTTAGAACCTGCGTTCTAAGCTTTTTTGCTTCTCTCTCTATATTCCTTTTTTGTTTTTCCCTCGCCCAAGGCAAGTTCGTTCTTGTATCTGCGGGCCGCGAAAGCCTTTCTACGCTCCGCGAGCCGTTCAAAGCCTAGCCCTTCAGATCGAACGAGGAAGTCTCTTTTTGCTTCCCGTCCTCCTGCTCCAGGTAGGGTTCAAAGCTCTTCATAATCAGATCGGCGATTCCGAAGGCGCCCTTCTCGGAAATGCTCTTTGCGTAGGCCTCGTCGAGCATGCCCTCGTAGAGCTCGAGCTCGTGCGAGTTTCGCGACGCATCGCTCTTCGGCACGCTCTGCCGCATCGTTTTCAGCACCATGCCCACAAAGAGTTCTTCAAACTCCTGAGAGACCTTCTTCAGGGCCTCCCTATCCTTCTTCTTCAGGATCTCATCAAAGCGCGGCTTCATCGCGTCCAATTCCGCAGACTGCGCCTTCTGTCTCTCCTGCAGGAAGATGGCGTTCGGATCGTTGTTAATTTTCATCGCTTACTTGTTTACCTCTTGAGTTGGTTTGCGATCTCCAGCATCTGATCGGCCGTCTGAATCGCCTTCGAGTTGATTTCATAGGCTCTCTGCGCGGTAATCATGTTGACCATCTCATCGACCACCTGAACGTTCGACATCTCCAGGTACTTTTGAAGAAGCTTGTTCTTTTCTCCCTCCGGTTGGAAGGCCTCGCCCGATGCCGGGCTCGTCTTGTACTGGTTGTCGCCGACGCTCAAAAGTCCGGCCGCGTTGGTCACTTGATTGATCTGGATCTTGCCGACGGTCTCAAACGCTGCAGCATCTTGGTTCTGCCTTCTGACCATCACGGTCCCGTCAAAGTCGATCTTAATCTCGCTGATCTCTCCGTCCAGCGGAATCTCGGTATCGCCCTCGCCGAGCACCAAATAGCCGTCCGACGTCACCAGTCTGGTGCCGTTCTCGGTCAAGCCGAGCTTAAACGCCCCGTCTCTGGTCAGGAGCCTGTCTCCCTTATTGTCCTGAATCACAAAGAAGCCGTCTCCCTCAATCGCGACATCCAGCGGATTTGAGCTTGCCTGAAAGGAACCGGTCTGAAAACTTCTGGTGATGGCCGCCGACTTCACGCCGTGGCCCACTTCCAGGTTGATCGGCACGCCGAGCTTATCCGAGTTGTCCTTGTGCGAGAGTTTCTCGTACATCAGGTCCTTAAACTCGGTTCTCTGGCTCTTGTAGCTGTTGGTGTTTACGTTCGCCAAGTTGTTCGATATGGTATCGATCGACAGTTGCAGGTTTTTCATCCCCGACGCGGCAGTCCAAAGCGCTCTCATACTCTATTTATCTCCCCTATTACAGTTTTCCGATTTCATTTACCGATCTTCCGAGGAGCTCGTCATAGGCTCTAATCAGCTTGTTTGCCGATTCGTAAGAGCGGTAAGTCTCTATCATTTTCACCATTTCTTCAACTTCATTCACGTTCGAACCTTCGAGCGCGCCCTGCACGATGGTGACCGGCGCGTTCTTCTCTTCCTCGCTCAGCTCCGTTTCATAGCTGTAAAGGCTGGCGGTCCGCTTCTTTAAAAACTCGTCTTTGCTTGGGTTCACGGTTCGGATTTTATCGACGAGTTCGCCGTCTTGCAGGATTTCTCCAAACTCGTTGACGCCGATCTCACCCTTCAGCCCGGTGATCCTGCCTTCCACACCCTGCACCTCGTAGCCCTCGTTGGTGACCAGGGTTCCTTCCGCTGTCAGCTTGAAGGCCCCGTCGCGGGTGTAACGCTCGCCGGCAGGGGTGTTCAAGACAAAGAAGCCTCTGCCTTGAATCAACAAATCGAGCGGGTTGTGGGTCTGGATGAACTCGCCCTGCTCGTGGTTGATCGCGGTCCTCATCAACTTGACGCCGCCGGACATGGTTCCAATCACGCCCCTCGGCTCTCGGAAGATCAGCTTGTCGGCCTGCTTGCCGTCCAATAAGAGGTTCCCGCCCTTATCGACCTCGATTTTTGGCGTTCCGTCCACTTTAATCGGCCCGTTCGCACCGAGGACTTTAAAGCCCTTGCCGTCGATGACCGAGCCGTTCGAGTTTTTATAATAGGTCTTTAGAAATCCGTCTCCGTCCACACGAAAGGCCAGCGACTTGTTGTAAGAGACGCCGTTAATCGCCTGCACACGAAAATAGCCCCCCTCGCTCTCGACCTTGTAAAAGCCGTTCTCGTCCGTAAATTGAACGTTCGGGGCCTCCTTCGGGTCCTTGATCGGGTTGCCGTTCCTCTTATATAACAATTGGCTCTTGAACTC
>JAUMXH010000001.1 GCA_030529225.1 Bacillota bacterium | reverse complement strand
AAAATGCGCAAGATTACAAATTCCTTCCCCAAAATAGGAGAAAAAAAATAAATTGCAGACGCATGCCTGCAATTTATGCTTCTTTCGGTTTCTATTTGCCGGTCGAGCCGAATCCGCCCTCTCCTCGTTCGGTATCGCTCAGTTCGCTTACCTCGACGCAGTCGACTCTCTCGTACTTTGCGATCACCAGCTGGGCAACCCTCTCCCCGTCTTTTAGGGTGTAGGGTTCGTTCGAGATGTTGACGAGGGGGATTTTCAACTCGCCCCTGTAGTCGCAGTCGATGGTTCCGACCGCATTGATCAAGGTAATTCCATGCTTGATCGACATGCCGGAGCGCGGTCTCACCTGGCCCTCGTAGCCTTCCGGTATCTCAAGAAAGAGACCGGTCGGGACCAAGACGCGCTCCAAGGGTTGTATTGTGATGTCCTCGCTCAAGCTGACATGTAAGTCCATGCCCGATGCCCCCTCCGTTTGGTAAGAGGGCAAGGGGTTCTTGGAGCGATTCAAAATTTTTAAGGTTGCCTGATTCATCGTTTTCCTCCGGGAGGCGACTATAAAAGGACTTTTCTTGACAGGTTGATTCTGCCCTGCTTGTCGATTTCGATAACCTTTACCTTGATTTCGTCACCGATCGTGAATTTGTCCTCAATTTTTTCCAGACGCTCTTTGGTGAGCTGAGAAATGTGGCACATTCCCCTCTTGCCGCCGGCAAAGCTTACAAAGGCACCGAATTTTTGGATTTCCACGATCATTCCGTCGTAGACTTCTCCAACTTCGACTTCCTTCACGATACCCTCGATAATTTCGACGGTCTGCTTGCCTGAAATTCCGTCCGGTGCGGTGATGAGGATGGTTCCGTCGTCGTCGATGTCAATCTTTGCACCGGTTTGCTCGATGATGCTGTTGATGACCTTTCCGCCCGAGCCGATGACCTCTCTGATCTTGTCCGGCTTGATTTTGAGCGTGAAGACCCTAGGTGCGTAATCCGACATTTCCGCTCTGTGCTCTTTGATGGTCTCTTCCATTTTGTCGATGATGTGAACCCTGCCGACTCTCGCCTGCTCCAAAGCCCTCTCGAACAGCTCATCCGGAAGCTCTTTAATCTTGATGTCCATCTGCATTGCGGTAATCCCTTCTCTGGTTCCCGCTACTTTGAAGTCCATATCCCCGAGAAAGTCCTCGAGACCTTGGATGTCGCTCAGGATTTCCACTTCGCCGTCCTCTTCAATCAGACCCATCGCGATTCCGGCAACGGTTCCTTTGATCGGAACACCGGCATCCATCAATGAGAGAGAAGAGGCACAGATGCTCGCCTGCGAGCTCGATCCGTTACAGGTGAGAACCTCAGAAACGACCCTGATTGCGTACGGGAAGTCCTCTTCTTTAGGAAGAACCGGAATCAAGGCTCTCTCGCCCAGCGCGCCGTGACCGATTGCCCTTCTGTTCGGTCCGCGCATAGGACCGGTTTCTCCGACAGAGAACGGCGGGAAGTTATAGTGGTGCATATATCTCTTAGATTCATCATTGCCTAAGCCGTCAATCTTTTGCGCTTCACCCAAAGCTCCCAAAGTTGTGACAGAGAGTGCCTGGGTCAGGCCTCTCATAAATAGGCCCGAACCGTGGGTTCTTGGAAGAACGCCGACTTCGGTATCAATGGTTCTGATTTCATCCAAGTCACGGCCGTCAGGACGCTTTTTCTCGGTCAAAATCATGTTTCTTACAACATTTTTTTCCAGCTGTTTCAACAACAAGCTGATTGCAAATGCGTGCTCATCGTAAGATTCCCCAAGGGTTTCCTTCAGTTCTTCTTTGATTTTATTCTTCAATTCGTCGGTCGCGTGAGCTCTCTCTTTTTTACCGAGATGTCTGATTGCCGTATCCATTTCCGACTCATACGATTCAATTTTGGTCTTTACTTCTTCGCTGATTTCGAGCGGCAAAACTTCCGCTTTTTCTTTTCCGATTTCAGATTGGATGCTTGAAATGAAGGCGCAAATCTTTTGAATTTCGGCGTGACCGAACTTCAAGGCTTGCAGCATTTCTTTTTCGGTGAGCATCTCCGCACCGGCTTCGACCATCGTGATAGATTCACTTGTGCCGGCAACAACCAGGCTCAGTCTGCTCTTCTCCTGCTGCTCAACGGTCGGGTTGATGACGAAGTTTCCGTCAACCATTCCGACTTTTACACCGGCAATCGGTCCCATAAACGGGATGTGCGAGATCGACAAGGCGATTGAAGCCGCTATCATCGCTACCATGTCCGGTTCATTGTCCTGCTCTACCGACAGTACTTCGGCTATAATCTGTACTTCGTTGTAGTAGTTGTCCGGAAACAGGGGTCTGATCGGCCTGTCAATGAGTCTTGAAGTCAGAATCGCCTTTTCAGAGGCCCTTCCCTCTCTCTTTAAGAAGCCGCCCGGAATCTTTCCGACCGCGTACATTTTTTCCTCGTATTCAACGCTGAGCGGGAAGAAGTCGATGCCTTCTTTTGCCTTCTCACTGGCTACCACGCTTGCGAGTACGACGGTATCGCCGTAACTGACCTTTGCACTTCCGCTCGCCAAGGTAGCGAGCTTTCCGATTTCGACGCTCAGCTTTCTGCCGGCGATCGTAGTTTCATAGTTTTTTACCTCTCGTTTGTACTCAAACATAATTCCTCCTTGTTCTGAGGACCTATTGTTTATCCTACTTTTTGAGAGCAGGAAGCTGTTTCTTACTCTTAAAAAGTAGGACAAGTAATAAACACAGTCCTCATTTTTTGTCAATTTCTAACTACGCTTCATAATTAAACAGCCGGCTTTGATTACTCACAACCGGCTGAAACGCTAAACTTAGCTTGAAACCAAGCTACTTTCTTAATCCCAATTCAGTGATCAGGCTTCTGTATGCGTTAATGTCTCTGTTCTGCAAATATTTTAAAAGGTTTCTTCTGTGACCGACCATTTTTAGAAGACCTCTTCTTGAGTGGTGGTCTTTTTTGTGTTCTTTTAAGTGTTCGTTCAAATCGTTGATTCTAGCAGTCAACAGAGCAATTTGGACTTCCGGAGAACCTGTATCCTGGTCTTTCTTTCCAAATTTCGCAATGATTTCAGCTTTTTGTTCTTTTGTGATCATTTTTTTAATCCTTTCTACACAGCTAATACCAAGCAACAAAACTATTTTTGTAGCCTAGACTTAGTCGACACAGTATTATAGCACAACAAAGCTTGCTTGTACAGTAAAAATTAAAAAAATTAAAGGAATCCCAACAAATTTTGCATTCCTAAGCTCGTTACTATGATTAGTACCCAACATGTCAGCCCGAGAAGCAGCGCATTTCCTCCTGTTTTAATCAAGTTCAACAGATTTGTCTTCAAACCCACCGAGGCCATCGCCATGGTGATGAAGAATTTACTCAAAAACTTGGCGTTGGAGACAAAGGCGCTCGGCAGATCTATGAGGGTCGCGGCCAGGGACGCGAGCAAAAACAGAATCAAGAAAGCGGGAACCAGTTGAAAGACGGAGATGCTCTTCTTCTCGCCCGTCGCTTCGGGTTTCAAGTGTTTTCTCTCTCTGTGAATCGAAATGCCGAGGACGATGGGAATGATGGCCAGGGTTCTGGTCAGTTTTACAACCGTTGCCATTTCAAGCGTATTCGTGTTATAAAGGCTGTCCCAAATGCTGGCCGCTGCGGTCACAGATGAGGTATCGTTGATTGCGGTTCCGGCAAAGACCGCGAACCCGAAGTCACTCATGCCGAGGGCCTTTCCCAGACTCGGGAAAATGAGGGCCGCAAGGACATTGAACAGGAAGACCACTGAGATGGATTTTGCAATCTCGGCCTCGGACGCATCAATCACGGGCGCGGTCGCGGCAATCGCGGAACCTCCGCAGATAGAGGATCCGACCCCGACCAAAATTGCCGTGTTGCCGTCTATCCTCATCACCTTGTAGAAGATAAAGGCGGAAATCAGGGAGATCGAGATCGTGCTGACGATAATCGGGAGCGACTCTATACCGCTTTTGACGATGCTGTTCAGACTCAGGCTGAATCCCAAGAGGACGACCGCACTCTGCAGAATTTTTTTGCTCGTAAAGGTCAAGCCGCGATTCAGAAGCTCGTATTTTTTTGCAAAGGGCATCAGCAGCATCCCCATAAAGATGGCAATCACGGGCGCCCCGATGACCGGGACGAGGCCTCCCAGGTATGTTGCAGGCAGTGCAATCAAAAAGCAAAGCAATAGTCCGTATAAGATATTCATCGTCTTCCCTTCCCCATTTTTTACCACACTCTCAGCTTAGTCCAAAGGAATTATATCTCAAAGTCGCCCCTGCGTCCAGTCGAGAGAGGAAAAAACGAGGGCGGATTTTTTCGAATCGGATTTAAACCTTGCGAAAGTCGCTTCGCCTGGGCTATAATTGACGGAGTTTAAAATACACGATACAAGGGGGAAGACTTTGGCTAATTATTATAAGGTTTTACTTGGGGAGAGCGAAAAGATACTCCTCTATATTACGGACAGTCAGGATGTGGTGAGAGAGGGCGCCGACCTGCACGGTTGCAATCCCGTGGCGAGTGCCGCAATCGGAAGACTCCTTACCGGAACTAAGCTGATGAGTTTATCGCAAAAAGAAGACAGTGCGAGAATCAGCGTGAACATCAACGGCGGCGGAGAGATTGGAAAAATGATCAGTTTCGCGGATCAGCACGGCACTTTAAAAATCAAGGTTGACAACCCGAATCCGGAGCTGAAAATCACCGAAAACGGCAAGCTGGATGTCGGTCATGCGGTAGGCAGGGACGGCTTTGTCAGCGTGACAAGAGATTCGGACACCATCAAGCCTTATACCGGACAGACCAAGCTGGTGTCGGGGGAAATTGCCGAGGACCTCACCTATTACTATGCGGATTCGGAGCAGCAAGGGTGCGCGTTCTCCCTCGGCGTCTTCGTCAATTCGAAGGCCGAAGTGGAATACGCCGGCGGCATGATGATCCATGTTCTCCCCGACTGCGCGGAAGAAGATATTGACCTGGTGGAACGCGCGATGCAGTCTGCAAAGCCGTTTACCGAGTACCTCAAAACCGGAAAGAATTTACAGGAGATGATAGAAGAGATTTTCGGGGCCGTGAACCATAAAATCATAGAGGAAGGCAGCTACGGCTACGCTTGTGATTGCTCCGAAAGAAGGGCCAAGAGGGCCTATGATTCCATCGCTAAGGAGGAGCGCGACGAGATCATCCGAGAGGACGGGCGGCTGATTGTTCACTGTGATTACTGCGGAAAGGATTACGTGTTTTTAGAGTAGGCCGAACGCAAAAGAAGGACTGTGTATCAGTCCTTCCAAGTGATTGTTTTATCGCCCTTGTTGCTCCTTCCTTTCGCGAGGAGTTCCTTGGAGTGATCTCTGATTTTTACCGTTATGCTGTAGTTCTCATAAAGGCTGCCGAGTTCGGCATCGTTCTCCTCCGCAAACCCCTTTATCAGGTTCAGATTCGACAGGATGCCGAGCGCGCTCTGCTTTCCTTCCGCTACGCCGGCTCCCGGTTTCATCGTGAGATCCAGGGAAATCTTATCCTCTTTTATGCTGAGCTTATAAGAGCCCAGTTGCAGGTCCTGCTTGTTGAATTCCTTCAGCGTCTTCATATCCTGTTCGGTAACGGAAGCGCTCTTTCCTTTAGGGTTCTCCTTTTGTTTCTCGCTCTCTTTCGCGTGTTCGACCTTGTCCTTGGCCTTGGCGTTGTTCAGGGCGTCATTTTTTTCGCTGTCCTGCATCTCGCTGATCGAGGGCACTTTGATGAAGTCGTTCCAGTTGGAAGCGGGCATGTTATAAACGCCGACGAGGGAAAGACAGAGGGAGATCAGAAAAAGTGCACTCTTTACCTTTACACTCAGACGCCTTCTCAAGTCCTCTATGATTTCGAGCAGGAAGACGAAGGCGAAGACCCCGAAGACTAGGAAGATCAACTTAAAGAGTTGGTCGGGAAGCGAAATGACAATAGAGAAGAGAAGAACCAGGATAAAGAAGACCAGGCTCGATTTCTTCTCAAAGAGACGGATGGAGAAGGACGCTTTGGAAAAGATCGCCTTTTCTTTTTTTTGTGCTTTTTTCTCCTCGGCCTCCTTGTTTTCGATGCTTCGAATCAGCTCTCTAAAATACGGAGCGGAACCGGAAATTTCTTCCGAAGCGAGTTTCTTTAAGGCGGTTTGGGCGATCGCTTTCGCCTTCGGAAAGTCCCCTTTTCCAATTAAAATCTCACAGGCTCTTTTGAACACGAAGTCGTCACTCGGATTGTAGGCTTCGATTACCTCGAGGTACAGAAACAGCGCGGCGTCCAGGTTTTTTTTGAGGTCCAAGCCCTTCGCTTTCACTATCTTCAGGTACATTTCGTTAAATCGATCATTCATCATGCTTTTTGCCTCCCGAGAGTAAATCCAAGTACTCTTTTATGCTTCGCTCCCTGCCGCGCTCCGTCGGTTCGTAATAGACCGTTCCTTCCAACGTTTCGGGCATGTAAGACTGTTTGACGTAGCCGCCCTTGTAGTCGTGCGGATAGAGGTAGCCCTCGGCAGAATCCCTGATGTGGGAAGGAACGACGCCGATTTCCCTTTTTCTGACATCACTTTGTGCCCTGTTGATGGCTTGGTAGGCGCGGTTTGACTTTAAAGTCGAGGCCAGGTAGGTGGTCGCCTGTGCCAGAGGAATCCTCCCTTCGGGCATGCCGACAAAGTGCAGGGCGTCCTTCGCGGCAATCGCCAGGACGAGTCCCATAGGGTCTGCATTTCCGACATCTTCACTGGCCAAAATGACCAACCTTCTGGCAATGAACATCGGGTCTTCCCCTGCTTCCAACATCCTCGCCAGATAGTGGATTGCGGCTTGGGGGTCGGAGCCCCGGATACTTTTGATGAAGGCGGAAATCACATCGTAGTGCATGTCTCCGGACTTATCATACTGCATCGAATTTGCGTCAAAGGCTTTTTTGACCAGGTCGGCACTCAGGATGTCGTCGCCTTCAGCGTAGAGGGAGCAGATATCGAGAGCGTTCAGCGCCTTTCTGGCGTCCCCTGCGCAGTACTTGTAAAGTATTTGCAAGGCTTCTTCCTCGTACCCGGAGAACAAAGATCGTAATTGGCCGTCCTTCTTCAAGGCACTTTTCACGATGGCCGAGATATCCTCGAACTGCAGGGGTTTCAAGTTCAATATCATAACCCTGGAAAGAAGGGCGGAATTGACTTCGAAGTAAGGGTTTTCGGTTGTCGCTCCTATGAGCGTGATCAAGCCGTTTTCAACATATGGCAATAGGGCGTCCTGTTGCCGTTTGTTGAATCGATGCACCTCATCGATGAAGAGGACGCATCTCTTGTTGTATAGCCTCGATTCTTTGGCCTTCTCGACCGCCTTCCGAATCTCTTCGACGCCGGAACTGACCGCGTTGATTTCTATAAAGTGCGCCTTCGATTCCTTTGCGATGATGCTGGCGATGCTGGTCTTTCCGGTTCCGCTCGGCCCATGGAGGATGATGGATCGCAGATTGTCCTTGTCTATCATTTCGCGCAGAAAACTTCCTTTGCCGATGATGTGTTCCTGCCCGACAAAGTCCTCCAATGACTTGGGCTTGAGCCTCATCGCGAGTGGCATAGTCTTTAGGGCATCCTCTTCCGCTATCAGATCAAATACGTCCATCCTTTCACCTCTTTCACGGGGTTTGCTTTCGCCTTTGCCTCAAATAGGCTTCCCTTGCCGTCTCAATCGAATCCTCCCCCTCTTTATTCTTCAGGGGTGCAAACTCGTCTTCTCTACGCACTCTCAGAAGCGCCATCTTTTCAAATTGCCGGAAGGCATCGAAGATGAACTGTTCAAATTTGTATGCGTTTTCCTTGGACGGGTTCACTTGGGAACGGCCGTCAAAATAGGAAATCTTTTTGTGGGCCTTGTGGAACGGAAGCTCAAGACAATGCGCAAATTCGTCGCAGCTAAGGTCGAATAAGTGGTTCGCGATGTTCGCTTCCGATAGCAGGTACTCCCCCTTTTCATTTTTTACCTTGCGGAGCTCTTCGTCGACCTCCGTATATTCCAAGACCGACGGCTTCCCGTTTTTGAGGGCAAAGATGCCGACCTTCTCGGATTCTTTCAGTCGGGCGACCGACTTGGAAGCGAGCTTTGCACCGGAGTTTTCGGCAAAGCCGACAAAGAACGGGTCCAAGGTTTCAAGCAGGACGTTGTCGACACCGGCAACCTGGAGCCACTTCACCCCCTCGGCTTTTAGAAAGGCCAGGAGGCCCGATTTTAAAAGGGCATCGAAGATGCCGCCGTTGCCGTCGGGAACCTGCATCAATGTAGTTTTGTCCTCCAAAAGGATTTTGTACTCTTCATCGCAGGCCGGAATATTGCCCTGCTGAAAAAACTTGATTTTATCCTTCGGGTAGCCGAAATAGGCGCGTTCCTCAAAGAAACGTACGGTAGTTTCCATGTTGAGATCGCTGCACATAATCAAAAGGTAGGGAAAGACACCGGTCTTCTTTTGAATCGCATGAAGCTTGTCGACGTGGAGTTCAAAGATGGATTTATCGTCCACCAGAAGAAAGGCCCCCTTTGGTCCGGAAAAGCCCAGTCTGGAGCCCATGCCGCCAGACATAATCAGGCTTGCCGCTTTCCCGTTTTGAATCAGCTCAAGTCCGCGCTTGTAAGTCTCCTCGTCAAAGATCTCTTCTTTGATGGAAACGTCCTGAAAGGTAATCTCTTCGGCATCCCGATTGGCATTTTCTTTGGTAAAAGCTAAGGCCAATTTATCCAAATCAGCCTTAGTCAACTCCGTTAAAAAATCAGCCTTGTCCCTCTCATTCAGCGACTCATAGTGGTCTATGAGGTGTTCCTGCTTTAAAGCGAGAAGCCTGTCTTTTAATTCTTTATTCATAGAGCGGAAACTCCTTACAAAGTTTCTTCACTCTCGCCGTGAGCGCTTCCTCACCCTCCTCTTGCTTGAGGCACTTGACGATGATATCGGCAATCTCTTCCATCTCCTTCGGGCCCATTCCTCGAGTGCTCAGAGCTGCGGTGCCGATGCGGATACCGCTCGTGACAAACGGCGATCTGGTCTCGGTAGGAACGGTGTTTTTGTTCACGGTGATGTGGACTCTTCCGAGCATTTCCTCCGCCTCTTTTCCGCTGATCCAATCCGGACCGAGGTCAATGAGCATCATGTGGTTGTCGGTTCCGTTGGAAACGAGTCTGAGCCCTTGTTTCATCAAGGCATCTGCGAGTGTCTTTGCGTTATCGACGATCAATTTTTGGTATTCTTTAAACTCCGGCTGCAATGCCTCTTTAAAGGATACGGCCTTGGCTGCGATGATGTGCTCCAAAGGACCGCCTTGAAGGCCCGGAAAAACCGCCTTGTCAATCTTCTTGGCGAACTCTTCCTTGCAGAGAATCGCCCCGCCCCGTGGTCCTCTGAGGGTTTTGTGGGTGGTAGTGGTAACGACATCCGCGTACTCACAAGGGTTCTGATGAAGCCCTGCCGCAACCAAACCGGCGATGTGGGCCATGTCGACCATTAAAAGTGCGCCTACTTCATCGGCGATCTCTTTGAATCGTTTAAAGTCGATTTTTCTCGGGTAGGCGGAAGCGCCTGCCACGATCAATTTCGGTTTGTGTTCCTTGGCCAGGCGTAGGACCTCGTCGTAGTCAATCATCTCGGTCTCTTTGTTCAAGCCGTACGATACAAAGTGGAAGAAGAGTCCGGAAATGTTGACCGGCGAACCGTGTGTCAAGTGACCGCCGTTGGAAAGGTCCATACCGAGCACGGTATCGCCTCTCTCCAAGAGAGCGATGTAGACAGCCAGGTTCGCGTTGGCTCCCGCGTGCGGCTGCACGTTGGCGTGGTCTGCCCCATAGATCTGCTTCAGACGCTCGATGGCCAAATTTTCGGCAATGTCGGTAATTTTACAACCGCCGTAGTAGCGCTTGCCGGGATAGCCTTCCGCGTACTTGTTCGTAAACACCGTGCCCATAGTTTCCAATACGGCCTTAGATACAAAGTTCTCGGAAGCAATCAGCTCCAATCCGTCCTGTTGTCGTTCCAATTCGTCCGTTACGGCCTGATAAATCTCTTTATCAAACGCCTTCAGGTGTTTCAATTCCATCTTTTCCCTCCATCCTATACGAGTCGCCTCTTCACTCCGATTCCGGTATTATTTTAAAATTCTAACTATCTTACTTTCAAAAAAACTGTTCTTTGTTCTCGCCATAATGAGTTTGTCCGACAGGAATTTAAAGACGAAGAATAGGAGGATGCTTCCTGCCAAAATATACAAATTCCAACGAGGATGCAGGACGAGTCTGGCTGTCATAAACGCGACCATGGTCAATATGATCGGCATAAAGAAAATCAGGGCATTCATCCCTTCCAGAGCCTCCGGAACCTCGATGATGACATCGTCATCGAGCTTCGCCTGCACTTCGTTTCTGCAATCGAATTTTCTCTCACGGACACCGCCCGTGCTGCCTCCGCCTCAACAGATGCCTGTCGGTTTTTCCACCATGCAACTGACAATCGCTCTGTCTTTTTTCAGTTTTATCACTGTTCCTTTGTATTGCATTGTTTTCTCCCTTCCTGTGGATTCCTTCTTGCTTGTTCTAAGCAATTTCTTACCCTATACCCAATTTTTTTTCTGTGAAGCAGCTTGGATCCTGCATTCGGAAAAAGAGAACAGGAAGGGCTGTTACGGATTTTTATGTTGTCGATTTAGTCGTTCAAATGGTCCAGGATTCTGAGGATTTTATTCTTGTGGAATTCTTCCGGCTCGGGAAGATCCTTCTTTTGCCCCTTTAGCACCCTGTCCGCCGTCAATTTTGTCAGCAGCGCCAAAAAGGCTGATCCGAGCCCGATTGCAATCGTGTACCGATCCCCAAAGAAGGTATACAGCGCGGCGAACGACAGAATCAAAACCGCCAACGGCAAAAGGTAGGATATCGGGTTTATCTCCTTGGACGGGTCGTGCACTTCTATGACGACCTGATCTCCTTCCTTTGCCCTCACGCTGTTATCACATTTTGTTAAGGTTTCCAATCCCTCGCCGAGGGTCGAGCCGATACCTCAACTTCCGCCCGAAAATTCTTTGTAAAAGTAGCTGACTACGGCGTAGTTCGGGTGTACTTCTAAAACCTTTGCCCTATATTTCATTCTTTACTCCTTAAAAACTTCTTTAAACAGACGGCTCCACACAGGTGATTCCGAGTTCTTCCAACTGAGACGGATCTACGAGGTCCGGCGCTTGAGACATCGGACAGACTGCGCTCTGGTTCTTCGGAAAGGCAATGACATCTTTGATGTTATCGGTGTTTGCCAGAAGCATCACGAAGCGGTCCAAACCGAAGGCGATTCCGCCATGTGGCGGGGTTCCGTACTTGAGCGCGTCGACAAAGAATCCGAATCTGCCGGCGATGTCTTCATCGGTGAAACCGAGAGCATTGAAGACTTTTTTCTGAATCTCTTCGCTGTGGATTCTGATACTTCCTCCGCCCATCTCATAACCGTTGCAGACAAAGTCATAGGCTTCCGCCCTAACCTTTCCGTTCTCCTTGCCGATCAGGTCGATGTCCTCCGGATTCGGCATCGTGAACGGGTGGTGCATCGCGTAGTAGCGATCGGTCTCTTCGTCGTACTCAAACATCGGAAAGTCGACGATCCAAAGGACATCGTAGACGCTTCGGTCGATGAGATCGAACTTGGTCGCAATCTCGAGTCGCAGGCCGCCCAATGCGCTGTTGACTACCTGCCTCTTATCCGCAACCAGTAATAGCATATCGCCGGGTTTTGCCCCCGCCTGTTCGCAGGCTTGCTTGAGGAGCTCGGCACTGACAAATTTGTCGACAGACGATTCGATGCCGTCCTCTTTGTAATTTACCCAGACCATTCCCTTTGCACCATATTTTTTAGCTGTTTTTTCGAGGTTCTTAATATATTTTTTACTGATTTGCTCCACGCCGTTTTCGACCGCGATTCCCTTGATGACGCCGCCGTCTTTTACACAGCCGTCAAAGACATTGAAGCCTGTTTCAGACAGGACATCGCTGAGATCCTTCAACAACATGCCGAACCTTCTGTCCGGTTTGTCGCTTCCGTAATCCCGCATTGCTTCGGCGTAGGACATCCTCGGAATTTCGTTCGGAAGCTCATAGTTGATGACTTCCTTGAAGGCCCTTTTAATCATGTTCTCAGCCAGGTGCATCACCTCGTCCTTGCCGACAAAGGACATTTCCATGTCGATCTGGGTGAATTCAGGCTGTCTGTCGGCCCTCAAATCCTCATCGCGGAAGCACTTTGCCACTTGGTAATAGCGATCCAGTGAAGAGATCATCAAAAGTTGCTTGAAGAGCTGCGGGCTTTGAGGAAGGGCGTAAAAGGCCTTGTCGTGCAATCGGGAAGGAACCAGGTAGTCCCTCGCCCCTTCCGGCGTTGATTTTGCGAGCATAGGGGTCTCAACATCGGTGAATCCGTGCTCATTCAGATACGCGCGAATCGACCATACCAAGTCCGAGCGAAGCTTTAAATTTTTCTGCATGAACGGCTTTCTCAGGTCAAGGTAACGGTACTGCAGTCGGGTTTGTTCGCTGGCTGTATCGTCATCGCTGATGTGGATGGGAGGAGTCAAGGCTGCAGAATAAACGTGCAAATCTTCCAGCAGGAGCTCCACCGTTCCGGTCGGGATGTCCGGATTGATCGAAGAGCGCTCTCGAATGGTTCCCTTTGCGCAGATGACGTACTCGGAACCCAGGTCCTTGGCCTTGTTTTTCAACGCTTCCGAAGCGTCCTCATCGACGACGAGCTGCACGATTCCGGTCTTATCTCTAAGGTCAATAAAGCTGAGAGACCCTAAATTCCTTCTCTTTGCGACCCACCCTTTCAGGATATAGGTCTTTCCGATGTCTTCTTTTCTTATTTCTCCACACATTTTACTGCGCGCTTCCAAATAAAATGCTCCCATTCTAACCTCCATGGTGTTCGTATCCGATTCTTACATCGTAGAACTGTCTGTTGCTGTTTTGTATTTTTTGTTTCTGTCACGTACTGTTTCGCTGTTTAATAGGCTCCCTTTTTTAAGCGCCTGAAGTAAATGTTCATCAGTAGACTGACGGCAATCATATTGATCAACAT
This sequence comes from Bacillota bacterium, assembly GCA_030529225.1. Classification (GTDB taxonomy): domain Bacteria; phylum Bacillota; class Clostridia; order Peptostreptococcales; family Acidaminobacteraceae; genus JAUMXH01. The sequence goes on along the minus strand of JAUMXH010000001.1, from coordinate 153,664 downwards.
AGAGGATCCGCCATAGCTCAGGAACGGCAGAGTGATCCCGGTTACGGGCATCAAGCCCATGGTCATGGCGATGTTCTCAAAGATTTGCGAGACAAACATGAAGAGAACCCCCATCGCGATGTAGGAGCCGAACTTGTCCTTAGCTGAAAAGGAAATGGCCAAGCATCGACTGATCATCAGGAAGTAGAGGAGGATGACCGCCATTCCTCCTACAAAGCCGAGCTCCTCGACCAAAACCGGGTAGATAAAGTCCGAGGTTTTGACCGGCAAATAGTTGTTCTTACTGAATCCACCCTGATATAATCCGTTCCCCTTTGCGCCTCCGGAACCCATTGTAATCTTAGACATCTCCACCTGCCAGTTGTCTTCGGTGATGATTCCGTCCTGATTCATAAAAGAGGTCAACCTCGCCTTTTGGTAGTCTCCAAGAGATGCGTAGATTAACGGGAGTGAAAGGAGGCCCACAATCAGCACCCCGATGATGATCTTGATGTTGATGTTGCTGACAAAGACCATTCCGGAAAAGATGATGAAGAAGACCATCATTGTTCCGAAGTCCGGCTGTTTAAAGAGCAGGATGAAAAACGGGGATGCCAGTGCGAGGGTCAATAAGATGTAGAATACGGAGTTTATTTTTTCTCTGACCCGGTCGAAGTAGGCGGAAAAAAACACGATGAAACCGATTTTGGAGAGTTCGGACGTTTGAAAGTCGAGCGCTCCCAAATCAATCCAGCTCCTCGCGCTGTTTCGCACCACGCCCAGGCCCGGGATATATACCAACAAGAGTAAGAGGATGGAAAACACATAAATCAATATATAAAACCGCTGCAGAATCCTGTAGTCAATCAGGAGAAACACGGACAAAAAGACCAGGCCCAAGAAGAGGCTGAGCATTTGAATTTTCAGCTCCGTGCCTGCGCCGTAAACGTTTGCTCCCGTGATGCTGGAAAGCATGACGAGACCGAGGACTGACAGGCTTAGTACAATGGCGATTAAACGCATATCAAAGTGTTTTAAAATAAGTCTCATGAGCGAATTCTTTCCAAACGGTATCCTTGTTATTTCTGATTTTTTCTTCTCAATTCTTTGATTGGGATGTTCGCAACCAGAGTCGGCTTACCGGATTCTCCGTCCATCGTGCTGGTAATCTGGATATCCAACTCTTCTTCATCGATCTCCAAGTGTCTTTGGATGACCTGGATAATCTCGGTTTTAATCAGTTCCAAAAATTCGGGAGAGCAGTTGGTTCGATCGTGTACGAGAACCAGTTTTAATCGTTCTTTGGCGACGTCTTTGCTCTTCGTCTCGTTCCCCCTCAAAAATTTTAAAAAGTCAAACATTAGCAGTTCCCTCCTTTATTTGAATAACTTCTTCAGTTTGTTAAAGAAGGTATTTCCCTTACTTAAATCGAGGAAAGGAATCTCTTGACCGGTGATTCTGAGACAGATGTTTCGGAAGGCCTGTCCTGCGAGCGAGTTGTTCTCCATGACCGCCGGGCTTCCGACGTTGGTTGAGATGATAATCGCCTCGTCGTTCGGAACGATACCGATTAAATCAATGGCCAAGATGGACTTGACGTCTTCGATTGAGAGCATGTCTCCGGTATCTACCATCTCCTGGCGAATTCTGTTGATGATGAGCTTCGGTTCGTGAATTTCACTCGCTTCCAGCAGGCCGATGATTCTGTCGGCGTCTCTTACCGCAGAAACTTCAGGCGTGATAACGACGATGGCGCGGTCCGCACCTGCAATCGCGTTCTTAAATCCCTGCTCGATCCCCGCCGGGCAATCGATTACAACGTAGTCGAAATCTTTTCTGAGGGTATCGCAGAGCGCTATCATCTCTTCTTCATTGAGGGCATTCTTGTCCTTGGTCTGTGCAGCCGGCAGGAGGTAGAGGTCCTGGTTACGCTTATCTTTGATCAAAGCCTGCTTTAATTTGCAGTTGCCCTTGACCACATCGACGATATCGTAGACGATTCGATTTTCAAGACCCATCACGACATCCAGGTTTCTCAAGCCGATGTCCGCATCGACAACACAAACCTTGTGTCCCAAGTTGGCAAGTCCCATTCCAATATTGGAGCTGGTGGTGGTTTTTCCGACCCCGCCCTTTCCTGATGTAATTACGATTACTTCACCCATAGCAAAAGTCCTTTCTACTTTTGTAAGTTAAACTTGACGATATCCTGTAAACTTGCGTGAAAACGCAGTTGCTAAGCGAATCTTACTGGTACGATTTTATGATGACTCTGTCGTCCTCGATGAGGGCCATTTCGGGATAGTCGATGTCTTCCATCTCCCCTTCCGGAGGCATCGTAATATAGTCGGCGATTCGTATTTGCGTTGGTTGGAGTTTCCAAGCCGCGATAATTTTATCCTTCGATCCGTCGGAACCCGCGTGAGCAAAGCCTTTCAGCCTTCCCAATACGATGATGTTACTCTTCGCAATGAGCTCCGCTCCGGGATTCACGTCTCCTATTACTACGATGTTTTTTTCAGATTCCAGTCTAACGCCGGATCTGACGGTTCCTCTAAAAAATAATGAATCTGACATAAAACCCTCTTCTTCCAACAGCACTTTTTCCAAACTTCCCATCTTGCCTTGCAAGGACACATTCACAAGGTCCGACACCTCTCTTGCGGGAGCAGTGCTTTCCGCTTGTTCCTTACCGGGCTTCTCCGGGCTATAGTCGAACGAGACGAGCTCAATGCTCTCTTGCTGCGCCACGAAGCTTCTGAACTGTTCCTTTTCTTCCTCGGAAAGTGTCACCCCTTCAATGCCGACGATCTTCCCGCCTTCAAAAAAAGAATTCTTTGAACCTATGAGTTTTTGAAAGCTTTCAAAAAAGTCAGCGAAGCTGTGACCTTCGGACACGCAAAAAATGACGCCTTCCTTCCTACCCTTTAAAGTAAGTATTTTACTCATCTTTTTCCTTTCTGTCACCATCATAATCTATATTGTATCACAGTCCCAAATATTCTCCTAGAATTTCTTTCAGCAACGGAAAACAATATACTCCGCTTCCCCCCTGAGGAATCATGATGACCACGGCAATCTTCGGTTTATCGTAAGGCGCGTAGGCAACCACGGCTGAAAATTCGTCATAGTTGTCTTTGAACCGATCTATCTTCTCATCGCTGATTCGTTTGTCGCTCAATTCCTTGATGGCGGCTCTGAGCGCATTTCCCTTATCCAGGTAGTTGTCAATGTTGTAAGCGGCGAGCTCCTGCTTCAGTTCCCGCACTTTTTCCTCGTCCTTTTCGGCCTCTATCCTGCTATACAGGGTGCCGATTTCAATCGAGCGTTCTTTCAGAATCTCGTCGGCCTTTTTCTCCAGCTCTTCAAAAGGGGTGGCGGTGATACTGCTCGCGTACGTTTTGAGGTAGGTGACCTCGTCCATCGTCGAGAGTTTCCCTTCTCTTTGAGCGGTTCCCGTTTTTAAGGCAATCTGCACCGGAAAGTCACCGAAGTAGTTTTGAGAGGACTTGGTGACGGCGGCCGCGTGCATTCCCTCCTGCAGATACTTGATGTAACCGTCCGGATCGATGTCCACATAGGGTTCCCTTCGGGTCGGTTTTCCGTCTATCGATTTGATCAGGGTCAGTTTTTGTAAGTAGCCTCCGTTGGCGATCGTCGTGACATACCTTGCCATCTGCACCGGCGTATAGCGGTTGCTTCCTTGGCCGATGGCGATGTTGAACACGTCACTGTCAAAGCTGTCCATTTGCCTCATGTAGTCGTATTTTACGACGTCGGTCACCTTGTTCAATTTATCGTAGTCGGTAATTTCAAAGTGTTCTTCCAAGTACTTCAATACCTTCTGTCTGGACGCATCCGGCTCGGCCAAGCAGAACTCGATCAGCTCTTTCACCTTCGCTTCCAGGACGACTCTGTCATCCCGTATTTGTGGCGGAAAATGCTCCTCTGCCATCGAGAAAATTTGATTTTTCATCGCCCGGATCAAAAATTCTTTCTTGGATTCCGGATTGCCGATATCTGCGACAATTTCCCCGAGTTCCACGCCCGAAGGTTCGGACAAGCCGAAGGTTTTGGCGGCCTCGATGATTTTTTCCGCGTTCATATCGATTCCGAGCGGCCTGTCGGCACCATAATCGTAGCCGGATCCGACGCTGTAAAAATAGTAGTTACAAGAGTTGGCAATCGCCTCAATCATATTTTGACTGGTGTGAGATCCGCGGTAGAGGTTCCATATCCAGCAACCGAACATGCTTCCGTCCGGCATGGTAATCACCCCTTTGGTAGCCAAACTGCGATACGGGTCGATTCCCTCGCGCAGGGCGGCAAAAGAAGTGACCATCTTAAAGGTCGACCCGGGCTGCACCGCGGCCATGGTAGCCAGGTTGTACATCGGCTTCGGACCGATCGGGTCGTTCTTGTTGTTTCCTTGCAGGGTGAGCCAGTCATCGATGCTGATTCCGTCGGTAAACAGGTTCACATCGTAGTCGGGATAGGAGACCATGGCCAAAATTTCCGAACTCTCCACGTCCACGCAAACGACTGCCGCGGTCCTCGCATATTTGTGCCTCGGAAACTTGTAATTCCCGAATCTGGATTCGTAATAACCGCCGCTCTGCAGGGCTTCCAGATTTTTCCTGACTGCCGCCTCCACCTTCTGTTGAAAGGCCGCATCTATGGTCAGCGTGATGTCCGAACCGGAAATCGGTTCGCTGTTTTTAAATTTTTCATCGTACTTGTCATCCAGTTCGCCGACGACCTCTCCGGAAGAGTTGACGTCAAACCACTTCACGCCTTTGGTTCCGTGCAGCACGTGCTCATACGAAGATTCTATCCCGATCTTGCCGATGTAATCGTTCAGGCCGTAGCCGGTCTTGTCGTTGTACTTTTCGAGCTCCTCGTTCGTGGAAATGGGCCCCATGTAGCCCAATACGTGAGAACAGGTGTTCTTTAAAGGGTAGTAGCGGTAGGGTTTGATTCCGACGCTCACATTCGGGAAATCGATCTTGTGTTCGCTGATTAAAATCGAAGTCTCCTTCGAAATTTTAGGCGCTATCGCGAGCGGTTCATATTTGAAGCTTCCGAGGTTTCTGATGTGGTGCCTCATCGTCAAGACAAAGGATGCCTCCTTATCGCTCAAAGTCTCGGAAACCTTGTAATACTCTCTCAACTTTTGAAACGCCTCTTTTGCCGGGGTATCGGGTTTTAAATCGTAGGAGTCGAGGAAGAGCTCTTTTTGCTTCTCCTGTACAAAGTGCATCCGGGTCGTCCCGTTCTTATCATCGAAGATGTCAATCGGAAGGTAGAGACCTTTGGAAATGAGGAGCCTCTGCCTTGTGTACGGGTTCAGCTCGGTGTCGATTCCCTCTCGTATTGAGATTTGGTCAAAGACTTCGTAGGCCGAAGAGTACCTTGAGAACTGCATCTTGTCAATCCATTTGTCCTTCTCAATGTCACTCTGATACACAAAGTCCTCTCCCTGCATGAGGATGGGAAGCTGAATGTGCTCTTCCCCTTGCGACTCGAGGAGTTCAAAGAGTTTGACGCACATCGTTTCAAAGTCCTTGTCCTCCATGTAGTTGTAGAGGTACTCGATGTAGAGGGTGGTGCCGTTTCCGGCCAGAAGAACGCCGTTTCTGTCAAAGATTTCACCGCGTCTCGCGATGCTCGTATGCTTTTTTAACCTGAAATCCAAGGCTCTTTGGGCGTATTCCTCCCCTTTTACAATGGTGATTTGCACCAGTCTGAACGAGAGGAGCAGGAATAAGAGGGAAAAGAAAATCCAAACTATCGTCCTTCTGTCTTTTAGTTTTTTTATCATTTGCTTTCTCCTACCTCATACTGTATCCCATATACTTTTTCATAAAATACGAATAGACCGGGATGCCCGGGATTCCGTTATAAAGCGAGTAGACGACAAAGTTGACCAGAAAGGCCCGAAATCCGATTGCGTAACCGGTCGACATATATTGATAAATCAAGAAGTAAAGTGTTTCGAAGAACGCGGCGAATACAAACAGAATAATCGGTGTCACAAAATTGTCCTTAAAGATTTTTTCTTCAAAGGAGCTGATGATATAGGAAATGCTGAGGTACAAAAAGACGTAGACGCCGAGTCCTCTTCCAATCAGGATGTCCAGACAGACGCCCAGGTAAATCGCAATTCTCAAGCCCTTCCAGTGTCCAAAGACGACGGTTCCCGAAATCAGAAAAATCAAGGGTAAACTAAATGCCACTCCTGCGATTCTTAAGAACGGGAGGGCCGTCGTTTGGAGGATGACCAGAACGATGGAAATTAGAATCAGGTATCTATCCTTCATTGCTTTCAGGTCCTTCCTCATACTCGTTGTAAGGCGGGATGATCAAAACCCGATTGATTCGCTTAAAGTTGACATAGGGTTTTACCTTGATTTCGGGCAGCAGGCTGGCATTCAGATCCTTGACTTCCGATACCTCGCCGATTACGACCCCTCGTGGGTAAACCCCGACCCCGCTCGTTATGATTTTGTCGCCGACTGCAATTTTGGACTCGAAGTCATAGAGAAACCCCTCCAGCTCACTTTCCCCGGTTCCATAAACGACGCCGTTGTAGTCCTTTTCGGAATCGAGCACTCGAAAGCTCACGCCGCCCTTGCTGTCGGTGATGGTTAACACTTTTGACCAGTCTTCCCCGCACTCGTACACTTGACCGATCAGGCCGTTGGCGTCAAAGACCATGGAATTTTTAATGATTCCCTTGGAGGTGCCCGCGTTCACGACGAACATGCTGTAAAAGTTGCCCGGGTCTCTCGAGACGATTTCCGCGACGATTCCGTTGTCGTAAGAGTAACGTCTGGTGTAGTTGTTGGCCTTTCGAAGCGTCTTCAGATCCTGCAGCTCTTCCTTCAGCATGGTCTGGGCAATCAGTTCTTTACGCGTCTCCAAAAGTTCTTCTTTGAGCCTGGCGTTTTCTTCCGACAACTTAAACATGTGGCGGATCGGGTAGGTCTTTTCCGAAAAGAAATAGGACATCGAGGTCAGGCTCTTCTGCACGGGGCCGAAGAGGTTTCCCAAGGTGTTTTCCACAAAGCTGATCCCTTCCCTTCCGCCTGCCGTTATGCTGATGACAAGCAAAGTAAGAACCAATATAATGATTAGCATCCAAGACTTTAGTTTTGGAGTCTCTTTGTTCATCTTTTTACCACTCGCTACTTCTTATCAGTCGGTGCTGAGAAACACGTTTTTGAGGATGTCGTAGTCTTCAATCGATCTTGCGGTACCCTCGGCTACGCAGTCCAGAGCATTTTCCGCGATATAGATCGGAATCTTGGTCTCCGATTCAATCAGCTTGTCCAAGCCGTCGAGAAGAGCGCCCCCACCGGTCAGAACGATACCTTGCAACATGATGTCTGCAGAAAGCTCCGGTTGGGTTTGCTCCAGAGTTGCCTTTACTCCTTCCAGAATTTGATAGATCGGCTCGCTCATCGCTCCCAAAATCTCGTCCGAGCAGACTTTCAGAGTTTTTGGAAGGCCCGTCACCAAGTTCCTTCCGGTCACTTCCATGCATACGATTTCATCGCTTCTGAAAGCAGACCCGATGGTCATTTTAATGCTCTCCGCTGTTCGTTCACCGATCATCAGATTGTATTCTTTTTTGATATAGCTCATAATTGCTTCATCGAGTTCATCGCCGCCGACTCGAATCGATTTACTGGTCACGATGCCGCCCAGTGAAATGACCGCAATTTCGGTCGTTCCGCCGCCGATGTCGACGACCATAGAACCGGTAGGGTCGGAAACCGGAAGGTTGGCGCCGATTGCCGCTGCCATAGGTTCTTCCAAAAGGAGGGCTTCCTTTGCCCCTGCGCTGATTGCGGCCTCTACTACCGCTCTTTTTTCCACTTCCGTTACCCCTGAAGGGACACCGACCACCACTTTAGGGCTGCTGAAAAAAGACTTGCCGGGAATCGCCTTGCTGATGAAGTATCTCAGCATTTTTTGTGTCACGTCAAAGTCGGCGATGACACCGTCTCTCAACGGTCGGATCGCCTTGATGTTGCCCGGAGTTCTCCCGATCATGCGCTTCGCTTCTTCTCCGACAGCCAAAACCGCCTTGGTATTCTCATCGATCGCAACGACAGACGGCTCTCTCAATACGATTCCCTTTCCCCTTACATGTACGAGGGTGTTCGCGGTACCCAGGTCTATCCCCAAATACGTTGAAAACAAATTCATGAACGCCATTTACGTTCTCCTTTCACATATCTCCATTCGCTTTTAAACTATAATAGTCGTTTTCTCCAATGATTAAGTGGTCGAGCACCGGGATGCCGAGCAAATTGCCCGATTCGACCAATCTCGCGGTCAGGTGAAGGTCCGCCTTTGACGGATTCACGTGGCCGCTCGGATGATTGTGGCAAACACAAATCGCATAGGCGCCGACTTGTAGAGCCAACTTAAAGACCTCCTTGGGTTCCGCAAAGGTTCTGTCGCCGGTGCCGATGGAAACCAAATCATGCGAGATAATTTCGTGCTTGGTGTTCAGCAGCAGGACCAGAAAATGCTCTCGGTCTTTGAATCTGAGTTTGTACTTTGCGTACTCGTAAATCGCGTCCGGACTGTTTCCCATCGGCCTGTCCTTCAGCGTAATCTCATCCAGGCGTCTCGCAAGTTCAAAGGTCGCAAGCAATTTGGCAGCCTTGCTTCTTCCGACCCCTTTGACTTGCATCAGTTGTTCAAATTTCTGTTTGCTCAGTTCCTTGAGGCCCCCGCTCGCGCTTAAAATCTCCCTGCTCAGCTCCACTACGTTGATGCCCTTTGTGCCGATGCCCAGGACAATCGAGAGCAGTTCTGTGGTGGAGAGACTCTGGGGACCGTTCGTTACGAGGCGCTCAATCGGCATTTCTTCGGTAAGATAGCCCTCTATTTTTCCGGATTTATTCACGCTCCGATCCTCCTTCGGATCCCGTTTCCGCGTCCAATCGTTTCAAGATTTCATACAAGAGGGAGATCGGGAGTCCCATGACTGCGTAAAAATCACCTTCTATGCGATGAATCAGCTTCGCACCCTTGCCTTGGATGCCGTAGCTTCCGGCCTTGTCCATCGGTTCGCCGCTCGCGATGTAGTCTCGAATCTCCTGTGGCGATAAGTTCCTGAAATACACCTTGGTTCTTGATATATCTACGATGCTTTGGTCACAGCCGCTCTTGATGACGGCAATCGAGGTCAGCACCGTGTGCTCCCTTCCGCTCAGAGCGGTGAGCATCGCAAAGGCATCCTCCTCATCCTTCGGCTTCTCCATGATGCGATCGGTCAGGACGATGGTATCCGAGCCGATGACAAGGTCTCCCTTCTCTATTTTTGACTCCGTTCGGAGTCTTTGCTCCAGAGCAAAGGCCTTCTGAAAGGCCAGGGACATCAGTTGGGCCTCGATATCCTGTTCTCCGCCGTTCGAGAGTGTCTCCGATATATCCGAGCTGTAAGATACAAAGTCATCCAAGAGGTATTTTAAAAGTTCTCTTCTCCTCGGTGATTGTGAGGCCAAAAAATAGTTCATCGACTTACTTCCTTCTAAAAAATTAACAAAGTTATTATACCTCATTATCCATGTCTAGTAAAGGGTACAAGATTGAAACCATTTGCCCGTCGCTTAATAAAATCCGCCGTCCACGTTCAACTCGGCACCGGTGATATAAGAGGCCCGCTCCGATGACAAAAAGTAGACTGCGTCCGCTACTTCTTCGGCCGTTCCGATTCTTTGGAGGCCAATTTCTTCCGACAGCGCTCTTTTTTCCGCTTCGCTCAGCGGCTTCAGCATGTCGGTTTCCACCGCTCCGGCCAGAACGGTGTTGACCCGGATCTTGGAGGGGGCCAGTTCTTTTGCGAGGGACTTGGACAGGGCCATCAATCCCGCTTTGGAAGCGGCGTAGACCGATTCAAAGGAGGCGCCGTACTTTCCCCAAACGGAAGATACGAAGATGATGGAACCGGACTTTTGAGAGACCATACTGTCATACACGGATTTGGACAATAAAAAAGCCCCTTTCAGGTTGGTGTTCATCAGGGTGTCGTAGTCCTCTTCACTCGTGTGAACGAGCAGAGAATAGAGTGAAAGTCCGGCATTGCTGACCAATACATCTATGCTGCCGAAGCATCTGAGCGTATCTTGAATCCAATCTTCCACTTCACCGGACTTGGATACATCGCAGGCTTTGATCAAAACCTGCGCGCCGTATTTTTGAACTTCCCGGCTCAGTTCTTCCAGTAGAGGGATATTGTTTTTTGTGCAAAGAGAGAGGTTGTATCCCTCCTTTGCAAACCTGACGGCGCAGGCCCTGCCGATTCCTCTCGCGGCACCTGAAATGACAACAGTTTTAGCGGCCAATCTTTTCTCCTTTCCCGATCCAAGACGATTATAGCACAAACGGATAAAAAGAAAAAGCAAAAGAGCATGTGTGGCCACATGCTCTTTTGCACTAAGTATTACTTTCTATTTCTTTCATACTCGCTGAGAAGAATATCGGCAACGAGGGGCTTTTTATTAGCCGCTGAAAGGAATACTTATTTTTTTGATGAAAAAATACTTCGGATGCTATGAATCAAGTCTTGGTCCTTGCTGTAATCGACGAGTCGGAAGCGTTCAAAGCCGTGTTGTCTGCTTCCTAACATTTCGCCGGGGCCTCTCAGTTTCAAATCCATCTCGGCAATATCAAATCCGTTGTCGCAGGTCTCCATTGCCTTGACCCTCATAGTGACGAAATCCGACGGCTTGCTCGTCGTCAAAAAACAATAAGACTGCTTGTCCGACCTTCCTACCCTGCCTCTGAGCTGGTGGAGCTGAGAGAGACCAAAATATTCCATATTGCTGATCAACATAATCGTCGCATTCGGCACGTTTACGCCGACTTCAATCACGGTGGTGGAAATCAGAATCTGCACCTTGCCGTCTTTAAAGTCCTGCATGACCGCGTTTTTCTCTTCCGCCTTCATTTTCCCATGCAGGGCGCCGATCGAGAGGTCCTTGTAGATACCCTTGAAATAGCGGTACATCTTTTCTACCGAACTCTTTGTCTTTTCTTCGTCATCATCGATTCTTGGCGCGAGAAAATAAGCCTGTTCCCCACTCTTAACTCTGTCATAGATAAACTTTAAGAGCTTCCTTTTTTGGTCATTTCCATCGACGAACTTGGTGATGACCTTTTTTCTGCCCTTCGGCATATCGGTGAGGTAGGAGATGTCAATATCCCCGTAATAGACCATGGAAAGGGTTCTGGGAATCGGCGTCGCGCTCATAGACAAAACGTCGGCCCCGTTCTTCGCCTTTTCTTTCAGGTGATTTCGCTGCCTCACGCCGAAGCGGTGTTGCTCGTCGGTTACGACCAGCGCCAGGTTTTTAAACTCGATTTTTTCTTCAATCAGGGCATGGGTGCCGATTGCGATATCGATTTTGCCCTCCCGAAGTTCTTTTGCCAAGCCTTCTTTGTTTTTCTCCGAAGAGACAAAAAGAGCGATTCGGCAAGCCTCGCCCAAGCGTTGCGTAAATTCCAAAAAGTGCTGCTTTGCCAAAACTTCCGTTGGCGCCATGACACAGGCCTGAAAACCGGACTTGACGGCCAGATAACAGCTTGCAATGGCAATCACCGTTTTTCCGGAACCGACATCGCCAAAGACCAGACGCCTCATCAAAAGCGAGTCGTCCAGGTCTCTTTTTACTTCCTGAAGGGTGGATTTTTGGGAGGGAGTGAGTTCGAACTCGAATAGAGAAAAGAGTTCCTCCTCGCTAAGCGGCTTGTAATAGTGTTTTCGCTTCTCGAGCTGACGTTCCAATCGGGCCTCAAACACTTTTTTTTGCTGCAGGTAGAGCTCCTCAAATTTCAGTCTGAACCTGCCCTTTTCAATCTCTTCCAAAGTTTCCGGAAAGTGTACGAAAGACAGGGCTTCGGCCTTGCTGATCATGGAAAATTGAGACAGAACCTCATCCGGAATCGGATCGGCAATCATCTGAAACAGGTTTTTACAGGATTCCACCGCATTTCTGACATCCTTTTGTTTCAGGTCCCGGCTCAGCGGATAGACCGGCTTAATGCCGAGTCCGTTCGGATACTCCGAATAGGCGTAGAATTCGGGGTGAAAGAGGGTTCTGAAGCTTCCGTTTACGCTTACTTTTCCGTAAAACCAGTAAATCTCTCCTTTTTTCAGGAGGTTTTGCAGGTAGGGCATGTGAACAAAGAGGGCTTGCACGCTTGAACCGTCATAGGCCAGTTTGGCACGTATCATCTTTTTTCCGCCGGAAGAAACGCTTTGCTCAAAGCCATCGACCCTGGCCAGGAAGACTGCACTCTCGTCGTTTCGGAGTTCCGAAATCGGCGTCGGCCGTCTTAAATCTTCATAACGCAAAGGGTACAGATGCAACAAATCTTGGAGCGTGTGGACTCCAAGATTTGCAAAAAATTCAGCTTTTTTGCCACCTATACCCTTTAGTATTTTTATCGATTGCTGTAACATATCTTATTCTACAGAAATGATGTAGTAATATACCGGTTGTTCTCCCCTTCTCATCTCTACATCACACTGATCAAAGGCTTCTTCTATTTTTTCTAAAATAGCTTCCGCATCGTCCTCTTGGATGTCTTGGCCTACATAAATGGAAATCAGCTCGGCATCCTCATCGACAATCTTTTGCAAGGATTCCAAAATCGTCTCCCCAATTCCTGTATCGCTGTAGATGATCTCTCCATCGGCGATACCCAGGTAATCGCCCTCTTTGATTTCCAGACTGCCAATCTGTGTGTCTCTGACCGCGTGCGTAATCTGTAGGGTTTTTACTTTTTGAATCTCCTCCCGGAAGGTTTGGAGATTCTCTTCGGCCTCCGCCTCTTCATCGTACGAAAACATCGCGGTAATACACTGCGGAACGGTCTTGGTAGGAACTACCAAAATATGTTTGTCCGAAAGCTCCGCGGCTTGATTTGCGGCCAAAATAATGTTCGAGTTGTTCGGGAAAATAAAGATGTTTTCCGCGTTGATGGTCTCGATTGCTTCCAGGAAGTCATTGGTCGAAGGATTCATCGTCTGTCCACCCTCAATCAAGGCGTCTATGCCCATAGAGCTCAGGATATCCGAAATGCCGACTCCGGAGCATACTGCCAGGAAGGCATTCTTCTTGCTTTCCTTCGGCGCCGGTGAAGCCCCCTCGGACCTTGCGAGGATCTCGCTGTGCTGCAACCTCATATTTTCAATCTTGGTTTTGATGATGTGCCCGTATTCCAAGGCCTTGGTCAAAACCTCTCCCGGCTTGTCGGTATGCACGTGTACCTTGAGGATGTCTCCGTCCGGAACATACACGACACTGTCGCCGATATCCAAGATGAAGGGTTTCAAATCACATTCCTCTACGCGATCTCCCTGAATGATAAACTCGGTACAGTAAGTGAAGGTGATGTTTTCGGGGTCGATGTGACTTTGTACCGGGATTTCGCTCGGTAACTTGTTTCCTGATTCAAAGTTTGATAAATCCACGTTGACTCCTTGCAAAGCCTCATAAAATCCGCTGATAATGACCAAAAGTCCCATTCCTCCGGAATCCACAACGCCCGCCTCTTTTAACGGTTCCAATAAGTTGGGTGTATTTTCCAGCGATATCTTGCCGGCTTCCACGATTTTTTCAAAGAAAATATTGAAGTCGTTTGTCTCTTTGGCAATTTTTTCTGCAGACTCGGCGACCTCTCGAATCACGGTCAGGATGGTGCCTTCCACAGGCTTTAATACGGCCTTGTAGGCAGTGACGCTGCTCATCAACAGGGCGTCGGCGAATTCTTTAACCGAAATGCTGTTCTTGTCCGCCAACGCGTTTGCAAAACCTCTGAAAATTTGAGACAGGATGACACCCGAGTTCCCTCTGGCGCCGATTAGGCATCCTTTGGAAATGCTTTTCACGAGGGTCGGCAAGTCCGGGTCGTTCAGCTTGGAAATTTCCTCAAGAGCTTGACTCATCGTAAGTGACATATTTGTACCGGTATCGCCGTCCGGAACAGGGAACACGTTAAGGGCATCCACTTTTTCTTTATTCTCGGCAAGTTTTATTGTGCTGTGCGCAAACATGTTAAACAACAGTCTTGCATCTATCTTTACAGTTTTCAAATTTTATCTCCTTAAAAATACAAATTCATGAAAGCAACTTAAAAATGAGCGAATCAGTTTTGTACCCTCACGCTTTCAATATTGATATTGACTCTGCTCACCTTTACTCCCGCCTGCTTTTCCACATTGTACTTCACTTGACTGATAATATTCTCGGCGACGACGGAAATTTTTGTGGCGAATTGAATCACGACCCCCAAGGTAATCACGATTCCGTCGCTTGTCTCCTCTATCTTTACCCCTTTTGAGAGTTGATCCCTCTTTAAAAGTCGAACGATATCTCCCGTATGCCCGAAGGAAACCATTCCCACGAGACCGTAACATTCGATGGCAGAAGCACCCGCAATTTGAGAAACTACATCTTTTCGTATTTTTATGTTTCCAAGTTCATTTTTTAAAATAATAGCCACTTCTCTCTCCTTTTCATTCCAAACAAGTATAAAGTCCGCAGATTCATTATACTATGCAAACTCTGCATTAACAAGCAAAAAACGCGCAATCAGATTTCCCCTTCGATGTCCGACATGCGCTTTCGCTGCACCGTCATCGTCTCGTAGGAATCCAAGGCAAGCGCGAGCAGTTCTTCCACATCCATGAGAGCTTCCGACTCTTTGATTTTGTCGAGTCTCGGCCTGGTCACAACTCGTTCCGGAAGAAAGACGGTGCAGCAGTCTTCAAACGGCAAAATGGAGGTGTTAAAACAATCAATGTCTTGTGAAAGTTTTACCGTATCCCGTTTGTCAAAGGCAATCAAGGGTTTGAAAATCGGAAGCTTGGCCGCATCCTCAATGACAATCATCCCCTCCAAGGTCTGAGAGGCAACCTGCGCCAGGGATTCCCCGGTGACCAGGCAAGCCAAATGATTTCTCTCCGCGATGATGCTTGCGATTCGCATCATAAAGCGTCTGGATAAAACAGTCATCTCCTCAGACGGACAGTGCTTGTTGATCGCCTCTTGAATTTTGGCGATGTTGATGAAGTGCATCTTGAGCTCTCCGGTGTAGTCACAGAGCTTCTCGGCAAGGGTAATCACCTTCTCCCTCGCCCTTTGGCTCGTGTAGGGATGACTGTGAAAGTGAAGGGCTTCCACATACAGGCCGCGCTTTGCCATCATATAGAGGGCTACCGGGCTGTCGATGCCGCCGGAAAGAAGGACCAGGCCTCTTCCGGATGTGCCGTAAGGCATGCCGCCTTGGGCTTCGATGTGGGAACTGAAGACATAGGCTCTGTTCCTGACCTCCACCTCCAAGATAATCTCAGGATTGTGGACGTCCACCTTGAGCGTTCCCGGTTTCCGACTGTTGAAGTGCTTTAGGAGGTCTCCGCCGACCTTTGCGGAAATCTGCGGGGAATTGAGCGCAAAGCCCTTGTTTGACCTTCTTGACTCCACTTTGAAGGTGATCGATTCTCTGCTTTCCAAGATGGAATCCATGACCTTGATTGCCGCCTCCGCAATCTGTTCCATGTCGAGCTCCGACTCTATGACCTCTGAAAAAGAAATCAGGCCGAACACCTTGGACAATCGCTTGAAGACCTCATCCTTGTCTCCGGCTCTGCAATCGACAAAGAAGCGTCCGTGAAACTTGTGGATTTTAACATCCTGAAATTCACTGAGCGCCTTTGCAATTTGTGTATACAGAGCGTCGACAAAGCGCGCCTGGTTCTTCTTTTTCAGAGATATCTCCCCATATCTGACCAATAGTTTTATCATAATTCACCTTATTCTTAACCTGACTTGCTGTTTATTTTTTTACGGACTGAAATCGGTCGGCCAATTCCTCGCTCGCCTTGAGGAAGGCATCCACATCCTCATCCTTGCTGTCGGCCGCAAAGCTGATGCGCAGAACCGCCGTGTTCGCCTCCGGAGCCTTTCCGATCGCGCCCAGTACGCTCGAAGTTGACGGGTTGTTGCTGTTGCAGGCGGATCCCGAAGAGAGGTAGATGCCCTTTTCCGCGAAGGCGTGAAGCAGAACCTCGGAAGGAGCCAAATCGGAACGCACACTTAAAATATAAGGGCTCTGAGGCACATCTTCGTTTATGGTCAAGTCAAAGTGAGAGGATTGTTTTACGTAGTCCGCGATTCTTTGCTTGAGCGCGGACGCCCTTTTTGCATTCTCTTCCATGTCGCTGCAGGCCTTTGAAAGCGCCTTGGCCATCACGCAGATGCCGGCCACGTTCTCCGTCCCGGCTCTCTTGCAGTGTTCCTGCGAGCCGCCCAAGATCATCGCCCTGATTTTCTCCGGATGTTTGCAATACAAAAACCCGACACCCTTCGGCCCCTTGAACTTGTGTGCAGATGCCGTTAAAAAGTCACAATCGAGGTCTTTGACATCGATTGGAATCTTGCCGACTGCCTGGGTGGCATCGGTGTGGAAGAGCCCTTTAAAGCCGAGCGCTCTGACCCTTGCGATGATCTCCTTGATATTTTGTATGGTCCCGATCTCATTGTTGACCATGATGATGCTGATCAGGTTGGCGCTCTCGATTTCAACCGCGTCAAAGCGGTCGCAAATCAGGCCGTCGGCATCGTTCGCAAGGTAGTGGATGTGGCTGTTCGCATAAAAGTCGAGGGCTTTCTTTACCGAGGAATGCTCGATTTTAGTGGTAATCATAATCGGTTCGACCCTCTTGTAGGCGGCGTTGGCGATGACGAGGTTGTTCGCTTCGCTGGCACCCGAAGTAAAGATGATTTGCTCTTCCCTTGCCCCGATCAATCCGGCTACCAATTTTCTGGAATTCGTAAGAGCGCGTTCCGCCTCCAAACCCGCCTTATGAAGGGAAGACGGGTTTGCAAAGACCTCTAAATAGTACTTTTGAAAGGTTTCCATCAAGTCAGGATACAGCCTGGTGGTAGCCGCGTTGTCCAAATAGTGAAACTTATCCAATTCTACATGCCTTTCTAATCAATTCAGGAAGCTCTGAAATCAAGACTCTCTCCTGCTCCATGGTATCTCTGTTCCTCACGGTTACCATCTTGTCTTCGAGCGAGTCGAAGTCAAAGGTGACGCAGAACGGAGTGCCGATTTCATCGTGTCTTCGGTAGCGTTTTCCGATCGAACCCGCCTCGTCGTAATCCACGTCGAAGTCTTTCAGCAAATCTTCGTATAGTTGGTAAGCCGGCTCCGACAATTTTTTGCTGAGCGGGAAGACGGCAACTTGGTAAGGCGCCAAGGCAGGGTGCAGTCGAAGCACGATTCTCACATCTTCCTTGCCCTCTTCGCTCACAATCTCCTCATCGTAGGCATCTACCAAGAGTGCAAGAAGCAATCGCTCCACGCCGAGTGACGGCTCGATGACATACGGGATGTACTTTTCGTTGGTGTGCGGATCCTGGTAAGTAAGGTCCTTTTTACTGTGTTCCTGATGGGCGTTCAGATCAAAGTCGGTTCTGGAAGCCACGCCCCACAATTCTCCCCATCCGAACGGGTATAGGAACTCAAAGTCGGTCGTCGCGTTTGAATAGTGCGATAATTCCTCTTGGCTGTGGTCTCTGAGCTGTAGGTTTTCTTCCTTGATGCCGAGGTCCAGAAGCCACTTTTTACAGTATTCCTTCCAATATTGGAACCATTCGAGTTCGGTGCCCGGTTCGCAGAAGAATTCCAGCTCCATTTGCTCAAATTCCCTGGTTCTGAAGATAAAGTTGCCCGGCGTAATCTCGTTTCGGAATGATTTACCGATTTGGCAAATTCCGAACGGCAACTTTTTGCGCGTGCTGCGCTGGGTCTGCTTGAAGTTGACAAAAATTCCCTGTGCGGTCTCCGGTCTCAAGAAAATTTCCGACTTAGAGTCCTCGGTCACGCCCTGGAAGGTCTTGAACATCAGGTTGAACTTTCGAATGTCGGTAAAGTCTCTCTTTCCACAGTCCGGGCAAGTGATGCCTTCTTCATCGATGAAGGACTTCATCTTCGCATCATCCCAGCCTTCGATTTCCTCGTGCCTGTTGTTCTCCTCCAGGAAGCCCTCAATCAGATGGTCCGCTCGGAATCTCGCCTTACAGCTCTTACAGTCCATCAGAGGATCGCTGAAACCGCCAACGTGCCCCGAGGCCACCCAAACATTCGGGTTCATCAGAATCGCAGCATCCATCCCCACATTGTACTTGCTCTCTTTGACGAATCGCTTCCACCAAGCGTCCTTTATATTTCGTTTCAACTGTACGCCGAGAGGGCCGTAGTCCCAAGTGTTTGAGAGTCCGCCGTAGATCTCGGAACCTGCGAAGATAAAGCCTCTGTTTTTGGCAAGGGCGACTATTTTTTCCATGGTTTTTTCAGCGTTGTTCATATTTCCTCCTCTGTTCTATCCCTGTATTTCACTTACAGTTGAATCCTGTCGAACCAACTGATGATGTCCTGTATCATCGTGTTAAACTCTTCATTCTCGTCCGAAAGCTTTTGCAAAGCGTCTTTCAATGCGCTCTTTTCAAACGCCACGCCGGTGAAGCATGGAATCAGCTTATCGATGAAGAGTGTGCTCATCGCGTCCGAGTATATTTTGCTCTCCTCAATTTTGGCATCCTTCAAGACGAAGTTGATGGTTAGGCCGCCCCAGTCAAAGCGCTCTTCTATCGTATAATCGAAGTTTGGACTCTTTCCGTAGAGCCAATCCCAGGAGCCGTAATACGCGGTCAGTTCCTTGACTTTTTCCGGTGCGCTCTCTTCACTGATTTCATATCTTTTGCTCGCAGGAGCGTAGATTTCTTCAAAGGCTTCAGCCAGACCTTGATAAAGAAGGGGCACCGTGAGATCCGGATTCAGCTCCTTGAGGTTGATCACTCTGGATTTCACAGACTTAATCGCCTTTGATTCCAACTTCTTTTCTGAAACATTCAGGTATTTACCGAGGGCATCCATGTTCACATCAAACATGATGGTCCCGTGGTGGATGTACCTTCCCTTTCCGCGCGAAAAGGCGTTGCCGGAGAACTTTCTGCCATCTGCTAGGATGTCGTTTCTTCCCGAAAATTCTGCGTCAATCCCGAGCTTTTTAAGCGCTTGCACGATGACTTTGAGTTGCCTTTCCAAATCCATGAACTTATCGTCCATCGCGAAGGTGAAGTTCATATTGCCCAAATCGTGATAAACCGTGCCGCCTCCTGTAGTTCTTCTCGCCAGCGTGCCGCGGTCGGCTTCAAAGAGCTCCACATTTACTTCGCTCCACGGGTTTTGATGTTTTCCCATTACAATGGTGTGAGCGTTCTGCCAAAGGTAGAGGCAGACCTCATCATCTTCCAAATCGTCTTTCAAAAATTCCTCAACCGCCAGGTTAAACCAAGGGTTGTGGCTTTTGGATTCTATAATTCTCGTCTTCATAAAAAATTTCCTTTTTCTCTTACTTTGGTGCTTTTTAATCTGATATTCTTGCCAAAATCAGACTTTGCGCCTCCGTCTTTTCCGTTGTGATTTGAAGTGACTGATAGAGCTTCTCCACACACTCGGCTATCACTTCTTCCTTGTCGGTAAACAGCGTAGCCAGAAGCTCACCCTCCTCAACTCTCTCCCCTACTTTTTTGTTCAGGATGAGACCGGCCGACATATCGATCGGGTCGGTGTAAGAGCTTCTTCCCGCGCCCAGCAAAAGCGAGATAATACCGATTTCTTCGCACAGTATCTTCGCTACATAGCCTGTACTTTTGCTTTTCACTTCAAAGCGGTACTTGGGCTGTTTAAACAGACTGTAGTCGTCGCAGACATCGGGGTTTCCGCCCTGCTCTCTGATCATCTCCCTAAATTTCTGAAGGGCGCCGCCGCTTTGCACGACTTCAAGAACCTTGGCGCGGGCTTCCTCGATAGGAAGACCCTTTTCTTCGTTCGCGAGGACAAGAAGATTGGCGGCAAGCTCAAAGGAAAGCTCCTTCAGTTCCTTGGTACCGCCTCCCTTTAGAACCTCGATTGCCTCAATTACCTCGAGGGAGTTTCCGATGTACTTTCCGAGCGGCTGGCTCATATCCGTAATCAGAGCCGCCATTTTTTTATCCATAGATCTTCCGATGTCAATCATGATCTTTGTCAGCGTCTTCGCATCGTCCGGTTTTTTCATGAACGCCCCGTCTCCGCACTTCACATCCAAAATAATCGCATCCGTTCCGGAAGCGAGTTTTTTACTCATAATGGATGAGGCAATCAGGGCGAAGGAATCGACCGTGGCGGTTACATCTCTGAGGGCATAGAGTTTTTTGTCCGCCGGTGCCAGGTTTTTGGTTTGCCCCGCGATGGCATATCCCACCTCATTTACAATGCGGAGAAAGCTTTCTTCACTCAAGGAAGTGTTGAATCCCGGAATCGACTCCAATTTATCGATGGTACCTCCGGTATGTCCCAGACCCCGACCGCTCATTTTAGCAACTTTCACGCCGCAGGCAGCCAAAATGGGCGCGAGAACCAGGCTGGTCGTGTCTCCGACGCCTCCGGTGGAATGTTTGTCCACCTTGATGCCCTCGATGGAACTCAAATCCATCACATCGCCGGAATGCATCATCGCCGTTGTCAGGTTTACCGTCTCTTCGTCGGTCATGCCGTTTAAAAACATAGCCATAAGCAGCGCGGAAACCTGGTAGTCCTCAATCTCTTCCTTTACCAAGGCATCGATAAAAAAATTGATCTCAGCCTTGCTCAGTTCCTTGGCATCCCGCTTTTTTTTGATAATGTCATATATTCTCATAGTATCTATTCCTATTCTTTTCTTTTCAGCCACAGCAAAAATGTAGCTCAAAAATTATAGCATAAATTTTGCATTTATTCCACACCTTATGCAGGAATGGAACACACTTCTATCACGTCTTTATAAAAGTCGTGATAACACTTTACTGTCCTGTTCGGAAAGACTTCCATTGCTCTTAAAGTATAGCGATTATCGTTCAAATCGACTTCATAAAAATAAAGCATAGGCATATCGTCAGATTCAAATTCCATAAACAGCTGTATATATTCAAGATTTCTTTCCATTCTTACTCCCTTACAATAAAGTTCTCTAGCTTGATTTTCTCACATTATACCATATTCTTGCTCGGTTTTATTATGGTATTCGGGAAACGAGGCGGAGCGACCTTATTCCCAAATATCACTTTCATCTTTCGGCAAAGCGTATTTTTTATGCTTTCGGATGCCCAACATAAAGAAGATGATTCCGGAAAGGATTAAACCTGTATCAACCACAACGGTAATCCAAAACGGGACTCCTTTTTGCTGTACGTGGGAAAGGGTTTGAATCAACAGAAAGATTCCCAATATGAACTGCGATAGTCCGATGCTAAAGAAATGGGAGTATCGTTTCTTAATTTGCTTAGTGAGCTCCTTTTTTTCGGTATACAAGTCCAGTGGTCCGTCGGCCGTATTCTTTCTGAGATACACCCTTCCGGCATATTGCGCGACGACGGAAATTCCGGCTTGTTCTAAAAAATGAAGGTAATCTTTTTTCTTTTGCCCGGTGTAATTCGGGATATCAATCTTATATTGGTATTTTGCCGGCGAAACATCCTCAAACTCATACACGCCGTTATGATAGCCGATTAACATGAGTCCCTTATCGCCTTGTTCATTCAGCCATTGTTCTTCCATATTGATGTCCATAAAACTCTTTTTAACATTCGTTTTCATAGCTGTCCCCTTTCATTTTTTTTGCATTTTGCAGCATTTCTTCCAGACGGAGGAGCTCTTTTTCAAAGAACTGTTTTCCCAAGTCTGTGATGATATATTCAATTCTTCTATCCTTTGGATGCTCGTCCAATGCCTTAATCCAACCTTTTTTTTGCAAGGTGTCGAATGCTCCGTAGAGAGAACCCGCTCCGAGATTGACCCGCCCGCCGGTCAATTCCGCTATGTCTTTCATCAGGGCATACCCGTGGGCCGGTTTATGAAGCAGCAGTAGGATGTAAAAGACAGATTCTGTAAGAGCTCCGCTGTTTGCCGTTCTTCCCATACCTTCTCCTTTCTAATACGTATTCTGATGTATCGGTATATGTAATATATCATAATCCGTAATACTTGTCAATCAAAAAATCAAGCCGAACATTCTTGAATTTCCGTTCTCCTGTCCTCATCCCCAACTGAAAGGTGAAAAAACAGAGAAAAAGCAGTTTCTTTATTGACAGGCTTCCCAAATAGATTTATAATATGCATATATAAAAAAAATACATATAGAAAAATTTTATAGGGAGGAACTTATGTACTATCCGCTTTCCGCTCTTTTGATGGAATGTATTATACTTTCCATTGTTAACGATCAAGACTCTTATGGGTACGAGATCAGCCGGAGCATCAAAAAAATTGCAAGTATTAAAGAATCGACTCTCTATCCGATTTTGAAAAAGTTGGAATTGGGCGGCTTAGTTTCCACTTACGCCGAAGAACACAATGGCCGAAATCGGAAATATTACAAGATTAGCGAATCCGGAAGAAGTCAGCTGAACGTTCTGACCGAGCACTGGATTAGCTACAGAGACGAGATTGACAAATTGGTACTGGGAGGAAACAAGAATGACTAGAGAAAGCTATTTAAAGGAACTTTCCAAGCACTTAAAGAAGTTGCCGAAACAGGATTTTGACGACGCAATGAACCATTTCCAAGAGTGCTTTGATGAGGTCGGTGCAGAGGGAGAAGCCGATTTAATGAAAGAATGGGGAAGCCCGGAAAATCTGGCAGGAGAAACGATTGCAAACCTTTTGAATCAGGAACTCGGCGGGAGGGAGCTCA
The DNA here is from genome assembly GCA_030529225.1 of Bacillota bacterium. Classification (GTDB taxonomy): domain Bacteria; phylum Bacillota; class Clostridia; order Peptostreptococcales; family Acidaminobacteraceae; genus JAUMXH01. The sequence goes on along the minus strand of JAUMXH010000001.1, from coordinate 130,878 downwards.
TAGACACCCTTGAACTTGAAAGCGGACCTAAAACGAAAAAAGACAAAAGCTTGAAAAAAATCATGCTTTTGAGTGCGCTTTGCATCCTTGCCGCACCGATCGGCCTTCCGCTTACGATTGCAATTTTTGCGATGTTCTTTTCCGCGATCATCGTCATCTTTTCCCTGCTCTTCGCCCTCGCCTGTGCTTGTATCGCGGCCTTCGCGATGACGGCAAAGCTGCTTGTCGCTGCGGTCCTGGTCTTTTCCACATCGTCGAGTGCGGCACTCATCTTGATCGGGATGGGGATTTTAGGGATTTCGGCCGCCCTTCTCTTCGCGGTTCTAATCGCCTACCTTTACCAATCGGTTCTGTATCTCTCTCAGAAAATATCCACTAAAATGAGAGATAAAAGGAGGAAGCACTATGAAAAAACTGCATAAGTTACTTCTAATCAGTTTGGCCCTCGCTGCTGTTTCGGGAATTATGATTTCAATCGGGATAGCCAAGGGCGGAAGAGAGTTTTTAAGATATAAAAACATTGATGATCTGGAACGCATTGCCGAGTCGGACTTGGGAAGAAAAGATGTGAGCTTGGAGTGGAAGAATAAAACAGCGATTGAAATAGATGTGAAGTATAGAGATATCCATATTCTGAAGTCTGAAGATGAGAACATTCATTTGAGCTATTCCAATCCTTCAAGTGTACAGGTATCAGACGATGAGGATTCCTTAAAGATTGTGGAGAGCGGACTGTTCAGAAAGCCGAATTATATAAATATAGACGGCATCAAGCAGCTCCTCTTGTTTGGCTCCATCGATGATTCGGGGGAATCCCTCAAGCTCTACCTGCCCGACCGACAGTATCAGCAGCTTCTCGTAAAGAATGACGCGGGTTCGACCTTTTTGGATTCCGGAGAGTTTGATCAGGCTGATTTTCGCCAAAGTTACGGTGATATCAGCATCTCTAACGCAAAGTTTACCGCTTTGAGCGCCACTTCCCATGTAGGAGATCTATTCGCTAAAAGTTGTGAGGTGGCCGGAAAAATGGATTTAAAAACCGAAACTTCAAACCTGGATTTGCATGATTGTGTCGCGGATGAATATGTTTTAGAGAGTGATGTCGGATCCATAAGGTTTAGCAAACTAACCGTAAATCAAAGCTTTGATGCCGAGAGCAACGTTGGCGAAATAGAAGGCGCTTTTTTGAAAAATGATGCAAAATTCTATTTTGTAGAAGCGGAGAGCAAGATCGGGACATGCAAGGTGGATTCTTCTTTTCACAAGGGCTTGGAGAAGCAAAAAGAAATTGTACCGATTCATTTGAAAACGAAGGTGGGAGATATCACAGTGAGATCGGAGTAATATAACAAAAAAATAACAATTTTCGCGATATTGACAAAAAATTATTTATTAAGGTTTTTGTTTGTGTTATACTTAATTTACCTTGGTAAGTAAGTCCAACTCATGCCAATCTTCTTCCCGGCCGCTTTGTGGTCTCGGAAAGGAACAGTTTGTAATTTGCGCAAGCGATTTAAGGAAAGGAGTGAGACTTTATGAATCAAAACAGTAAGTATTTCACATCTATCAGTGTCGGTGTTGCCACAGTGTGGTTCTCTACTCACTGTGGTGCGGGCTTTGCCTCAGGCACACAGGAACTTCAATATTTTTCAAATCATGGGTGGTTCGGCGTCTTCATGCCGATTCTCACCTTTGCCATCATCGCATTCACATATTATATCGGTCTTGAAACAGCCAGGCAAACCGACAAGTGGGGATACGATTTATGGTCTAAAGAAGCTTACGGTGAGACCGGAATCTCAAAGGTTCTGTCTTTGGCGATGGACGTCAGTATCATTATCACGACCATTGCTGCGACGGCAGCTACCATTGCGGCCGGCGGCCTGCTGATAAAGCAGTATCTCCAGCTTCCGGTCCTTCTCGGCTCGGTGCTCATGGTTGCCATCATCACCGTATTGTGCATCTTTGGGGAAAAATTGGTCAGAAAGAATGCGATGATTATGACCACCGCCATTTTAATCATTCTATCCATAGTACTGGTGGCCGGAATGATTAAATTTGCCCCTGATATCGCCGAGACGTTTTCATCTAAATATGTAAACCCTAACGCTTCCAAGTGGAGCATTTCGGGAACAAATGAAACGGTGCCGGGGAATATTTCGAATTCCCTTATGTGGGCTCTGACCTATGCCGGCTTCCAAATCAGTGCAATTGGCGGAATCGTAGCAACTTTTAAAGGTGGCGTATCCAAAAAGGAATCCAAGGGAGCGATGATGCTCGGCGCCTTTTTGAATGTCGTGATGCTGGTCGGTATCTGTATTTTGATTTTCTCTCAAATGCCTGACATTTACACCGATGAGGAAGCAAGAAAGCTCCCGACCATCTTTATCGTGAACCATTTGAATATATCGGCCCTCTCATTTTTGTACCCTATCCTGCTCTTCCTGGCTCTCATCACCACGGCCGTCGGTTTTATTTTCGGAATGATCCAGAGAATCAACCCGTACGTATTAAAGGGCATGAAGAATCAACTTGGCAGAAAGGCAATCATCAGTGTATTCTGTCTGCTTGTTTGCTATGGGGTTTCCACCTTCGGATTGATGTGGGTGATTCAAGTTGCCTATAAGTACCTTGGAATCTTCAACTGGGTTTTCATCATTCTTCCGTTGTGGTTCCTCGGCTTTAAAAATATTGCAAAAAGAGAGAAGGAAAAAAGAGCGTGAAAGGAATCAAAAACCATGCTCGTATCCTTTGCATTCAAAGAAATCATAGTAGGCTTAAATCCTTTGTGTTAAAGTACAAAGAGTCGATTACTCACTAAGTAAAAATAACTGTTCAAGTTGTCTTTCAGCGGCTTGGACGGTTATTCTTTTGCGCTTTCCAAAGAGTTTTCGGCAAGTTAAAAACATAACATAAAATTGGTGAAAAAGTTCTTTTTGGCCCGCCCTCTCCTATGGTATAATCGTCTTGGATTAAGAGACTGTCTTATGGAGGTTGCCTTTTTGCACGTAGTTTTATACAGACCCCTGATACCACAAAATACAGGTAATATCGCTAGAACTTGTGCAGTGACCGGAAGCAAACTGCATCTGATTGAAGAGCTCGGCTTTTCTCTCGACGAGAAGAAGCTCAAGAGGGCCGGCTTGGATTATTGGCATCTCTTGGATATTGAAATTCACCGCTCGTTCGAAGCCTTTTTGGAAAAGTACGGTGACAAAAATCTGTTTTTGGTGACAAAATTCGCAAAGACCAACTATTCTGAAAATACATATACGAATGATTGCTTTTTTATGTTCGGACAGGAGACGAAGGGTCTTCCTCAAGAAATTATGGATCGCTATCCGGACAGGCAAATCAGAATTCCCATGATGGACACACCCTATGCCAGGTCTATCAACCTTAGTACCTCGGTAGGCATAGTGTTATATGAGGGGCTCAGACAAATCGGCTTTGAGTCCCTGGTTTAGCGTTTGGAAATAATGGCATTTAGGAGGAATTGATGGATATTAAGTTAACGATTCAGCTCTTGTCGGGATTGGCCCTATTCCTTTACGGAATGAATGTGATGAGTGACAACCTCGAAAAAGTTGCGGGCAACAAGATGAAAAAGATTGTGGAGATGTTTACATCAAACCCCTTGCGGGCCATCTTTGTCGGTGCCCTTGTGACGGCAATTATTCAAAGCTCGTCCGCCACTACGGTCATGACCATCGGTTTTGTCAACGCGGGCATTATGAACTTGTACCAAGCTGTCGGAATCATTATGGGAGCCAATATCGGTACCACGATTACCGGACAGATGATTTCGTTCAAGTTGAGCGCCCTCGCCCCATATGCGATCATCATCGGCGGTTTTGGCCTTCTGATTATGAATAAGAAGGCGCAAAAAGCACATTTTTACATCGTGCTCGGCTTCGGACTCCTCTTCTTCGGAATGGATATGATGAGCGAATCGATGTCCTTCCTGAGAAACTCACCGGAAGTGGCGAACTTGATCAAAGAACTCTCTTCTCCCGGCGTCGGAAACACCCTTTTGGGGCTCTTAATCGGTACGGCCATCACTGCCGTCATCCAGAGTTCTTCGGCTGTTACCGCAATCATCGTCGCGATGGCGGGCAGTGGCGCCATCACCATCGAAGCGAGTTTTCCGATTGTACTGGGCGCGAACATAGGTACCACCATTACCGCCATTTTGTCAAGTATCGGAGCCAATAAGACGGCGAAGAAGGCCGCCCTTATGCACCTTCTCTTCAACGTAATCGGTTCCCTCATCTTCATCATCCTCTTCATCATCTTCAGAGACAAGTCAATCGGCTTGATGAGTGCGCTCGGGGACGACGCGAAGAGACAAATAGCGAACACGCACACTATTTTTAACTTGCTGAACACCATCATGCTCTTCCCGTTCATTAAGTACATCATTATGCTCGTGAATAAGATGATTCCGGGCGAGGACAAAGAGAGTGCGGTGCTCAGACTGGACGATCGTATGATAGAGACGCCTTCTTTTGCGATTCAGATGACAAAGACGGAGATCGACCGCATGGGTACGATTACCTTGGAATCTTACGAAAACTCGGTGATCAGCTATGTGAAACACGACATGGAAGCCATCAAAAATGTGTTTTCTCTGGAGAAGAAAATCAACCAGATGCAGCGCGGACTTTCGGACTTTATGATCAAACTTTCGACTTCCAGCTTGACGCCGGCGCAAAAATCTTACATCGACAATATGTTTAACATCATCAACGACATTGAGCGCATCGGCGACCACGCGAAGAACATTGCGGAGATGGCTGAACATGTTACCAATGAAAAAATCTTTACTTCCGATATGGCGGTTGAGCAGGTGCAGGAGATGGCCGAAATTGTCAAAAAGTCAATCAGCCAATCCCTCAAAGCCTTGGAGAATGAAGATAAGTACCTGGCGAAGAAGGTTATCAAGCGAGAATATAAGGTAGACGAATTTGAAAGAAGCATGCGAAAGCAACACATTCAAAGATTGCAGGAAGGTTTGTGTCAGCCGGAAGCGGGTATCATATTCTTGGATATCATTAGCAATTTAGAGAGGATAGCCGACCACGCAACCAAAATATCCCTCTATGTGAATGACATAGAAAAAGCTTAAAAAATACGCTGATTCAAACGAGAAAGGCAAGTTTTGAAGCTTGCTTTTTTTGTATCGGAAAAAAGTTTTTAAGTCAGTGATAGCTGTGACAATTGCAACAGACTATCAAAGCCCAATTTGTTACGATAGCATCAAGAAAACACCGGTTTATAGATTAGGCTAACAGAAAGGAAATAGTATGAACAATCCATATTTTGATAAAAACACGAAGGTATATGATATCGTTACCAAGTATCCTGCAACCCTGGACTATCTGATCGGGGTCGGATTCACTCCTCTGGGAAATCCGAAAATGCTGAACACCATCGGAAAGGTCATGACCATTGGAAGCGGTTGCGCCCTTAAAGGAGTCGATTACGACGCGTTGGAAAAAAACCTGCTCAACCTGATTGAGGACAGGAGCAGCACGGATGACGTGACCCTGGGTCTTGCGAAAAAAACGTATGAGCAACCGGACTTCCTGATGACGGGCGTGCTCCCCTGCCCGATCCGCATCAGCTTGCAAGAGGCGATGCAGGAAAGCAGCAAGATAAACGGCATCGCGGAGAAGGCGCAATTCGATCTGCAGTCGGCCTCAATGGGTATCGACCATATCAAAAAGGCCTTTGACGCCGAGAGAAAGCTCGGTCCGGACATTGCACTTTCAGTCGGGTTCGAACACTTTTTCGGCCGTAAGGTCAAGGAAGAACTCTTTGAGAGCGGAGATTACATTGTCCGTCATCCGAAGATGAATGAGCGTTTCGACAATCAAACGATCAGTCTCAGAGATCCGAAGGGAAGATACTTTATTCTGGCAGTAGTCCCTTGCGTGTTCCTGGTGAATAAAAAGGTGCTCGGTGACAGGAAGTTCGATTCTTGGGCGGACTTGATGAAGCCGGAGTTTGAGGGTTCTTTGTCGATTCCGCTCGGCGACCTCGATATGTTCAATGCGATTTGCTTGAACATTTACAAGGAATTCGGCTATGAAGGAATCGAACGCTTGAAAAAAGCGAATGCCCAGAGTTTGCACCCTGCTGAGATGGCAGGTGCCTTCAAAAAGAAAAATCCGCCGGCAATCAGCATCGTTCCGTACTTCTTTACCAAGATGGTCTACAATACCACGGACATTGAGGTGGTTTGGCCGAAGGACGGCGCCATCATCAGCCCGATTTTCCTCATTGCCAAAAAAGACAAGCAGGAAGAGTTCGATACGATTATCAACTTCTTCAAAGAAGAGAATGTGGACGCTCTATTGAGTGCGAACGGGAAGTTCCCTGCGACATTGGAAGGCGCTTCTTACCACTTGGAAGAGGATCAGGCGCTCAAATGGGTCGGTTGGGACTTTATCGATGAGAACGATGTAGATGAAATCCTGCTGGAGTGTGAAAAAATATTCGGAATCAAATAAGTTGAGAGGTAAGTGATGAGATTAGCAGTAATATCAGGTCCGCCGTCTTCCGGCAAGACCAGTATCATAATTAAAACAGCAACAAACCTGATGGAACAGGGCTTTAAGGTTGGAGTCATGAAGTTTGACTGTTTGTATACAAACGACGACGAAATCTACGCAAAAAAGAACATTTTGGCAAAAAAGGGCCTGTCGGGCGGCCTGTGTCCGGACCACTTCTTCATTTCCAATATTGAAGACTGTGTGGATTGGGCGCACCAGGAGAAACTGGATGTCCTCTTCGCCGAAACGGCGGGTCTGTGTAACAGATGTTCCCCCTATATTCAAAACATCACCGCCATTTGTACCATAGACAACTTGTCGGGAATTAACACGCCCCAAAAGATCGGTCCTATGTTGAAGTCTGCCGACATCGTAGCCGTTACGAAATCGGACATTGTCTCGCAAGCCGAAAAAGAAGTGTTTGCTTCACGGGTTTCTTTTGTGAATCCGAAGGCGAAGATTCTGCACGTGAACGGCTTGACCGGACAAGGCTCGGAAGAATTGGCAAAGCTGATTTTGAGCAATGAACTCGCCATCAGCAACCTGGAGGGATACCGGCTCAGATTCCCGATGCCTGCGGCGCTCTGCTCTTATTGCCTGGGCGAAACGCGTATCGGTAAATCTTACCAGCTTGGCAATGTGAAGAAGATAAAAATGTAGGTGGACTCGAATGAAGAATACGAAGATAAGGACAATTATAGAAGAACATCCCTATGCAGTGGATTTTTTCCAAACATACAGTCTGAATTTGAATGAGATTGCGGACCTTACGATCAGCGAGATGCTGGCGTCTTTTACCATCAAAGAATTGGAAGACATGGCGATCGATCCCGTTCAGTTTGAACACGATTTGGAGAACTTTCTCGAGATGATGGCCGGCTTTAAGGAAGAAAACAGCTCGAACATTCAAAGTATTACCATCCTTCCCGGAATGAACAAGGACGGAGAAAGGGAAAGCTTTGAGGAAATCGTACTGAAAAAATCGGACATTGTCTCGATTGTGGGGGCCACCGGAAGCGGAAAGTCAAGACTTTTGGCGGATATTGAATGGCTTGCCAACCACGATACCCCGACCGGAAGAAAGATTTTGATCGACGGAAAGGACCCGGACTACTCTCAAAGATATAACCCGCAGAATAAAATCGTGGCACAGTTATCACAGAATATGAACTTTGTCATGGACCTCTCGGTGTATGAGTTCGTGGAACTTCATGCAAACAGCAGGATGGTCGAGAACCCGAAGGAAAAGATTGCAAAAATCTTAGAGTGTGCCAACGATTTGGCCGGAGAACGCTTTAAGCCCGAAACCCACATCACTTCGTTAAGCGGAGGACAGTCAAGGGCTCTGATGATCGCCGATACCGCCATTTTGAGTAAATCCTCAATTGTTTTGATTGATGAGATTGAAAATGCAGGAATCGACAGGTATAAGGCCCTCTCCCTCCTGACGGATGAAGAAAAAATCGTTTTGATCGCAACCCATGATCCCGCCCTCGCTCTGATGGCCGACAGAAGGTTGATCATCAAGAACGGAGCGATTTCGAAGATTATTGAAACCAGCGAGGAAGAAAAGCAGGTTCTGGAAAAGCTCGACTTTTATGAGAGTGCGCTCCACAACTACAGACAACAGCTGCGCTACGGTGAAATTTTAAAAAAGTAAGCGTTGATAAGAAAGAGAAAGGAACTGAATAACAGTTCCTTTCTTTAATTTTGGGCTTTAAATTCAGTGATTAAATCCTGAATCCTGTTTTTGTAATACAGATAATTTGAGAGTTTGATGACAAACTCAGACTGTTTTGAGAGTTCATCCCGCTCTACATTTTGGAGTTCTTCGCGGGTCTTTCTGTCGACCAGCCTCCCCTTGCCCGCATCTTCCCGATCCTGTTCAAAGAAGTAGTCCTTGGTGATGTAGCTTCCTTGGAGCATGTAGGTCTGAGGATAAATCACATTCCCCTCACTCAACTGATCGTCGAGCAGGTCGACTCCGAACATCGGCGTCACGGTGTCGTTCCAACCCATGATGTTCATCATGGTCGGCAGAAAATCCAACTGGCTGCCGGTATGCTCGCAGACAATTTCTTTTTCATAGCCCGGAACATAGATAATGAGCGGAATTTTCAGCATCTCATCATAGTCAAATTTGTGCCCGATAAAGTTTGACAGTTCTCGCTTCTCCTCCGGGTTGGTCAAGGTGAAGGCATGGTGATCGCCGTAGATTGCAACGACCGTATTCTGTAAAATGCCCCTCGCCTCGAGCTCCTTTAGAAAGTCTCCGATTGCGACATCCGTATAGTACACCGCATTCAGGTATCGTTCAAAAGAGGTGTCTTTGATCTCTTCACCGGTGAAGACGATATCGGGACCCGGCATATAGTACGGGGCGTGGCAGGTCAGGGTAATCATAAAATTCAGCGTCTTTTTGTCCTTATTTTGCTCAAAGATCGGCAGAGATTGTCGAAAGAAGGACTTATCGGAAAGCCCCATTCCGATGATTTCATCCTGCTGATAGAACTCACCGTAATAGGTATGGTCAAAGCCGACACTCGGATGGTTGTTGGCTCTGTTGTAAAACTCGCCGGTGTTCCCGTGCATCACATTGGTCAAGTAGGACTTGGATTTCATAATTTTAGGAAGTCCGTAGCTGTCCGTTTCTTTAAAATCCTCGTAAGCTCCGTTTTTGACCGTAGAATAGGCGCTGTGGAGGGAAACGTATTCCGCGTCCGAAGAGTTTCCGAAGCCGAGCATCTCAAAGTAGTCGGTGAAGTAGAAGGATTTTTTGATGAGCCTGTTCAGGTTGGGCGTGATCTCCCTTCCCTTGTACTTCCTGTTGATAAAGGCATTTTGTAGGCTTTCCACCTGGATGATCAAAATATTCTTGTCTTTTCCGATTCCGGTATATTGGTTCTTATGCCCGTAGTTGCGAAAGAGAGGGCTTAGATTCAGATTGGAAGCCTTTTCTTGTTCAAAGTTCTCGGCATAGGTTTCATCGATGATGATGTCACTTTGCCATACTGAGGACAAAAAGGAGCTTCCAATCGCTCGGTAATACTCAAAATCCGCCTGCTGAGACAGAATCAGCGCCAAGAGAAGATAAAGTGAGACAGCGGAATAGAGCAGTTCCTTGGAAGCTAGGAGGCGCCGCTCCGAGTCGGTGCGATACTTGGACTTCAAAAACAAGAGCACCGCTGCGAACAAGCTCAACAACACGATTAACACATTCGGCAGATTGACCTGGGCAAGGAAGTACTCCGAAATCGCGCTCAAATTCCCCGCCTGCCCGCTCCTGCTGAAGATGTTGCTGTTACCGTAATACATAATGTACATGCTGAGCATGACCTTAGAGGACGAGAGCAGGAAAAAGAGGAGGGCGTGTACGAAGGCGAGCGACCTTGCCCGCAGCTCCGGTCTATAGAACACCAAGAGTTCAAAGAAGCTCGTCGCCAAGACCAGTCCTGCAATCGCGAGCGGACTGAGAGTCGAGGTAAATGTTTTCACATAAAATATGAGATTGATGCAAAGCATTCCGAGAATGCTGAGACTTGCGATGCCGATTTTCTTTAGACCCATTCCTTTACCTTCTATTCCAATTCCTTCACTTCTTTGCTCTGCGTGTCGTAAAAATGACTGAAACCGTCCTCTTTTAACCTCGAAACCTGTTTTCCGAACTTCTTCTTTTTTTGCAGGACGGAAACCTCGTCGTACTCATTTCTGAAGGCTTGTGCTTCCTTCATGACAGCCTTGATGTCATCCTCTTCCGAAAAGAAAAATGCCAGGGATTTGGAATCCGGGAGGCTGATTTTTTCCTCCTTGATGATGTCGACCAAGCGCTCGTAACCGATGGAAAAACCGCAAGCGGGAAGGTCGATTCCGCACAGTTTCTCGATCATCTTATCGTATCGTCCGCCACCTCCGAGCGCGAAGTTTGAGCCCTCGTAAAACACTTCGAAAATCGTTCCGGTATAGTAGCCCATTCCCCTAACCAGGCTGTGGTCGAACTCCAAACGGATGTCCTCATGCAAGGATTCCAACACATCTATAATCTTGCTGATGTTCTCAAAGGCTTCCTGATCGATTTGCTTCGTATACTCGAGCCCCTTGGCTTTTATTTCGGCGTTCACGCGAATCAGAGACGCAATCGCCTCATCCGAATAGTTCTTTTTACTGAGCTCGGCGTAAATCCCCTCTTCGCCGATTTTGTCAATCTTATCCAAGCTGATTGCCACATCCGAAAACTCTTCTTCCGAGAAGCCGGCCTGCAGGACGATTTTCTTTAACAACCTTCTATCGTTGATTTTGAAGGTCAGGCCTTTTAAACCGAGGCGGCTCAGGGTGCGATAAATACAGCTCAAAAGTTCAATCTCGGCAAGGTTGCTCGCCTCTCCTATGCTATCGATATCACACTGCATAAAGGCTCTGTATCTGCCCTTCTGAGGCCGTTCCGCCCGGAACACGTAACCCATCTGGAAGGCTTTGAAAATCTGAGGCAGTTCATTTTTGTTGTTCGAGTAAAATCTGCTCAGAGGAAGCGTAAGGTCAAAACGCAGTCCCAGATCCGCCAAATCGTCTTCGCTCCTCGCCTCATCCATTTTAAGCTTTTCTCCCCTTTTCAGGATTTTAAAGATGAGTTTGGTATTTTCTCCCCCATCCGATTGCGTCAAATTTTCCAAATTTTCAATTTGCGAAGTCTCAATCTCCTTGAAGCCGGATTTTCGGTACTCCTCGCGAATCACACTCTTTAAATATTCCCGAATCTTTTTTTCCTCCGGCAGAAAGTCCCTCATTCCGCTTGGGGTCTTGGTATTAGCCATGCTTGCCTCCGATCATGCACACTCATTCAAAACACTAACCGATTCCATACTCACAGACCTATATTATAATACAGACCGGAATGTGAATACAATAAAAACGACCGTAAATTATTCCGAAGATTTGGGGAAAAATCCCGACAGCAGCAAAGAGCACCTGAAAAGGAAACTTTAGTCCAAATAGGGCGAAATTTTCTCAATAAATTCGGATTCCTCCATGATTTTGATTCCCAGCTCCTGCGCCTTTTTCAGTTTGGATCCCGCTTTTTCTCCTGCGAGCAAGACATCGGTGTTCTTACTCACTGAAGAAGAACAAGTTCCGCCGAGCTGCTCTATAATCTTAGAGGCCTTCGAGCGCGTATAGACCTGCAAGGTGCCGGTTAACACAAAGCTGAGGCCTGCGAAAATCTGAGCTTCCGTTCTCTTTTCCCTCTCTTCGACCTGCATTTGTAAGCCATGCTCCTTCAATTTTTCCAGGACCTCCAAGTTCCGCTCAATGGAAAAGTAGTCTTGCAAACTGCTGACAATCGAATCTCCTACTCCGTCTATTTCGAGCAGGTCCTCCGGATCCGCGTGCATAATCTCGTCCAAACTTTTGAATCGTTGAAAAAGGAGCTTGGAAATTTTAGCTCCTACAAGAGGAATGCCCAGGGCCGTTAAGAGGAGCTCCGGCGGATTCTCCTTGGACTTCTCGATGTTCGAAATCAATTTCTGAAAGCTTTTTTCGCCAAATCCTTCCAGTGAAGTAAGTTGCGATTCCAAGTCTTTTAACCTGTAAATATCGGAAAAATCACTCAGGAATCCGTGCTCTACGAAACTTGTTACGATAGACTCCCCGAACCCGTCAATGTTCATCCCCGACTTCGATACAAAATAAATCAGAGAACGGATGTCCTTGGCGGGACAAGTTCTATTGACGCATCGGTAGGCGGCTTCTCCGGATTTTCTTAGAAGTTCTTCCCCGCAGACCGGGCAAGTAGTGGGAAAGAGGTAAGGAAGTTCCGCACCGCTTCTCTCTTCAAAAATGACCCGATTGACCTGAGGAATGACGTCTCCCGCCTTCTCGATTTCAACCATGTCGCCGATTCTGATGTCTTTTTCCGCGATATAATCCGCGTTGTGCAGCGAGGCGTGAGATATGGTGGACCCGGCCAGGAAAACCGGTTCAAAATCGGCTCTCGGGGTGACGGCGCCCGTTCTGCCGACCTGGCAAGTGATGCTCTTCAGTCGCGTTCTGGCCTTCTCCGCTTTAAATTTGTAGGCTACGGCCCAGTACGGCAATTTCCCGCGAAAACCGAGGGACTTCCGAAGGGCGAGATCCGACACCTTCAAAACCATGCCGTCAATGTCAAAGTCGAGAGCGCTTCTTTGCTTTTCCGCCTCTCTCAAATGCTCCACAAGGGCTTCCTCAGATTGAATGGAATACGAACGACTACATTTAAACCCTAAGCGCTTCAGATACTCCAGCAGGTCGATATGGGACTCATATCCGTCCACCTCACTCAAGGCATCAAACACAAAAATTTTGAGGTTTCTCTGACTGACGACCTTGGGATCCAGTTGACGCAGGGTACCGGCTGCGGCATTTCTAGGGTTGGCAAAGAGTTTTTCATCCAAACTCTCTCGAATCCGATTCAGATTAAAAAAGTCAAGCTTAGAGAGATACACTTCACCTCTGACGGTAATGTCAATATCCTCCTTGAGTTTGAGGGGCACCTCTTTAATCGATTTGATATTTGAAGTGATGTCCTCTCCGATGTAGCCGTCCCCTCTGGTGGAAGCGGACTCCAGGAGCCCATTCTTATACTTGATCGCCACAGACAGACCGTCAATTTTATACTCCAGGGTAAAACCCAAGTTCTTTCTGTCTTGCACCTTATACTTTCGATAAAACTCCAAAATCTCAGCCTCGTTATATGTGTTTTCCAAGCTGAGTAAGGGATGCTCATGTCTGTATTTTTCAAAGAACTTTAAGACCTCGCCCCCTACCCTTTGACTTGGACTATAGCTGAGGATTTCTCCCGGGTTTAAAGCCTCATGTTGAAGCAGTTCTTGGTACAGCAAATCATACTCGCAGTCGCTGATGCTCGGCGAATCCAGGGTGTAGTATTCGTTACTGTACTGATTTAATCGTTCCACCAGGTTTACATACTCTAATTGGTTCACAAGAAAGTCACTCCTTTAAGCTAACACAGCCAATGCAACAGGTTAAAAGAAAAGGATACTTGCGTATCCTCTTCCCAAAAACTAAGTTATGCGATAATGTTCTTCGGCTTTGGCAATGCACCGAAAATTGCCTTTGTCGGACAAACTTTGACACAAGCCATACACTTCTTACATTTCTGATAATCCACCAAAGAAAGGTTGTTATTTACGTGGATCGCATCAAACTTACAAGCTGCTTCACACTTCTTACAAGCGATACAAGCAACTTGGCAGTTCTGCTTGACGTGTCCGCCTCTTTCTTTGTTGTTACAGTTTACGATGACTCTCTGTCCAAGCTCTACCAGGCTGATAACGTCTTTCGGACATGCTTCGATACAAATTCCGCACGCCACGCATTTGTCGTCATCCACCTCAGCGATACCCGTTTCATTGATGTGAATCGCATCAAACGGACAAAGCTTTTCGCAAGTTCCAAAGCCCATACATCCGTGTTTACAAGACTTGTTACCGCCCATTAGGATGTTTGCCGCTCTACAGTCGGTGATGCCGTTGTAGATGTAATCATCTTTTGCAATCGGCTTAGCACCCTTACAGATGACGTGAGCGACCATCTTAGCGCCGGATCCTGCATCCAGTCCCATAATTTGTGCAATCTTATCGGCACATTCGCTTCCGCCTACAGGACATCCGTTAACCTTTGCGTCCCCTCTGACAACGGCATCTGCGAAGCCGTCACAACCGGGGTATCCGCAACCGCCACAGTTAGCAGACGGAAGGACCGCTCTGACTTCAGCAACCCTAGGGTCTTTCTCTACTGCAAACTTTTGAGAAGCGTATCCCAAGATCGCCGCAAAGAGAAATCCCATCCCTGCTAAGCTACCTGTAGCTGTCAATATATTTAAATAATCCATAGTTACCTCCTACACCAATCCTTGGAATCCCATGAATGCGATTGACATCAGACTCGCTGTAATCAATGCGATCGGGAACCCTTGGAATGCCTCAGGAATGTCAGCGATTTCAAGTTTTTCTCTCAGGCTGGCAAAGAGCACGATTGCCAAAGAGAAACCGAACGCCGCACCCAATGAGTGAACGATAGTTTGAACAAGATTAAACTCTTTTTGAATGTTCATCAGTGCAAGACCAAGCACCGCACAGTTTGTTGTGATGAGCGGAAGGAATACACCAAGTGCTCCGTAAAGCGTTGGAGATGCCTTCTGCAGGAAAATTTCAACGAACTGAACCAGTGACGCAATAACCAGAATGAATGCAATTGTCTGCAAATATTCCAAGTGCAATGGCACCAATATGAAATACTGAACCATATATGTTATGATACTCGCGAGTGTCATAACGAACGTAACTGCCATACCCATACCGAGCGATGTTTCAACCTTTTTAGAAATCCCCAAGAAAGGACAGATTCCCAAGAATTGGCTAAGTACAAAGTTGTTTACGAGTATAGCGCCTACTAATATAACGAATAAACCACTCATATCTCTCCCCTTTACAACTACTTAGAAGCATCTTCCGCAGGCGCTTCCGCTGCAGCTTCGACAGGAGCCTCTTGCGCCGCTTCCGGTGCAACCTCGCTTGCCTTGGCAGCTTCTTCCGCCTTTTGTTTTGCTTCTTCTTCAGCCTTCTTCTGTTCTCTTTCCAAGCGCTTTCTCTCACGCTCTTCCTCAGCAGCTTTCGCAGCGGCTTCTTCCGCTTCTTTCTTCGCCTTACGCTCAGCATCTTCTATCGCTTTTTTCTTCTTCGCCTTTGAAAGGTTGAATTGCGTATAGATTGCAAGCAATAGAGCCAAAGTCAGGAACGCTCCCGGCGGCTGGATGAAGATGAGCATCGGTTCCGCATTTTCAAACAACAAGTTTCCGAAGAACTTAAACTCCCCGAAGAACTCTCTCACAATACCCAAAATGGTCAGTGAGATGGTAAAACCGAGTCCCATTCCGACACCGTCCATCATGGAAGCGACCATGCCGTTTTCAAATGCGAAGGCTTCCGCTCTCGCAAGGATGATACAGTTAACAACGATTAGCGGTATGAATAGACCTAGAACCTCGTACAATCCGCTGACATAAGTTTCCATAAGCATTCCTACAATCGTAACCGCCGTTGCGATAACTACGATGAATGCAGGGATCCTGATCTTTGCAGGGATTACCTTTCTGAGTGCCGAGATAGCGAAGTTTGACATAATCAAAACCGCTGTGGTCGCCATACCCATACCGAAACCGTTAATTGCAGAAACCGTAACCGCCAGAGTCGGACACATACCAAGCATTTGAACGAAGGTAGGGTTCTCCTTAACGAGTCCGTTGGTTAATACACTAATATTCTTACTCATTAACTTCCTCCTTCCTATTTGCCCAAAGTAGTCGCTACAGCGGCATCATTTACGCCGTTGGTAACCGCAACTGAAGTGATGGTAGCAGAAGAAATCGCAACGATTTCCTGTTCGCCCGGTGTACCTTTGGTAACTTTAACGTCCGCTACAGACTTTCCGTTATATTGCTCGTAATAAGCAGGCTCTTGAGCCTTTGATCCCAATCCCGGAGACTCGGTGTGTTTTGCAACCCTGACGCCGGTGATTTTGCCTTCCGCATCCATACCGGTAATTACGGTAATCGGGCCACCAAATCCCATCGGCAGAGTTTTTACAACAAAACCGATGTCTTGGCCGTCACTCTTTGCAACCGAAATCTGTGCTACAGTCGGATGGGTCTCTTGTACTTTAGCCAACTCTTCAGCAGACAAGTCCTCAAACTCGTTTGCTTCCGGCAGAACGGCCTGTTTTGCAGCCAACTCTTTCTCGGCTCTTTGTTTGGCAATTTGATCTTTTGTCAATTCATTCGTAAAAGCGAGTGACAAAGCTGCTACAGCACAAAATATCAACAATGAAATACCTAGTTTAACAATTTCCTTCATTATTTTGCACCCCCTTCAACAGCTTCTTTCTCAGCTTTCAAAGCAGCCATTTCTTCCGCTTCTTTCGCTTTCTTCTCAGCTTTGATTTGTTTCTTAGTCTTTCCACCGAATACCACGCTGGTTGTAAATCTGTCAATCATAGGTGTCGCTACGTTCATGAGTAGAATTGAGTATGAAACACCCTCAGGAAGTGAACCGAAGGTTCTGATCAAAATGGTCAAGAGACCGATTCCAACACCGTAGATGATCTTACCCTTGTCGGTTACCGGTGATGATGCATAGTCGGTCGCCATGAAGAAGGCACCCAACATAATACCGCCGATGATCAATTGGTAAGCTGAGTAAGCAGCGTCAAATCCGTTTAGCAGGAAGGAAAATACAAAGGCACTGATGATGTATGAGAACGGAATGTGCCAAGTGATGATCCCTTTGTAAATCAGATACAGTCCACCCAAAATGAGGAAGAGAGCAGAGGTTTCTCCAATACATCCTCCGACATTACCGATGAAGGCATCCCAGAAAGAAGGAAGTGCTTCTCCCGAACCTTCAGCGATGATTCCCAATGGAGTCGCCCCGGTGACAGCATCGTAGGCAAAGAAGCCCGATGATGAGAATGGAACGTCCCAAGTACCCATTCTGGCACTCCAAGAAGCGATGAGAACCGCTCTGGCTGCCAAGGCAGGGTTGATAAAGTTGTGGCCGATACCGCCGAATACCTGTTTTGCCAAAGCGATTGCAAATATAGAACCTACCATTGCCAACCACCAAGGAGCTGCAGGCGGCAAGTTCATCGCTAAGAGCAAACCGGTTAACACGGCACTCAGGTCACTGATTGTAACTTTTTTCTTTCTGATCTTTTGAAATGCAGCCTCGGTAATCACGGCGCTGGCAATCGATACCAATACCACGATTAAGGCCTTAAACCCGAAAACGTAAACACCATAAGCCGTCGCAGGAATCAGAGCCAAGATCACATTAAACATGATGCTCTGAATGGTTTCTCCCGTCCTAATATGTGGCGATGATGAAACGATAAAATTGTTATCCATTTATACTCTCCCCCCTCTCTAATTACCTTTTCTTCGGTTAGCTAAAATAGTTCTTTTAGCGACTCTTATAGAATGTAACAGAGGTCTTTTTGCGGGACATATAAATGAACATGAACCACATTCAATACAATCTAGGGCATTGAATTGCTCTGCTTTATCAAACATTTCATTTAGAGAATAAGCGGAGATATACATCGGTTGCAGTCTGATTGGGCAAATGCTCACACACTTACAACACTTGATACAGTTCTCGGCATCAGGCAAATTCGCTTGCACTTCATCAAACACAAGAAGACCTGAAGTTGTCTTTGTTGACGGAACATGGTCAGACGGTTGAGACAGTCCCATCATCGGTCCACCCATGATGAACTTGCCCGGTTTTCCGTTGTAACCACCGCATTGCGCGATGATCTCATCGACCATTGTGCCGATACGAATCAAAAGATTCTTCGGTTCTTTAATCATGGTTCCTGTGATTGTACAAACCCGTTTAATCAAAGGCATGCCGAGATAGACCGCGTCGTGTACGGCAGCGGCGGTTGCCACGTTGCTTACGATGGCGCCGGCATCCATAGGAAGTGCACCTGACGGTACTTCTCTTCCGGTGACCGCATTGATCAACTGCTTCTCAGCACCTTGCGGGTATTTTGTCTGTAGTCCGATTACTTCGATGTTAGGATAATTTTTTGAAACTTCAATCATCTTTTTAAGCGCATCCGGTTTGTTGTCCTCGATACCGATGTGTCCCTTCGGTATTCCTACGCTCTTCATCATGAGTTCCAACCCTTTAAAAATTGCATCGGGATTTTCAAGCATTAGACGGTGGTCCGCTGTTAAAAACGGTTCACACTCGGCGCCGTTTAAGATAATTGTATCGACTTTATCAGGTGGAGGGCTCAATTTTACGTGCAGAGGAAAACCTGCACCACCCATACCTACGATACCGGCGTCTTTGATAATTTCAATGATTTCTTTTGGTTCAAGAGTCTCTACAGTCCCTTTTGGCTTTACACTTTCATGCAAAGTCTCATTAAAGTCGTTATCGATGACCACACAAATGTCTTTTCCGTTTGGAATCGGCATTTCCGTAATTTTCGTCACTACTCCTGATACGCTACTGTGAATTGCAGCGGAAACGAAACCGGTCGGCTTTGCAATCAGCTGTCCGACTTTTACTTCATCTCCCTTATTAACCACAACTTCACAAGGTGCACCAATGTGCTGTCTAATTGGAATGTAGACAGTCTTTGGCGGTTCAGCAACTTCTATAGCGCACTTTTCAGTGAAGACTTTAGAATGAGGCGGATGTATTCCCCCTGAGAATGTTACCTTTCTCATATTGACATCTCCCTTGTCTATTGAGATAATATCTCGTCCTTTTACTCACCACGCACAACACAATTATTATATTGTAACGGTCATCACTTAACAGGCCCGCCCGTTAAGTGACGCTCCGCTAATATAACCTACTTCATTTGCTTTGCAACTTCTTCTGCAAAGTTTTCCTGTTTCTTTTCCAAGCCTTCGCCTACTTCGAAACGTTTGAAAGCAACGACTTTAATATCCGCTCCCAACGCTTTCGCTTTGTCGGCGATCAATGACTTGATTGTGAAATCGGAATCTTTTACGAACTCCTGCTCCAACAGGCAAACTTCCTTCAACTCTTTGTTCAGTCTGCCTTCCACCATTTTTTCAGCGATGTTGGCAGGCTTTCCTTCGTTGATCGCCTGTTGCATCAAAACTTCTTTCTCGTTTGCAATGAAATCCGCATCAACGTCATCTGATGAAATAAACTTCGGATTCATAGAGGCAACTTGCATTGCGATATCTCTTCCCAAAGCTTCCAATTCCGCTTTGTCCCCTTCCGATTCCATCGCGAGCAGGACACCGATCTTTCCGCCTGCGTGCAGGTAGGTAGCCACGACGCCCTTATCGACAGACAATTTTGCGATACGTCTTAACGTCATGTTCTCTCCGATTTTAGCAATCAAGGTTTTCAGAGTGGTATCCACATCGTCATCGCTTCCCGGGAATTTTGCTGCTTTCAACGCTTCAACATCTTCATTGAAGTCGCCTGAAAGTTGTAGTTCGCATAGTCCCTGTGCAAAGTTTACGAATTCCTGGTTCTTTGCTACAAAGTCCGTCTCCGAGTTTACTTCCACAATAGCGGCGCTCTTCGAATCGTCGGAAGAAGCTGTCATAGCGATTCCCTCCGCAGCGATTCTGCCCGCTTTTTTCTCTTGTTTCATCAAACCCTGTTCTCTTAGAAATTTAACGGCAGCTTCCATGTCGCCGTTGGTCTCTGCAAGAGCTTTTTTGCAGTCCATCATTCCGGCTGATGTCATCTCTCTAAGCTCTTTTACCATTTGTGCAGTAATTGCCATATGAATTCACCTCTATCCTTACTTATTCTTCATCCGACTCATCTTCGTCAGCATCGACATCGTCATCGTCTTCTTGAACATCATCCTCGTCCTCGAACTGCTCGCTCGCTTCTTCTTCGAAGTCATCGAACTGCTCTCCCTGCTTCGCTTCCAATACCGCATCGGCAAGAGCGGACATAATGAGCTTGATTCCTCTGATCGCGTCATCATTTCCCGGAATTACGATATCGATATCGTCCGGATCACAGTTGGTATCAACAATCGCAATGACAGGAATCCCCAATTTCTTTGCTTCTTTGATAGCGGTCAATTCTTTTCTGACGTCAACCACAACCATCACATCAGGCAGTTTCTTCATGTTTCTGATTCCGCCCAAGAATTTTTCCAATTTTTCTTTGCGTTTCAGCAGCTGCAAAACTTCTTTTTTAGGTAAATTTTCAAATGTTCCGTCTGTTTCCTGTGTTTCGATTTCCGATAGCACATTGATGCTTTGTTTGATTGTTGCAAAGTTTGTGAGCATACCGCCCAACCATCTTTGCGCAACAAAGTATTGACCGACTCTCTTCGCTTCTTTTTCAATTGACATTTGGGCCTGCTTTTTTGTACCTACAAAAAGAACACTGCCGCCACCGCTTACAACATCCTGTATCATTTTGTAAGCTTTATCGATTTGAGTTTGGGTCTGTGCTAGATCTAAAATGTAAATCCCGTTTCTTTCGGTGAAGATATAGTTCTTCATCTTAGGATTCCATTTTCTGGTTTGGTGCCCGAAGTGAACACCGGCTTCTAATAAGTCTTTCATTGAAACAACTGACATAAAACACCTCCGAGTTGTACTTCCGCAACTTATCATTTCTGTGAATTAACCTAATTTCTTAGGCACCCGTTCACGGATTAAAGTGCGTGCTTAATCAAAGTCTTTAAACAATTTAAAGACAACCAAAAAATCGCCGGATCAAATCCAACTACGTAAGTATACCATAAAGGCAATCTCAATTACAAGTTAAAAAAATATTTTATTATCTTAACGCTTGCCTTTGAACCTCTACGGTATACGGTATAGACATCAAGTGAGAACGTTCAGCGCGTTTATGATTTGATTGCTTTTTCATAGGCAAAGAGAGCTGCTCCGATGGCGCCGTTGTACTGTGACAGATCGGACACATGGAGTTTAAACCCGGTCGCTTCTTCCAAAGCCTTAACGATACCGGTGTTTCTCGCAACGCCGCCGGTCATGACTACATCGTCTTCCAGACCGACCCTGTTACTCAATCCCGAAACCCTCTTCGCTACAGAGAAGTGAATGCCTGCGATGATGTCTTCCTTCTTTGTTTTCTTAGACAGTTGTGAAATAACCTCGGATTCCGCAAATACCGTACATGTTGAACTGATGCTGGCCCTGTCGGTCGACAAGTCATGAAGCACGCCCATGTCGTTGATATCAATTTCCAAGACCTTTGCCATAACATCCAGGAATCTTCCTGTACCGGCTGCGCACTTGTCGTTCATAACAAAGTTTTGAAGCATCCCGTTTGCTCCGATTTTCAGCACTTTCGCGTCCTGACCGCCGATATCGATTACGCTCTTAACATTCGGAAAAAGAAAATACGCGCCTTTCGCGTGGCAACTCAGCTCACTCATCTGTTTGAAAGCGATATCCTCGAGTGAATTTCTTCCATATCCTGTCGCCAGAATATACTTCATATCTTCGAGCGTCACATTGATATTCTCCAAAACTTCTTTGATCGCTCTCTCCGGACCGGTGGTTCCGGCTCCTACATTGATAAGAGATTTGCTGACTATATCTTTCCCGTGATTTAGAATCACGCATTTTGATGCGGTAGACCCGACATCAATTCCAAGTGTGTAAAAATTTTCCATAAGATCTCCCATTTTCTCCCAATAAACAACAACCGTTAAAAACCGTTTTGATCTATCAGTTTTCTCGCCTGTTCGGAAAGCGCTCTGAAATCCACCTTCCCAACAGAGGTACGAATAAAATCGTCAAAAAACAAAAAGTATTTAGGAATCGCATAAGACGGAACCTTGCTTGCCAAATGGCTTCTGAGCTTCGCTTCCAAGTCCCTATCGTCCCCCCGGTGAATAATGCAGGCTGCAATTTCCTCTTGCGTCACCTCACTTTTCACGCCCATCACAATCACTTCTAAACCGGAATCAAAATTTTTAATGCAATTTTCTATCATAAGCGGAGAGATGTTTTCTCCCGCTCGAATAATCAAATTTTTCTTGCGACCCTCCAGGTGTAAGTAGCCCTCACTATCGATGAATCCGATATCCCCGGTCTTTAGCCAGGAATCTTCACCCAAGACAGCCTTCGTCTCCTCTTCATCATTCAGATAGGCATGCATTACATGGTAGCCCTTGGTTTCAATTTCGCCAAGCTCGTTCACTCCAAGGATTTCACCGGACTCAAGGTCCCGAACCCGCAGTTCCACATCATGGATTGCCTTTCCTACACTCCTCGATTTTACCTCCAGAGCGTCGTCCAAAGAACAGATGCTGATACAGGGAGAAGTTTCGGACTGGCCGTAAGACGGTTGCAGTGAAAAATGAGGCAAGCTTTCGCAAATTTCTATGTAATCTTTTTTGTAAATCGGGGATCCCGCGATGATTCCCGAACGGATGGAACTTAAATCAAACTCTTTGTTTCGATACTTTCTGGTGATCGCCAAAAACATTGTAGGAACACCGTTGAGTATCGTGCACTTAAACGTTTCCACCGCAGAGCAGATGACCGAGGTCGATAGATCTTCTACTATACACAATGTAGATTTAACCACAATGGATGTCAAAATGCAAGTGGTGAGCCCGAAACAATGGAAAAAAGGAACGGACACGCAAACAATGTCCTCACTCCCCCAGTTCATAATCCGAGCGACGGACTGCGCATTGTTTAAAAAGCTGTAATGACTCAGCATTACCCCTTTCTGAACCCCGGTCGAACCGGAAGTAAAAATGACGGAGGCAATGGCCCGGTAGTCCTCAAACGGCGAAATCAACGGGGAAAGATCCTGTAACGACGCCTCCACTTGAGAATGCGTCATCTTAATGTCTTGAATCCGATACGATTCCGTCCTGCTTTTCTTCAAATTTTCGATGGTATCCCCGTTTTCTTTGCACACAGCGTAAAGCAGGAGGGAAATTTTGTGTTTTTCCATCATGGAATGAAGCTCCTCGTGCTTGAGATACGGGTTAAAAAGAACGGTTTTTGCTCCAATCAGTTGCAGGGCAAAGAAGGATATCACCCACTCCAAACTGTTTCCGGCATAGATTCCAACATAGTCATTTGATGAGACGGAATACGTCTGAAGCAAGTTTTGTGCTTTATTGGAAGACAAGCGGTACAGTTCCCGGAACGTTAAGGAACGCTCTTCGGAGATAAGAAAGGTCTTATCGGGGTAGGTATTCGCATTTTCGACGAGTAACTGAGCGATTGTCTGTTTGATGTATTGCATGAATGATAAATCCTAATCCTTCCAAAAAACAAGAGTATGCTACGCCCCAAAAAGGAGCGTAGCATAACGATTACTACTGTTTCAATCAATGAAACGACTATTTTTTCAACTCTTCAAATACTTTTAGAGCCTTTTCAATTTTCTCTGTTTCAACACAGTAAGAAAGTCTGACATAAGTTGGACTTCCAAAGCCTGCTGCAGGAACCAAAAGCATTTCATGCTTCTTCGCCTCTTCACAGAATTTATCTACATCTCCGTTAGGAGCTTCGATAAAGGCATAGAAAGCGCCATCCGGCTTAGCCATCTTATATCCGAGCTTTGTCAATCCCTCATAAAGAAGGTTTCTGTTGTTTGCATAAACCGTCAAATCCGGCTCAACATCAATACATTTTGCTACGACTTTTTGCATCAAGCTCGGTGCGCAAACAAAACCGAGAACCCTTGCGCTACCGCCGACAGCAGCCATGAAATCTTTCGCATCCGTTACTGTAGGAGGAACCAGGATGTATCCGATTCTCTCACCCGGAAGTGAAAGTGACTTACTCCAAGAGTAGCAGATGATGGTGTTATCATAAAAATCAGGAATGAAAGGAACCTTTGTTCCATCATACACCAATTCTCTGTAAGGCTCGTCGGAAATCAGGTAAATGTCGGTTCCGAACTCCTTCTGCTTCTTGTTCAACACTTCAGCGAGGCCTTTGATTCCCTCTTCTGTGTAAACGACGCCCGCAGGGTTGTTCGGAGAGTTGATGATGATACCCTTTGTATTCTTATTGATTGCAGCTTCGATCTTGGCCAAATCAAGTTGTAGAGACTCAAGAGATTCTACAACCACCATTTTTGCCCCTCTCGCCTCGATGAACGGCTTGTACTCAGGGAAGAACGGTACGACAACCAAAACTTCATCATCCACAGAGTCAACCATCGCCTGCAATGAGATGTTAAGAGACGCCGCCGCTCCGCAAGTGATAAACACGTCATCCGGAGAGTAGTTTTTATGGAATCTTCTGTTCAGGTTATCGGCAATTGCCTTTCTGGTTTCAGGCGCACCGTTTCCTGCTGTGTAACTGTTGTAAGCAACCGGAGACTCGTTCTCGATAATCTCGGCGATTGCCTTCTTCACTGCATCCGGAGCAGGAACGTTCGGGTTACCGATACTGAAGTCCAAGACGTTCTCAGGACCGATTTCCGCTTTTCTTTGTGCACCGAAAGCCGCAATTTCTCTAATAATAGATTTTTGAGTTCCCAAGCCATGCATTTTTTTATTGATCATAATCGTTTCTCCTTATTTGTAATTTCAAACTATTATTTTAAACCCTTTTGCAAGGCAACTTGGCGTCGCCTTGCATCGAGGTAAAGCGGAGCCTACGCAGCCTGTTTTTTGCCCTTGGTGATGACACCGAAGACAAGACCGCAAACCGCACCGATGAGGGCCGGAACTACCCAAGGGAATCCGTCTGTACCAAACGGCAACTTCGCAACGGCTTCACTGATAGGTGCCAACCAAGACAACTGGATGCCGAACGCGCCCAATACTTCGAGTGCAGAGACGATACTGATAGGAATGGTAAGTGCCACTGCGCCGACAAATACGCTGTCGTACTTGATGTATTTACCAATCAAAGTTAAGAAAATCAATACAACGAAGGTTGGGTAAATCAAGAACAATACAGGAACTGCAATCTTGATAATTTGACCGGTACCTAGGATTGAAACGAACAAGCTGATGATAACACAGATTGTTACGATGACTTTATAACTTACTTTATCTTTGAAGATATTTGAGCTGAAGAAGTTACCGGCTGTTGAAGTGAGTCCTGTAGCAGTTGTCATACAAGCAAACAATACGCAGATTGCAAGCAACCAAGCTCCCGGAGCTCCCAAAATCTCAGCAGTTACACCTTTTAGCAATGACGCTCTGTCCAAAGCAGCGTTTAACGCTTCCGGATTTGCAAGATCAACACCCGCTAGAACCTTGTCAGAGTAGGTTGCGCCTACATAAGTCAGACCGCCGTATACCAAAGCGAGAAGAATGAGGGAAACGGCAGCGACACCGAATGAAAGTTTCTTTCTCTCACCTTCATTGTCATATCCTCTACGCTTCATATCGGTAATAACGATACCCGCCATCAAACCGGCTCCCAGCGCGTCCATTGTTTGGTAACCTTCTGTGAAGCCTTTGAAATATGTGCCCGCAGGTCCAATCTGGTCAACGAGAGGCATGTGGAAGTCACCGATTGGAGAAACGATACCTTTGATGATCAGAATTGCCAATACGATGATTAGTACAGGCGTCAAATACTTACCGATAATGTCGATAACCTTGCTCTGGTTAAAGATGAGAACAAACACGATTGCGAAGAAAATCACTGAAGTTCCCCAAGCCGGGAAGTCAGGCAAAATTGATTTTACAGCGATATCATGAGTAACTGATGCTGTTCTCGGAACCGCGAAGAAAGGTCCGATAATCAACATAGCAAGTGTTCCAATCAGCTTGGCAAATCCTGAGCTGACTCTCTTACCTAAGTCATCCGCAGATCCGCCGGCCAATACTGTAGCAACAACACCAAGTACAGGAAGTAGAGGGTCGGTTGTCAAGAAACCGAACATACCGGCACTCCAGTCAGTACCTGAAATAACTCCCAAATATGGAGGGAAAATGAGGTTTCCAGCTCCAAAGAAGATCGCAAATAATGCAAATCCCATAATAATCATATCACGATTTTTATTTTTAGCCATAAGACTCTCCTTTGTTTATGTCGTTCAACTTATCTATAAAGAAAGCATATCCGGATTCCTTCCCTCCGAACATTTAAGTTGAACCTACCATGAACTACATTTTGTTAACTATGTTGATAGGTCTTTCACCCTTTTCAACTCTTACCATATTCTCGTAAACCCATGTTTGCATTCTCATAAATGCATCATCTGTGGTTCCGCCTATGTGTGGAGTGATCGTAAGCCTTGAATTTCCAACCTCATTTAGGTTTAAGAGCGGGTGGTCATCAGATGGAGGTTCCGGTGCGATAACGTCCAGACCTGCGAATACTCTTTCGTTCTCAAGAGCTTCTTTCAAATCCTCGTTATTCACGATTTCGCCACGAGAAACGTTAATGATGATAACGTCTTTCTTCATCTTAGCTATGGTGTCCTTATTCACCATTCCTCGTGTTGAATCCAAAACCGGCACGTGGAACGAGATGATATCGCACTTTTCACAAATTTCTTCAAAGCTTACCTGCTCAATGTTGTATTGTTTTTCAAAGTCGGGATCCAGTTTTACCACATCGCTGTAGTATAACTTTGAACCGTAAGCATTCAAAATTTTTGCAGCAACCTTACCGATTGCACCCATTCCCACCAGACCGACTGTGAAACCGCCAAGTTCTCTTTGGCCTTTCACTCGATACTCTTGGAATTGCTGATGGAATCCGCCCTTTTTAATCGCCGCATCCGCCTGAGCAATTCTTCTGGCTGAGTTGATCATCAGAGTTACCGCGAGTTCGGCAACCGGCATCGCATTGACAGCTTGGTTGTTACAAACATAGATGTTTTGGTCCTTGGCAGCCTGCAAATCAATCTTATCAAATCCTACACCCAGTGAGTGAATCAACTTGATGTGGCTGATCTTATCAATAAGATTTTTGCTGATCGGATCCACCGGTCCGCACAATAGGTAGTCGGCATCCTTGCACGCCTCCGCGATGACATCGTCGTCACAAGGGTAGTCAACATACTCGATTTCCCAACCGGCCGGCTTTTCAACGCCAAATTTTTCCATCAATGCCTGTTTCATTGTAGACACTATTTTAGCCATTCAAACCCTCCTTTCCCATTCAGGTTCATTTTCTTTTGTGATTTTTTTGTTTTTTTATAGTATAGCCGGCTTACCGCGAACCTGTGTCACGGTAAGCTGGCCAACACTCTAAGGTGATTCAAGCGATTAAATTTCAGCCTTCTCCGCTTTCAACTTGTTGATTCTGTCTGTCAGTTCAGGAACGATCTTGTGAACGTCACCGACAATACCCAGGTCAGCCACGTCGAAGATCGGAGCTTCCGGATTTGTGTTGATCGCGATGATGTATTCAGAGTCTTCCATACCTGCAAGGTGCTGAATTGCTCCTGAGATACCGCAAGCAAAATACAAATCAGGTCTTACTGTCTTACCGGTTTGTCCAACCTGTCTTTCTTTGCCGATCCAACCTGCGTCAACGTTTGCACGAGATGAAGATACGACTGCATCCATAGGCTTGGCAAGTTCTTCCAACATAGAGAAGGCTTCTTTTTTACCGATTCCGCGTCCGCCTGAAACAAGAACGTTTGCCTCTGTAATGTCAACGAGTTTCTTCTCCTGCTTCACGATTTCACGAATCTTGATGTTCATATCCTTTGACTCGAACTCGACTTTAAACTCTTCGATTGCGCCCTGTCTGCTCTTGTCAGTCGGAAGCGCTGTCATAACGCCAGGTCTTACAGTAGCCATTTGAGGTCTGTGGTTTTGGCAGATGATGGTCGCCATGATGTTTCCGCCGAACGCAGGTCTTGTCATTAGAAGCAACTTGTCGTTCTCATCGATTTCCAACTTCGTACAGTCAGCTGTCAATCCTGTGTGAACCCTTGCTGAAACCCTTGGAGCAAGGTCTCTTCCGATCGATGTGGCTCCGTAGAGCATGATGTTAGGCTTCTTCTCCTTTACAAGCTTGTAAAGCGCCTTTGTGTACGGCTCGGTTGTATAATCTTTGAGGATTGGATCTTCAATGTAATACACCTTGTCAGCGCCATGGTGAATCAGTGTTTCAGCCTTGTCCTTCACTTTGTCTCCAAGAATGACGGCAACAACTTCTTCTCCCAAGTCCTTTGCGAGCTCTTTGGCAATTCCGATCAGCTCAACACCAACTTTTTGAATATGGCCGTCAACCTGTTCGACGACTACAAATATATCTTTATCCATAAAACTATCTCCTTTTAATGAAATCTCATTCGAACATGTGCACGCCGACAAACTATATGATGAAACGCTCTTGAAGCTTTTCAATGATTACATCAACCGCTTGTTTCGGATCAAGATTCTCGTGTTTCACACCCTGTCCTTTTCCTTGCTTAGTGAACGATTTTTTAACCTTAGTCGGAGAACCTTTCAATCCGATGTTCTCAACGTCCAAAGTATCTTGTAGGTCCACTAATCCCCAAGTCTTGATTTCTTTTTGGTAAGCTTCGTAGATGCCGCCGACAGACATGTATCTAGGTTCGATTGCCTCGTTCAACGTTGTGAACAGACAAGGGCTAGGTACTTCAAGGATATGATATCTGTCTTCAAACTGTCTTCTGACGACGAAGTGATCTCCCTCAGCTTTGATATCTTCGCAGTAAGATACCTGTGGAATGCCAAGGTGCTCAGCGATTTGCGGACCAACCTGTGCAGTATCTCCGTCGATCGCTTGACGACCTGCAATGATTACGTCGTAATCCAACTTGCGAATCGCTCCCGCAATGGTAGTTGAAGTCGCCCAAGTATCCGCGCCTCCGAACGCTCTGTCTGATACCAGAATCGCCTCGTCAGCTCCCATAGCGAGCGCTTCTCTCAACGCGATGTCCGCTTGAGGAGGTCCCATAGAAACAACTGTAATCGTTGAGTTCGGGTTGCTCTCTTTTAATCTGAGCGCAGCCTCCAAGGCCGATTTATCGTCCGGGTTGATGATGCTCGGAATTCCTGTTCTAATCAGTCTATTTGTTTCAGGATCCAATTTAACCTCAGTTGTATCCGGAACTTGCTTAATACAAACTATAATTTTCATATGTCGTTTCTCCTATCTAAATCTATACGAATAACTAAAAATTAGTTCAAAACGCTGTTCGCGATTACCAGTTTCTGAATTTGTGAAGTACCTTCATAAATAGTAGTAACACGAATATCTCTATACATTCTTTCGATCGGATACTCTTTGATATATCCGTAACCGCCATGTATCTGGAGCGCTTTATCAATGATGATCTTTGCATTTTCAGTTACAAACAATTTAGCCATAGAAGCGTCTTTGTCAGTCGCAGTTCCCATGTCCATTTTGTAAGCAGTCTCGTATACCATTAGACGGCAAGCTTGAAGCAAGGTTTCCATTTCAGCGATTTCAAATTGAATTGACTGAAGTTTTGCCAACGGTTTACCGAATTGAACTCTCTGTTTTGA
Organism: Bacillota bacterium; assembly: GCA_030529225.1. GTDB lineage: Bacteria > Bacillota > Clostridia > Peptostreptococcales > Acidaminobacteraceae > JAUMXH01. The sequence continues at coordinate 101,326 of JAUMXH010000001.1, read as the reverse complement.
GTATTTTACCGCCTCATCCATCGCACCTTGAGCGATACCAAGAGCCTGACAAGCAATTCCCAGACGGCCGACGCTGAGGGTCTTCATCGCTGTGATGAAACCTCTATTCAAAAGTCCGAGCATCTCCGACTTATGAACTCTCACGTTTTCCAAGACCACGTCGCTGGTTGGGCAACCCTTGATTCCCATCTTGTCCTCAGCCTTACCGAAAGATACGCCTTCCTGTTTCGAATCGACGATGAAGGTTGTAATTCCGGCAGCTTTCAAATCCGGGTTGGTTTTTGCAAAAACGATGATGTAGTCGGAAATCGGCGCTCCCGTAATGAAGCATTTTCTTCCGTTAAGGATGTAGTAATCCCCGTCTTCCACTGCAGTAGTCTGTAGAGAACCGGCGTCAGAACCTGCACCCGGCTCGGTCAAGCCGAAACACATGTTGATTTCGCCCTTCGCGAGTGGAGCCAAATACTTTTGCTTTTGCTCGTCAGTACCTGCAAGTAACAACGGAGCCGAAAGCAATGAGTTCGGTGAAGATACGTATACAGTCGAAACCGCACTTACTTTCGCAAGTTCTTCCATCACGATCGCATAAGATCTGTGGTCTCCGCCTGCTCCGCCGAATTCTTTCGGAATTTTAATACCGAAGAAACCGGCTTTCGCCATCTTTTGAATTACCTCTTCAGGAAATTCACTAGTCGCGTCGACTTCTTCCATAATCGGTTCTAACTCTTTCTCTGCAAACTCACGAGCCAATTGCCTAACGAGTTCGTGTTCCACATTAAAAACCATCTGTTTTCCTCCTTTTAAACCTCATTCACCGGAACGAGGTTCGTGCAATAACTTTACAGTCAATAATTTAAAGCATTTCAGCAAATGTCTGAATGAGTGTCTTAGACTGCTCGTAACTGGTCATCTGCTGATCGACTTCTACTTCTAACGCCATAACGCCTTCCTGCGCAAACTTTTCTTTCATAACCGGGTAGTCAAACTCCTCGGAATCACAGAACTTTAACATAATCATGATCATTCCGTTCGCTTGATACTTCTCAATGTCATCGATGATGAACTGCGTCCTCTTCTTATCCGCATCCAGGAGCAGAGATGTTCCTTCTGCGGTAGTCATAATCATAGACAGCGCTTTTAGCGGATTACCTGTGTTTTCTTCTATCAAATACTTATAGTATCCCGACTCCTGCAAGACGTTGTCTGCTACAACCGCAATCTTGTTGTTATCAAAGATTTCCAATAGACCGGTTACGTCGCCGATGATTCCGCTGGTTACAATTTTCGGTGACTTGTAGTCGTGTTCCGGAAGCTCTCTGAGAGCCGCGTTCAGTTCATCCAAGAGCGCGTTGTGCTCGTTCCTTTCCATATAGTGAGCACTTCTTAAGACCATAGATCTCCTGCTCGCCGTTACGACATCGAGGTGCTTGTTTGCGAGTTCTACAAACTCTTGCAGTTTCCTTCTGTTTTGGTTAAACAGTTGGATCGCCTTTTCAATCTCCTCATCCGCAATTTCCTTACCGATGATATCCTCTATTTTTTTCTTTGCTTTTTGATGCTGAACATAGTTAAACTGAATGCCCGGCTCAATCTTTCTGTTTTGTGCAACCGCCAGGTTAATCACCGGAATCTTGATTGCCCTCTTCCAGTTCTGACCGATCGCCTTTAGCGTGTCGCTGAGGTTGGCGATGATCATAAACTCCATTCCTTCAAACTCGCCGAGTAGCGCTTTTTCGAGAGTGGATTGGACGACCGTGCTGTAGAAAGCCGGGAAATATTCCTTAGACTTGGCAATTTCCATCTCAAACCCCCAAGAGGTAAGCGGAATGATTCCGGCTGCGTGAATGAGTTCACAAGGAGAATAAGATGCCAAAGTGCCGGCAACCTTTTTTCCCCCTGCCCTATACTTTTTAAACTGAGATTCAAAATTGACATCAAATTTGGCGAATAAATCATTTAATTTGTTACTCATTTCTACACCTCGCTTTTAGCAGCTTTTTTGTTGGCTTCCATAACCTCGATCAACCCCTCTATTCTAGTGTCGTATTGTGCAGGAGAGAAGTTTCTCGGATCGGCCTGGTCCCCGTCAAACGTAATCGTCGGAATTCCGGTAATCTTGTTGATATCCCTTTCCATCTCGTACAGGATACCGCTCCACATCTTACAGCTTCTGTTGATGTGAATGATTGCGCCGTCAACATTGTTGTTGTTGATAACTTTCAGTCTCATGTCTAGCGCTCTTTCGTAAGAGATGGCGTTAGGAGTTCCGCAGTAAGCTTTCATCAATTCGTTGGTGTTCCCGTAGATATATCCGAAGGCATCCGCATAAACCGTACCGACCACGTTGACGCCGTTCTCTTTCAATTTCGTGAACGTATGTCTAAGGTGTGGCCAACAAGCGATTCCTTCAAACAAGACTCTGAATTTCTCTTCATCCTTGAAGGTCGACTTTCCGTTTTTCACGTTTTCAGCGTACTCTTGTGTCAATTTTTCAAAAGCGATTGCAGATTCGATTTTTCCTCTGGCGCATACCGCAACGGCCATATGGTTGAACAAATCAAATCCGTTGAACGGTGACGGAGTGTACTTGGAATAACTTGTCGCATCCAACCACGCCCTACCGGTTCTTTGGCTGATTTCCATTACTTTTTCAAATTTTTCCTGATCCCACTTCTTGCCGGTAATTTCTTCCAGCTGCTTGATTGCGTAGTCGAACTGGCCTTTTAGATACTCTACCCTGTCCTCTTCCGCATCGTAATCGTCGTTGTACGGAACGTCAATCAAAATGAGCGGGATATTTAAGTTCTTCGCCAAGTTCTCATACCATTTGATCATGCAGTTACAAATGTTGTTACAGCATAGAACGAAATCCGGTTGAGGCATATCCATTTCCGGAGCGGATTTTACGTCCGCATACGCGAGAGAGATTCTGGCATACGCACAGATGTCGGGAGAGTATCCCTTGTTCTCTGCGATGGTACACATTCTTTCACCGCCACCCTTTGCAGCGATAGCCGCCGCTTGGTTTTCCGGATATACTACTTTAATGTCCAGCGTTTCAAAGATTTCCTGAGGGAAGTTTGAAGCACACCAGCCCACTTTCTCGCCGTTGTTCTTCGCTTCCCATGCCGCTTTGTAGTGCTCGACAACGATTTCTCCCAATAGAACCTTCGCAGGTTTCTCCTCAGGCGCCGTGCCGGCTTGATCAACTACTTTTTCCTTATCTGACATACATTTCACCCCTTCATTCAACCACTTATAAGCGAAACCAATCGTCTGACCGAAGTCAATTATTTCTTCTCATGCTTATATTCGTAAGCCGCCTTTGTCTCCATCATATCCGCAACTTCGTCTTCGCTATATCCCAAATCTTTGAGGACAGATACTGTATGCTCACCGATGAATGGTCCTCTGTTATATTCAGCAGCTCCCATTTCCGCGAATTTAACAGGCAGTGTTGCCAAAATTCTCTCGTTGCCGTTATCATATTTCATCTTATAGAAGCAATTGTTCGCCCAAGCCTGTTCGTCTTCAAGAAGTTCTTCGAGCGACTGTGCAACCGCAAACGGAATATCTGCTGCTTTGAGGATGTCATCCCACTCTTTGACGGTCTTTGTAGCAAACGCTTCTGTCATAATGTCGTATAACTCAGGTCCCAACCCGTTCTTTTGCAGGTTTTGAACCGGGAAGTATTTTTCGTCTCCGACGAGGTCCGAACGACCGATTGATACCATCATTCTCTCGTAGTATGTGTTGTAGTCAGGCGCGCAAGTTTGGATGAGACGATTGTCCTTGGTTCCCCAAGAAGTAAGGAACGGGTTCCCCAAATTTCTTGCATCGACAGGATATCCTGTACCGTAGTCTTTGTATTGAGCTGCCTGCACCATCATACCCATGTTGAAGATAGCCGACTCAAACAAGCTCGTAGTAACTTTTTCACCTTCTCCGGTCAATCTTGCTTTGTATAGGGAAGCCAACATTCCGGCAGCCAAGTTCATACCTACGTTGTGGTCGCCCAATCCCGGAAGTACGTTCATCGCCCTCTCGCCCGGCTGTCTCAAAGTCTCCAGGTAACCGCCACGCGCAAAGAAGGAAGTGAAATCGAATCCCGGAAGGTCTTTGTCCGGACCGAACTCACCATATCCGGTGATCATTCCGTAAACCAGCTTCGGATAACGTTTCTTTAGAGAAGCGTAATCCAACTCAGCTCTTTCCAAAGCCTGAACTCTCCAGTTTGTGATAAACATATCCGCTTTATCCAACAATTTAAAAAAGGCTTCTTTTCCCCTAGGGTCCTTCATGTTCACAGAGATACATTTTTTATTTGCATTCTCCAGCTCCCAAGTTGTATTTTCATACATATCCAAAGGTCTTCCTTCTGAAGGAGCAGTGTAACGAAGCGGATCCCCACCGGGCGATTCAACCTTAATAACCTCAGCACCCAAGTCTGCAAAAAATCTACCGGTTGTAGCTGCTGCTATAAATGTCGCAAGCTCGACGACCACAACACCTTCCAATGGCTTTTTAGAACTCATTCATAACCTCCTATCCATCACAATATCCAACAAAAAAAGTGAACAAAAAATTTCTAATTTGTTTACATTTGACATTCTAATATAAAAAAAGTATTTTGTCAATTATTTATCTTTTGAAAAAACGGTAGATTATAACGTTTATCAGCATTTTTGATTATATCCATAATTAAAATAAATGGCTGATTTCAAAGCCTCCGAGGCCATAATTGTAAATTTTTTTGAATTTTATGTTTTAAATGTTAACAAAATTTAAAGTGTTAAAAACCTGTTCTTGTATAAAAAACGGATTCCCTTTTCTCCGCTCATATCCGCGACACATGGCCGTCAGACTTGCCCGCGGTGCGCTTCTGTGATAAAATAATCCAAGTTACTAAGGAGGCGGCATGATTATTTATTTCAGCAATACCAAACTGTGGAATACTTACTTAAAGATTTCCGTCATCATCTCTGTCCTTCTGTTACTGCTTTTACCGGTGTTCTATCAAGTATACGCCTTGCTTTTCGGCATCCTCGCCCTTGCGATCCTGCTCCTGTTTTTGGGTTTTCAACTCAGCCAATCCCAAAAAAGGGTCTTTCTGGAAATCGAAAACAATCGGGTGAAGATCCGTTCTCTGTTGAGCGGAACGGTTCGTTCCTTCGACTTAAAGGATGTCAAAAGTCTGAGAAGGAATCGTCACTACATCACCTTTGTCACTGCAAGCGGTGAAGAGTACGAGGTGAACTTGAGTTATATAAACGGATCCGACACACGCAAGTTGACCGGTTATTTAAAGTACCACCCGGCTATTAAAAACAAGAAATTCTTTATGTGAAGCATCTCCACTTTGTAGAGAACAGCACAGAAAGTGAAGAGCAAAAGAGGTATATTATGAACTTACAAGAGAGAATTGAGAAAACTGTCATCTGGATAAGAGAGCAGGTCGAAAGCGCCGGTTTAAAGGGTGTCATCGTCGGCCTATCCGGCGGAATTGATTCGGCGCTCGCCGCCTGTCTGATGAAGGAAGCCTTTCCGAACAACTCTTTGGCCGTCATTCTTCCGATTAAAAGCAGCAAGGACAGCTTGACGGATGCGCGCTCACTCGTAGATAAGATTAAAATCGACTCTATGCTGATCGACTTGAGTGAGCACCACGAAAGATTGCTGGGCGACATTGTTAAGGAAGCCGGGAAAAAGGAAGCGATGCTGAGAATCACGGACGCAAATCTTAGAGCGAGGCTCAGGATGTCTACGATTTACTCGATCGCGAGCCTCTATCAGTATATGGTCATAGGGACCGACAACCTCGCGGAGATCTATACCGGATATTTCACAAAATTTGGGGACGGCGCCTGTGACATCCTGCCGCTGGCCCCTCTTCTGAAACGAGAGGTCTTTGAATGGGCTGAGTACATGGGGGTTCCCGAGACCATTCTGAGGAAGGCACCGTCTGCGGATTTATGGGAAAATCAAACCGACGAGGAAGAGATGGGAACCACCTATGAGATGATCGATAAGCATCTGAGCGGAATCGCAATTCCGGAGAAGGACAAAGCCATCATCGAATCGTTACACCGCAGAAGTGAACACAAACGAAACACCCCGGTCGCAAGACCAAGGTTTCAATAGAAATCAAGAGAATCAAAGCAGAAAGGAAACAAAAGAGTATGGGTAGAATCGGAACCATCATCAACAGAAAAGGAAAACAGGACGCCAAAAAGGCAAAAATATTCACCAAGCATGCGAGAAACATCACCGTCGCCGCGAGAGAGGGCGGCGGCGATCCGGAATACAACGCAGGTCTCGCTACAGCTATAGATAAGGCAAAAGCGGACAATATGCCGAACGACAATATTGAGAAGGCCATTAAAAAAGGCACCGGGGAAGCGGACGGCACGGAATATACGGAACTGCGATATGAAGGCTACGGTCCGGGAGGTTCCGCCTTCATTGTGGAATGCCTGACTGACAACACCAATCGAACCGCTGCAAACGTGAGAAGCTACTTCACAAAAGCCGGCGGCTCTCTTGGAAAAAACGGGGAAGTCAGCTTTATGTTCGATCACAAAGGCGTACTCGTTATTGACAAGGATGACAAAGATCCCGAGTCGATTGAAATGGACATCATTGATGCCGGCGCGGATGACTTTGAAGCCGAGGAAGGCTATTATGAAATTTATACCGAGCTGGAAGATTTCGCCTCAGTCAGAGACGCTTTGAAAAGCAAGGGATACCAGTTCAAAATGGCGGAATTGAGATACCTGCCGCAAAGTATGACAAAAATCAGCGGCGAGGACAACATTAAGGCGATGAACAAGCTTTTGGATCTCTTCGATGACGATGACGATGTGCAAAACGTCTATTATAATTGCGAAGAGTAATGAAAACCGAACAAAAAAAGGGGTTGAACCCCTTTTTTTAGTTCTCTTTTCGATAAGACCTCGCCTCTTCCAGGCTTTGATAAGACTCAAAATTATCGTAAATCAGAATAGCTTCCAATTCTCTGTCCCGGATAAAGCGGACCGCATCTTCCTTCCCCATGACGATCAGAGCGGTTGCGTAGGCGTCGGCACGCATTGAAGAAGGCAGGATGACCGAGGCGCCCCGTATTCCGTTTTCCGTAGGATATCCGGTAAAAGGATCCAAGATATGGTGATAGGTTTTCCCGGCTTCTTCAAAATGCCTTTCATAGTCGCCCGAACTCACGACGGATTCATTCTTTGCCAGGAGAGAAGCGTAGACGACAAAATGTTCGCGATCCGGTTTTCGGATGCCGACCCTCCAGCCGTCACTGTCATTCTTAGCCCCGATTAGAGAGATGTTTCCTCCAAAATCCAGAATCGCTTTCTTCACACCGCGTTCCGATAAGTGAGCGTATACTTTATCCGCCGAGTAACCCTTCGCGATTCCGCCCAAGTCCAAAGCCATGCCCTCTTCCTTCAGAAAGACGGTCTTTTCCGATTCATCCAGAACGATGTTTTCATAGTTGACCTTTTGCAAAGCTTCTTCGATTTCTTCCCGACTCGGAACGCGCTGGGCATCACTTCCGATCTGCCACAGTCTGCTTACTGATCCGATGCTGGGATCAAAGGCTCCTTTTGTCTCCGCGGCAATCTCCTTGGCTGCCTTTACGACTTCAAAGGTATCGTCCGAAACCTTTACCGGCGCAAGGCCCGCTTTCTCGTTGATGCGCATGATTTCCGTTCCCTCTTTGTGGGAGCTCATCTTCGCTTCCACATCCCGAAGGATGTCAAAGGTGTCCTTCCAAGCTTCCTCGCTGAACGGGTCGGCCTCATAGAGCTTGATTGTGACAACCGTGTTTAAGGCAAAATCGGTTTTTTCCTGTATCTGAGCGTTCGCCCCTCCATCGCTTTTCGATGTCGAACAGGACGACAGAATCGTCAGGAGCAGCAGACAAAGAGCCGCAACTATACTGTTTTTCTCTTTCATTCGATTGACTGTCCCCCTACCGATTAGCGATAAAAATAGTCGCCTTCTATCAGACCGAAGAAATCGGCATCGCTTTTGTTCGAAAACGGAGCGTTGTTAAAGAACAATACATCGTTCGGCAAGCGCACCCCGTTGAACTCGGCCCTTTCGTGATACAGGGCTTTTTCGACCGCCAATACGGCCTCATTGCTCGGAACCTCGGCTGCGAAAGTGCTTCTGTACACCGGAGGAAACTGACCCTGCGCATAGATGACCTCTTTGATGGTATTGGGAAACCTCGGACTCTCAACCCTATTTAAGATGACGTTGGCAACCGCCAGTTTTTTATTGAGCGATCCGCTTCGTGCTTCCACTTGGACCAGCTTCGCCATCAGCAAAAAATCTTCTTCGCTGTAATTTACCCTCAAGGAATCCCTCTTAGGCAACAGAGCTTTATCAACGGTTCTTAACATGATCGTCTTACTGAAAGCATCCCAATCCAAGTGGTACTTTAAGGGTTCCGCTATCTTTCTGAGCGGGAGAAAGAGTTCTCCGTCCACGACGATATAGTTCGACTTTACCTTGACTTTTTCCAAGGTCACATCAAAGGAGAATCCTCTGTCCAGGACCAGCTTCCTTTCCGCGTCCTTTTGCTCGGCGCTCAAATTCATCTTGTCCACATCTTTGAAAAAAGAGTCGTTCTTTTGCAGGCTTTTGCCGTCTCCTTCAAAATACAGGATGATTTCCTGCCGGTTCTTAACTTGACTTAAGAAAAGCGTTTGCGTGCTCTCCTGCCAAAAGTAATCGAAGTGCAGGCTTTTTGCGATGGCGTCCGCCTTGACATAAGAGTGTCCGTCAATGATTCTGATATCACCTTTTTGTAAGGCCGCTTTATGATTGATTTCCAAGTTGAGCGTTGTATTTGCACTGAGCGGCATAGTAAGAGCAAATAAAAAAACCAACAATAACGCAAATCTTCTGCTTAGCGTGCTATAAGTTTTATCTTTTTGCATAATTTTTCCCCTTCTTTTTTACTATCTATTTCTTAATATGGTAACACATAAAAGAAAATATGGCAAAAATTTGACTAAAATTTTTACAGAGGAGTTTCAATCTTGCAAAAATTTTAGTGATAAAGCATATTTATTACCATTTTGTTTCCGGAGGACTTCGTTTTTGATTTCTCCCTCCTACTGTGGTATAATTTTCAGAACTGCGAAGGAGAAGTTCACTATGTTAGCATTCTTGATCAGAGCCTTTATTACAATAATCGGAGTATTTTTAGGAAACCTGTTGGTTTCCACCCTACAGAGCCACGATTTTTTTCAACATATCTTTTCAAACTTGGAAAATGACTCCATCCTACTGAACTCGATTCACTTTGGAATCGTTTTTTGTGTAGCCGGTATTTTTTTCCTGTCTTCCTCTGTCGTTTTTAACCAATTAAACGAATTTGAACGGCGTCAGGAACAAAAAGGCTCTACAACAAAGACTCTGGCACAAATTATTTCACTGATATTGGGATTGACCGTATCCCTGCTTTTTATGCCGGTTTTGAAATACATCAGCCCGGAGGGCAAATTTTTTTCCAAATCCATCTTCATCACCGTCTACCTGCTCGTCTGTTTTATTGTAACAAAGTTCTCGGTAACGCCCATTTCCCACATCCTGAAAGCTTCTTTCAGCAATCTGGACCTCGTTTACAAGACCGATGAAAAAAATGAGGGCAAGGACGCTGATGAAAGTGTCAACTTTTTGGTGGACACCAATATTTTGATAGACGGCAGAATTTTGCAACTTGCGAAAAATAATCTGTTCAGTTCCACCCTTTTGATACCGGACTTTGTGATCAACGAACTCCAGCATATCGCCGATTCCGAAAAAGAAATGCTGAGAAAAAAGGGAAAAAGAGGGCTGGAAATCCTTGACAAGCTCAGACACTTGGATCAGCTGAAACTGAATATTTTGCAAACAAACAAGCAGGGCAAGGTCAACGTCGACTCTCTTCTCATCAAACTTGCCAAGCAGACTGACGCCCGCCTGATCAGCAACGACATCAACCTTTGTAAGATTGCAAAGATCAATGAAATTCGAACCGTCAATTTGAATTTGATCGCTCTGGCCATTAAACCGGAGCTGATGCGGGGAGATAAGGTGAAGGTCACTCCGGTCAAAAAGGGAAAATCCAGAATGCAGGCCGTCGCTTACACAGAGGACGGGACCATGATGGTCATAGAAAATGCCGCTCACCTGATCGGTCAGGAACTTGAAGTGGAGATATCGGAGTCCATTCAGAGTCAACAGGGAAAGATGCTGTTCAGCAAGGTCGTGGAGCGTGATCAATGACAGGTATCAAAATGAGCGCGATTATAAGCGCTGCGGGCGCCGGCACGAGATTGGGTGCTTCCGGCAACAAGACGCTGTTAAAAATTGAGGGGAAGACTGTCTTGGAACGGAGTCTCGAACCCTTCTTAAAGCAGGAAGCGCTTGCGGAGCTCTTGATTTCTTACCGAGAATCCGATTTCAACGCATACCGCGAGATTGTGGATCGCGTGCAAAGCGAAAGGACGGGTCATCCTCTTTCCATTCGCTTGGTGGAGGGCGGAAAGGAGCGCCGGGACTCGGTTTATCATTGTCTGAAGGAGCTGAATGTCGAGCACGACTACGTGATGATACACGACTGCGCCAGACCATTTTTCCCTGCGAAACTGTTCCGTGCCTACTTGAAGGAAATCGCCGCCGGACAGGAGGCCATCATCCCCTACCTGCCCAGCCCGGATACCCTGCTCTATGTGCACAAGAACAGGATGGGAGGAGAGCTTCTTCTCGAGAAAAAAGACCTCAGCAAAATCGACCGGTCCCTCCTGCTGCGGATTCAGACCCCCCAATGTTTCTCTATGAGACTGGCCCGGGCCTTAAAAACGTGGATGGAGGAAAACACCGAGCTGTACAGCGACGAGTCGAGCGCGGTGCTGGCGATGGGAGAAAAGATCAAGTTGATTAGAGGTTCCGGTTACCTGAATAAAATCACCGACGCGGAAGATTGGGAATTTGCCCGCGCAATCTATCACTCTTTCCGCAACGGAGAAAACGACGACAAACGCTCTTAAACAGACAGTGAGGTGCATGCCATGTTTAGAATCGGAAACGGTTATGATGTTCACAGGCTCCGTGCCGGCAGCAAAATGAGGATTGGCGGAATCGACATCCCGTCCGACTATGAGATTGTCGCCCATTCAGACGGAGACATCGTCATCCACGCCCTGATGGACTCCATCCTGGGAGCTCTGGGAGAAGATGACATCGGTACCCATTTTCCGGATACCGATGAACGCTACAAGGGGGCGGACAGCAGCGTCTTGTTGGAGCAGGTCCTGGGCGTCATGAAAGACAAGGGCTATCAAATCGAGAACATTGACATCACCGTGGTTCTTGAAAAGCCGAAGCTCAGGAAACACATTCCGAACATGAAAAAGACCCTCGCCGGGATGATTGACATCGAGGAGGGTCAGTTGAATATTAAGGCTACGACCTCGGAGCGAATGGGCTTTGTGGGACGCGCCGAAGGAATCGAATCCTACAGCGTCTGCCTCTTATCTCGCAGATAGTCCAGAAAAATATCGGCCATCAAACGATTCCCCACTTCACTGAAGTGCAGGCCGTCAAGAAAGAGTTCCTCCCCGGCATTCGACTCCAGATGCTCCAAAATCTTGCTGTGGTAATCGATGTATTCCAGGTTGAAAGCGTAGCAAAACTTAAAGAGCCACTCGCGATACTTCATCATCACCTGCTCCACACGATTAAAGTCGGAGAAGGTGTTCCACTCTTCCGCGATATTGCTTCCGAACTTGGAAGGGGCCAGACCCAGGATGGGCTTAATGCCGCTCGCCTGCGCTTGGTGAATCATAGCCATGATGTTCGGTTTGATCATATCCTCATTCGCGTCACAGATGATGTCGTTGGCACCTCCCATGATATGCACGATGTTCGGGTTCAAATCCAAAACATCACTCTTGAACCTCGCAAGCATGCCCCCGGTCGTATCGCCGTTAATCCCCTTATTGACCGCTTCGTACTCGCCCTGTTCATCGATCATCGTCACCCAGGCACTCTTTCTCCTCACCCCGTACCCGTAGGTCAGGCTGTCTCCAAGAAATACAATCTTCATTCTGATTCGTTTCCTTTCCTTTTACAATAGTTGCATCTCATTTTTTTCCAGAAGGCGATTCGTCTCCTCGACCGAATAGGAATGACTGATGGAGTATATCAGAATGGAATCCCTCTTGTTTTTTGCATAGAGCACCTGTTTTTCCGAGACTTTCAACAGCTCGTTTGACTCCTCCAGACTGCAAGACAGGGCAATGGCTATGCTGATTACGGTGTCCCTGGAAGGATTTCTTTCCCCATTCAAGAGTTGATAGACGTAGGATTTACTGAAGCCGGTGCGGCGCATCAATCGAGACACCTCAAGATTGCGCTCCACCATCAGTTTTCTCAACACCGTAACAAAACTTCTTTTACTGATGTTTTTCGCATACTTTCTGCTGAAGTTCTCGTAACTTTGCTCATTCACCAGGGCAAGTTCCAGCATTTCGGTCTCACTTTTATTGCTCAGAAGCCTGCGTTTATAATCCTGATCGAGCACCTGCGTATCGTCATCATAAAAATCCATACAGAATATCCTCTAACTATTCAAGGCAATCTCTATCATATTGGTGAATGCGTTTTGCCTTTCTTTTGAAGTCGTAAGTTCCCCTGTCACAAAGCTGTCCGAGACGGTGAGCAGGCAGGCGGCGTGTTTATTCAAAACCTTGGCATTTGCAAATAGGGCAAAACTTTCCATCTCGACGGCCAGGGCTCCGGTCTCCGCAGCAATCTTTCTAAAATCGGAATCTTGTCTGTAGAAGACGTCCGAAGAGTGCACCCTGCCCTCATGAATCTTCATTCCCAAGGCATCCGCGCTCTTTCTTATTTTATCGAGGAGGAGCGGACTCGCCTCGATGACCTGTTTTTCATAGCCGGATTGGACCTTGGCGAAGGTCGACTCGGAGAAGGCCTCGGTACAGAGCATGACATCGTATAAGTTGAGCGATTCGCTGTAAGCACCGCAAGATCCGACGCGGATGATGTTTTCGACCCCGTAGAACGAGTACAACTCATAGGAATAGATGCCGATGCTCGGCATTCCCATCCCGGAACCCATGACGGAAAGCTTCTTGCCTTTATAAGTTCCGGTGTATCCGAGCATTCCTCTCACAGAGTTGAACTGCACCGGATTCTCCAAAAAGGTTTCCGCAATCATCTTTGCCCTGAGCGGGTCGCCCGGCATCAAGACCGTATCGGCGATCAAAGACAGATCCTCCAGTTCGATGTGAGGTGTGGGTATATTCTTATGTTCCATTCTTAACTCCCTTCTTTTATTCTATGCTCCCGTTACGCAAGAGAAGCGACTTTATTCTTTTCACGAGCTCTACTGCGGCCGGACTGTTTCCTGTATAGACGCTGCAATTTTTTCCGCTTCAAAACCGAGCGCCTGATGTAACTCTGCGATACTTCCATGCTCCACAAAGCGGTCCGGATACCCGAAGGATAGATACTGAAAGCGGTTCCCTCCCGCTTGCAACACGGTCCGGAGGTAAGAGGAAAAACCGCAAATCTGTTGGCCGTCCTCAATGCTTACAATCCACTCGCTGCCAAGCGAAAGTTCCGCGATGTGCTTCGAATCGAGAGGTTTTAGCCGGAGCAATTTGACCGTTTTTGCGCTGATACCCAGAGCGTTGAGGGCATCGGACACGCGTTCGGCGAGCGGAAAGAAAGTGCCGTACGCAAACACGGTCACCTGCGTTTTCACGCTTTCACCCTGAGCTTCAAGAGAAGGCCGCATCGCAGAAGAAATCGCCTTCCCCCTCGGATACCGAATACACAGAGGGGTTTCCGCCTGCAAAGAATACTCCAAACAATACTCCAGATCCTCCTTGGAATATGGCGAGAGAAGCTCAAGGTTGGGAATCGCGAGGAGCATCTGCATATCAAAGACACCATGGTGGGTCGGGCCGTCTTCTCCGACCAGGCCGCAACGATCCAGACAGATTCTGACGGGCAGCTTTTGCAGACAAACGTCGTGAATCAACTGATCATAGGCTCTCTGCAGAAAGGTCGAGTACACCGCGAAATAGGGCTTCAAGCCGTTTCGAGCCATCCCTGCAGATAGGGTCATCGCGTTGGCTTCGGCAATCCCGACATCAAAGAAGCGCTCTTTATAGGCCTCTTTGAAGTACTCCAGTCTGGTTCCCTGATCCATCGCCGCCGTAATCGCAACGAGTTGATCATCCTTTGCAGCGAGCTCGACCAGCTTCTTGCCGAAGACATCCGAATAGCTCAGACTCGCGGAATCCTTCTCTTCCACTTCTTCTATCCCTTTATGATAGTCGAACTTTCCGACCCCGTGATAAATACAGGGGTTCTTGCTCGCAGGAAGGTAGCCCTTTCCCTTCTTGGTGATAACATGCAGCACGACCGGCGAGTCAAACTCTTTGATTGCCTCAAAAATCGTCTTCATCTGGGCAATATCGTGACCGTCGATGATTCCAATATAAGTCAGACCGAGCTCTTCAAAGAACATGCCTTCCACCAACTCATGTTTGAGCATATTCTTGGTCCTGCTGACGAAGTTTTTGATGCTCGTCCCGACCACAGGAATTTTCGGAATGGTGTTCCTGAAATCGACCTTCATCTGTGTATACTTCTTCGAGGTTCTTAAATTATTTAAAATGGAGCTTAAGGCACCGACATTTTTGGAAATCGATTGTTCGTTGTCGTTAATAATGGTGATCAGCTTTCTCTGCATATTTCCGAGAGAATTGAGCGCCTCAAAGGCCATTCCTCCGGTCAGAGCTCCGTCGCCGATCACCGCAATCACGTGATTGTCGATTCCGTTCAAATCGTTGGCAATTTTGAGCCCCAAAGCGGCCGAGATGGAGGTGGAAGCGTGACCCGCACCGAAGGCATCATACTCGGATTCGGTAATCTTACAATAGCCCGAAAGTCCCTTATAAGTTCGGAGCGTCGCGAATTGATCGAAGCGGCCCGACAGGAGCTTATGGGCATAAGACTGGTGAGACACATCAAATACAAGCTGATCCCTCGGAAAATCAAAGGCCAAATGCAGGGCGATGCTCAACTCCACAACGCCCAGGTTTGAAGCGAGATGTCCTCCGTTCTTTGAAACGGTCTCGATAATCAAAGAGCGTATCTCACTGCTGAGCTTCATAATTTCTATGGTAGACAAAGATTTGACATCTGAAGAATGCTTGATCTTCGGCAAAATTTTATACGGAATCATTTGTGACCTCTCATCCATTTGAATGTAAAATAATATTCTGTGTGGTATAAAAACTTGGCAACAAAGAAAGTGATGTGTTTGGAATTCTTGATTGCGATATTCTTACAAATCGCCTTGCCTCCGACGGTTAAACCGGCGACAACCGAACTTAGAAAGACATTCAGAAGCAAAGAGGAGGAAAATCTGTTCCCCACGACGAGGCTGAAGGCGATCGAGGCAATCAAAACACCGGAAATGACGCCCGAAATATCGCCAACCACGTCCTGGGAGACGGTCGCAACAAAGGGCGCCTTTTTGATCAACTTCAAAGCATAACTCGCATACTTGTCTTTCTTGGCTGCCATTGAATGGAAGGGAACCGGATTACAAGTCGTAACCGCTATTCCGACAATATCAAAGACTACTCCGATTGCAATGACAACAAAAAGAATTAAAAAAGAAATCAAAGTGTCGGAGCTGGAAAGAAAACTTTGAGAAATAATACTCATTAGACCGGAGATGAGAAAGGAGAAAAAAAACACCGAAAGGCCGTAAAAAAGCATGCTTTTGTTGTTTTGATTTTGAGCCTTATTTTTTGTTGATTTTTGCTTACTCTTACCCATACCGATCTGTCTGTCCAAGTCCAATGTATATAAAACGGTTTTAACGATTCCCTCAATCAGAGTGGTAGGCAAAGCGTTAATCTTACGGCTTAGGTCCTGTAGGTTTTCCCATAGAACAACTTGTGTGTCGCCATACAAGCGGTTTCCTCATTAAAGTCCTATAAACGATGTCACCAATCGTTTGACAGAATTACCACTTAGTCCGCACTGCAATCCGCTTTGCCCAAACAGTCTAGAAGATTTCCTAAACAGCTCAATCTATTCTTAGCCTCTTTTGCAACTATGGTTTACTACATTGTTCTGCGCGAAGGCTTGCGCTTGCCTAGGCTCGCATAATTTAGAGTAGGTCCACCATACTCACTCACGGCAGGCTACACCGCACCTGACTTACGTCTTGTGCGGGTCATCCCTTCGTCAAAGACGAAGAGTCTCTTGGATCGAGGGTCATCGCCCACATGCCATTGTGGATCGCCCCTTTTCCTTATTCCCACCAAAAGCCCCGAATTGGGCACTCAAAGCTTATAGCAGGAACTTCATCGATGTGCCCTTTAACGGATTTTTAGCCCCGCCTTCAGAGTAAATCTTGCCGACTAGAATACTGCACCACTAGATAAATCATAATACAAAATCGGAAAATAATCAATTCTTTTACTATTTATCCTCTTTTCGTCCCTTTGTTCAAAACTCAGGGCGTAAGTTCACTCATATCGTTGTTGAGCTCTTCCGGAGTCTCGTCGGGCTCTCCGCCCGGAGTTTCCGGTTGCTGCGGTTCAGGTTCAGGTTCAGGTGAAGGTGAAGGTTCGTGCCCGTCATTTCCCTCATCAGGCTCAGTTGTGTCTGCCCCCGATTTGATCACAAAGGATTTGATTTGCCAAGGATAGATAGATTCATCATCCTGGTTCACAATCACGCCCGACTCGAAGATTTCCGAGCCTGCTTCAACCAAAATATCTTCCCCGTAGTGTCTGGTAATGACGATGCTTTGATTGATCACCCTTCCGCCACCCGGTTTGGGACTCGTTCTGACGCCGGCAAGGAGTTCCGAGGTCAACTCATCCGTCCTGTCCTCGCCTGTGTGGATGTAGCAATAAGAGCCATTGGGACCCTCCTTTGCCAGCCCGGCGTAATCGAGGCCTTCGGGCCCCTGTATCTCACCGGATACCTCACCCAAACTTTCAACGAGCGCCATCAGATCGGCGGGAATGATTTCTCCCTGGTCCTGAATCGGGATTCCTGCCGCTTTGGGAGGGACCGGCTCTATCCTCCGTCTGTAAATCTTTGTACTTCTCTCCTCCTGTGGACAGTGAGGGCTCGCAATCTTCCCCGAGATTTCACACATCGAAATCGCAAATCGATTGTTATCCACATCCTTAGGCTGGTTTCCGGGAATGTACCAATCCGTGATGACACCGTTTCCCGATGGGTCTTGATGACTCAACGAAGATGGCAGCATCCCCGATTTTCCGTCAACCGAAACGCGAATCAGACCCAGGTCCGCGCCGGTCTTAAAATTTTTATTTTCGTAATTTTCATGAATAATCTTATTGATTTTCTGCCAAAATCTTGCAGCAGTTGTCGATTCCTCCGACAAACCAAGGTTGATATCGCTGCCGATCCAAACCGATGATGCGTAGTAAGGCGTGTATCCGCAATACCAAATGTCAAATTTATTCGTAGTTGTTCCTGTTTTACCAACCATTGGAATTCCAACGTTTCCCGGCCTGATCGCAGCCAAAGAATTCATAAATCCGTGTGTGGCTGTTGAATATAGGACATCCTGCATCAGCCAAGCGACCTGTTCATTTGCGATGAAGGTTTCTTTCGGAATATTCTCAAACACGACATTCCCGTTTTTATCGGTAATCTTGGTAAAGGTAATGGTCTCTTTTCTGGTTCCGCCGTTCGCAATTGCTCCGTACGCGCCGGTCATATCAAAGTTGGTGGCACCGTAGGTCATTCCGCCCAAAGCGATGGCCGAAACGTTCATATCATTGACATCGCCCTCTTCAACCAAGGTCGAAATCCCGAATTTTTTCAAATAGTCAAAGCCTTTTTCCTCGCCAATCGCTCTGAGAAGTTTGACGGGAGGCACGTTCGAAGATTGCTCGACCGCCTTTCTCAAAGTGATGGAACCGTAGTACGCGTTATACCAGTTCTTCGGCCACAAAGCTCCGTTTTCGCCGTAGGTCGGCGTATCTTCTACGATGGACGACGGACTGTAACCGTTGTCAAAACAAGGCAGGTAAACGCCGAGCGGCTTAATCGCAGATCCCGGTTGTCTCGGGTTTGTCGCCCTGTTATAAATCATCTGGCCTTTTACGTTTCTTCCGCCCGCGACCGCTTTCATTTCGCCGGTTCTGTAATCGATGATGGTCATAGAAGCCTGAGGCTGTATAATACCCTGCGTCGCCATACCGTAATGCTCTTCATCCACGTAGAGGGTGCCGTCCTCGCCCTTCTTAATCACCTCCGGATTGTCGATGAGGAACTTTTTGGACAAGACGAATTCCCCGTCCGCATTCTCGCTCTTGTACTCCTTCGGGATTCGTACCGTAGAGCCGTTGTAAATGTACAGCTGCGGGATGGATACCATTTGGTGGTAGTACTTGCTTGCGCCGTAAATCGGAACGACGGAAGCTTCATGACATTTGTAAGCATTTTTGATAAAGAGTTCAATCTCCCTCTCTTCGCTGCCGGGATTGAGCACCGAATAGAAGTTGAACATCTTATTCTTTTTGAAGACGATATCTCCGTCGCCGTTCAAATAGTAGTTATCCGGCGCGATGACCAACTGGCCGTCCGGGTTGATGATATTGTAATAGTAGTTGAGCATCAAACTCGAACCTATGATGGTTTCGTATTGATTCTCATCCATTTTTAAAATGTTCTTATTGGCGTCTCGATAAGCGTACATGCTCGGCATGTCAGGATGCTTGCGGTAAAGGAAGCCGCGCTTCTCAAGGGCTTCTTTAAGCACCAAAACATCGGGAGACTCCTGCCATAGCTGAAAACTTTGGACACTGATTTCGTCGGCGCGGAAGAAGCCCTTTTCCACCATCTTTGCTATGGTATCGGGTCCCGCGATGCCGTCGGCATTCAAACCGTACCTTGTCTGGAAGTCCACAACGGCATTTACGGTGTCATTGTCGTAGACCATGGTAATCGGCGCTCCGTCAAAGGCCAAGTCCAACTGTCTTTGAATGTTGCTGTCCATCGTCGAGTAGATTCTGAGACCGCCTCGATACAGTTGGTTGCTCGCGTCTTCTTCGCTCATCCCCTTTTCATCCATGAATTTCTGAACGACTTCTTTTTTGACCATGTCGGTAAAGTAAGAAGAAAGTTCCGAAGTTTTCAGCGGTGTCGGTTTCAACTTCTGCTTGATGTCATAGTCTTTTGCAAAGTCATATTCATCCTTGGTGATGACGCCGTTGTCGTACATCACTTTTAATACGATTTTATAGCGGTCCAAACAAGTCTCGTTAAAGACGATGCTCCTGTCGTCCGAATCTTCGCCGAGCACGTAGTCACTTGCCTGGATATCCTGCGTCTTTACTATGCGAAACGGAGAATAAGAGGTGTTGGCCTGCGGGATTCCGGCGAGGATCGCAGCTTCAATATAGTCGATGTTGTCGGCGTCCTTTGAAAAATACCTGGTGGTCGCGGCCTGAATTCCCTTGGTGTTGGTTCCGAATTCAATGGTGTTCAGATAGGCGCTCAAAATGTCTTCTTTTGATAGATTTTTTTCCAAATCGACCGCATAATACGCCTCTTGGACCTTTCTTCGATATCCTTCGGCACCCGAACTGAACCTCGTTTCGGGGAGGTACATGTTCCTCGCATACTGCTGCGTAATCGTAGAGGTTCCCTTCGGTTCTTTTCCGGAAGATAAACTCTCCACCACCGCGCCGGCGAGACGAACATAGTTAAATCCGTGATGTTCCCAGAAGGTTTTGTCCTCGACCGCAACGATGGCCTTTTTGATGTCCTCGTCTATCTTCTCATAAGGAACGACAGTCCGCAGACCGGTATCCTCCACCTTCTCAATCAAATTTCCCTGATTATCATAGATGTAAGAATTCTCCGACAGCAGAACATTGATGTCATAGACTTCAATTGGCGGTGTTTCCGAAAGAATATCACTTACGTATTTATATACAACGCCTAAACCCAGCAAACCGATTGCGAAGAAAGCCGTGAATACATAAAGCATAATTTTTCCAAAGCTTTTCTTCGGTTTTTGTTTAGGTTTCCCATTATCCCTTCTCTTCATTTAAGCCCCCGTTTAGATACAAAAAAAATCCTATAATTCAATTGACTGAATAAATTATATCTCCGTATAATCAAATAGTCAATCAAATTATAAGATTGATGAAAGAGTTGTCAATAATTAGAGAGTTGAAAAATCAACAATTATTCCTCTCTAAAATAGTAGCCCGCCCCCCATCTGGTGATGACATAAAACGGTTTTGACGGGTCTCTCTCAATTTTCTTTCTCAGCCTTCTGATGTGGACGTCGACGGTTCTCACATCGGCGAAATACTCATCATAGCCCCAAATTTTATCCAGAAGGAGTTCCCTCGAATAGACTTCTCCTCTGTTTGTGGCAAGCAAAATCAAAAGGTCAAATTCCTTTGCGGTCAGGTTGATGGTCTTTCCGCCCACATTGACTACCCTCCCCAAGGTATTGATCTTCAAGTCCTCGACCTCGATGATTGAATTTTCAATAAAATTCTTATGATCAAAATCCCTGCGTCTGAGGATTGCGTTGGCTCTGGCTCGGAACTCATCCAAATCCGCCGGCGCAAAAATCACATCGTCCGCTCCCGCATCCAGGATTTTTGCCCTCATTTTGGGTTGATTTTCCGAAGCGATGACTATTATTCCACAATCCGAAAAGTCTCTGATTCGTTCACACAAAGCGATGATATCAATATTCGAAAGAGTTTTATCCAAGATCAACAAATCGCACTCTTCTTTCATTATTCCGTTTATTGTTGCTTCTTCATTCTTTGCAAAATTAACATCGAAATCGTGTGTCTGCAATATATCTACAAGGTCCTTTGAATCCTTCATGGACTCGGTCGCTATTAAAACTCTCTTGGGCATTTTACCTCCTCGATTTTACCGTCAAGTAAAACTCCGTCGACTCTTCTCTTCTCCAAAAAGCGAAAAGCTCCTGAAGTAAATTCAATCATAGTCTGTTCAAACGCATCGATATCCTCCTCTTTGAAAAAGAGAGAGTACTTGATTGAATTTGAATACTCCACACTGTCTTCGTAATATGTGAACTCCTTTTCAAGCTTGTGTAAAAATTTATTCTGAACGGTATAATCCAACTCAAATACAACAAAATACAAAGGCAGCACTTCACTCAGCCCGGAGGCCTCCAAACCATGCTTGGCAGCGGCCGTGTAAGCTCTGACCAGTCCGCCTTTACCAAGCTTTATACCACCAAAGTATCTGGTTATAACAATAACCAAATCGGAAAGTCCCTCATTCATCAGCATGCGCAAAACAGGGAGACCTGCCGTGCCGGCAGGTTCTCCGTCATCCGAATACTTCTGAATCTCGAATCCCTGCCCAATTAAATATATCGGAACATTGTGCGTCGCCTTTCGATGTTCTTTTTTAATTTCGCTAATGAACTCCTTGGCCTGATCTTCATCCGTGACAGGCTTTACATGGCAAATAAACTTAGATTTTTTCACCTCTATCTCAGTTACGGATTCTCTAAGTATAACTTTCACGGTATAGATACCCCTTTTTTCCCATTTTTAAAAAATTATTTTTCGTTTTTATCATATTTTAAGAATTTTTTATATTTTTCAGCGTTGATTTCCACCTGTAACAAGGTCCCTTCTTCCAGATACTCCGTTGAGAGAATCTTAGACAAGTCCATCAGTTCCTGCAGAACGCCACCTTCCGAGTAGGGAATGAGAAGGCTTGCATTTACAATCTCGCCGAACAGTCGCTTTTCCATCTCCGCTTTTAACGCTTCAAATCCTTCCCCTGTTTCACAAGAAAGGTAGAACAGGTCAAGCCCTCGTTCATAACCCGGAAACGAGTCCCCGAGCTTCGCCTCAAAGGCGCTCCGATCGGCAATCAAATCGATCTTATTCAAAACCAGGATTCGATTCTCCCGGCTCGCCCCCAAATCGTCCATAATGTCTTCACTGATCTTCACTTGCTTTATGAATTCGTCGCTCGCCAAATCCACAACATGCAGGATGAGATCGACCTCGGTCACTTCTTCCAGAGTCGATGCAAAAGCCTTGACCAGGGAGTGAGGAAGGTCCGAAACGAATCCGACCGTATCGGACAGGACAAAGGAGCGCTTGTTCTCAAAATTGATTCGCCTGTGATAAGTCTCCAGAGTTGCAAACAACATATCTTTGACAAAGACTTTTTGATCTTCCGCTTCTCCCGGATACCGATCCACAAAGAGGTTCATCAGAGAAGATTTTCCGGCGTTGGTATAACCGAGCAGGCTGACGGTTTTAATCCCGCTTTTTACCCTGCTCCTCCTGGTTACGTCTCGCTTTTTCTCAGCCTCTTTCAGTCTTTCCTCACAATCGTGAACCTTGTCGTGAATCTTGCGCTTATCGAGTTCCAACTTCTGCTCGCCGGGCCCTCTGGTTCCGATACCGGCACCGGTGTCGCTCATTTCGGAACCGTAACCCTTCAGTCGGGGAAGGAGGTATTTATATTGGGCCAACTCCACTTGGAGTTTCGCAATCGAGCTCTTTGCGCGCGTCGCAAAGATGTCCAGGATTAAAGCGGTTCGATCAATGACCTTCACACCGGTCAAATCACTCAGGTTTCTTATTTGAGCGCCGGACAACTCCACATTGAAAATCAAGGTTGCGGCATCGTGGTCGGCGCAAAGTTCCTTCAATTCCTCGACCTTTCCGGTTCCGATATAGGTCGCGGCCTCAATCTTGTCCCGTCTCTGGATACTGTGCTGAACGACATCGAGGAGGGCAGCTCTCGCGAGGGATTGAAACTCTTCCATCTTGTATTCGATTTCATCATCACTGATTGCAGTCTTGAAAAACCCCATCAGGACACAACGAGGATTTTCCATTTCCAAGGTCTCCTCTGCACTCTTTCTTAGCTTTGGCAAGCTTTCCATGCTACACCTCTTTTCCTTCATTCGTTGCTCTCACTGCAAACGCCTTGTAACCCGCGTTCAAAAAATGGAGTTCCGCTCGCTTCGCCTGATCAAAGTCGCGAAAGACTCCGAATATGCTCGGTCCGCTCCCCGACATCAAAGAATGTAGGGCGCCCACCCGTAAAAGCTCGTGTTTGATTTCCGCCGGTTCCTTGTGTAAGCGCAAACTCACGCGCTCCAAATCATTACACATATGCTTGAGAGCGGTGTCGGGGTCATTGTTAAGGATAGCCGATTCCAATCTTTGAGAATGGGAATCCGGATGGGAGGATACCTGATAGCGTTGAAAAATATCTTTCGTGCTCAGAGAGAGAGGCGGCATCACAATGGTGTAAAAAAACGGGAAAGAAGCATCCAGTCGTTGCACATTTTCGCCGATTCCCCTCACCCTGGCCAAACCGGATTTGATGGAATAAGGGAGCTCCGCTCCGATTTTGAGCCCGACTTCAAACAAATCCCGATCCGAGACCTTTAGGTTTTCCAGCGTGCAAATCGCATTTATGACGCTAGCCGCATCACTCGAGCCACCGCCGAGCCCGGCCTCAATCGGAATCCGCTTTTTGAGTGCAATCCGATACCCGCTCTTTAAGCCGAACTTCTCCTTCATCAGGAGGGCCGCCTTGAAGGCATCATTCTTAGCGTCAACGGGTAAGCCGGGATGGTCCGTTTTCAAAGTGATGATTCCACTCTCATCCTTTTCCACGCTGACCAAGTCATAGAGGCTCACGGATTGGAGAATCATGTCCAATTCATGATAAGAATCCGGCCTTTTTGAAAGAACATCGATGCTCAAATTGATTTTTGCATACGCCTTCTTTAAAAGCTTCATATTCTCACCCTCCTATCCGCTCTTTCATTCGTTTCTTGTTTTCATACATTCTGGAATCCGCAAGGTCAATCAGTTCCTGTATGCTCAGATTCTCGTCCTCGTCCATCGACGAAAACCCTACGCTGACCGCGATCTCATAGGGGATGCCGGAAGCAAAGTTCATATACTCAAACTTAGCTCCGATTCTGGTCCAAGCTTTGACCGCCTCGGGCGCTCCGCAATTTTGAAAGACGATGATAAATTCGTCACCGCCGTAACGAACCATAAAGTCCGCATTTCTAAGACTCTCCCTGGCACATCGGGAAACCGTGCTGATCAACAAATCGCCCTCGGGATGCCCAAACCTGTCATTCACCGTCTTCAGATTATTGATGTCGAGAAAACAGAGAACCATATTGGTCTTACTGATTTGGTTTTCTCCGTAAATTTGTTTTAGTTTTTTCATTCCGAATTTACGATTGTAGACGCCGGTCAATTCGTCGTACTCGGCTTCACTCTGCATGATTCGGTATTTTCTGCCGGACAGAGAGAGGACATTCATGAGATAGATAAACAGAAAGCCGATAAAGACCGAAACGATAAAATAAATCAAAAAAATCACGCTCAGGCGATCGATCTTTGTAATCTGATGCAAATGTTGAATCAAGTAGCGATGCAGGGCATTGACCAATAAATACACCGGCAAAAAAAGAATGGAATCCAAATAAGCCAACCTGACAAGTTGCTTATCACTGACCCCGTAATTCGTTTTGATATGCTTGTTCACAAATAGCTGTACCCATATCATATAAAAGAATAATAGGGCCGAACAGATTACCAGCCTAGGTTCTCGAAAGCCGTTCAGAAACGGATAGGAGAAGGTTTCTTTGTAAAAGAGCAGGTAGTAAGTCCCGACAATCATCCTGCTCAGGTACCCGAAATACATAATGATGCCGACCTTGACAACGGACTTAACCTTGTCTTGTTCATAAAAGAGTTTATCGATTAAAAAAATCAAAAGGATGGCGGAAAGAAATCCGACATAGCCTCTCCAAAAGACGCTGAAGTCAAGTAGCGCGTACAGAAAGAAAGCATAGGGTAAAAGCTTTTTATTCCTCACTTTGAGGTCCGACTGCATCAGCATAAGCGCCAAGAACAATTCCGTCGACCTCATAACAGTGCCAAGCAAAAACATGAATTTCCCTACCTTCTAACCCTTTCTTTCTGTTATCCGGAGCTTTGTTTCATCCGCGCTCTCTATCATCTTCTTCGCTTCTTCCCTCAGCTCCAAGGACTCCTTGTCCGTGCTGATCAAGCGGTAAACTTCGTCAATCCTCAAGTCCTTATCCAGGAGGCTCAAACGGGTAACGGTACTCTCACCCTCATCCCTCTTTTCAATGAGGTAGTGATGGTCTCCAAAAAGAGCAACCTGCAAGAGGTGTGTCACAACAATCAATTGATGCGTCAAACTTACGGAATACATCTTCTTTGCCATCGCGCTCGCGGCCTTTCCGCTGATTCCCGTATCAATCTCATCAAAGATCAGAACCGGAATATGGTAGGCTTTTGCAACGCTTTCCTGAATGGCCAGCATCACCCGGGAAAGCTCTCCGCCGGAGGCCACCTTTCGTAGGGGAGCAAAATCGGAACCCGTGTTAATTTTCACCATAAACTCAATCGTATCAAAGCCTTCCGCATCGATTCGGTCGCCGGGTTCAAACTGTATGTGAAACTCTGCAGATTTAAAATTCAAGTCCTGTAAATTCCGAGAAATTTCCTTTGAGATCTCGAGTGCCTTGGCCTGCCTGAGCCGGCTGAGCTCCCCGGCTCGGGCAAAATATTCCTCTTCGACTCGGCGAATTTCTTCCTCCAAGGCTTCTCTCCTGCCATGAAGGGAGTCCAGCGCCTCCAGCTTCTCTTCGAGGGTAACTCTGAATGTTTGAATGTCTTCCAGGCCCGGCCCGTACTTCTTTTTAAGTAGGTTAATCTCATCCAACCTCTTTTCGAGCGCAAAGAGCAGGGCGGGATCCCTGTCGAAGGAATCGACCTGAAGATCCAAAAAATGCCGGATGTCATGAAAGGCGTACTTTAAATCCTCGAGTTTTTCCAGCACCGCAAGATAGTCTTTATCGTAAGCGGAAATGCCGTCCATCGTCTTGATGAGGAGGTTTAAAAGTTGCAAAACGGAACGTTCCTCCTCATTTTCGAGATAAAAACGGCACAAAGTCAAGCTCTCCAGAATACTTTGAGCATTCTTGGCTTTTTCAAAGACCTCTTCGATCGTTTCATCCTCTTCCGTCAGATTCACGGCATCGATGTCGTTCATCTGATAGCGGATGAGCTCCTTCTCTCTCTCGACCGCGGCTTCATCCTCGAAGGCGAGCGCTTTCTTCTCCGAAAGAAGGGCCTTGTGCCTTTTGGAAAGCATAGATACCGCTTCATATAAGGCCTCGTTTCCGGGCAATACAAAACCGTCAAGAATTTTAAGTTGTTCCTTGTCATCGAACAATTTGACTTTGTCGTGTTGTCCGAAGACGGAAACCAACTCCGAAGCGACGGTCTTTAGAATCTGATTGCTCACCATTCGATTGTTGATTCTGGCCAAACTCTTCCCGTTCGCGTGCAGTTCACGAGTCAGAATGATTTCCCCGGATCCGTTTTCATCCAAATCAAACTCGTTCCTGAGCGAACTGTTCGAAACAAAAAACTGAGCTTCAATCACAGCCTTGTCAGTGCCCTTACGAATCAGACTTTGATCCATTCTGGCCCCTGAAATTTGCAGGATGGCACCAATAATCAAAGACTTACCGGCTCCGGTCTCTCCTGTGATGACATTGAAGCCGTTTTCAAAGTCAACCCTCATTTCATCGATAATGACGAAGTCTTTAATCATTAAACTGGAAAGCATAGTTTTACTTGAATATCAGGGTTTTCAAAGAGTCTATCACGTTCGGTACATACTCATCATCTTCTACGATGACGAGGACCGCGTTGTCACCGGACAACGTAGCCAATATCCTGTCATGATTGAGCGAGTCAATCGCTGAGCCGGTAACGCCCGCCGCACCTTCTATGGTGTGCACAATCACGATATTTCTTGCATTGTTAATTTTGATGACCGTTTCTTTTAATACATTCACAAAACGATTGGTGATTTGTGAAAAGTTATCACCCATATTTGCGTACTTATACTTTCCGGAATCACTCAAGACCTTAATCAGTCTCATGTCTTTAATATCCCTGGAAATCGTCGCTTGAGTCACCTCGACACCGGCTTCTTTCAGTTTGTTGGCTAAATCTTGCTGAGTCTCTATTTCATACATGGAAATCAACTCACTAATCTTCGCTTGTCTAATGTACTTCATAACAACTCCTAAACTAGGTCGCTCTGCAAAACGACCTTTTGCATATTCACGTTATTATTCTTCATTATTATACGAAATTAGTTTATTAAAATCAAGAAAAAGATAAAAATTTATCATATATTTATTTGGCTTGCATGTATAACTTTTCAAACTCCATCGCCGGAACCGGCCTGCCCCAAATATATCCCTGCAATTCATCGCAGGCTAAGCCTCTAAGAACTTCCAGTTGATTTTCGTCTTCAACGCCTTCCGCAATCGTCTTCATATTCAAGGTTTCCGCCATCTTTATGATGCCTTCAATCATGTATTTATATTCCTCATTAACCAGAATCTCATCAACCAGTTCTTTTGCAATTTTTATCTTGTCCGTTTTAAACATCCTAACGTATTCCAATGAGGAGTAACCGGTACCGAAGTCGTCGATCGATATCGATATCCCCTGTGACTTGATATGGTCCAGGATATAGAGCGCCTTAGGAGAGTTCGCAAGCTCAGAGTGTTCCGTTATCTCAAAATCAAAGTCATGATACTCCACCTCATGTTTACCCAACTCATTTGCAAATTCAACGAAGAAGTTGTTGGAGTCCAGAATCAGCGGAGACACGTTGATTCCAATCTTAAAAGCATCTCCGAACAGGGCTTTCCACTTCTCGCGCTGCTTGATCGCCTGCTTGGAAACCCAGACACTGATGTTGTAGATCAGGCCGATGGATTCCGCGATCGGAATAAAGATATTCGGCGGAATAAAATCGTCGCCCCTCTTCCATCGTAAGAGCGCCTCCGCGCCGATTACCTGCTTAGTATGGATGTCAAACTGCGGTTGGTAGTAGAGCATAAATTCCGCATCGTAATCAGCCTCTTTCAACATTGTAGAGTACATATTCTTGCTCCGCATCGAAGCTATCAGCTTTTCCGCGGTCTTCATATTGGCGAGAAGTTTTCCGTCCCTGGTATATTTAAAACTCATCAAATCGGACACCACAAAGAGTTCCTTCAAACTCTTCACATCCTCAGGATACCTGACAAAGGCAATCTTGAGTTTCAAATAGTGAATGATGCCGTCAATATTGTATTCGATGTCGGACAGGTAGTAGAGCGACTTGTAGAAGTCCTCAAAAAAGTTCAGGTTCTTTCGATTCTTCTGATCGGACAAAGTGATCAGGGCAATTTCATTATTCGACAATTGGTAGATGAAGTCTCCCCTCTGGATGTAACTGTCGAGGCGGTCCAAAAAACTCAGCATCAGCTTTAGAGACTTGTCGATGCCGTACAGGTTCCGGAACTCCCGAATATTCTCCAAACTGATTAGGATCATAGAAAACGACTCTTCCCCCTTGTCGATGATATCCCCTACTTCATTGACAAACGAAAAGCGGTTCGGGAGCATGGTCGAACGATGGTGACTGACCGCATGTTCCAGTTTGGCATTCATATTCAGAAGTTCTTTGTTTCTCTTGTTGATGATTTCCTTCATCCTTCTCTTTGACAGATCCTCTTTATTGATCAGAAGCCTCTCCACAATCATCTTGTTGGCGAGCAGGCTGGCCACGATATATCCCAGCAAGGTAAAGACCAGGTAAGAATATAACTTCGTAGAGAAGATTCCCAGTAAATACAGGATAAAAGAGGTATTGCAGAGCACAAAAATTAAATATACAACCTTTGAATTTTTAACAATTTCTATCTTGTAGTCCGCATCCGCATCATTCATAATCTCCGCAATCGGATTGGTGATATACGAGACCGTGACGCTGCGGTACAAGAGCAGAAAGAACATAAACAGCGAGGTCATGATGTCGTAGGAATCGAACTGCCCCAAGCAGAGAT
The DNA here is from genome assembly GCA_030529225.1 of Bacillota bacterium. Classification (GTDB taxonomy): domain Bacteria; phylum Bacillota; class Clostridia; order Peptostreptococcales; family Acidaminobacteraceae; genus JAUMXH01. The sequence continues at coordinate 72,270 of JAUMXH010000001.1, read as the reverse complement.
AAATATTGGACAGGATAAACGACAAGCTGAAAAAAATAAAAATAATCGGATACGAGTAACCGAAGAGATACTTTTTCTGGTAATTAAACAGGAAGAATGACATCGAGAGACAAATCAGGAGCAGAAAGTAATCGAAGACGTTCATAAACCTGAAAAAAGTCAAAATCACAAAGGACTCGGTCTCTATGGTGGCCAACGGAAAAACGCCGGTCGCCAGGAAGATACTGATGATTAGACCCACCAAAAAGAGTTCCAATATAATCAGGTAACTGCTCTCGTTCTTCATAAATTTTAGAATTTCGCCACAGGCGAAGAGGATGATCAGGCCGTTAATCAGTAACTTAAACAGGATGGAAACATAGAGAAACTGTTTTACCCCGCTCATAATGTAGATGCTGCCGAAGAACATCAATATCGCATTGAGCAGGACGAACAGCGAGATGATGCTGCTGATCTTTTTAATCGACAGAATTTTGGACAAATCTCTCCTGAGAAAAAAGAACAGGACGATGGCATGGAGGGAACAAAACAATGCAACCGGCACCTTACTCGCATAGGAAACCGCCAAAGACAAAGCGAATAAGAATAAATTTACAAACAACACTCTATCGAGTTTTTCCAATCTCGTCATTACTTAAATTTCTCCCGAAACTCATCAAAAAAGCTTTCGATTTCAAGGGGCTCGGCGATGAAGTTTCCGGATACAAAATCACAATCCAAATCTTTCACAGCAATATACTGGCTCAATCGTTCCAACCCTTCGACCAAAATCTCAATTCTCAACCCTTTTGCGATGTTTATTACGGATTTAAATACTAACAGATCTTTTGTGTCCATATCAATGTTCGTGATCAAAGCTTCTGAAATAATGATTCTCTTCACCTTACACTTTTTCAGAATATTCAAGGATGAATAGCCGATTCCGAAATCCCGAATCACCAGTCCCACTCCGCTGTTGTTCAGCCTCTTTAAGATGGAAAGGTGACTTTTAAACAAGGATCCCAAAAAACTGCTGCTTATTTCAAAATCGAACTTCGATATCGGGACCTGATACATATCAAGCTTCTTCTGCATAGAAGGAATATTTTTTATGACTGCATTGGGACTGTTGTTAATCCTCAAAACAATTTTCTTGATTGTAAATCCGTCAGCAAATTCTCTCGAAAACACCTCAAGTAGTTTATCGACAAACCAGGACAAAATTTTATCCAGAATCCCAATACTTTCGATATATTGATCCACACTGTCCTTAAATTCTGAAAATTCCGCGTTATTCCAGACGAGTTCCGGGCGGATGGCGCTGACTTCCTCATTCTTGACATCGTAGTACTGGTGAATATGTATGGAAAAGTCGCGGTCGAGACGAACATTTCGCAAAAAATTCTCAAACTGTATCTTCTTTTTCATATTCTTAATCAACAAGGTAGAGAAGTAAACGGTCTGTTTGTTGTTCTTCAATTTTTTCGACTCGATCATCGCAACACTCAAACCCTGAACGATCTCTTCCACATTCTTTGCATCCAACGGATACCTCACTACGCTGGTCGAATACTCCAGGAAAAAGTTTTTGCCGTCGATTGGAAAGACCGTCCCCATATTGCTCAAAATTCTGGCAGAAATGCGCTCAACCTCTTTAAACGAGTTATCCATAAAGAGAACCGCAAACTCGTCTCCGTCAACGCGGTAGACAAAGACGGAATCTTCACTGAACTCCTTCTTTAAGCGATTGGCGATTTCCAGCAGGAACTGGTCTCCAACATGGTGGCCGTAGACGTTATTAAAGGTTTTGAAGTCATCGACATTGATGGAGACGACCGAAAACTTCTCCTCGTTCCTCTCGATCAACTCATTGATTTTGCTATAGAGACTGGGCAAATTAAAGAGGCCGGTACTCGAGTCGTAATGCACCCTTGTCTTGAGCTCTTCGTTGATTCGTCTCAAATCCTCAATTTGTTCGATGACGTAAAGTTCCAGATTGGTATTCTCCTCTTTTTGCTTCTCGACAATCTTCTCATTGAAGTACCCGTAAGAAAAAATCAAATTGGTCGTCAAATTCAAAACCAGGAGCCCCAAGAGGATGTAGTAACTGTTCTTGCTGATGTTCCCCGAGAGAAGGAGGGCCGTAGAAATCAGGAACAGAAAAGAGAAGAGAAGAATATTCGACGAAAAATGCGAAGAGTATGTTTTATCAAAGGTTAAGTTGATGCTGATATTAGGAATCACTTTTTCCTTGGAAAAGATATCCTTCAAACTCAAAATAAACAGAAACGCAAAAACGGCGTACAGAATGTAATCCATGTTGTACAAAAGCAACGAAAAGTAGAAGCGTCGGAAAAAAATCAGGGTCGCAAGCAAGTAGGAAATCAAAGATAAGATCAGCAAGAGTCCGGAAGACTTTCTGTACTTTCTTTCGTTCTCCCGGTGCATAAAGGTCAATATGGCGGAAGCGAAGACGCTATGGGTCACCAAAAAGATGTAAATAAAGAACTTTGATTCTCCGTACAGTTCGATTTCTTTCGGCAAGAATACCAAGTAGAACCAGATAAAAAGAATAAAACTGGTCGTCATCAGGTTATTGATGGATTGCAGGTAATTGACTTCAAAATCCCTGCTGAAAATAAACTTGATCATCGTGACGGAAAAGAGGACGGCACAGAGTGAAAGTATCAAAATAACAGCATTTTTAAAGATTGCCCCGTCGTAGGACTGATTCAAAAGCAACACTGAAAAATAAAGGACGGACCAGAGGCCGAAGGAAAGGTACACAAAAATCCCTTCCTTCAAATTCTTCTTGTAAGCTCCTTCCAGCAAAAAAAGCGAAAACATGAAAACGCAAAAAAGAGCTGTAAAGATGGGCAAAATTTCAGCATTATAACCGTAGATGAAGGTCGCAATAAAACCGAATATAATGCCGGAATAAAAAATATTAAATCGTCTTAGCAAAAGGATCCCTCCGTCATTTTTGTACTTCCAGCCAATTATAACACATTCGCTTAGATTTTAACAGGCAAAAAACGGCTGAAACACTGGAAAAATGAGCTTATAGGTCCATATTCCTAAGGGTTGAAAGCGTTTTTAGTGAAGAATTGAGCACATGCTCGGACAAAAAACTGTCTATGATCCTTCCCAACTCGTCGAAATCGTAGGCAAGGGCCCGATGCTTTCTCATTGCGACGTAACTATGAGAAAGGGATAGGTTTATAAACTCCGCGTTTTCCTTTTTGAGAGGCAGGACATCGGAATAGTCTTTTCTGCAAGCCGAGCAGAGGGCTCCGCCGGAAGAGGCGCTAAAATAGCGCAAGTCATCCGAACAAAGACAGGAGGTGCAAAAGTTCACCTCCGGCGCCAAGCCGGACTTTTGGAGCAACTTCAGCGTGTAAAACATCCGAAAAAACTTTAAATTCTTCGGATGTTCCGGCTCCAGGCACTTTAAGGCAAAGGACAGGAAGTCGTACAGGGCCGAGTCGGGAACCGCCTCCTTGGTAAACTTGTCGATCAACTCCAACATATAGGATGATACAAAAAACTTTTCGAGATCCTCTCGGATCGGGCTGTGCGAATCGCTGATGGAGACCGAGTGAATCGAAGAGAGGGAGGATCTGACAAAGAGCGAAAAATCCCCCTCCACAAGGACCTGACAGGCAGATAAAAACTTGGACTTTGCGTGTCTGGCCCCTTTCACATACACTTTCTTTTTGCCGAGTTCCCGAGTGTAGAGCGTCAGAAGGACGTCCGCCCCCGACACCTTGACCTTTTTGATGACGATCGCCTTGCTTTCCTGATTCACCGTGTCGCCTCAATCAATTCATCTTGCTTATCAGAAGCAGGGCCAACGAAAAATAAATAAAGAGCCCGGTAATGTCCACCGTCGTTGTGATGAACGGGGCCGAAGCCACGGCAGGGTCCACCCCGATTTTTTTAAACACCAAGGGAACGGCCGTTCCGATGATGGCGGCTGTCGAGATATTGGCAAACATCGATATGGCAACGACCAGACTCAGGATGGCCTTTCCGCTGACTGCCAGGGATACGAAGGCTATGATCAGAGCACAGATGACGCCGACCGTCAAACCGACCAGGACTTCCTGCAGAATCAGGATGCCCACTTCCTTTCCCCTCATGTCTCGGAGTGCCAAGCTTCGAACCGTCAGCGTGGAGCTTTGCGTTCCCACGTTTCCGCCCATCCCTGCTAGCAGCGGCATAAACAGCGCAATCGCGGTATCCAAAGACAGGACATGCTCGAATTTCGCGACGACAAAAGACGACAAGACGCCGCCGAATATGGTGATGATGAGCCAAGGGAGCCTCGATTTAACCGAGTAGGATACGCTGGAGAACACCTTGTCCTCGTACATCTCAAAGTCGTACTCGGTGGTACCAGCAAACTTCAAGATGTCCTCGGTCATCTCTTCTTCTACAATGTCCATGACGTCGTCGACCGTGATGATACCGACCAGAACATCGTTGGCATCGACAACCGGCATAATCAGGAAGTCATAGTCACGAACCATGGCGGCAACTTCTTCCTGGTCGGTGTCAACCCTTGCAAAAATCACCTTTTCATTCATGATGTCGGCGACTTTCTGATCCGGCCGGGCGATGATGAGTTCACGCAAGGAAACAATCCCCACAAGTTTTCCTTCCTTGTCCGTCACGTAGAGATAATATACGGTTTCGGCATCGGGCGCGTACTCTCTGAGGTAGTCCATGGCATCCTGAATCTTCATATTAGCTTCCAGATTCAGGAAGTCCTTAGTCATGATACCGCCGGCCGTGTCCTCTTCGTAACTCATCAGCTCTTTGACTTCTTTGGCCTCATCTTCGTCCATGAGCTTCATCAGTCGTTCTTTTAAGTGTTCCGGCGCTTCTCCCAAGATGTCCGCGATGTCGTCATCCGCCACGTAGTCGAGGATGCCGACCTTTCGTTCCAAACCTAAGGGGGAGAAAAATTCAAAGAACTCATCCGAACTTAAACAAGTCAAAACGTAAGCCGCATGCTCATCGTCCAAGAGTTCCAAAAATTTCAGTTTGTCTTCGTGCTCCAGATCCTCAAATATTTTGCTGACATCAGCCATATGAGAATCTAAAATCAGCTCTATCGTCCTGTCTTTGTTTCCGGTATCGATGGATTCCAGAACTTCCGCAAACAGATTTTCATACCGGTCCTTGTTTCCTAGCATAGTTTGTTCCATATCAGCACCAACTTCTCTGTCTCGTCCTACAGTTTTCTAATATCGTACCCTCGCCTTTTCAGCTCTCCCGGACTGTCTCTCCAATTCGGCTTGACCTTGACCCAAACCTGCAGATTCACCTTGATTCCGAGCGCTTCCTCGATGTCTTTTCTGGCAGCTGAGGCAATCCCCTTCAGCTTTCTCCCCTTTTTTCCGATGATGATCCCCTTGTGCGAGTCTTTCTCACAGATGATTTCCGCTTCAATATCGGTGATCGCCTTCTCTTCCCGCTCCGAAAATTGCAGGATGGAAACGGCGGTCCCATGAGGAATTTCATCGTCCATGTACTTTAAGAGTTTTTCCCGCAAAATCTCGCAGACAATGTCTCTCTCACTGATGTCGGTGTAAATCTCGTCAGAGTAGTAAGCGATCCCCTCCGGCAATTCTTCTTTTATCAAGTCGATCAGGGTTTTGACGCCCCTGTCCTCAAGCGCGGAGACGCCGATGACTTGCGAAATCCTCTCATGCTTCTCAAAGTATTCCTTGATCTTTCCGAACTTCTGAATCGGAATCTTGTCAGTCTTATTGACGATGACAAAGATCTTTACGTCCTTGCTGACCATGTTAAAGAACGGGATTACAAGGGCATCCTCTTCCTTCGGAATCACAAACTCGTCATCTACCATATAGAGCAGGATATCGATGCCATCCAGAGAACGTTTCACCGATTCCATCATAAACTCCCCGAGCCTGTTGTTGGGAGAGTGTACGCCCGGGGTATCCAAAAACACAATCTGTGAATCTTCAGAATTATAGATTCCGGCGATTTTGTTTCTCGTCGTCTGCGGTTTTTGGCTGATTGCCGCTATTTTCTCCCCAATCATTCGATTGAGCAGGGTGGATTTCCCCACATTGGGTTTTCCCATTATCGTTACAAAGCCTGATTTCATTCTACGTCCTCTCTAGAGTTCAAAGCCTATCGGCAAAAGATCCCTCAGTTTATACACGGTGTAATCCGTCTCATCTCCAAGAATCACATCCAAGTCTCCGCCGAACTCAAACAGAAACTGCCTGCAAATCCCGCAGGGGCTGATCGGATCCTCCAAATTGCTTGAGACCGCAATGGCAACAAAGTCTCGATTCCCGTTCGAAACGGCACTGACGATGGCAGATCGTTCCGCACAGATCGTCGCCCCGTAGCTCGAATTTTCGACATTGACCCCTTTAAACAGCGAACCGTCCTTGCATAAGAGAGCCGCGCTGACCTGTACCTTGGAGTACGGCGAGTACGCCGCTTCCCTGTTCTTTAAAGAAATATCCAGCAGTTCTCTATAAGTCATCATGAACCTCGCTCAATCGTCCCATCACTTTCTTTTCCATCGCTCTCATTTCGAGTTTGTCCTCCGGATCTATGTGGTCATAGCCCAGCAGGTGAAGCGCGGAATGAACGCTGATATAGGTCAATTCTCTGAGGAAAGAATGTCCATATTCCTCGGCCTGCTCCGCGATTCTTTCCGGACAAATCACGATGTCCCCCAGGAAGACGTCCTCCTCATCGACCGCGACAAAACCTTCCTCATCATACTGCGGAAAGCTCAGAACGTCGGTCACGCTGTCCTTTCCCTTGTGCTCTCGATTGAGTTCCTGCATGTCCTCCTTGCTCACAAAGCTGTAAGAAAGATAAGAATTTTCCTCGAATTCAGCGCTTTCCAGCGCCGTGTAAACCGCCTCGGTCACCCTGTATTTATCGACCGGATAGGCATCAAATCCGTCGATGTCGAAGTCGATATAAAACTTAAATTTGTTCATAGATTACGCTCCCCAAACCGCCTTCCAACGCATCCAAAAAGCAGCTTTAAAAAAAATGAGCGTACACGAAAATGCACGCCCCCCTGTAACGCTAATAATATGACAGAATGAAATATTAGTCTTCGTCAACTTCTAAAAGCATGCTGCCGTCATAAAAACCGCACTCACCACAGATTCTGTGGGGCATTTTAAATTCGTGACATTTTGGGCACTCAACAAAGTTAGGTGCTGTCATTTTAATATTAGACGCTCTTCTCTTGTCACGTCTCGCTTTAGACGTTTTTCGCTTTGGTACAGCCATTTTAACACCTCCTATAAATCGAGCAAGGCTCTGAACCTCGGGTCGATGTCATTTTTGTGACACTCACAAGATTCTTCGTTCAAGTCAATTCCGCATTCAGTACACAAACCCTTGCAATCCTCATCGCAGAGGGATTGTGAGGACACGACCGTCATCAGTTCATCGCTGAGGATATCGTGTAAATTTACATTGCCATCACCGGCCTCGATATTGTCGAGACCGTCTTTCGCTTCCTTACTGACAGTTCTTTGTAAGACGCCCTCTATGGACTCGTCATACGCAATCAGACATCTGTCACATAGCTTGTGCAGCTCCACCTCGTAAGTCGCTTTCAGCGCCAGGGTATCCCCGTAGCTCACCACACTACCCTTGCAAAAAATCGGTTCACAAGCTGTAATGCCGACGGTCTCAAGCAAATCCTTTTCTTTTAATTCGAAGCTCTTTTCAAACTCAAAGCTCTCGCCCTTTCTTCCGAAGAGGGAGTTTAATGACAATATCATTATATTCTTCTCCTAATGCAACATTTTAATTATAAAGATGTATCCGCGGAATGTCAACAAAAAAGTATAAATTTATCCGCATTATTTTATGATTTACTCTGCCGGAAACGGAGGCCAACCAAGGGGCTTTCCGCCCAGAACATGAAAATGGAGATGAACCACGGTCTGACCGCCGTCCTTTCCGCAATTGTTCACAACTCGATACCCGTTGCCCGCGAAGCCCAAGTCCTCTGAAACTTTTTGAATGGCAAGGAAAATCTCTGTGACGCAGCCCGCGTTCTCCGCGTTTAGGTCGTTGGCCGAGTCAATATGTCGCTTCGGAATGAACAGGATATGCTCCTTCGCAGCAGGGCTGATATCTCGAAACGCATAGACCGTTTCATCCTCATACACCTTAGTGGAAGGAATTTCACCTGCAATAATTTTACAAAACAGACAGTCCATTGTAAACCCCCTTTAACTTTTTGTTCTCAAACGAACTTACCACACAGTTCAATATATTTTTTTTGTGCAAATCAAAGCGATGTTCCGGAAGGTCCATATAGACACGCGCATAATTCCTCGCATGGCCACTGAGCACGCCCTCCTCTTCCTGTTCAATGATGATTTCCTGCTCCGTTCCGACCAGGGAGTTCAAGTACTCGGACTCCATCTGCTCGGCCAGGGCAATCAGTCGATTCACTCGGTCGGTTTTACACTGTTTTTGAACCTGTCCCTGCATCGTCGCCGCAGGAGTTCCCTCTCTGGGAGAATACGGAAACACGTGCAAATTGGCAAATCCGATTTTTTGACAAAAATCCATGGTTTCTTCAAAGAGCGCCTCGGTCTCTCCCGGAAAACCGACGATGACGTCGGTACTGATGGCGGGCTTATCGAAGACGCGCCTTAGGTTTTGGACCGCCTTCCAATAGGTCTCGGTATCATAGCGCCGGTTCATCGCTTTTAAGATGCTGTCGCTACCGCTCTGCAGTGAGAGATGAAATTGGTCACAAATTCCCGGAATCCGAGCGATCCTGTCGGCGAAGTCCGCACTGACGATGCCCGGCTCCAGAGAACCCAAACGAATTCGTATCTCGGGGACCTTCTGCGAAATCAACTCTATCAGGTCAATCAGACGAAAACCGAAGTTCGGATCCGCCCTGTCCTGCCAATCGAGGCCGTAGGAACTCAGGTGAATTCCGGTCAGAACCACCTCTCTGTAACCGGTCTCTCCCAGGAAACGAACCTCGCTGATCACATCGTCAATATTCCTGCTGCGAATCCTTCCCCTGGCATAGGGAATGATGCAATAGGAGCAGAAGAGATTGCATCCGTCCTGCACCTTGATAAAGGCCCTGGCTTTGTCCGGTTGGTACCGGGTTCGAATCTCCTCGTAACTCTTCATCTTGAAGCTGTCTTGCGCGCTCTCGAAGACCGGCAAACCGGCACCTGCAAAATGCGCGTTCAAGACTTCTACGATCTTGCTCTTTCCTTCCGTCCCGATCACGATATCGACACCTTCGATTTCCTTGATCGCCTCGGGATTCACCTGCGCATAGCAACCCATTACCAAAACCAGGGCGGACGGGTTTCGCAGAACGATTCTCCGAATCGTCTGCCTCGATTTTTTGTCGGCCATGTGGGTCACACTGCAGGTATTGATGATGATGATATCGGCATCCTCATCCATTTCGACTTCGACATAGCCGGCTTCCGTCAGGAGCGACTTCACCGCCATGCTCTCATATTGATTCACTTTACAACCCAGGGTCTCCACCAAAAAGGTCTTGGTCTTGTTGATGGAAGAGCATAGGTTAAACTGTTGTTCTCCAAACACTTATTGTTGCCCTTTAACTATGATTACTGATTTACTTGATCCGATTCTGGTCGCCCCGGTGTCCACCATGAGCTTTGCCCTCTCTATATCGACGATTCCCCCGGAAGCCTTGATTCCTACGCCCTCCGGAATATTGTCTTTGATGATGTTGATCGCCTTTACCGTCGCGCCGCCGGTGCTGAATCCGGTAGAAGTCTTGACAAAATCGGCTCCCGCCTTCGCAGCGATTTGAGAAGCAAGCGCAATTTCTTCATCTTCCAACAGACAGACCTCGATGATGACTTTTAAAACCGTTTCCTGCGGGATGGCATCTCTGACGTGCTTGATTTCATTGAAGACGTACTTTTGATTCTTGGCTTTCAAAGCGGCGATGTTGATCACCATATCAATTTCGTCGGCCCCGTTTTTTACGGCATTGATCGCTTCAAAGACCTTGGTCTCTACGGTATTCTGTCCCAAAGGGAACCCGATGACGGTACAAACCTTGACGTCCTTATCCTTCAGCGCCTCTTTCGCCTTCTTGACATAACAGGGGTTCACACAAACCGAGTAGAAATGATATTCCAAGGCTTCTTCTATCAAATGGTTGATATCTTCCAAGCCGGCATCCGCCTTTAACAATGTATGATCAATGTACTTATTCATCCTATACCTCCCACACTACTACTTTTCTTCCCGAACCATACCGATATACGGCAGATTCCTGTATTTTTCAGCATAATCGATTCCGTATCCGACCACAAAATAGTCTTCGATATCTCTTCCGACATAGTCGATGTCAATCTCAACCTTTCTTCTGCTCGGCTTATTTAAGAGGGTGCATATTTTTAGAGAATTCGGCTTTCGCGCCAAGAGGTTGTCCTTCAAATAGGACAAGGTCAGGCCGGTGTCTATCAGGTCCTCGACCACAATGATGTCCCTCTGATTGACATCCGAACTCAAATCCTTCAGGATTTGGACCGCCCCGGAACTCGTTGTGGAAAGACCGTAGCTGGAAACCACCATGTAATCCACTTCCAAGAAAAAATCCAGCTTTCGAATCAAGTCCGCGACGAAGACATTGGCCCCTTTCAGGATGCCCACCACAATCGGATTTTTGTCCCTGTAGTCCTCGCTGATTCGTTCGGCCAATTCGCTCACAATCCGATCGATTTCAATCGCGCTGATGGTCTCTTTCACATTCCTATGCATGCTTGCCCCCTATATCTACTATTTTTTCCTTCCGAACAGACGTTTGAAAAACGACAATTTTGCCGGTTTCTCCGCTTCTTTCACTTCGATTGGAGCGGTAGAAGCCGAAACGACGGACGTATCCGGTTTCTTCTTTACAAATGGCTTCTTTGGAGCCGAAGCTTCTGAAGCTTTTCTCTTTTTGGCCTGCGGCTTTGGAGCTTGCGCTTCCTTCTCCCCGTTGTTAAATACAAAAACAACATTCTTAGTCTCTTCCGTTTTCTTTTTCGCTTTGAGCGGTTTCTTGAACGGTTTTCTCTTAGCGGCAGCCGGCTTTGCCTTGGCAGGCTTTGAAGCGGGTTTCTTGTAGCGCTTACCCTTGCCGTCTCCACTCCTTGAGCCGCTGTTCTTCAATTTGTAGAAGTCCTTCGCCAAACGATACGATTCCTGCATCTTGTCGTCCGCCGGGAACTCCACCTCGCTGATCATCGAACCGATATGCTCTTCGATTTCATACAGAGAATACATATCTTCCGAGCAGGCTAGGGTCACCGCGATTCCCGAATTGCCGATTCTTCCGGTTCTTCCGATTCGGTGCACGTAGTTGTCTTTTTCTACCGGCACATCATAGTTGATGACCATTTCCAAATCGTCCACGTGAATTCCTCTGGCTGCAACATCCGTAGCTACCAGGATGTCATTGACGCCGCGTTTAAAGGACTCCATGGTGGTGGTCCTCCCCTTCTGAGAGACCCCTCCGTGTATCCCCTTTACAGAGAATCCTTTTTCTTCCAGGAAGCTCTTGAGCCTGTCGACCTGCCACCTGGTATTGCAGAAGATGATCAAACTCTCCGGGCGATACAGACAGATGACCTTGTAGAGGCCCTCCCTCTTTCGATTGGCTTCGACCCTGTAGTAGACCTGTTTGACCCTCTCGACCGTCTTGGTTTCCGACTCCAGCTTTACCTCGACCGGAGAATTCATATACTGCCAGCAGATATTCATAATCTCAAACGGCATCGTGGCGGACAGGAGCAGGGTCTGTCTGTCTTTCGGGAGGAACTTGATGATGGCCTCGACCTGCTCGATAAATCCCATGGTCAACATCCGGTCCGCTTCATCGAGCACAAAATATTTGATTTCAGACAAATCCATGGTCCCTGAACGCAAGTGATCCAGCGTCCTGCCCGGGGTTCCGAAAATCAAATCGGCTCCCTCATCCAGCTCAGAAACTTCGGTATTCATATTGTGTTGACCGTAGACACAGGTCGTTTTGATGTCGCTGTGCGCGGCAATCTGCTTCAAATCTCCGCAAACCTGGAGAGCGAGCTCTCTGGTCGGAGTCAAGATCAGCGCCTTTGCCTTTCCGTTCAAGTCATCGATGATTTCGTTGATAATGGGAATTCCGAAGGAAGCGGTCTTTCCCGACCCCGTCTTTGACAGAACAATCAAATCTTTGCCTTCGTTCGCGACGGGAATCACCTTTTTTTGCACCTCGGTAGGCCCGTCAAAACCCATATCTTTTAAAGCTCTTAACACGGGTTCCTTGAGATTAAAACTTTCAAAATTAACACTTTCCATAAATCTTTTTTACTCCAATAAATTTAACTCTCTTTTGGTCTGACTGAGAAGATATACGGCACGTTTCTGTAAAAGTCACCATAGTCAAGACCATACCCTACAATGAAGTTGTTTTCCACTTCAAAACCGCAATAGTCAGGAGAAAATGCAACCTGTCTTCTTTCAGGTTTATCCAAAAACGTACACGTTTTCAGGGATTTCGGATTCTTCTTCAAAATATACTCGCTGATGGTTTTCAGAGTGATGGCACTGTCCACAATGTCGTCTACGATTAGCACGTCATATTCTCTCACATCTTTTTCCAGATCCTTCATGATCTTTACAGTCCCAAGATTCTCAAAGGCGTTCTCATAACTGCTGGTCGTCATGAAGTCGATGGCCAACTTGAGATTGATCTCTCTGATCAAATCGGAAGCAAAAATAAACGCACCTTTTAAAAGAGGTACAATCAAAAGATTCTTGCCTTCGTAATCTTTGGTAATCTGCTCCCCCAGCTCCTTCACTCTCGCCGCAATTTCCTCTTTCGAAAATTCCAAGCTCTGCTCCATAGCCTCAATGTTCATAAATCCTCCTAACCTAAGCCGTCATTTCTTTCTTGTGAATCCTTTGTATTTTGAATGCCAAATCCTGTAGTGCCAAGGCTCCGTCAAAACCGCCGATTTTCAACATGTCGTCATAGTCCAAAAGCGTTTCCGTCACTTCCTGCAGATGCGGGAACAGATTCGAATGTAACAAAGCGTCCAAATCCTTCAGCATAAACGGCTGTTTCCCCATTTTTTTGGCAATCTCCCGCTCATCCAGCCTTGCCTTTTTCAGAAGGGAATACAAGTATAAATCCCTAATCTGACCGGTGAGGAGAGAAAGGAGTCTAATGGGAGGCTCTTTCTCGATGAGAAGGGCGTGCAGGTAGCGGATCGACTCCGCAGCCCTCCCCATAAGAAGCAGGTTTCTCCACTTGAACACATTGCTCTCTACTTTCAAATCCAGGTGCTTTTTGACCTCTTGGAGCGTCACTTTCCCGTTTGAAACGGAATCACATAAAACTTGGATCAGGGAGTAGAGGGAAGCGAGATCATCGACACCGTCTTTTTCCAAATACAGGCTGTTGTCCGCGATAAAATGAACGGTCTCCCTATCCACCGACCTCTTGCGTTCCTGAAATTTTCCGGCGATCCAACGGAGCAATTCCTCGCGAGTAATCTTGGAAAATTCGACGAGCCTTCCTACCTTCTCCAAGGCTTTCGGACCGTATTTTCTTTTATCAAGCTTGTCAAATATCAGAAAAGTAAGCAAATAGTCCGACTTCAAGTGCAGTTCAAAAAAAGAATCCAATTTTTCTTTTTTCCATTTTTCAGTATCAATAAAATCGGGGTTTCTCATAATGATAATTCGTCTTTCCGACCCGAAGGGCAAATGATCCAGAATTTTTTTCGCATCGTTGTACGACAAACCCTTCGCATCAAAATCCATACAATCGACGGATTCGAGTCCTTCGGCGACGAACTTCTTCTTTGAAAGATCAATCATTGAATTCATGATAAACGTTTCAGGCCCGTAAAACCCATAGATGTTCTTTACTGCCCCGGAAAGGTAATCATTGTAATACTCCGTGTACGACAAGTACAGTACCCCCATTCTTGTACCTTAAAGTTATCGACCCTATTATAACACATTGTTTGCAGGTTGCCTATACAATAAAAAAAGACTTTTGATTCTTTAGCCCGGGAAACGGGTTAGAACAGAAAACAAAAGAGTACGAGGGCCGAAAGCATCGCGACAGACCTGCGGCTCCATCCGTAAGAAGCCAGTTTTCCGGAGAAAAAAAGCATCAAGAGGAGAACCTGCATGAGGATGGCAAGTTTAATCGGCAAGAGCCACTGATAAGAACCCAGTTCCGAAAAGCGGTGTAAAAAGTCGCTGTAAATCCGAGCGAGAAAATCAATTCCCCGGGCAAGTCCCAAACTTACAGGAGAGCTGCCGAAAGGAAGGATGGCGTAGAGGAACATCAAACCCATCAAAAGTGAAATCACGGGCGTGGAAACGGCAACCAACAGGAAAGAAAAGATAGCGAACTCGGCGCCTTTGAATGCGAGAAAGGCCGATACCCCGAAGGATACCATCAGCGAGAGAATCAAATTTTGCAAAACCCGACTCTCCAATTCCCTGACCCACTCTATTCTGGCGCACAGAACGACCAAATAGGTCGCTACAAAGGTGAGTTGAAAACCGAGGCGAAAGAGGTCCGCGGGGAACAAAAGAATCCAAAAGAGGCTGACGGTATAGAGGACATTCTCCGAATCCGTGCTCCTGCCCAAGAAAAATGCTAAGATTCCAAGAACGATCGTGAAATACGCCCGGCTCGAACCGAAGCCCACCGGAAGTATCAGATAATACAGGGTCGATGCAATCAACACCATGATAAGCGTGATTTTATAGGGCAGGCGCATGACTTTCTGCAGGAGGAGACTCATCGAAGAAAATAAAATGCTGAAATGAAAGCCGGAAATCACAAAAAGATGGACGATTCCAAGTTCCTTCACCAGAGCACCCAGCTTACCGGCGCCCTTCAAATCCCCCAAGATCAGCGAGGAATAGAGTTCCCGGGAGAGCTCGGATAAGCCCGACCGCCTTTGCCCAATCTCGTCACGAATCGCCCGAAGAAAGGAAACATCAAAGAAATCCGCGCCCGCAGAAGCTTGCATTTGCAGCTGCGCTAAGTTTGGAGACAGAAAAAACACAAAGAGAAGAAATGCCAACAGAAAGGAGAGCAGAATGCGCTCCCTCTCCCGCTCGGGCGAAAAAATGTAGGAGGCAAGCGAAATCAATACAAATTGCCAAGGAGTATGAACGGTGACAAACAAGAGGATGTATCCCAGTAAATACGCCAACATTTCCTTGCCTCGAATCGCAGTCGCAGAAGAGAAACGATTTAAAACCCTTTTTTACTGTCGATCAGGAGGGTTACCGGACCGTCATTGACCAGAGAAACCATCATATGGGTCTGGAAAACTCCTTTTTTTACCGGAAGGCTTTGGGAGAGGATCTCGCACACCGCCTCGTAGAGTCTGTCGGCTTCTTCCGGCCTCTCCGCCTTTACAAAACTCGGTCTTCTGCCCTTTCTGCAATCGCCGAGCAGGGTAAATTGTGAGACGAGGAGCATTTCCCCGCCCACGTCCATGATAGATAGATTCATCTTGTCATCTTCGTCCTCAAAGACTCTCAAATGAAGAAGCTTCTCCGCGAGATAACGCGCATCGTCCTCGCCGTCACCCTGTTCCACGCCGATCAGAACCATAAAGCCGCGCCCTATTTCGGAAACCGTTTTTCCCTCTACACTGACCGATGCCTGACTAACTCTTTGAACCACTGCCCTCATACTTCACCCCTGTCTCCGATTCTACTCGCAGTTTCGAGATAATTCCCTCGCGACACGCACATCGTCCTCAATCTGACGAATCAAATCCGTCGTGTTGTCGTACTTGATTTCCTCTCTGAGTTTTTCTATAAATTCAACCTTGATTTCTTCTCCGTAGATATCCTGATTGAAGTCTAAAATATAGGTTTCAACGCTAAAGGGCGCGCCGCTGAAACTCGGTACGTTTCCGATGTTTGTGACGCTGTGAAAACGCTTCCCTTTGACCAGGGTTCTGGTGTAGTAAACCCCGTTCGAAATGACGGCCATTTCCGGGTAAACTTCGACATTCGCAGTCGGAAAGCCGAGCTTTCGGCCTACCTTTCGCCCGTCAACCACCCTTCCCTTTATGAAATGGTGCCTTCCGAGAAGTTCCTGCGCACCTTCCAGGTTTCCGGCTCTGAGCAGGTTTCGGATTGTAGTGGAAGAGACCTTCTCACCCTCCAACTCAAAAAAATCACAGGCGATCAGTTCAAAGCCGTAATGCGCTTGGTTTTCCTCCAACCAGCGAACATCCCCCTGCACCTTGTGACCGAAGCGAAAATCCTTTCCGACCACGATCAGCTTGATGTCAAAATATTGGTAGAGATTCTTAATAAAATCTTCTCGGGAGGTCATCATCAACTTGTCATCAAAATCGTGCATATAGACAATGTCGACGCCCATCTCCTTCAGGAGTTCGTACTTATCCCCCGCTTTTAAAATATGAATCGATTCCTCGGGACGGTTCACCGACTTGGGAACATTGTTAAAGGTGTAAACGGCGGATAAGAGACCTCTCTCTTTTGCCTCCGCCATCATCTTGTTGATGATGAGCTGATGTCCTTTGTGGATTCCGTCGAAGGCGCCCATTGCAATGGCGACCTTTTCCCGGGATATCATAGTATTCTTTCTGTCAAACATAGTATTTTCCTAAATCACCGCTACCGTTCTAAACTGCTCTTCGTTTCGCTCCGCCAGCGCGAACATAAGTTCCCGCTCATCACAAACGGAATAGTATCCGAACACGCCCGATTCCCGGCTCGGAAACCTCGACAAATCAACCGGAACTCCGTTTTTGATGTGCTTTGCGTGTGCCGCATCGACCTGCACTTTGGGAAGTCTTTCAAAGACCTTTTCAATCGGAATCAATTTGTCCCGAAGATCTTTATAAGTCTGAAATTCCTCTATTTTTTGAGCATCTTTCAGATCGAACCCGTCCGACTTCAAGCGCAGAAGCGAACTCATACAAGCCATTTCGCCCATCGATTCCGCCAGGTCCTCGATCAAAGTCCTGATGTAAGTCCCCTTGGAGCACTCCACTTCTATCGTCACATTCGGATAGTCAAATTCCAGGATATCAATTTGGTAGATTTCAACCTCTCTGGCCGATCTCTCCAGCTCGATGCCTTCCCTGGCGTACTTGTAAAGCGGCTTTCCGTCTTTCTTAATGGCCGAATACATAGGCGGGACTTGACTGATTTTTCCCAAGAAGCCCTTCATCCGGTCCCGGAAAAGGGTCAGCTTTTCCGCGTGCTCACATTCCGAATTCTTCCGGATTTCGAGCTCAGCCAAAGTCTTCCCCCAAATATCGCCACTGTCAGTCTTTCTTCCGAACAGGATGCCGGCCCTGTATTTTTTAGGATGCTCACCCAGGTACTGAATGAACTTGGACGCCCTGCCGACAGCCACCGGCAAGAGACCGGTCGCATTCGGATCGAGGGTTCCGGTGTGTCCGATTTTTGTGTTCTTCGGGAGCAACTTTTTTAAAGGTGTCAATGCGCTGTGCGAACTGACACCCTCCTTCTTATTTAACAAAATAAAACCGCTTTGAGCCGGCATGAACCTCTCCTATCAATCAAATTTTTGTAAAAGCAATTCTTTTACTTTTTCTTTGTCGGCTTCCAGAGTAAATCCGGCCGCCGCCTTGTGCCCCCCGCCTCCAAAACTTGAGGCGACCGAAGACACATCGTGCATAGGAAGCGCCCTCATACTGACCTTGGTAGAAAAACTTCCGTCTTCCTCTCTCTTCTCCTTCAGGAAACAAGCAACTTCAACGCCCCTGATATCGCGAAGAGACTCACAGATTCCCTCCGTATCCAGCATGCTGGCGCCGTTTCGTAAGAGCATCTCATCGTCCACATAGGTCATCGCCAGGCTTCCGCCTTTGTGAAAGGTGATTTGATTGATGGCATCCGCGTGAAGCCTGATTTTTTCACTCCGCTTGTTTTGATAGAGTTCAAAGACAATCTTCGCCTTATCGATGCCGAGCCGCAACAACTCCGAGGCAACCAAAAAGGTTTCCGGCCTCACATTGTCATACAGGAAGTTCCCGGTATCTGTCGAAAGGCCGGTATAAATGGCTTCGCCGATTTCTTTTGTAATCGCAAAGCCGTTTTCTTTCAGCATATGGTAAATCACTTCACAGGCCGCCGGCGCATTTTTATCCACGATATTGTACTCGCCGAAGAGCGGGTTGGTGTGGTGATGGTCGATGTTCAGGAGCTCTTTCCCCTCCGTAAACATGGCCCTTCTGCCGAGCCTGGCCTTGTCCGCGCAATCCACACTGACACAGAAATCCCAATTCTGATACAGGCCGAGAGCCTCCTCGTACGTAACGAAGTCCGCGTAGGCACAGAGGAAGCGCAGTTCATACTGGATTTCATCGTCGATGCAAATCACCACCCTCTTTCCGATTTCTTTCAAATAGAGGGCCATCGCAACGGCAGATCCGATCGCGTCGCCATCCGGCGATTGGTGCGGGAAGACGGCAATCTCTTGGAAGCTGCTAAAATCGAAAGCGTATTTCATAGCCTCACCTACGCCTCGTCGCTCTCTCGTTCAGATTCCGCCTCATCCTCTTTCGGGATGTTCAGTCCGCTGATTAAGTCGGACATGTGTCTGGAATACTCAATCGACGCATCGTACTTAAAGACAGGCTCCGGCGTATAGCGCAGATTGAGCTCCGAACCGATTTGACGTCTGATAAAGCCCTTCGCGCGATTCAACGCATCGATGGTCTCATCGTGGTCGGCGTCCTGCCCCAAGATACTGATGTAAATATTCGTGAAGCGAAGGTCGTTTGTGGTTTCGACCCGGGTTACGGTCGTAAACGGCGCAATCCCGGGATCCTTCAGCTCGTTCATAATCAGGGAGCTGACTATTTTCTTGATTTCCTCGGAAATCCTCAATGTTCTACTGTATTTCAATCCTTCAATCCTTTTTATAGTGTTTGTTTGATTTCTTCAATCTCATAAGCTTCAATCAAATCTCCGTCTTTGATGTCATTGAAGCCTTCGATGCCGATGCCGCACTCGTAGCCGGCAGCCACTTCCTTCACGTCATCTTTAAAACGCTTCAGAGAAGACAACTTGCCCTCGAAGATGATGACGCCGTTGCGAAGCAGTCTCACATCCGATTTTCTCAAGATTTTACCGCTCAACACGTAAGCTCCCGCAATGGTTCCGATATCAGGCACTTTGAAGGTCGTTCTGACCTCGGCCTCTCCCAGTTGCTTCTCCTGGTACTTCGGAGCCAACATACCGGTGAGAGCGTCTTCCACGTCCTGCAAGAGTTCGTAGATGATACGGTAGGTTTTGATTTCAACATTTTCCTTCTTAGCCATCTCGATTACGGCCGACGAAGGTCTCACGTTGAATCCCAGGATGATCGTGTTCGAAGCCGTAGCGAGCATGATATCGGATTCGGTTATCGCACCGATGTTCGCGTGCTGAATGTTGATTTTGACCTCGTCCGACTTCAATTTTGCAAGCGACTGTTTGATCGCCTCGATGGATCCGTGCACGTCCGCCTTGATAATCAGGTTCAAAGTCTTGAGTTTTCCGGACTGAATTTGGTTGAACAGGTCTTCCAGGCTGACTTTCTGTGCGCTCTTCTCCAAATCTTCCGCCTTCTTCGCGAGTTCTCTCTCCTCGGCAATCTTTCTGGCTTCCTTGTCGGTGTTGACCGCAAAGAACCGGTCTCCGGCCATCGGCACTTCACTCATACCGATGATTTCGACCGCAGTGGAAGGCTCGGCGGTTTTAATGCGCTTACCCTTCGAGTTATACATCGCACGAATTCTGCCGTAAGTGGTCCCGCAGACGAAGGCGTCGGTGATGTGCAGGGTTCCGTTCTGAACCAGGACGGTCGCAACAGGGCCTCTACCCTTGTCCAAATGGGCCTCAATGACGGTACCCAAGGCATTTCTGTCAGGGTTCGCTTTCAATTCCATCATCTCGGCGACCAGAATGACCATCTCCAATAGGGTATCGATGTTTTGATTTTGTTTCGCCGAAACCTGAACGCCGACTACATCCCCGCCCCAATCTTCGAGAAGCACGCCATGCTCGGAAAGTTCCTTGATCACGCGCTCCGGATTCGCATCCGGTTTGTCGATTTTGTTGATTGCGACGATGATCGGAACGTCGGCCGCCTTTGCGTGGTCGATCGCCTCTATGGTTTGAGGCATCACCCCGTCATCGGCCGCCACTACGAGAATCGCGATGTCGGTCAGCTGAACCCCCCTCGCTCTGAGCGAAGTGAAGGCTTCGTGGCCCGGAGTATCCAGGAAGACAATCTTTTTACCGTTAATTTTTACTTCGGAAGCACCGATGTGCTGGGTGATTCCGCCGGCCTCTTTCTCTATGACGCTGGTCGATCGAATCGCATCCAGCAACGAGGTTTTACCGTGGTCAACGTGACCCATGACGGTGACGACCGGTGCTCTCGATTTCAAATCCTTCTCGTCATCTTCAAAATCGTAATCCAAAATCGCCTCATCGACCTTTTCCTCTTCGAGTTCAACCTCTATCTCGTACTCTTCGGCAATCAGCTCCATCACGTCAAAGTCGATGTATTGGTTGATGGTCGCCATGATGCCGAGGTTCATCAATTTCAGGATGATGTCGTTGCTCTTGACCTCGATGAGATCCGCAAAATCCCCTACGGTCATTCTAGGCTTCAGGGTAACTGTCATTCCGCCACTCGCCTCATCTTCATGTTCCAAATCAAAGAAGTCCTCGTCCGTCCTTTTCACTTTCTTTTTCTTTTTCTTCATCGTCTTCTTGCCAAAGTTCAGGTCCGTTTTTTCCAACTCCGACCTCATCGACTCATCAATGATATTGCGCTGAGACCCCTTCCTGCGCTCTTTCTTCTTCGCTTTTTTCTTGCCCTTGGCGCCCTTTAGGTCCTCTTCGGCCGCCTCTTCTCTTTTGTGAGTGGCCTTCTTTCCTTTTTTGAGATCCGACTTCGCTTCCGAATCTTCTTCAAACGCATTCTTTTCTTGTTTTTTCATGTTGTTTTTGGCGAGTTCCTCTTCCATCTCCAGTTTTTTTCTGGCAGACTCTTCGGCCTCCAGCTTTTTCTTTGCCGCCTCTTCGATTCTCTTCTGCTCCTGCAATCTTTCTTCTTCGAGTTTTCTCGCTTCTTCCGCCTGTTTCAGCGCTTCGACTTTTCTCAACTCTTCGGCCTGCCTTGCTTCTTCCAGGCGTTTGGCTTCCTCTGCCAAGCGTTGCTCTTCCGCAAGCTTCTTCGCTTTCAGCTCCGCGTTCTTCTCCTCATCCGCTTCGGCTTTTCGCACACGTCTGACGACAAATTGCTTGGGCTTCAAGTCCGAGCTTTTCTCCTCAATCATCACGCCCGAATCCGGATTTTTCTCTTCTTTTTCCGTCTGCTGAGGCGCAAGATTCCCATCGTAAGTTTTTCGAATGTATGCCAAAAGTTCCGGTCCAACGGCATTGAAGTTATTTTTGATATCGTATCCGTCAGCGACCAACTTGTCTCTCAGTTCCTGACTGGATATTCCCAACTCCTTTGCAACCTCGTAAATTCTTGGATTTTTCATCTGTTGACACCTCCCTTAAACTCCTCTATCGCTCGGCTTTGCATTTCCTCATAATAGCGAAGAATCGTCTCTGCAAACCCCTGATCATTGATCGCCACACATGTTTTGTCCGTTTTTCCGATGCACTTTGATAAGTCCGCTCGGTCCAACAACTCTATCCACGCTACCTCATAGTAAGTACATTTATCTCTTATTTTTTTCTTCGATGCTTCCGAAACATCGAGAGCAAGAATGACAAGGTGGGCCTTTTGCATACGCACGGAACGAATCACCTGCTCCTGTCCGCAAGACAGCTTTCCCGCCTTGCTCGCAAACCCCAACATCGTTTTAATCTTTTGTAACACGCTCCAACTCCGTCTCTATTCCGTCAAAGGTCTCATCCGGTATTTGACATTTAAACGCTCTTTGAAACGCATTTTCTTTTCTGGCCTTGTTGAAACAATCAACGTTTTTGCAAATATACGCGCCTCGTCCGTTTTGCTTGCCTGTAAAATCAACGAGCACTTCGCCGGTCTTGAGTTTTACCAATCGGATAAACTCATTCTTTTCACTCTGTTGTCTGCAACCGACACATTTTCTTACAGGTTTCTTCTTTTTTATCATAGACTCGATCACTCTACCTCTTCGGCAAGTTCGCCGTCAAACCGCTCTTCAAACGCGCCCGGAGCCTCTTGGTTTTGCGCTTCGTACTCCTCGCTCTCGGTTTTGATATCGATCGAATAGCCGGTTAACTCGGCCGCCAAAGAGACGTTGATCGCATCCTGGCCGATTGCAAGGCTCAGCTGCGAATCCGGAACGATTACGACCGATCGTCTCTTCTCCTCGTCCACTTCCACCTTGACCGCCTTCGCCGGACTCAAGGCGTTTGCAATAAAGATGGCCGGATTCTCGGACCAGTTCACGATGTCGATCTTTTCTCCCCTGAGTTCATTTACCACTCTTTGGACCCTGGAGCCTCTCTGTCCTACGCAAGCACCGACCGCATCGACGTTCATGTCGACAGCGTAAACCGCCATCTTGCTTCGGTTCCCGGCTCTTCTTGCCACTGACTTGATTTCTACAACCCCGTCATGGATTTCCGGAACTTCGAGTTCAAAGAGTCGGCTTACCAGCTCTTTTCTCGCTCTTGACAGGTAAATCAGAATGGACTTGTCCTTTCTCTTCTTCTTTGCCTTTCTCGGATCCTGCTCGGGCTCGGCCTTCTCGTCACTCGGATCGATCACGTCGACCACCAAGAATTTTAAGGGTTCGCTGTGTGACGGTCTGGTATCGTAGTATTCCCCCTCAATTTGCTCTTCCTTCAGCATTTTTGCCATCGATCCGTCAAGCTCAACAAAGGCTTCCCCTCTGCTGACCCGCTGCACTCTTCCGCTGATGATGTCGCCGAGCTTTTTGGAATACTTTGAAAGAATCTGCTTTCTTTCGGCCTCTCGGATTCTCTGTAAAATGACTTGCTTCGCCGTAAGGGTGGCAATCCTTCCGAAGTTATCGGGGGTGACCTCCTTTTCGATCGAATCCCCCGGCTGAATTTCAGGAATGTACTCTCTCGCCTCTTCCAGCAGGATGGTGTCCGGAATTTCAACCTCTTCTCCCTCTTCAAAGTCCTGGTACTTGATGTCCAAGGCGGCCTGCTTGTCTTTTACGACCAACAGCACGTTGTAAACGCTAACTTCTCCGGTCTCAGGGTCAAAATTTACCTTCACCGAATTCGCCTCAGGATAGCTTTTTTTATAAGCGCTGATCAGAGCCGCCTCGATCGCCTCAATCAGCAATTCTTTGGGCAGACTTTTTTCCTTCGCTAAATTCTCGATTGCTTCCAGTATTTGAGCACTCATCAGTATCCCTCCTCCTTATTCGAAACTGAACACGAGCTTGGAAGAAGCAATTTTTTCAAACGGTATCGTTATCAGCTTCTCGTCACTTTCGAGTTCAATTATAATATCTTCGCCGTTCACGGAATCAATGTACCCGATCAAAACCTTTAACCCGAGCCCCTCAAGCGGAGCGTAGAGCTTTACCTCGACCTTTTCCCCGAGGAATCGTTCAAAGTCGCGAAGCTTCTTGAGCGGCCTTTCCACTCCCGGAGATGAAATTTCGAGAATGTAGGCCTCTTTGATCAAGTCTTTTTCATCCAGGATATCGCCCAGTTTTCTGCTGACCAGAGCACAGTCCTCGTGTGAGACGCCTCCTTCAGTGTCAACATACAATCGCAAGTATCTTTCCTTGCCCTCTTTCACATACTCGGCGTGGACAAGTTCATACGGAACGAACTCTTCGACAGTTCCGCTTTCAAACAAGTCCTCGATGATTTCAAGCAACACCTTTTTATTTTGTTTCAAATTTCTCTCCGTTCTCTTCTTAGTTCCATTTTTTACAATGCATTTCATAAATAAGAGTGGGTAGAAACCCACTCTATGAACAACTACGGCTTATTTTAGCATGAAACAGGTAGTAAAAACAAGTAAAACCCCAATTTTTTATCAAAAAAATTTACCTGCATTGTTTGCATTCACCCTCAAAATTCAGCGAATGGTCGATGATTTTGAACTTAAATTCTTTATTGATATATTTTTCCAATTCTTCCAGCATATAGACATGAACTTCCTCTATCTTTCCGCATTTTTTGCAGATCAGATGATGATGCTGGTGATCATCCATGTTATGCTTAATCTCATATCTGGAAACGCTGTCGTCAAAACTGATTCTGGATAGAATATTCAGACGATACAACAACTGCAAGGTTCTATAAACGGTCGCCAATCCGATGTCCGGAAGCTCTTTTCTCACCTTATCGTAAAGTTCTTCCGCAGACATATGAGACTTCTTATTTTTCAGCATGACCTCCAGAACAACCCTTCTCTGAGGAGTAAGCTTGTAGCCGTTACTTCTCAATACACCTTTCACCTCTTCAATAAACATATTAACCCTCCCAAGTTCAATGTTTTCCTGTCAATTATCATTAACATTATCTTAATAATAGCACAGACCCCTTAAAATTACAAGACTTTTAAAAAAAGCTCCCCTTCTATTATCAGTTAAAAAACTATTTACTAAAAATTTTTTCAATCACTTTTTTTAAGCTGTCCACAAGGTAATCACAGTCTTCCCGCTCGGTAAAATCTCCCATACTGATTCGAACGGAGCCCAAGGCCCACTCGTCCGGCAGACCGATCGCCCGGAGCACGTGGCTGGCCTTTAACGATCCGCTGCTGCAGGCAGACCCTGCAGAAACAGCAATTCCCAAACGATCCAAGGCGATCAAAAGGGCGTTCGCATTCACATTCCGAAACGAAAAATGAAGGATGCCCGGATGCCTCTCGGTCGGATGCCCGTTGTACCTCGCATGCGGAATTTCTTCCAAGACCCTCTTCACGGTATAGTCTCTGAGCGCTGTCAGTTTTTGAATGTGTTCCTCCAACTGCGCCGTCGCCAATTCGGCGGCCTTGCCCATCGCGACGATGGCCGGAATGTTCTCGGTCCCCGCTCTCATCCCCATTTCCTGACTGCCGCCATCCAGCAAGCACCCCAATTTTACGCCCTGCCTGACATACAAAGCCCCGCAGCCCTTCAAGGCGTAAAACTTGTGAGCTGAAAAACTCAACAGGTCCACCGGCAAGGCTTTTACATCAATCTTCACATTGGAAAAGGCCTGGACCGCATCGCTGTGAAAGAGAACCTTCCTCTCCCTACAAAGGTTCCCGATCGCCTGTATATCCTGCACGGTTCCGATTTCATTGTTCACAAAGATGACCGATACGAGGATGGTATCCTCCCGAATGCAGTCTCGCAGCTCTTCCAAGGAAATCAATCCGTGCTCATCGACGGAAAGGTAAGTGAGCTCGTAACCCAAACGCTCCAGGTGTTGGGCCGTTTGCAAGATTGCGGGATGCTCGATTTTTGTCGTGATGATGTGCTTCCCCTTCTCTCCGTAGGCCTCGGCCACGCCTTTCAGCGCCCAGTTGTCGGCCTCGCTTCCCCCGGAAGTAAAATAAATTTCCGAGGAGCCGGCGTTGATCGCCTTTGCAAAACTCTTTCTGGCTCGAAAGAGCGCATCCTTATTCTTGACCCCAAAACTGTGCAAACTGGAAGCGTTTCCAAAGGAATCGGTCAGATACTCCCGCACAAAGTCAAAGACTTCAGGCTTGACCGGGGTGCTCGCGCTATAGTCTAAATACAGCTTTCTCATTTCTTATCTTCCGGCTCCGTCGGATGCAAGCCTTTGATGCCCGCTACAAAGTAAGCGTCCACCAACATGTCCTGCAAACTTGTGGATTCTATGACCTTGTCGACCGCCTGCGTGACCTTGGTCAAGACTACCCTGGTCGCGCAGGAATCGTAAGTATCGCAGGTTCCCGCCTCGGTTTCCCCCTTCATCACGCACTCGGCGGCAACCAGGGGGCCCTCCAGGTTTTTAAGGATATCTCCGACACTGATTTCAGACGGTCTCTTAGCCAGAACATATCCGCCCTTGGCTCCCCTGACGCTCTTGATCAAACCGCTCTTTCTGAGCACCAAAAAAATCTGCTCCAAATAGCCCAGGGAAACCGACACCCTTTTTGAAATCTCCGAAAGAGGAACCGGCCCGAAGCCGTCCAGTTTCGCGAGTTCAAACATGGAAATCAATCCATACCTACCCTTTGTCGTAAAAAACATCAGCACTTCCTTTCTTTTAAGAGAAAAGCCCCTTTTGATCGGACGCGTCGTCCCGAATACAAAGGCCGCCTTTCGACCTTAATCGATTATCATTTAATATCATATATTATACCCTTTTTAAAAATTATTACAAGTACATAAGCGCTTCTCTTTAAAATTATAAACTGAGTGAAAATCATAATCATTCCTGCAATATTAAAAAAATTGTTATACAATACGGAGGCGAAACATGGTATAATTTTCGTTAAAATGGGAGGTTTCAACAAATGAAAAAACTATTAGCGGCTTTCTTGTCCTTACTTTTACTCTTGAGTGTTTCCGCCTGCGGAAGCAAAGAAGAAAAGACGGATGATACCAAGCAAACGACAGATCAGGAAAAGAATCAGGAAAAAGAGACGGAAACAAGTTACCATGACGAGCTTGTGAAGGTGGGCGTGGAAGGCGGAGAGCTCTCAGGCATTTTGACTACACCGAAGCAGACGAAGGGAAACAGCATGCCGGTGGTCCTCCTGGTTCCCGGTTCAGGCCCCGTTCCCAAGAACGGAATCGCCAATGAATTCGGACAACTTTCCATCGAGTTGGCTAAGAACGGCATTGCCAGTCTGCGCTACGATAAGAGAGGATCCTTTGACTCCAATAATATCCAGATTGACGAAGAAAAAATCAGAGTGAACGACTATGTGCAGGACATCTCCACTCTAATCCACTATTTAAAGAAAGACAATCAGTTTACCGACGTCTTCCTGCTCGGACATTCCCAAGGTGCCCTGTTTGGAGCCCTTGCGATTAAGGATACGCCGGTGGACGGCTTTATTTCCGTGGCGGGGGCCGGAAGGAGCATTGATATCATCCTCAAAGAGCAGATCAAAGAGAATGAGCTCAATACGGCGGAGGTTGTGACCGAATCCAACAATGTTTTGAACAAGTTGAAGAAGGGGGAACGCGTACCGGAAGTCAGCAAACTGGTAGAACCCCTGTTCAAGCCGAGCATTCAAAACTATTTGATCGACTGGATGAGCTATGATCCGACCGTCGCCTACAAACAAATCTCAGCGACACCGATTCTGATCATTCAAGGAAAGAATGATATCCAAATTAAGGAAAAGGACGCCAAATTGTTGGCCGACGTATTGGATAACAACAAGCCGGTCCTGATCGATAAAATGAGCCACGTGATGAAGGACGCTTCCACTAAGGAAGACCGGGAAGAACACATCAAGATATACAGCAATGTAAAGGCGCCGTTAAATCAGGAGTTCGTGGACAGCGTCATTCAATTCATCAACGGGCACAAGAGAAGTGAAGATGAAATAAAGAAAATTAAAAGAGAACAGGCGGAGCAGCAGAGCCAAGAAAAGAGCGCGGAAGAACAGCAATCTGAAAACAAAGAGCCCGCTACCGATGCGGTGCCGGAAGCGAGTGTAGAACCCGAAGCGGCCGGCGATACTACAGAATAGCCATAGGAGAATCGAAACCGGTCCGTGACGGATCGGTTCCCAAACAGCATACTACAGGGAGAGTAAAGACATGACACATGAAAAGGCAAACAAGAAAGGCTTATCAAAGTACACCTATTTGATCTCAGGCGCCATCGCCCTCTTATTCTTGGGGATGATTTACGCCTGGTCCATTTTTAAGTCTCCGCTCAAGGAGCTCATTCCGGTGATTACCGACCAACAGTTGTCTCTGACCTTCACGATTTCCATCATCTTCTTCTGCGTGGGAGGTCTGATCAGCGGGTTTTCCGCACGCATCATCAGTTCCAGATACCGCATACTGATCTCTTCGGTCCTCGTCTTTGTTGGCTTGGTCCTGATGTCGACCCTGTCGGCGGAAACCCTCTCTCCGGCTCTCAAGATGTATCTCTTTTACGGAGTCCTCTGCGGAACCGGGGTCGGCTTCGGTTACAACGGAATCCTGAGCGGGGTGATGGAGCACTTCCCGGATAAGGTAGGTTTGGCATCGGGCGTCCTGATGCTCGGATTCGGTTTCGGCGGTATCGTGCTGGGATCTCTGGCATCGGCGATCGAAAAGGTCTATGGAATCGGCACCACCTTCTTTATTTTGTCCTTCCTCTTCCTCCCTCCTCTGATCATATGCGCGTACATTATGGGGGTAAAACAGGACAAGGCGGATTTTGACAAGGCTAAACTCACTCAAAAGCAAGTTGCCCACAAGGACTACAATTCTAAGCAAATGCTCAAAACCGGATTCTTTGCGTGGTTTATCATCTGGAACATTCTGATTTGTTCTTGCGGACTGATGATCATCGGAAGCGCG
Organism: Bacillota bacterium; assembly: GCA_030529225.1. GTDB lineage: Bacteria > Bacillota > Clostridia > Peptostreptococcales > Acidaminobacteraceae > JAUMXH01. The sequence goes on along the minus strand of JAUMXH010000001.1, from coordinate 43,753 downwards.
AGCCAGATCGCTCAAAGTTTCGGAGCTTCGGCCATCATAGGCCTGATGGTTTCGGTCGCGAACGGCGGCGGAAGGATCTTCATCGGCAAGGTCTATGACAGTAAGGGAGAGAGCTTCGCGGTCTTTTCAACCGTTGCCTTTTTACTCCTTTCCGGCATCCTCCTCCTCGCGGGCTACTATACCGGCCTTACAATTTTAGGCATACTGGGACTTCTCTCTTGCGGAATCAGCTACGGATGTTCCCCTGCCCTGGCCTCTTGCGTCATCAAGGATACCTACGGCCCAAAGTACTACCCGAGCAACTTCAGCATCATCAACCTACAGTTGATTGTAGCCGCAACGGTGGGACCGACGCTCTCTCACTGTCTGAGGGAACAATCGGGAGGGTCTTTCCAACTCTCCTACCTCTCCATTCTGATTTTTGCGGGTGCATCCCTCTTTGTAGCGGTGATAATGAAAAAATCAAAACAATCTCTGTCATAACAGACAGACTAAAAATAAATCCCTCCGAGCTTTCTTTCCGAAAGCGGGAGGGATTTTTTAAATCTTATATCGTGGAAAGACGGGAGCCGAATCAAAGCGTCTCAGTTCGTAGCTTTCATCAGCTCAATCGCCTTCTTCAACTGCTTTTCCTTTGCCGTTTCCGCGGCCTTTCTCTTGACTTCCCGATCGAGGGCGAGCTTAAAGGTTTCCTCAATTTTTCCGTCCTCTTTTAAGGCGCTTTCCTTCTTAAATTGATTCACGACCTGTAAGAGTTCCCGATCAAAGTGCGGATTCATCTGCAAGCGGTTCCCGAGATAGCGAAGCCTCTGCTTGATTCCGATCAACTCGTCATTTGTGTCTCCATACTTCCATTCAGTATACGATAGAAGAGGTTTGAATTCGGAGTGAAGGGCAAAGAGTTCCTGCTCCGGACTGACCCTATAATCGGGAAGAACACCGACTCCGTTTATGACGGAACCCTTCGGACTCTTGTACTCGCCGATGGTAAGCTTGATGTACCTGCCACCAAAGCGACCCAACTGCTGTATCAGGCCCTTTCCGAACGTTTTATCGCCCACCAGAACGGCCCGATTGTGGTCCTGCAGGGCCGAGGCCAAAATTTCGCTCGCCGATGCCGTCTTCTCGTTGACCAGGACGACGAGTTTTTCTTTTCGCCCCTCTTTCTGCGAGTTCATAAAGTTCTTGTTATACTTATCCTGCACGACGGTAATGAGCAAATCCTTGGGAAGCAATTCATCCGCAATTTGTACGGCCGAGTCCAGATAGCCGCCGGGATTGTCTCTGAGATCGATCAGGAAACCCTTCCCGGGATCCACCTTTTGCATCGCGTCCAAAAATTCGCTGTAGGTTCTGTCACCGAATTGATCGATTTCAATCACATCGATTCCATCACGCAAGTAGTGCTTGACCGACTTGATGACAAAGGACTTCCTGAAAATTTGCAGGGTCTCCTTGACAACCTTCCCCTTCCTCATAATCTGAAGACTGACAGGGCTATCCTTCTTTCCGCTCAAAAGAGAGACCACTTGATCAATATCTAGCGTTGCAATCGATTTTTGATCGACCGCATAGATTCTGTCTCCGGATTTCAGCCCGGCCTTCTCCGCCGCGCCACCTTCAATGACCTCGGTAATCAGCACGTGGTCGCCGGACTTTTCCACATAGATTCCCAAGCCGACAAATTCACCGCTGAGATTGTCTACAAATATCTTGTATTCCGCCTCGGTATAAGAATTGGTCCAAGGGTCGATCGCCTTGTGCATCCCGTCGAGCAGCCCTTTTCGAAGGGTCTGCTCATTGATGTCCCCGTAGTAATGCTCGAGGATGTAGTCGATCTCGCTCGAGACGTCAATCAAAAAATCGGTTCTGTTCCCCAACTCATCCGCGCTCAGCGTCGAAAAGCCGGTGCATAGGAGTAGAAGGAACAGCAGGAGTATTCGTTTCATCTGTCCCCCTTTTGCTCAGGACGGTCTACTTTTGTTTGAGGGCCTTCATTAACAAGTCTTTTTCAAACACTTGCTTCTGTACCAAATACTCTTTCAAGGTGAGCTTGCTCAACTTGCCGTTCTCTACCGCATTGGCATACGCGAGTACATCGTACATGATCTTTGCCGCATCGTTTCTGCTCACCCTGTCTTTTGCTACCAGGTCAATGGCGGTGTCTTGCAAATTAACCTCTCCCTTTTTCGCTGCGGGAGCAAGTTCCTCCAAGGTTTTTGAAACGGCTCTCAGCTCCTCCGGCTTTTGCGAAGAGGTCGCCGCCGCTTTCGGATTCACAACAATGTTCTCGTAATTCAGTTCCGAAGCGTTGTAGTACGAAATCATGTTCTTGTAAATTTCATTTGCCTTGCCTAAATCATTCACCTCGTAACCCAAACTTCGAAACAGGATGGTGGAAAAGACCGCTCCCGAAATCGGTTCATTCGGCCCGAAGACAATCTTGTTGTCCGCCGTCTTGGAAACGCCGGAAATGATTCCTTCATTGATTGCAAAGGCGACATACGGTCTCGCCCAATTCGGAATCTCATCTAAGTCACTGATATTGGCCAGTCCGCGAATCAAGTCCTCTTCGCTGATTTTTTTTACCAACTGTTCGTTTCCGCTCAGTCTTGTTACCAGAACCACGGCTTGCAATCTGTCCAAAGCATCCGCCGCACTCTGCGTTTGGCTCGGGCTGATCAGTTTCAGATCCACCAGCGCCCTATATTTTTCATCATTTAAATCCACTTTTATTTGACCGTTCTGTGCCATTTCCACTTCATACTTTTCGATTGGCATAGACGGGTTTATTTCTTTAATTTTTGAGTCTCTCGGTCTTAAAAATCCGATCAGTGCGCCATTGTAGTTGTAGAGTCTGTTGTAACCGCTCTCTTCTTTAAACACGTAGGGTCTGCCGTAACCGTCCTGGTGGAGCATCACCAAATTGCTTTTATCCGCATAATATACAATTCCTACATGACCGCTCGATGTAAAACCGGTGCCGGCCTTCCCCCAAACAGCGATGTCGCCGCTCCTTGGCACCATGCCGTCTACAAAGGGAATTTTCTCAAAATAGGCGTCACTCGCTGCCGCGTAGAGCTCCCTGGCATTCCCGAACCCGATGCTCTTGGAATATGCCTTATTTCCAAGATTCGCATCCGGAAACAAATTCGTAACATAGTTATTTACAAGGTCCACACACTGGAATCCTGCATATCCATCTTGGTCGATTCCCCTTCCTTTTGCCACGAAATCGTTTTCCATCATCTTAAACCAGCTCGATTGCCTCTCCGTCAGTGCGCTGACCGGAGTCGCAAGAAAAGCTACCGTCAGTAGCAAACATAATACCTTTTTCCACTTAAATTCCAAAACGTCCCCCTTTTCACAATTCTTCATCCAATCACAAATGTTCCGTTTTTATCCCTTTACTCCTGAAGGAGTCTCTTGTAATCTTTCGGAATCTCCTTCCTCATGTGTTCGATATATCCGACCAGCATTTGGCTGGCCTCCGCCCTCGTCATCAACTTCTTGGGCTTGATGGTCCCGTCCTCATAGCCGTCGATGATGCCGAAGTCCACCGCTTGATAGATGGACGGTTTGGCCCATCCGGCAATCCTGTCATCATCCAAAAACACAGTCTCAAACGGGAGCGAAGGAGCGACATCATCCACTCCCAGGGAGCGGATCATGATCGTGATCGCCTCTTCCCTGGTCAGAGGCCGATTCGGCAAGAATTGCCTGTCTCCCTCTCCGAACATCATCTCTCTCTCGTTCACGGCTTCCACAAAAACGTAGTACTCGCTGTCCCTTCGGACATCGTCGAAAGGAAGCTCCTTGGCGCCCTTTCTCTGCGACTTTATAAATTCGGTCTTTCGTTTTTCAGGGCTCTCCGGCTCGACCGAATCAATCGCGTTCAGGATGGCCCTGGCAAACTGCGCCCTGGTAATCGTGACGTCGGGAAAGAAACTCGAATCCAAGTCAAAGCCGCCCAAGCTCGCCATCTTAAAGATCGACTCCTCCGCCCAGTGGGCAGCCACGTCGTTGTACTTTGGAATCGGCAGCATCGTTGAACTGTCATACCTGTAGGCATCCAAATCAATCTTCCCGGTCTTTCTTTTAGCAGTGTCCGGCGCCTTCTCTCCTTGCCCGTTTTCCTTCTCTCCGGCCGTGGCCGTTTGAGACGGCAAGTTATAGTCATAACTTACATTATACTCATAATTGGTCGATTTTAAAAGCCCTTTTCGGAAACTGGTATTCTTGGCGCCGTGTTTCACATAGTCGAATTTAGACTGTACTTTCTCCGAAAAGCTGTAAATCACATCGGCCTGCCAGTTGGTGTTCTTCTCCTCCGGCTTCTTTCCGTCCTTCGGTCCGTACTTTCGCTGCAGGGTGGAACCCGGCAGGGTTTCAAACTCGATCTTTTGGTTGATCTTCGTGCTGTTCACGCCGCTCCAAAAGTTCTTGTAAGATGCGAAGGTCTGACTGTCTCCGGTGATGCTGATTTTTTTTCCTTCATCCAAGTGAGGCTCCGCGGTATGAAATACTTTTTTATAGTGTAAGCTCGCGTTGTCAAACTGACCCGCCGGCTTGAGGTCACTGATCATCGAATTGTCAAACTCGTAAGAGCTCAAGGTAAAGACCTCGCCTTCAATCGACACTGTTTCCTTAATGCCCCCCGACTTAACGGTCCAATTACTGATGACTTGATTCAGCTCCGGATTCTTCTTGTTTACAACGTCATACGTAACCGAACGGTCGAGCTTGATTTTTTTATCGGCACTGGCAAGGGCATACTTTAAAGTCACGCTGTACTCGTCCTTCTCCGGATTCTTCGGCGGAATGACTACCGTGCCCCTTAACAGAACAGGTTCGCCGGTCATAAAACAAAGTTCTTCAAAGACAAAGGTTCCCTTTTTATTGGCGAGCTCCTCCCTCTTGATTCCCCCGAAGAGAAGCGACTCATCGGCCCGGAGCGAGCCCAACACAAAATATGTGAGTACGCTCAGGGCAATCAGATATTTCTTCCAAGACTTTCGCATTTATTCCTCCACATACATGAACAGAACCTTTTCGTCATCCCGTATGGCATATACTTTATCATCTACCCGTAATTCCTCATAATCTATCACTTTTTCATTTTTTATAATCAAAGCATTTCGCAAGCTGATGACGGTCGCTTCTCGATTCGGCTTCCATTTCTTGTCAAATTCAAAGAATTGGAAGGAATTGTTCAAGGAAATTCTCTGCCAGTCGGTGTTGAATTCCGCGATTGTCCCCCTCGTGAAACTGAGTCTCTGCCTTACCTTGTCGATCTCCTTCGGTACATCCGACTCTTTTTTCAGCCTGTCATCGAACAAATCGTCTTCAAAAATCCCCTTGTGCCTGATCTTGGCCGCGATTAACTTATCTTGGGCATCGACAAAGAAGATGCCGTAGTATCGCTTGTATTCGAGCCCCTTGTTGCTGATGGACCTCTTGTCATTCTTTTCCTTGTATCTTTTCCGGTAATAATCGCCGTGGAACAAGTCCTGCGCTGACAGGAGTTTTTTGCTGTCTATCGCATAAATACTCGACTCGTTATACAGGTCGATCTGCTTTCCCGACGATTTGACCGGAGAGAATTTCATATCTCTGACCTGCGTATAGTCACGAATGGTCAAGGTATATTCGTCCACTTCATCGATGCTCGCAAGATAGATTCTGTCGAAGAAATCTTCATTCTGATCCAAGATGCTCACAAGTTTCGCGTACTCATCGCCGGCGATTTCGTTGCTCAATATTTGCAGGGCCTTTCCCTGTTCCAAGCTATCCTTTCCGACCAATCTGTTGTCCTCGACAAAGATGGTGTCCTCTCCAAATCTCAGATTCCTGCCGTTCGCTAACTGCAACTGATTCAACACATTGTCGTAGGATTTGACGGTGTTGCTGAAATTTCTTTCGCGGCCGGCAGAAAAGACGGCCTGACTGAGCTCTCCGTCTCTCAAAACGAGGTAAATATTCTCTCCGACGGCGGGATTCAAGCTCTCCCGAGAAAGAATCCGTCCATTCGCATAGATGCGAACATCTTCATCGAGCTTATACTTTTTCATATGATCCGGCATCTTCACCCAGCTCGCGTTATCCAACTGCATCAAATCCAAGACCGACAGAAATCCCGTCGCATTGCTGTAGTCGAGCACCTTTCCTTTCAGAATACCCTGTACCTTAGTCGCAGCTTCGCTGACTTCGATCCTGCTCGGCGCCTTGCTGTAAATGTCGTCAAAATAGAGTTTCACTTTGTCTCCGGACTTCAGGCTCTGAAAGCGAATCGCCTTGCCCTGTTTGGTAATTTTGGTCACTCCGTCGAAGACCGCAATCTTATCCCCGTTTTCCTGCACCGTAAAATACTTGTCTCCAAGTTCCTTGACAGTCACATAGGCAATCTTTCCTTCCTTGGGAATGTATCCGCTCGGCGGCTGATACGAAGAGGCGTTGACAAAGCTTGCATATCCCCTCAGGACGACGACATTCACCCTCGCCCCAAGCTTCAAGTCTTCCAACTTTGCTCCGTACTGATTGATATAATATACAGTCTGATCATTGACCGGAAGGTCCACGAGCCTCCCGTCGTCCGTGTAGACTTTAATAAACGGCTTGCTTTCTTCCTGCTCCTCCGCCGACTTCGGTTTCGGAACTTCTATCTGACGAATACTGCCCGTAATGTTCTGCAGAGGCTCCGTCCCGAGTTTCAGAAACAAGACCTTGTCGTTTTTGACATAGGCCGTGACCGTATCGTTCTTTCTGAGCGCTTCGATCGGAATAAATCCGTTTTTTCCAAGAACGAGGACATCGTTGTCGATGTTGGTGATTTGGTTCCTTTCCTGCAGAAAGTCCACGACCCTGTCATCGTCCAATTCCACCCTGAGCCTGGTGCGAATCCATTTTTCCTGCTCGGCGGAGCGTTTCTCGCTCGTATTCGACTTCACCACGCCTTGCAGGACATCGACGCCGGGTTCGGAAAGCTGTTTTTGCACAATCGCGTGCTTCACTTGATTCTGATCAAGAACGGTGGCCAGGATAATTTTGCCGTCTTTTAAAAGAAGCTCTAGCTCCATCCCCTTTTGAATCGCCCCGGGATACATCAAATTTCCGTTCAGGACCGGAAAACCGATCTCCGTCTCATTTGCGAGGGTTCCGTAGCGGATGATCTCAAGCTCGCTCTCCTCGTTCTTTACTATCAAATTGGTATAGCGGTTTCCTTCCACGCTCTCCGGCTGCACGCCGACGACGATTGCAAATTTCTTTTCGACGCCGAAATTTTGCGGAAATTTGTTCAGGGTAGCCGACAGAATCTTCGCAAAATGCTCTCGTTTCACAAGATTCCGAGGCTTGAATGTCCCATCGGCAAAGGTGCTCATGAGGCCGTGATCCAGAACCGCGTAAATGGCCTGTTCCGCTTTCGGTTGGATTCGATTCTTATCCGAAATCACCGGAGGCAGACTGTTCTCGGAACTGATTTTGGTAGCATTCACCATCCAAAGAGCCATGTTTTCACGGCTCACCTTATCGTGATACTTGATTTCCTTGCTTTCAATGATTCCGTTCGTCAGCGCATAGTCCATGAAGGCGTCCTGATAGTAACCGTTCAGTTTGCTGTTCGGGATATCCGGATTTTCCGCCTTCACCCTGTCCTTCACTTGCTTTTCCGCGCCCAGAAATCGAACGAGCATGGTGACGGTCTGGATGTTACTCAGCTCCGCATTTCCGGAAAACACGTTCCTACCGCTCCCGCTTACAATTCCCAGAACCGCAAGCTCGGTAGCAGCCTTTTTATAGAAGGCCGTGAGGTCGCGAAAATCATAATTGGCCACGACTGTTCTAAAGTCGCTCGTCCCGTCGATTTTATTGATTGTCTCAGGCAACTTATGTTCAAACGAAGTATAGGTAAAGGTTTCCTGTATTTCATCATACGGATCCGTGTAGACCGGGTCTGCCGTAAGGACAGTCCCGACCATCACGATCGCAAGCAATAAGGATAGTATTTTTTTCATTTCTTCCTCCAAGACAGTACTTAGAACTGACACAAGACATAGTAAGCCGGTCCGTCCGCAGTAAATCTTAACAAATTTGCCCCTGCCAGACGCTCAACGTTTACTTGCCGCCAAGTTCCCTGCTTGATGTCATACTTGTATAGATACAAGGCTTTACTCTTGTCATAAACGATTTCGGGAGCATCCAATTTCATCGCAAACTTGAAGCTCTGATCCAACTTCGGAATCTCTTTGCCCCCCTGCGCGGTTCTCGCCTTCGCATTCACTGTCAACACCGGAGAAACCGTCTTTAGTTGCCTGTTCGTTGCGCTCAGTTTGGACTCCGCCGCGGAGGTGTTAAAATCTTCCTCCCACTTAATTTCAAGGTTCCCGTAGGCTGAAGTGCCGACGAGGTAACGGTTGAATACCGAAGCGCCGAATACATTCGGATTTAAGGTTGTGTAGAAGAGCGGGGTCTCGATCGCCAGGTCCTTGCTGTTCAAAATCACATTTTTGGCGAACAACAGGTCCAGATGCTTCCCATTCGCCGTTTCCTCATACCCGAACTTCAGGCTCGTCCTCTCAGCAATCGCCTTGTCGAAGAGGAGCTCCCCCTTCTTCCCTTGCAGAGTGAGCTTACCGTATTTTTCAAAGGCCGGACGGCTCCCGTCTTTCGGTACATTCGGCTTTTTCGGTGAAGGAAACTCCAACTGTTTGAACTCTTGGTATTTTAGGGTCGCGATATTGGACCATGAAGAAGAACCGAAATCATTGACTCCCTTCACCACGAAGTGGAGGTAATGTTTGCTTTCCGTCCTGTCAAAGCCCTCTAGGAAATCCAATTTGTACGGCTCCCTGCTCGTCGTTGCAAGCGCTTTAAAATCCGTATAATTGTTTTTCTTCAGTTCGCTCTCCTTCTTGTTGCCGAAGTACGCAAAAATTGTGTAGTATTTGACATTATCACTCACGTAATCGTAGAGCTTGATGTACTTGTCGTTTACAATGCTCGCCTTCAGAGAGTGTGTAGCCGACGGCTTCGGAAGCGAATACTTGATCTGCAGTTCCCCGTCACTCATACCCTCGTCGGGGTTGATCACCGTGATGCTGTGAATCTTCTCATTGTCCATCTTAGGCGTGTGCACCTTCAAGGTATGAGAGTCCACAAATTCCACCTTGCCTGCCTCCACGGCTTGGGTCAACAAATAATACTTGTCATCCCTGAAGAATCCCTTGACGCCGTTCTTATCCTGAAATCCGAGTTCTTTCCTGTCTCCACCGAAGTAGACCTTGGCGCCGTCCATAAAGTTTTTACCTCTCAGCGTGATGACCTGTCCGCCCTCCGTGCTGAGCACCGTCACTTCCGCAACGTTCTTTCCGTCTCTGACCTCGCTGTCCAGCTCCGGATAACTGATAATCTTCAGGCCGTCTTTCAAGGTAACCAAACCGAAGTCGGCGTTCTGGATTTGCACATCAATTGGGCCCGGTCTGATTCCCGCAGGCATCACAAACTTCAAGAAGCGTCCAAACGGATCGACCTCCGTCGGGCTCACCGGGATTCCTCCCTTGGAACCCAGAATGATGCTGGCATTCTTACGAATATCCTGTCCCCTCACTTCAATCGTGTGCCCGCCGTATTGTGAGGTTTTTTCCGGAACAATCTCTTTGATGACCGGATCGCTGAGCGGCTTTCTGTAAATGAAGAAGAGGAGCCTCTTGTCCTTGCCGAGCTTGCTCTTGTCGGTAGAGATTGCGATTCCGCCATCCTTGTTCTCCACGATGATCGGTTTTTTCTCCCCGATTTCGGCATCCGTGCCCGCAGGCACCTCGGCAATAATGGTCTGAGTGTCCTTGTTATTCACGATTTCAATGATGTTGACGGCCTTGGTTCCAAAGAAGAGCTTCGGATCGTCCCTGAGGTCCATAACCTCAATCTCAACCCTGGCTCCGCCCTTGGTACTCGCCTGCACCATTCTTTGATCCTCGTCGGTATCGTTCTCGGTCGATTTCTTCGGAATGATGTCCATCGGTTTCGCAGAGATGATCAGCGGCTTGGAAGCGGGGTTCAAATAGGTATAGTCGGTCTCCGCCGTCCCGCCGTCGGTGTTGTAAAAGTGCACTTTAACCGTTCCAATCGTGTAGTAGGACGGGGTTTTGAGCACGATTTTTCCGGTCGTATCCAAACGGTTCTCCGGAGAATAGCCCCGAGACACAATCAATCTCTTATCTATCTTATCTACCTTGACACCGATGAGTTCGTAGTAGTTTTTCTCGTTGTAAACCTTGTCGTTGTCGTAGTCAAAGCCGGACGGTTTATAGTAGTTTCCGGCATCGTCCTTGAGCTGGTTTGCAGGGATAAAGACCTCGTCCCCCTCAAAGTTTCCATACACTCTTTGGTACAGCCTTCCGCCCTCCTCAATCGAGACGTGGAGCTGTTTTTTCTTCCCGTCAAAAGACACTCTGAGTCCGCCCTCAATTCTTACCACCGCGTGATTGGCGTTGATTCTTCCGTCATTTTCCGAGCCGATCGGGATCGTTTGGTTGGTGAGCTCGCCGAATCGCAGTAAGGTGTCCACCCTGTCGGCTTCCACAATCTCGCCTATGACAGGCGCATCGCTGTTCTTGTAAATCTTCATCGGCCACTTGTAGAAATTTGAACCGATCAGTTCGCGAATCTCGCTGCCGACGCGGGCTCCGCTCGATGGATTGATGTAATCAATGGTCGGATTGGTACTCGAATAGGTATAAGTCACCGAGTTACTGAGACCCGAATCGTTGTTGATCAATCTGACATCGACCGCCGTTCCCTTGCCCGGAGGCGTCAACACCTTCAAATAGTTCGTTTCAAACTCAACGATTTTCGCCTTTTGGTTACCGAAGAAAACGATCGGCAATATCTTAGAATCAAAGTACTCGGTATACCCGTAGTAAGACTTGCCTCCTTCAAACTGTTTTCCCTCCCAAAGGTCGACCTCGTGCTCGACGCCGTTGACGAGCTCTTTGTACTTTCTGGCCTTTGCCAAAAGGTCGTCCCATTTTGGCGGGTTGGTAGAAAGGTGGGCATTCAGGTCGGTATACAAGTCCCTGCCCGGCTCGTACTCGTAAGTACCGCCCGGCATATTGATGTAAGGCTCGAAAAATCGGAAGTCTTCTCCCGTGATTACGACAAGCTCGCCGCCGGTGGAGCTTCCGTTATCCAGTTTAATCTCCTTGATTTTCGGTGCGGAAGCAGGCTTGACATAGGTGAAGCCTTTCTCTACACTGTAACTCGCTCCATCCGTATTCACCACACTCACCGGAACCGTGATTTCGCCCACACCAAAGACCGTGCTGATGTCGATCGGGTACGCGGGAACCCTGACCTGCATGCTCTTGCCGTCTATGCTGACGCTCTTGCCTTCCTTAGATACCGGTATCCCATCAAAGAAGACGCTCGTCGATTCAAAGAAGTCATGTCCGGTCAAGGTCACCAGATAGCCCCCGCTGACCGCGCCTCGATTCGGAATGATACTGCTGATGATCGGATGGGTCGCGGGCTGGTGGTAGTAGTAAAATCCCTTTTCCAGTTTATCGCTCTTGGTGTCCGGGTTCACGACTTTGACCTCTTTGAATCCGGTGCCGGAATAGAGGGTCGGAACCACAAATTGAAGCATTTTTTTTGAGATGATTTTCACTTTTTGACCGACGATGACGCCATCCTTTTCAACGTAAGGGTTGAGCATTTGGAACGCTAAATCCTTAAAGCGGAAGCCGTCCGCTGTAACGGTGATTTTATAAGTGTTTCCGTTCTTGTCGCGGGCCTTCAGCTCGGCGTTGTCGTAAGTTTGTCCGCCGTTCTTATCGATCAGCTCCGAGAAAATCGTATACTTGGTTCCGCCTGAACTCAAGACGATCTCTTGGTTGATTTCCTTTCTTAGGGTATAGAAAATATCATTGTTCGTCTCTTTTAAGGTGATTGCCTCGGCATAGTCGGCCAAATCCGCACGGATGCTTCCGTTCTTGTCCTTGGAAAGCCTCAAAATATTGGTATCCATAGAGACGTGGATTTCGGTCTTGCTCGCACCGCTCCCTATCACAATCTTGTTTTCACTGACCGTCACCGGCTTGATCTTGTTTCCCTCGGCATCGATCGCGTACAAATCAGCGCCCTCCGCCTCGAATCGGAATTTGATCTCGGCGCCGTCGAAGAGGGCCGGATTTCCCTTGTCATCCTTGGTAAAGTTGTAAAAACGGCCAAAGGTCGCGTCTTCCAAAACCGCGTTTTCATGCAGCTTGCTGAGCTCGGCCTTGTTCTTCTCCGCCTTCAAAACGACTTCTTTGGCGGGACTCGAATAAGGAGCAAAGAGGATGCCGCCGTCCGAATTGGTCTTGTACTCATTGACGTCTCTACCGTCTACAAAGATTCTGCTTCCGATCAGTTTATAGGCATCCAAACCGACGGTCCCTTTCGCGGTCGGATTCGGCCTGACGAAATTATCACCGTTAGCAATGACCAAGGTGTTCGCGGAACCCTTGTCGGGGCTGATCGAAAGAAGCTTGGGATCCTGTCCCAGAGACTTGATATAATGAAACTCTTTGACATCCGTTCCCCCATCCGGGTTGACAACTTGAATTTGAGTCGTTCCCTCTCTGCCCGGCGGAGCTTCAAAGGTGAGAACCATCTCGTTTCCGGCTTCATTGGAACTTCTCTTCACGCCTTCCACAAGCTTACCGTCAATATAGACCTTGACCCCCTCGTCAAAGTTCGCGCCCGTGACAAGGACCTTTTGTTTTCCGGTAATCGGAACGATGTTCGGAACCACACTCGAAATGACGGGCTCATTCTTGGCAGTTTGGAAGAAAATGACTTCCTTTGTGCTGATGCCATGAGTTCCGTAAGCGTCGGAGTTTCTCTTCGGGTTAATGATTTGGATATACTTGCCGCCGAGTTTTACCACTTCCAGCTGTTTCGGAATATACAGAACGATTCGTTTCCCGATTTCATTGTCCTTGCTTCCGCTGACCGGCTCATCCTTGTCATTCAAAATCTCCATTCCGACCAGCACCTTGTTCTCCTCGGTCTCACCCTGATTCGGGTCCTTGAGCAGAAAACTTTCCCGTCCGTTTTTCAGCACCTTAACAAAGGCCTTTCCCGAAGGCGCTCCGCTCTTATCAAACTTCGCGATATAGGGCTGTTCGCCGACCTTCTCCCCGTTCTGGATAAAGATTCTTGGATAGTTTATTCTTACAGTCGCATTGTCATCCGAAAATTTGTTCACAAAAAAACCGTCCCCCTCAATCGAAATCAAGGTCTCTTCCTTCGGGTTGTACTTTAAGCCGTTCGGAATCACTTGGATCTCTTTCGGATGAACCGCCTCGATCTTCGGTGTCTGAGAACTGTTGATAAAGGTATAGGCATTCTTCTTCGTAGCGGATTGATTGAACTCGTAGCTCTTTCCGTCCGCGGTTCGAATTGTAGTCACGGTCTCGACCAGGACATCTACGGTGATCGGCGCGACGTTACCGATTGAATCGATACGAATGTCGATAAAGTCATCGAGCCCCTGTACGTCAAAGCCTTTGATGGTCGCCTGTCTGCCGACGGTCGCGGAAATTTTACGAGTCAATGCGGTGACGCGCTTTCCGTTGAAGGTTAAGTTCGCATTTCCCACATCGTAAGTCAAAACCTGTTCGATGCCCGGGTTCACGAAGCTTGGCTCCGGGACCTCACCGATCAAAGAAGGAATGTCCGGAATCAATATATTTTTTCCGATGATCTGAGCATCCGAGCCCTCGCCCGAGCCGGTGTCGGGCTTGATTTCATTGATGACGGGAGCGAATTTTCCGTCTATCACATTCAAAAGCAACTCTTCCTTGCTTCTGGCAACGATTTCACCGTTGACGACCCTGGTGACCACGACCTTCTTCTCTCCGGTCTTGAAGTCTTCGTTGTCCGGAACCATGACGCGCATTTTCTGCTTGCCGTTTTCCTTAAAAAAGTCATCCCTTTTGACGGTATACATCTTATGGTCGCTCAAAACCTCACCGTTCGGGCCGTTGTCCAAAAAGTAGACCCTGTACTCAATCGAATCCCGGATTTTGTCCGATTCCAAATTGATGTAGGAACCCTTTGTTGCAACGTTCGGATAGAGCGTAAGAACCCTTAAATCGAGCTCTTCGGTCAACACAAAGATCTTGTCGTACTTGTACTCGGTAAAGAGTTTCACCTTCTCCCCGGGAGCCAAGCCCTCCTGATCGCTGACGCTCTCCGTAATGGAAATCGAGTGGCTTCCGTACTGAGGAGACGGCTTGGGCCTGAAGGTAAGCGAAGGCTGTCCCTGATACGGGATCGGCGTGTCGTTGGTTCCGCTGCTTCCGTAGCCGAATTTTAAGGTCGGCCTTGGCAGGGTGTTGTTGGAAATATCGAGCGTAAGTTCCCCGCCCGCTCCGGCATCACTGTAATCGACATACTTTTTATCGGAACTCTTGATATAGGGAATGTTCTCGGTTCGAAACTGAAACTTGCGGTTGACCCCGTCCCCGTGAACCAAAATCTCCCCTTTAAAATCCCGGGCCTCCTCGGCTGAAAGAATAATCTTCAGAAAAAAGTCATTATCCTGATTCTCGGGATTTTGCGGAAACGGGAAAAATCCGGTCGTCGTCTTCTTCGCATACAGCATCCTGCTCGCGTCCAAATTGTGTCCAAGGAAGGAAATTTCCCCACCGGTCACGTTAAACGGGTTCTGCGGATCCTCGTGTTTTTCGGTGAAGTAAATCTCCTCTATAATCATCCTTCCGTTCTTGTCGGCATGTACGGGCTGCGGCGCGTAGATAAGGGTATTGGTCCACAGCATCGCAATCGCGAGCAACATTGATATCCGTCTATTCCATCTCTTCATTGTTTTCTTCCTACTCATGCTTTCTTTTTGATTCTTTTACCGATACAGCTCTACATACATCAGAGCCATGTAGTCTATTTTCAGGAACGGCTTCCGCTCCGGTCTTTCCCGCGTGCGCTTTCCGTCTTTCACATATTCGGTGATCCCGTAAGGGTAGCTTCGGTCCGTCACCGACCACTCCTTCCTTGCCAAGTCGGTCAAAAGGAGGAGGTCTTGATTGGAAATTTGATCCCTAAACGCGACGTAGAGATCATCCAGCTGCTCTTCTATGCTTTTGTTCTTCGATTGTTCAAAACTTCCGAGCACCGCGCGGAGGGCAAGCCCCTCTTGCACATTCGATGAAAAGCGAATTCCCGATGTGTTGGTTTTCGGAATCGCGAAGCCGTTAAAATCGGTCGTATTCGTGTTTCGTGTTCGAGCCTCTTCCCTGTATCTGCAAGCCCGGTCGATGATGCTTGCAACTTCCTGCACCGTGCTGTTCGCCTTCGGGTCGAAGCGATTGTTCTCCCTTCCTCCGATCAGAGCGTTCTCCTTACAGAAGTAAACCCCCTCCCGCGCCCAGGCGGAAATCGTCTGATGGTCCGAAAATGTTTGAGCCGACCCTTCTTTGAGATCCAAATCGAGCATTCGCATCAACCTCATAAACATGGTAGCCATCTCTTCCCTACTGATCTTCTTGTCCGGTCCGAAGGCGGTTTTGGATATCCCGTTGACCACTCCGAGCTTAAACAGGGCCTCCACTTTTGGATTCTTCGTATCTTGAAAGATTCCCTTCTGAATGAAATCCTTCTCGGTGTTTCCGGTCATATAAGAGTAATAATTAAACAGGAACTCGGAGAACTCCTCCCTGGTAATCGCCTTTTGCATGCTGTCTACCGTATCGATGCGCTTCGGAATCAGCTCCAGTGAGTGCATGCGAAACACCGCGTCCCTGGCCCACTTAGATATGTCCGCACTCAAGCTTCCCGATATCAGCAAAGCTACAAACAATATAATGCTTACAAGTCCTGTTTTTTTCTTCATTCCATTCTCCCGTCCCGTGTCCATCCGTTTCCTTTTGTTATTCGCCCGATTCCGATTGCTTTTGTTTCCAAGATGTATTGTATCATTTCAGCTAAAAAATCCATAAGTTTCCTGTCATTTTTAACATGTAAATAATATTTTTCAATCGATCTCGCATTCTAACGCACAGTTTCCCTGTATTTTATCGGCAATTTTGCCATTACCATGATATAAAAAAAGCCATCCTGTCAGATGACTTTTCCTAAAAAGAATCGTTCACGATTTTATACGCAAGCTTTTCCGAGAGCCACGCAAGCTTCCAAAACGTCGGCGGGATCTTCTTCCACTACCACAGGATCCGCTACTAAAGTACCGTTTGCATCCTCGACTCTTGAAACCCAAGTCTGCATGTACTCGCCGCCGCCCCAGCCGTAAGAACCGAACAGAGCGATCTTCTTCTCGTCCAATCCGTGCTCTTCCAATTTTTGCATGAGAGGCTCGATGTACTCCTCGTCCAACTCTTCCGCACCGCATGCAGGGCAACCCAACACGATGGTATCATATTCCAAAACTTTATCAGCGTCAGCTTCGCTCGCAACAAACACGTCTACTGTTCCGCCGTTCTCTTCGATTCCTTTTTGTACTTCATTTGCCATACTTTCAGTATTGCCGGTGTTGCTCAAATAAACCATAACTATTTTTGACATATCTAACTCCTTTTTTGTCAACTACTCTCTGGACTTATTTACCCTAATCCTCCGTCATCAATCATCAAAACGTTCTAAAGAGTAAAAGTTTTTTCTCCCCTCACTTTTGTAGATAAGACACCGCTCTTCATGATCAGCCTTCTCGAGTTCTTCGAGTACATCAGCCTCGCCTTCTTTTCCTTCACGAACATCGATATCTTCAAGGATCTCGCCGCTCGCTCATACGCACGAGGATAATTTACAAAAGAGCGATTCATACTGTCGGCCAAGAACCTTCCGCTTCTCAATGCAAAACTGATTCCTTCCGAAGAACTTGGGCTAATCAGGGACGCCGCTTCTCCAATCACATGAATCGGCTTTGCGCCCAGGAAGACATCCCCCATTCTCTTCGGTCTCAACAAGAGCGAGCCCTCTCGCTTCTCTTCGTGACTCAAATCAAAGCCGATCTCTTCCAAACGTTCCAGCAAGCGCTCGAACTTTTCCTTTGCCCTCTTGGTATCGCTTATCGCCGACCCCACAATTAAGGTGTCTGCCTTTTGTATACCCCACGAATAATAGTCTGTAACATGTTTATCGAAAACGGAAAACAGATACGGCAGGCGCTCTTTTGTGCGGTAATGACGCTGGATACAGGCGTAATAATCCGGTCTCGCATGCATTTTTTTGCTCGCGGCCGCAATCGCTCCGCTCGCATCGATCAAACGCTTACAGGTGAGGTCCAGGATCTTTTCTCCCTGCTTCACTTTTACCCGCACCGCGCCTGAGGCGATTTCATGGGAAAGGTAGAGGCTCGCAGGCAAGAGGTCCACATGGCTTTCGATTCGGCTCAACAAAAAGCTGTCAAAGAGCGCCCTGTCCACATTCAAATAGGACTTCTGATAATGTTTGCTGATCCGATTGTCAAAATCGAAGGCTCTGACGGTGAACATCTGCGGCTCCTGCAAAACTCCCTTGGGGATGGCCAGGGATTGGACCGAGAGTTCCCTCTGACACTCGAGATTCAAAAGCCCGCCACAGGCTTTGGCATCAAGATAGTTCCCTTGGGGATCAAGCTGACGCTTTTCAATCAAAAGCACCGAATAGCGCTTCGAGATATACCTGCAAAAGGAGGCACCCGCAGGGCCTCCCCCAATGACAATGATATCGTACTCCATTTTCGTCTTCCCTTAGGCAAGGTATTCTTTGACGATATCGATGACCGGATTCTCCGCGATATCTTCCAGACGTCCGGCATCGCAAAGCGCCGTGAGCGAAGGGTCGATCGGCAATTTGGCAAGCACCTTCAAACCGTACTTATTCGCCAATTCCTCAATGTGACTTTCGCCAAAGATCTTGTGCTGCTTCTTGGTGTCCGGGCACTCGAAATAGGACATGTTTTCAACGATGCCCACGATGGGGATGTTCATTTGATTTGCCATATTGATTGCCTTCGCGACGATCATGCCGGACAGGCTCTGAGGAGAGCTGATCATGATGATGCCGTCGATTGGAAGGGACTGGTAGACCGTGAGCGGAACGTCGCCCGTTCCCGGAGGCATGTCCACAAACATGATGTCGATGTCGCCCCAGAGGACTTCCTCATAAAACTGCTTCACGACGCCGCCCAAAATCGGCCCCCTCCAGAGGACCGGATCGTTATCGTCCTCGAGCAACAGGTTGATGGAAATATATTTAATGCCGCCCTTTGTAAGAGCCGGATAGACCTCCGTCTCGGTCGCGGCGGCCGTTTCATGAACTCCCAGAATCTTGGGAACGGACGGCCCGGTAATATCCGCATCCATCAAACCGGTCTTATATCCCAACTTGTTGGCGGCATCCGCGAACATACAGCTGATTGAAGATTTTCCGACCCCTCCCTTTCCGCTGACAACCGCGTACATTTTCTTGATTCTGTTGCCCTGTTTATTCTGTGCCTTAAATTTATCCTTTGAATCGTACGGCTGAAAACCGCCTACTTCGATTCCTACAGGTCCTTGTTTTGCCATTTCTTCACCTCTTCCTTTCTTACCGATATATCTCCGATTAATCGGGATGTGACTCCCGTTATTTTGCTAATTTTCTAATATCGTCCACCCTTCTGGTCAAGCCGACCTTATCAAAATAATCCAAGAGAGCGACGGCTATTTTTCGGGAAGTGCCGAGCAGGTCTCGGTAAGTTGCCAGCGAAATCTCCCCATTCTTTTCCAACTCGGCGAGCAGGCTTCCCCTCGCCGCCTCAAAGTGCTGCCGGCTCAGGTTCACCGCCTCGTTCAGACGGACGAGTTCCCCGGCGCTCACCAAACTTTCGTAGACCGCCTTGTCGGCTTTTTTGATGCCGAGCTCCTCTTCGACGAGATTCAGGTTCTCGGGGCCATATCCCGCCTCCCGATAATACTTGAGCAGAGCGTCCTTGATTTTTTCCTGTTTTGCATCGTACACGATCCGCCTGTCCACGGTCATAATTTGACCGTCCTGCTCCTTGACCTTTTCAAAGGCAAAGATTCGGGCCAGAAGCTCGTCGAAGAGCTTTGCCTTCATGTTCCCGAAGAGACGACTCCTGATTTCGTCCTTGGCAATACCGAGTTTCAGCGGATTCTTCTGATAAAACTGATGCAAGTATTCAAAGAGTTCATCGTTCTTCCCGTCGAGGAAGGCGTTGTGGAAATAATACCTTCCATCCAAGAGCAGAACGGTTTTCTCGTGAATCAGCGACTCGAGCAGGGCATGCAATTTCTCCTTGTCAAATCCGGTCTTTTCGAGCAGGTACTCAAAGCTTAAAAGTTTTTCGGACTCTTTGAAAATGATGTCCTCAAGGACCATGCCCTCGTCCCCTGAATTTTTGCTGATCAAATCCTGAATGACCTCGTCATGAAAGCGCTTGTGCTTTCTCGCGTTGGAATCCAGCACCGTCCCCCCGCCTATGGTCTCCAGCGGAGAGTAAAAGCGAATCACAAACCTGTCATTGTATTTTACCACTACCTTGTCTTCCAAGCGAAACTGTACGAGGGCGGACTCTCCCGGCTTCAAGGTCTCCCGATCCAGAAGAACCACTCGCGCGAGCACCTCCTTTGCCCCGGTATACAGGCGGACGCGCGCCCAATTATGCAGTTCCCTCTTGGAATTCTCGAGCAGGCTGACAGTCGCGTCGATGATAAAGGCCGGTTTCATCGTACCGCTCTCGGCGAGGACGTCCCCTCTTTCGATTTCATCCTTCGACAGGTTGGCGATATTGATCGCGACCCTTTGCCCTGCGTACGCGACCTTCACATCCTCCGAATGGACCTGGATGTTTCTGATTCTCGCCTCCAAGGATTTCGGATACAAGTCCAGCCTGTCTCCAACAGAGATTTTACCCTCAAGAAGGGTTCCTGTAACAACGGTTCCGAATCCGGTGATGGAAAAGACCCGGTCGACCGAAAGTCTGGGAGAACCGTTTGCATTTCGAGGTTTTAAATCGGAAGCCAGCCTCTCGATTTCTTCCTTGAGCGCCTCGATTCCCGCCTCGTCATCAAGGGAGATTTCGATGAGGCTCGCATCCTTGAGAAAGCTCTTGTCGAGCTCCTCGCGAATCTCCATCTTCACCATTTCCTTCCATTCCGCGTCAACCATGTCGCACTTGGTCAGGCAAATGATTCCTTTCTCGATTCCGAGCAGTCCCAAAATATCGAGGTGTTCCCTTGTTTGCGGCATGATGCATTCGTCCGCAGCGACCACCAAAAGTACGAGGTCGATTCCTCCCGCCCCGGCGAGCATGTGCTTAATGAATTTTTCATGCCCCGGAACATCCACGATACCGACTCGCTTGCCGTTAGGCAAATCAAAATAGGCGAAGCCGAGCTCTATGGTAATGCCTCGCTTTTTTTCTTCCTTTAGCCTGTCGGGGTCGATGTGGCTGAGCCGTTTGATCAGGGTCGACTTGCCGTGATCGATGTGCCCCGCAGTTCCTACTATTATATTACTCATCTTCGTTTTTCACCGTTTCCATCCTGCGATACACTCGCTTCCTTCCTTCTAAGATGCACTTCTGCTCTGAATCACGTACAGGGCTCGTCGGATGATTTCGAAATCCCCTTCCAGTAAGGCCCTGGTGTCGATCATGACCTTGTCGTTTTTGATTCTTGCTATGATCGGCGTTTCAAAGTCCCTCAAGGATTTGAGGAGCTTTTCAGCGCTGAGCCCCTCGGCTTCCACCGAGAGAAGGACACTCTTCATCCTGCTCTCCGGAAGTGAACCGCCGCCGACTTCGGAAGAATCCTCCACCATTTCAAAACGATAAAAGGCTTCGTACTCCTTGAGGACGGATAAAAGTGCCTCCACCCGGTTTCTCGTCTCCTCCTCCGTCATCGAAAGCATGCTCAAGGTCGGAATTTTCTTAGTCGCCAAGCGAGTATCCAAATAGGCCTTAAAGGTCTGCTCCAAGACCGAGATAATGATTTTGTCGACGCGCAGGGCTCTGGTGAGTTGGTTTTTCTTCATCCGATCGATGTACTCTTTTTTCCCGACGATGATGCCCGCCTGGGCCGAACCCAAAAGCTTGTCGCCCGAAAAACTCACGATGTCCACGCCCCGTTCAATCGCCTCGCGAACGGTCGGCTCATCGACCGGCTTTTCAAAACTCTTCAGCTCGGTCAAGTTGAAGATGCTTCCGCTTCCGATATCATAGTAAAACGGAATCCCTTTTTCTTTCGCGAGCTCGGAGAGTTCTTCCAAACTCGGCGAATCCGTAAATCCCAAAATCTTATAATTGGAGCTGTGCACCTTTAAAAGAAGAGCGGTATTCTCGTCAATCGCCTTTCTATAGTCATCGATGTTCGTCTTGTTGGTGCAACCGATCTCTCTCAGCTCACAAGAGGAGAGTTTCATAATCTCGGGAACCCGAAAAGACCCGCCGATTTCCACCAGTTCCCCCCTGGAAACCGGAATGTTCTTACCCTTGGCGAGCTCCGAAAGGACCAGGATTACGGCCGCGGCATTGTTGTTCACAACATGCGCCGCCTCCGCACCGGTCACCCTGCAAATCAAGTCTTCCAGGTGCTGATAGCGACTCCCGCGCTTCCCGCTCTTCAAATCCAGTTCCAGGTTGTTATATCTACATGCATTATCCATCGCCACCTTTACGGCTTCCCGGCTCAACACGGACCTTCCCAAATTGGTGTGAATCACAACCCCGCTCGCATTGACCACCGGTCTTAGCTTGTCCGCGTAGAGGTCGCCCGCATAATGGAGAATGTCTTGCACGATTTTATCAACATTTACGGAAAATTTAGAAAGCTCGTCTTCCGTAGAATTCTTTATTTTTGATCGAATCCCATCCAAAATCTCATTGATTGCTTCATTGATAATGGAATTCGGAAGCTCTTTGGATAAATCCACAATCCCTTCCCTTGCCAGAAGGTCATCCACCTTCGGCAGGGTCTTATAGAGTTCATTCTTGTTCATTCTTTTCTCCTAGCTCATCCAATCTAAACCATGAACATTCTATCACAAACGTATTTGTAATTCCAATAAGGGACGCAAGAAAAGCATGCTTCCCGAGGCATCGTTCTTCCTTTCCGGAAAATGCGGGAAGGAAGGCGGATAAGCAAGCGGAGCATCTTATGCTTTGACATCGAAGAAAATCTGTGATATGATTATGAATGAATATAATTTTTCGTTCATTCATAGGAGGGTTTGATGTTAAGCAAAGAAGAAATCGTGCAAAAGGCGCGAAGCATTTTTGCAAAAAAAGGCTATAAGAACACTGCCATTACCGAGATTACCGAAGCGCTCTCGATAGCAACGGGCTCCTTTTATAAGTATTTTCCGTCAAAAGAAGAGCTGTTTTTAGAAGTTTACATCCTGGAGAATGACAGGGTAAGAAGCTCGATTGTAGAACAGGTCGACTGGAAGAAACCGATGGAAGCGCTGATAGAAGACCTTTTCAGCGTGACCAACCGCCACTTGTTCGGAAATAAGATTATGGCCGAGTGGAGCAATCCAAAAATTTCAAAGGTATTGCATCGCTACTACGACTCAGAACAGGGAAGAGCGGAAAATCGATTTCATCAGTTTTTGTCCTCCCTCCTTGAAGAGAAGATGCGGGAGCTGGAATTGGAAGAACACGTTTTACAGAAACTCAAACGCGTCTACGAATTTATGTACTTTGTAGACTGCCATATCACGGAGGCGGATTTTGAAGGATACAACGAGGTCATTCAGTTCTTATTGCTCTACTTTGTAAAAGGGATTTTATCGGAACGGAGGGAAAAGAAAAATGACTAAGAATCCTCCTCAATCACGAATCCGGCTGTTTGTGAATGCCCTGACCCTGTCACGGGTTCCCGTTACCATCGCATTCAACATGGCGATTTTCTTGAAGGAAGGCCGTTTATTCGTCTGCAGCGCCCTGTTTCTCTTCCTCTTTTTATCCGATTATATGGATGGAAAACTGGCGCGCCGTTACCGGGTAGAGAGCAGGCCGGGCGCCGTCCTGGACGTGGCGACCGACTTTTTCTTCATTTTGAGCGCCAACTATTATTTGTATCAGCGAGGCCTCCTGCCCTTTGGGATTCTTGCCGTCACCCTGATTAAGTTTTCGGAATTCCTGTTCACTTCCTATTTATCCAATCGGAAGGCAAGGAGGGAGAGGGTCTTTCTTTTCGACCCGATCGGCCGCTTTGTTTCAATCGTTCTGTACGCGATGCCGATTCAGACCCTCCTGTTGGAATCGCTGATCGACCGAACTGTTTTTGATCAAATTATGGTTCTGACAGTGGTCCTTATGAGCGCCCTTAGCCTGGTGTCCATTTACCAAAGGAGCAGACAGCTCATTCGCTGATCCTCCCTTTATCGTGATTCAGATCCCTTCCGTTCCCTTTCATCCAGGAGCTCATAGTCATCTATAATCTCTTTCTTTGCGTGCTTTCTGTGCTGGGCATAGAGCTGAGTCGTCGTCACATGATCGTGATCCATCAAATTTTGCACATCGAAGATGGAAAATCCGTATTCAATCAGGGCAGAAGCGGTCGTCGCCCGCAATTTATGCGGGCTGTAGCCCTGTCTCCTACTCGATTTCAGAGCAATCGAAGTATATTTTTTGACGAGGTTGCGAATCGCCTTCTCGGTGATTCTTTTTTTTCGCAACGAAAGGAAGAGGGCATCCCTGTCCTCCTCATCAAGTTCCTCGTTCCCCGGCCTCTCAAGCTCCAAATAGTCCTGCAAAACCTTTTTTGCACTCTTGTTGATCGGCATGCTGACCTGCTTGTCTCTCTTTCTGTAGACCGTAAACTCTTCCTTGTCAAAATCGAATGAAGAGACATTGAGCTGCCAAAGTTCCTTCAGTCTCAAGCCGTAGGTCGTGAAGAGGAGGAGGATCGCCCTGTCCCGATACTTTGTCTTTTCCCAGAATCGGAGCTCGCTTTTCGCCAGGCCGGCACCGCTTGTGACCGCCTCCATCATCAGATTCACTTCCTCGATTTCCAAGCGTTTGATTGCATCGGACTGTTTTTTCGGAATCTTAATCGGGTTGAAACCGCCGGAGATATCATAATCCAGGCTTCCGTCCCGATACAAAAATTTGAACATCACGGCAAGGGCCGATTTTTTCCTCGAGAGACTCTTGTTGTCGTTCTCGATTACGATTCTCCTGCCGTCAAGATACTTCTCGTAGTGACTGCAGTAGCCGCTCAAAAAACGGTTGATATCCTTGGCGCTCAAAGATTGGAACTCTTTCAGGCTGATTTTTTTGATTTCCTCCGCTTGCGTCAGAGAGGTCTCCATCACCAAATAGTTCAGAAAAAACCTGAGTTCCAACAAATAAGCGTGCCGCGTTGAGGTGGCGACGGAGGAGCGCAAATACAAAAAATAATCGTACAGAAAATCCGGGAGCTCGCGCTCCAACTCCACGCACTCATCCTTCAACCTGCTCTGAGAAGCCACGATATTGTTCGGCTTTGAGCCCTTATTCTGCACTTCCAATCTATCCTCCGAAATCGCTCACGCTGAATGTCGTCTTGCCTTTCATAATTTCTACGAAGTCTTTGTTGTTCTTGGTCGCCATCAGCTCCTCCAAAATGTATTCGGTCACATCCTGGACGTTGCTGTTTGCGAGCGCCCGTCTGATATTCCAAATGACTTCGAGCTCGCCCTGGCTGAGCAAAAGCTCCTCTCTTCTGGTCGAAGACTTGTTGATATCGATCGCAGGGAAGACGCGTTTCTCGCTGAGCTTGCGGGAAAGTTGGAGTTCCATGTTGCCGGTACCCTTGAACTCCTCAAAGATGACATCGTCCATCCTGCTGCCCGTCTCAATCAGAGCGGTCGCCAAAATGGTCAAAGAGCCCCTCTCCTCGGTGTTTCTCGCCGCGCCGAAGAATCGCTTCGGTTTGTGGAGAGCCCCCGGGTCGAGACCGCCGGACAAGGTTCTGCCGCTGGAAGGCATGGTCAGGTTGTAAGCCCTCGAGAGTCTTGTGATGGAATCCAAAAGAATCACGACATCCTTATTCATTTCCACCAGACCCTTTGCCCGCTCCAAGACAATTTCCGCAACTTTTATGTGGTTCTCGGGGAGTTCATCAAAGGTCGAGTAAATGACGTCCGCGTCAATCAGGCGCTTCATTTCGGTCACCTCTTCCGGCCTTTCATCGATCAGGAGGACAATCAGCTCAACCTCAGGGTGCTTTGCCCGAATCGCCTTCGCAATCTTTTGCAATAAGATGGTTTTACCGGCCTTGGGAGGCGCGACGATCAAGCCCCTCTGCCCCTTACCAATCGGCGCGATGATATCGATGATCCTGCTCGCCAAGTCGATCGAGCCCATTTCCAGACTCAACCTCTCCTTCGGATAGACGGGGGTCAGCTGGTCAAAGTGCAGTCGCTGCATCGCAAGCTCCGGCTTCTCTCCGTTGACCGCATCCAGCCGGAACAGCGCTCTGAACTTCTCGTTCTGCCTCGCAAATTTCGCATAACCCGTCAGCTTATCGCCGGTTTTCAGCCTGTATTTTTTAATCAGCGGGGTACTGACATAGACATCGTTCTCACTTGAGAGAAAGTTGTGGAACCTCAAAAATCCGAAGCCCTGTTCGGCGAGCTCCAAAACACCCTCAACCGGATCTCCCTCTTCCCTCGCCTGTCTGTCGTCCACAGGCGGCAGCTCTCTGCCGTTCGGAGCCGGGACGGGCTGCGAAACCGACCGAGTTTCATGGGAAATGGCGGAAGTTCCGGGCGCTTGGGATTTGAAGTTCAATCGAAAACTGCTTTCCTTTCCGCTTCTGACGGGAGCGGAAGCGTCTTCGCTCGCGCCCTCCTTTGAAGCTTCCGAAGCATTGCCGTGAGTTACCTTTTCCACATGGAACTTCAAATTCGTCTTCGTTCTTTGCCGCTCCGTTCCGGCGCCGGGGTTCATTCTGAAGGACTTGTTCGTCCTGCCTTGTCTGCCGGACTGCTTCCCCTCCTGCTTCAGGTCCTGTTCGACTCCGCCTTCCGACGCTCCCTGCGCGGCTTCGTCCTTGTCTCGTTTCGGTTTGGCAGACTCCTTTGCGTCCTTCCCCGCCCGGTTCTCCTTCCGAGCGTTCCCGGTCTTGGGTTGCTTGGACTCAAGTTTGGCTTCAGCGCTCTCATTCTGCTTGGATATCTTGATGATCTCTTCGATCAATTCATTCTTTTTAAACTTCTGGATATACTTGACTCCCAAATCCTTCGCCATGAGTCTCAGTTCATCGAGTTTGGCTTTTTTTAACGATTCACTGTCCATGTTTCCTCCCATAAAATAAGTCTTTTTTCTCCTATCGGATTATGTTATAATTACCGTCAACGGCATATTTAAGCTTGTCATCCAGGTGAGTAAAACGGAGAATGAAAATGAAGAGAAAACTCCTCATAACACTGTTTCTTACAATCTTACTACTCTTTCTTGACGCTTTTGGAACTGCCGATCTCGCTGATGATAAAAAATTCACTATCTTTTTAAATTCTAAACCACTGGTCTTGAATGACCCTGTTCTTGTAAAAAACGGAACGATTATGCTCCCTGTAAAAAATATCTTGGATGTGATGCATGCACACACTGACTACTATGAGCACCAAAAAAAGTTAAACTGTTACTACAACAACTCGTTTGCAAAGCTGTTCATCGACAGAAACTTCATCTATATTAACGGCAACAAGCATACTTTTCGTGAACCGGTCACCCTCATCGACGGAAAAACCTATGCTCCTCTAAAATTTCACTGTGATTTCCTCCATTTGGATGAGCGTGTGCAGGAGAATAAAATTGAACTGACGAGCAGATTTGACACGGAATACGTCTACCTCAATGCTAAACTCAATCGAGAATATAAATTTGAAGAACTCGGTCTGAGCATCGCCCTACCGGAGGGGTGGAGTTACTTAAAGGACTCCTACTTCGGCATCGACAACCCGTATGAAAAATATGGTTTTAAAATTAAAATAACAAATGATGACAGTCCTATCGACCCGGATAGCTACTTGGAGAACCTTCTGAGAAGCGAACATCCTTCCAATGAGTTCAATGTAATCAATACATCAAAATCGAAATTAGTTACAGACAATCGTAACTTTTATGTGCAGTATTATAGCATAGAAAAAATCCAAAAACAAGAATCAGATGATTGGAAGGGCTCCGAAGCGAAGAGCAAAGAAAGCGGGGCGAGGCCGGAGGACGGACTGAAAGACAGAGCGCATGAGAGGGAAGAGCCGGAGCTCAAACATCACGCACACTATTTGTGTGTGGAAAACGGAAAGCGCTACGAGTTTCACTTTGCACATTCCAAGAATACGCTCAAACACCAAGTGTTGCAGGACTTTGAACACTCCCTCTCATCGCTGAAATTGCCTCCTTACGATGTGAGCACGGTTTACGAACACTACATCGAGTACCCGAGACTTTCCGAGCTCGGATTCCTGATCAAGTCGAAACTTCACTCGAGTATGGAAATTCACGACAAGTTCAGGTTTGCCGGAACGACCGAGGATCCGGAGCGCAAAAACCTCTATGTTTTGGTGAATCGCAACAAACAAAAGAAACTCTCGGTGATTCGCGTCGATGAGTCCGGAAAGTTTGAATCCCTGATTTACGCTCCCTTCGGCATCGGTAAACACAATGTCAAACTGTTCAGGTTGGATGAAAACGCTCGGGAAGAAATCCTGCTTCAATTCAACATCGTCAACCTCTCGGCAAAGAATATTTACTACCTGGTTCCCGGCGAGTTTGTCAGACCGGATGCGAGCAACGTAAAACAGGATTTGGAGCAAATCCTAAAAGAGAGAGATGCGGATGACAGCTATATGAACGACTATCAGGTAGCCCTTAAAATCTTTGAAGCGACCGCGAGGAAAGTCGCCTACCATCCGTCGACTTACTTTGCCGAATCCGAACCGAAATCGGCGGACACCTTGGATATCCGCCAGGGGGTAAGCAGTATAAATGCCAATATCTACCTCTGCTCCCTGATGCGCAGCGCGGAAATTCCGTGCAGGCTGATTCAGGGCGAGAATATTCACGGAAAACACCTTTACACCGAGTGTATGATCAGCGGCTCTTGGAGGGTTTTCGACTTGGACAGCCAGGTTCTGAAAAAGGAACAGGGCGATGCTTATAAGCCCGTCAACCCGAATGCCAAGATTACCAAAACGTCAAAACCGATCGAGGTGTTGGATCGATTTTATTATATTGACAACGCAGTGTACCAAGAGTTTTTTGACCGAATCAACTACTTGGATTATTAGCGAAAAAGGAGGAGGAATCTGAATCATGGAACAAAGCAAGCAGCGGCAGGACGGGAAGAAGGGCAGGAGCTTATGCGTCAGAAACTACATCATCAAAGTTTTGGACGGTATGGCGAGAGGTCTTTTTTCTTCCCTCATCATCGGACTGATCTTAACCCAGATTGGGCACTACACGGGGATTGAAATACTGAGCAATGCCGGAAAGGTGGCGAAGTTTATGATGGGTCCCGGTATCGGCGCCGGCGTCGCCTTGAGTTTGGGAGCCCCTCCGCTGGCCATGCTCTCTGCAATCGTCTGCGGAGCCCTGGGCGCGGGCACGATCGACCTCAGCACCGGAGCCCTAAGCATCGGCGATCCGACGGGAGCCTTGGTTTCCGCCCTGCTCGCGACTGAAACGGGAAAGTTTATCAGCGGAAAGACCAAGCTTGATATCATCGCCGTTCCCGGCGTATCCATCATCATTGGAAGCGTCATCGCCATGTTTGTCGCTCCGTATATCTCTTACGGAATGAGTGAACTGGGTAAGTTCATCAATTTGCTGGCCCACTTGCACCCGATTCCGATGGGCATCCTTTTGTCCGTAGTGATGGGCATCATCCTGACCCTTCCGATTTCGAGTGCCGCCATCGCCATCGCGCTCGGCTTGAGCGGAATCGCAGCCGGCGCCTCAACCATCGGCTGTTCTTGCCAAATGATCGGATTTGCAGTCATCTCGTTTAAAGACAACGGCTTTGGTGCCCTGATCGCACAGGGACTCGGGACCTCGATGATACAGATTGGAAACATCGTAAAGAATCCTTGGATCTTTCTCCCGCCGATCCTCTCGAGCGCAATCCTTGGACCTATCGCTTCGGCGGTCTTGGGGATGACAAATACACCGGTCGGTGCGGGAATGGGAACCAGCGGTCTGGTCGGCCAAATCGGAACCGTCGAATCGATGGGAAGCGGAGCGATTCCTATGATTCTGCTCATGCACATCCTCTTACCGGCAATCCTGAGCTATCTGTTCTACCTCGTTCTAAAGAAAATGGGCAAAATCAAGAGCGGAGACCTCGCTCTATCATAAAAAAAATCCCTTCTCTTGCAGAAGGGATTTTTCTTTTCTTTCATTACTCTCCATTTTTTTCTATCCATATCACTATGGTAGAGAGAATAAAAACAAAAAAGGAATTTCGGAAAGAAGCGCTTTCTGAGAAGCAGCCCGTTTCCGATATAGGTATTATATACTATTCTAAATAAAATGAAAAGACCTATTTTTTGATTTTATCGAATCAAGAAACAGGTCTGAAAGTCCTAGAACAAAAGAGGGAGAAAATACGCTATAATAGACAGATACAAGCCACATGACCTCCCCTGGCGCTCCCGGAGCGCCTGTGAGAAAAGAAGAGGCGCGAGTCACATTTGGTACAGTGCTCGCTGATTTCAATGTGCCGGGGCAAAATTCCGGAAGCCGTTAACATGTTTCGATTCGTTTCTTTCAAGTCCAAATGCGGCTTTTCCTTTTGAGTAATGACCGCGGCCTCTATCGCCTCGACGACCTCACTTCCCACTTCGTAACAATCCACACAAATGGTGGGGCCAATCGCGCAGAGAATGTCCTCCGCACGAGACCCTCTTAAAAGAAAGAGTTCGACCATCTTTTCGGCAATCTTCCGAGAGGTCCCCCTCCAACCAGAATGCGCCAATCCGGCCGCTCCCCTCCGCTTATCGTAAAAGAAAATCGGCGTGCAGTCGGCGTGAGCCGTCAGAATCGGAAGCCCCTTGCTTTCGGTATAGATGCCGTCTACACTCTCAAAGGTTCGAGCTACGCCAACGCCCATGCCGGCGTGCTCCTCGCCCGCAATCAGGATGGCGTCCTCATGAACCTGACTCGTCATCACCATGCGTTCCCAATCGACCCCGATTGCGTTTGCGAACAACTTAAAATTTGCAAGCACAGTCTGCCTATCATCCGCTCCGGAAAACGAAAGATTCATCGATTCATAGACGCCCTCACTCAGACCGCCAAGCCTCGTACTGAAGGCCGCGACCAGAGGATGAGGCTGAAAGAGGTCAAAAGACAGAAAAGACGGGTTCGTTTGTAGATTTGACATCTGTTTTTTCTCCTTCGTTCGCGCTCGGCACTCTTAGCCGTTCGCCAATCGAGCGGCGATCACATCGTCGCCCTCGTAGGGTTCCAGGAATCCGTCGCGGTACATGACCCTGTCTACCGCCTTTCCGAGTAAGAGAATCAGATCTCCCTCCTCAGCCAAGGCAAAGGCCTTCCGAATTGCCTCCGTTCGGCTTTCCACGATGCTCAGTTTCCGCTTGTCTTCGATTCCGCTCGCGATGTCCTGAATGATTTCAAGGACCGCCTCGCTCCTGTTGTCATCCTCGGTCAAAACGATTCGGTCGGAATGCGCCTCCGCAATCCTCCCCATGATCGGACGCTTGCCCTTATCTCTTTCGCCTGCCGATCCGAATACGCTAATCACCCGAGTCCCTGCGCTCCGAAACAAATCCGAAAAGGCAAATATTTTTTCAAAGGCATCCGGCGTATGGGCGAAGTCCACGATGACCGAGTATTTGTCTGATTTCACATATTGAAATCTGCCGATGTTAAAGTCTACGTACGCGACCTGCCTTATGATCTCATCCAAGTCTTTTCCGCCTTGGTGAAGCGCGGCGATCGCGGCGACCAGGTTGTATACATTGATTTCGGAAATCAAATTGGTCCCGACATGGTAGCTCCTTCCCTCATGGGTGAGCCGAAATTCCGTTCCGTTCGGTTTCAGAACGATTCCGTCAAAGCGATAGCTTGCCGAATGTGCGCTTCCGTAAGTCACAATCCTGCAATTCAGACAAGACTGCTGAAAGAAGTCGGCCTCCGCATCGTCCAGGTTGATTACCGCGATGCCGCTCGGCTTTAAGGTCCGGAACAGCTCCGCTTTGGCATCTCGATAGGCCTCCATGGTCTTGTGATAATCCAGGTGGTCCCTGCTCAGGTTGGTAAATACCGCAATGTCAAAGTCGATTCCGGCGGATCGCTTCATATCCAGCGCATGAGAAGAGACTTCCATCGCTATGGATTCGCAACAGGCGTCTTTCACCTGTTCAAAGAGGCGGGCCAAGTCAAGGGTATCCGGCGTCGTGAGATGTTTATAGGCAGCCGGCTCCGTTCCGATCAGAGAACCCGCGGTCCCGTTGTAGGCGGACTTTTCAAACTTGGATAGTATTTTATAGATCAGGTAAGACACGCTGGTCTTGCCGTTGGTGCCGGTCACCCCGTAGACTTTTAAGGAAGACGAGGGGTTGCCGTGCAAGCACTCCGCCATTTTAGCCAGGGCGAGCCTGCTGTCGGACACCTTGATAAAGGGAAGCTCCGAAAAGCGCTCCCGGAAGGCGTCGACCTTGTGATCGTATACGATGGCAAGGGCCCCGTTTTCAATCGCCTGATCCACCAGGAGGTGGGAATCGTGGGTCATTCCCTTAATACAAAAGAAAACTGAATCTTCAGCTTTCTTTCTCGAATCCACAGCCAACTGCTTGACGGGAATATCCAAGGCCGAATCGGAGCAGGCGTTCTCGACGCGATACTCCAAGCCCGTTTGTTTCAACAATTCATTCAGTTTCATGCGTCTTTATCTTCTATTTTCTTACTGTACTTGCAAGTTTTCGTGTCCATGCAACGAATCTCATGCTTGGATTTGGTTCGATACTCTATGAGCGGCTGCGAACAGTTCGGGCAAGTCTCTCCGGTCGGCTTGTGCCAACTCGAAAACTTACAGTCCGGGAACTGCGAGCATCCGTAGAAATTCTTGAATTTCTTGGTTTTTCTCTCGATGACGTCTCCATCCTTACAAATCGGGCACTTAACGCCGATCGTGTTGAGGATGGGCTTGGTGTTCTTGCAGTCCGGGTAGTTTGAGCATGCCTTGAACTTGCCGAAGCGGCCGGTTTTGATCAGCAAATGAGCGCCGCAGAGTTCGCAGATTTCATCGGTCATCACGTCCATGTTTATCTTTTCCAACTCTTTTTCCGCCAGATTCAAAGACGGCTGAAAACCTTGATAAAACTTGCCTATGATGGTCTTCCAGTGATGCTTGTCCCCTTCGTTTTCGACCTCGTCCAAACTCTCTTCCATTTTGGCGGTAAAATCGACATCGACAATCTCGGCAAAGTGCTCTTTCATGATGCCGTTCACGATGAAACCGAGCTCCGTCGGAACCAGGTTCTTCTTGTCTCGGGAAATGTAGGCTCTAGCGATGATGGTGGAAATGGTCGGCGCATAGGTACTCGGCCTGCCGATTCCGAGCTCTTCCATCTCTTTTACCAGACTGGCCTCGGTGTACCTTGGAGGAGCCTGGGTAAAATGTTGCTCACTGTTGATGCTTTTCGCCGCTATCTTCCGGTTTTCTTCCAATAGCGGAATCTGATGGTCCGTCTGCTTCGAATAGGTGTAAATCTTCAGGAAACCGTCGAACCTCATACTCGAGCCCGAGGCCTTAAAGGTATAAGAGGAGTTGTTCAGGTCGATCTGCACGTTGTCAAAGACGGCAGGCGCCATGTGAGAAGCCATAAATCGCCTCCAAATCAACTCGTAGAGTTTAAATTGATCCTTATCCAAATGGGATTGAATTTCCACCGGCGTATACGAAGGATAAGATGGCCTGATCGCCTCGTGGGCATCCTGAGAAGACTTCTTGCTCTTAAACTCGGTCTTGCCCAAATACTCTTCCCCGAAATTTTCAGCAATCAGCTTGGCCGTCTCTTTGGAAACTTCCGGCTCAATGCGCGTGGAATCGGTACGCATATACGTAATCAAACCGACCGTTGCCGAGCCGATCTTGACGCCCTCGTAGAGACGCTGGGCGACCGACATGGTCTTGGTCGTGCTGAAACCGAGTTTATTCGAGGCTTCCTGTTGTAGGGTAGAGGTTGTGAACGGAAGGATGGGATTTCTCTTCTTTTGAGTGACCTTGGAAGAAACGACATCAAAGTCCTCTCCCAGCGCCTGCAGAACCGCATCCACCTCGGCCTTGTTGCCGAGCTTCATTTTCTCATTGTCTTTGCCGTAGAAAGAGGCTGTGAACCTTTGATTGTCCACATGAAATAAAGCCTCAATACTCCAATATTCTTCGGGTACGAAGCTCTGTATGCTCTCTTCTCTGTCACAAATCAATCTGGTCGCAACCGACTGGACCCTGCCCGCCGAGAGTCCGCGCTGGACTTTGGCCCACAGGAGGGGTGAAATGCTGTATCCGACGAGCCTGTCCAGGACACGTCTGGCCTGCTGGGCATCCACCAAATTCATATTGATGTCTCTGGGTGCCTTGATTGCCTTCTTCACATTGTCTTTTGTAATCGCGTTAAAAGCCACTCTCTCGAAGGTGTCATTTTCCTTCTCCAAAAGGGTTTTCAGATGCCAGGCAATCGCCTCGCCCTCTCTGTCGGGGTCCGTTGCGAGAATCACTCTATCGGCCTTCTTAGCTTCCTTTTTCAGCTCTTTGATTACATCCCCCTTGCCTCTGATGGTGATGTACTGCGGCTCAAAATCATTTTCTATATCCACGCCCATCTTGCTTTTCGGCAAATCCCTGACATGGCCTACCGAGGCCTTGACGGTATAATTTCTTCCTAAAAACTTGCTGATGGTTTTTGCCTTAGCCGGTGACTCTACTATGACCAAACTTTTCGGCATGCAACTCCTCCGATTCCAACTCTCAATGACTACAAATAAAATGGCGTCCCCGACGCGATTCGAACACGTGACCTCTCGCTTAGGAGGCGAACGCTCTATCCTGCTGAGCTACGGGGACACTCAAAAAACAATGATAATTATATTGCTTTTAAATAAAAAAATCAAGAATAAACTAAGTTTTTTATCGGATACTGTCGAAATTATTTGCATACCCGAGTTTCTATGTTAAAATAGTTCGGTATTTTGCAGGGGGATTACGATGAGATATATAAACATAAATGATGCCAAGCAAACATTCATTTTGGAAGAGGATATCTATGACAAGAACGGGCTCTTATTGGTCAGCAAGGGCTCGGCTTTGAGCGAGGACATCATTCAAAAAATCAAAACAACCGATTTTAATATTGTAGCGGTTTCGGAAGCTTCCGGCTCGGAAGAGGCGCTGAGCACGGAAGAAACACCCCAAGAGTCGGAGGCGATGAGCGCCGATGACAAAGGCTTTATGGTGAACATCCTGAAAGTGACGGTTGCAAATATCAAACTCTTGGGAAAAGACTATTTCTCTCCGGTCAAACCGATCGCCTTGGAATGTGTGAATGAGATTACGCAGTATGAACAAGCCGTAAGCCTGCTTTACAAACTTTCCAAGATCGACGGCTACACCATCAACCACTCCATCAGAGTCGGCCTCCTGTCGGCCTTGATTTCGTATTGGGAAGAATCTCCGGTAGAAAGAATCAAGCAGTCCTTTCTCGCCGGCCTCTTCTCTCAAGTCGGAAAACTGGGCGTTCCCAAGTCTTTGATTTTAAAGACGGACCCCCTCAGCGAGGATGAATTGAAGGTCATAAAGAGCTACACCCTATACAGCGACGAATTTCTCAAAGACCTGCCTTTTATAGACGATGAGATCAGCATCGCCATCCTGCAATCGACCGAAAAACTCAACGGCAGCGGATACCCGATGGGCTTAAGGGGCACCCAGATCTCCTATCTGGCCCAAATTGTCGGCGTTTCCAACATTTTTGATGCGGCGATCAACAACAAGTGTTATCGCTCCGCAATCTCTCCTTTTAAGATAGCGGCCGAGCTCTTTGATGACAGCATCGAACAGCTCTCTCCCAAAGCGACCATCCCTTTGGTCAAGGCGATACAGTCGTGTTTTATCGGTATGAAAGTGGAACTTTCGAACGGAGAGACCGGTGAGGTTGTCTATATGAACAAGATAGACCCTACCCGACCGATGGTAAAGGTCAACGATACCATCTATGACCTGTCGATGGGAAAAGAAAAATTGAGCATTACCAGGATGTTGCTTTAAGATGGATCCGTTAGAGGGGGCTTCGCCCCGTGTTTAGACAAGGTTCTTCCAAAGAACCTTATTTTCTATGATTCGCTTTGCCACCAAGCCCACAAAAAGCCCCGTCACAATCGACAGAAGTCCCATGATCGGCAAGTAGACAAAAATGCCTTTGGAGCCTATGATCAGAGACGCGACACTGAGTTGACCGACGTTGAAAAATACGGCACCGAGCACGGACACTCCGACGATGGAAAGCGGAAAACGCTGCAATCCTCGGAATAAGAGCATCACAAAAAAGCTGAGTAAGGCCCCGGCCGCGCTATACAAAAAGGAACTCAAGCCGCCTCCCAGGACGGAGCCCAGAATCACGCGAACAATCGTCACCAGAAAGGTTTCCGACGGCTTAAATCGATAGAGCATGACCACCGTTATAATGTTTGCAAGTCCGAGTTTGAGACCCGGCGCAAGAAAGGCGGTCGCCGGCAAAAAGCCTTCCACCACCCGCAGAACGAGGGAAAAGGCAATCATGAGCGAGAGAAGCACGTAACGTTTATTCCGAGACCGCATCCAATTTTTCCCTTTCTTCTCCGATTTCAGGAGCAGCATCCTTTTTTTTGTGCACGCTCAAATACACCTTGTGGGGAAGACAGACAATCATTTCCCCGTCCTTACTTATTTTTTTCATATGTACGCAGAGCTGATCCCGACAGTTGGAGTGCAGCATGTTGACCGCTCCGTCCTTGATTTCGTATTCATTCCAAAACGACTCGTCTTCGGAGCGGAGGGTAAAACGCCCTTCTTCGCTGAACTGTTTGACAGAGACCTCTCCGGAACTGTCCCTGACGTGGATTTCATAGGCGGACCCGGTCGAAAACGAAAAGAGATCCGTAAACAGGTAGACCCCGCCGAGAACAAGGAGCAAAACGCTCACCAATAAGATGTCATTCTTTTTCAAGCGGCACCTCTCACGAGCTCGCCCCGGGACGGAACAAATCATCCAGGTAATCGTATTCGTTGAGGCTGAGCACATTCCACCCCCTGTCCGGCGCGTATTGCAACCTCGTCACGGATAGATTGTGAATATGAAATTTGTTTCTCTTGGACAGGTCCAGCCCCAAGACATGACAAATCATCACCTTGATCAGACCGGTATGACTGACTGCCAAAACGTTCTCATAGGGCGAGTCGACCAAGTAATTCAGAAACGCGATCGACCTGTCCTGCATCTCCTGAAAGGATTCCCCCTGATACACCTTGGAAAGATCTCCCGAACGCTCCAATTCTTCAAAGAGATTGGAATGCGTTCTGACGATTTCGGACCAGACCATACCCTGCCATTTGCCCATATTGATCTCCAAGAGTTCGTCACGAAGAGTAATCGGATATTTTTTCTTTGCCGAAATGATTTCGGCAGTTTTGTAGGCCCTGGAAAGAGGGCTCGAAAAGACCTTGTCGAAGTCCTCGTTCGCCAGGTACTTCGCACAGGTATGCGCTTGCTGTAAGCCGAAGAGGTTGAGCTCAATGTCTATGTGCCCCTGTATTCTCCTGTTTTTGTTCCAATCGGTTTCCCCGTGTCTGAGTATCGTTAATTTCATCCGTTTCCTCTCTCACTTGCGCAATTCGAGCATAAATTCTTTGAATGCCGCAAGGGCGCGAACCCTGTGACTGAATCCCGCCTTCTCATCCACACTCATCTCTCCGAAGCTTCTTTGCTCTCCTTCGGGACAGAAAATGCTGTCGTAGCCGAAGCCCTGATCACCGGTCTCCGCTTCCAAAATGTGACCGTCTATCCTTCCTTCAAAGAAGTGAACGGTCCTGTCTTGGTCCACATAGCAGATGATGGTCTTAAAGCGTGCCGTCCTCTTTTCCGCCGGAACCCCTTGCAATTCCCTCAGCATCTTGGTCCTATTCGCTTGAAAATCCGCCCCTTCCCCGGCATATCTCGCCGAGTACACACCGGGCGCCCCGTTCAAGGCGTCTACGAAGAGTCCGGTATCGTCCGAGAACACGGGTTTGCCGACCAGATCAAAGAGCTCAAGCGCCTTTTTCTCAGCATTCCCTTCCAGGCTATCCCTGTCTTCCTCCACTTCAAATCCGTCCAATCCGACTTCCGAAAGGCTCAAAATTTCAATGCCCATATCTGCAAAAAAATGTCTGACCTCTCTCAGTTTCCCCGCGTTTCCGCTCGAAAAAATCATGGTATTCATAGCAGCACCTCTTATTGTTTCAACTTGAACTTCATCAGAACAGGGTTGTGGTCGGTATACTCGAACTTCTCATCTATGATCTCGGAGCTCGCCTCGACATTGTCGGACACGATGAAGCCGTCGATGACCGCGCGGTAGTTCACGCCCTCTTCATAAGGCAGATCGGAAGTTCTGCAGGTTCCCACTTCATCCGCGTTCTCTGAATGAATGATTCTGAAGTTCGGACTCAGACTCTCCTCCGGAAACAGAAAGACCCAATGCGGTTTTTCCTGCTCGGTTTTCAGCTCTTTGTACGAATCGGACAGGATGTGGTTGAAGTCTCCGCCCAGGATGACATAGTTCCCCCTGTCGTACTCCTCCTGCATGACCTCGTTGAGCAGGGTCAATTGTTCTTTTCTGGCTGTACCGCCCTTGTCGTAGGCAGAGAGGTGGAGATTGATCAATATGAGCTCCCTGCCGCCCTCTACGGGAACTTTCATACTCGTAAAGCAACGGTCCAGGTCGACAAAGCGTTCAATGAATCCTTCATTTATATAGAGCTGCCTGTGCACTGCCGAATCGATTCGGTACCTGCTCAGGGTGAGAAGTCCGGAAGTGGCCATTCCGTGCGGCTCCGTGATCGGATAGAGCAGGTACTTCACATGCAGGTTGGTGTCGAAGATGCTCGCGTACTCCTTCGCCTCCTCCACGACGCTCCTGTGCTGGTCGACATGATATCCCCTGGTGCTGTCCTGATCGACTTCCTGCAGGAGCACGAAATCCGCATCCATACGCTTTAGGAATTGCACCAGTTTCTGTGTATTTTCAATGACCTTTTCCTTACTGCTCGCAATCGACATGGTCCCTCTGACCGGCGTTCCGTCCTTCATCCTGCCCTTGTCCATAAAGAAGGAGAAGTCCTTATCGTGAGCGCCGAATCCGAAGTTGAAGGTGAGCATAGAATACTCTTCTTCAAGCTCCAGGCGATCGCTCCGATTGTTTTCAATCTGCGAACTGAGATCCAAATTGTCCTCGATTCGGTAATACGAGAAATGCATATAGGCGAAATAGGCGCCGACAAGCAATAGTATCACTAGCAGTAGCTGCATTAAGAATTTGAATAATTTTTTCATTTTTTACCCCCAATAAACATATAAATAGTACCATACTAAGTAGACAATGTAAACACAGTCCGGGATTTCTGAAAAGAGGAAAAACAAATATTTGTATCGGGCCCCGAAACGATATATAATGAGAACATCGAAAGGCGATGGCTAAACTTAGATAGGAGGTACCGCATGCCAATGTTTGCAAGTAATACGGATTATATTATCACTTTTAACGTCAAAGATTTTTTATGGAGCCTGCTGATTATCGCACTGATTGTTCTGGTGGTTTTCATCATTCTCTTGATTGCCAAGGCGATTAAAAACCTCGCGGCGACCCACAAGATTATTTTGATGAACCAGGAAAACATCACTAAGATTTTGCAGAATGCCGGCAGCATTTCCGGAAGCACGGATGCCATTGTAAAGGATGTCTCTCATATGACGGGAGTCTTTAAACCGAGTGTCGACAATATCGCGGAGGCGACGGAGACCATCACCGACACCTTTAAAAACAATAACTCGGTGAACGAAGCGATCGTCAAGGCCTACAAGGTGGTCAGCGGAGCCAACAAAATGGCAAAGAAATACACGAGCAAAAAATCGAACGAGGCCGAAAAGGACTGTGATTCGAAATCGACGGATCTTTAATCTGATAGAGGCACGGCTCTCCCCCGCCTCATCGGCTACAAGGAAAGGATAGGAACTTATGTCATTTAAAATCGCTCTGATACAGATGCAGGTGGTCGAGGACACCGAGACCAATATCCGCCACGCGCACGAGTTGGCGCTCGAAGCCTCGCGCAACGATGCGGATCTGATTGTCCTGCCTGAGATTTTTACTTGTATTTACAACGCGAAAAACTTCCCGGTTCACGCTTTCGAGAGAGGCTCCCTCGCCTACCGAAAAATCAGTGAAATCGCGGTCGCGACCGGCTCTTATCTGGTTGCGGGCTCGGTGCCGGAGCGGGATGGAGATGCCGTGTATAACACGTCCTTCACCTTTTCGCCGGACGGGACGGAGCTGTGCAGGCACAGGAAGGTCCACCTCTTCGATATCGATGTGGAGGGCGGTCAACGATTTATGGAGTCGGAAACCTTGACGGCCGGGCGGGATCTCACCATCTTTGAAACCCCCTTTGCCAAGGTCGGCGTCCTGATCTGTTATGATATCAGATTTCCTGAATTTTCAAGGCTCTTGGTAGAGCAAGGGGCCGAGCTGATTGTGATGCCGGCAGCCTTCAACATGACCACGGGACCCGCACATTGGGAACTGAGCCTCAGGGCAAGGGCGCTCGACAACCAGGTCTTCTACTGCGCCTGCGCTCCGGCGAGAAATCCGGAATCGAGTTATGTCTCTTATGCCAATTCCATGGTAACAACCCCGTGGGGCGAAGTGCTCGCAAGGGCGGGCATCGAAGAAGAAATTTTGTATGCCGAGATTGACCCGGAGTATGAAAAAAAGGTTCGCAGGGAACTTCCCCTCTTAAAGCATAGAAGATTGGACCTTTATACCCTGTCCCGGGCAGGTGAATAATTATCTGACGTATTGACTTTTTATTACGATTTATGTATCATATTTCTTAGCTTTTGAGTAAAGCTTAATTTATTTTTGTGAAAGGAGCTAAAATGAACAAAAAGTTGATTTACAAGATCATAATTGCATTCATATTAGGTCTTGTAGTAGGTTTGATTCTATGGAAGTCCAACATGGACGTAGCGACCTACGAAAAGTATGTTTCACCGTTCGGTAAAGTTCTTGTCTTCATGTTGAAAATGATAGTTATCCCTGTCATTTTCCTATCCCTCATCTCGGGAGCGGCATCTTTACCTACCAGCCAATTCGGTAAGATTGGTCTGAAAGTTATCATTTGGTATGTGCTTACTTCTCTGCTGGCAGCAGTTTCCGGTTCCGTTTTGGCAGTCTTGTTCAATCCGGGCGGGTCTGAGGCTCAAAAAGCTCAATGGGCGGATTTGATGAAATCGGATTCCGTGATTCAATCGGGGGACTCTGCACTTCAAAGTTCAGGCGGCTCCTTGGTAGACGTGTTCCTGGGTATGTTCAAGAACCCGTTCGACGCCCTTGCTAACGGCGACTTTTTGGCAATTATCGTATTCTCAATCGCCTTCGGATTGGCGCTTAAAATCGTACATGATAGCACAGGTGATGAAAAGATGAAGGGCGCAATCGGCACACTTCTCAGTTTGATCGATGCGGCAAAAGAAGGTATTTTTAAGATGGTCGATTGGATTCTGGCATATACGCCAATCGGTGTCTTTGCACTGACTTCGGTCAACTTCGCCCTCTACGGATCCTTGTTGTTCGGACCTTACGTCATGCTTACCCTGGGTGTCATCCTGGGCGTCCTAATCATGATGTTCGTCATTTACCCGATGATTATGGCAATCGCAATCAGAAAGAATCCGTTCAAGTTCCTGATGGCGATTCAAGAGGCCATGCTCACCGCCTTTGTAACCAGAAGTAGTGCAGCCACCCTTCCGGTTTCTCTGACCGTCGCACAGGACGATCTGAAAATTAAGAGCGGTTTGTCATCCTTCGCCCTTCCGCTCGGAGCAACCGTCAATATGGACGGGGTCTGCGTACACTTACCGATGTTCGCAGTCTTGGCTTCCAACATGTTCGGCGTGGAGCTTACCTTCACTTCCCTTGCCATCCTTGTCATCACTACGGTTTTGGCATCGGTTGGAGCCGGTGGAGTTCCCGGCGGAAGCTTGATGTTGCTGTTCATCATCCTGCAAAACATGGGCTTGCAGGCGGACCAGGTTGCAATCATCGTCGGCCTTGCCCTCGGTATCAACCCGATCCTCGATATGTTTGAAACGATGAACAACGTGACCGGCGACTTGGTATGTACGTACTCAGTGGCTGAGATGACAGGTATGATAGAACAGGAATAAGAGTCCTGCAAAATAAACAAAGCATGAAAAAGAGGTCAATCTCACATTGACCTCTTTTTTGTTCACAAACACCTTTCAGACCTTAGTCAAGGCTCACTTTGATGAAGACTTTTTTGCCCTTCTGTACCAAGGCGTATGATTTTTCAAAGTCTTTTTCGGTAATTTTTTGGAACGGATCCTCAACCTTGACGTCGTTCAGGCTGATTCCGCTCTGTCCGATCAAGCGCTTTCCCTCTCCCTTTGTCTTGGTTAGGCCGATTTCCACCAAAAGATCTGCGATATCCAAGCCTTCTTCCAACTTTGCTTTTGGAAGCTTAAACTCAGGCATATCGTCGGAAATGACTCCGGCGCTGAAGATCGCCCTTGATGCTTCCTTGGCTTTTTCGGCCTCTTCGGTTCCATGCACTCGCTCGGTGATGTCGAAGGCCAAAATTTCCTTGACCTTGTTCAGGTCCTTTCCTTCCAGTTTTTCGTACTCGGCGATTTCTTCCAAAGGCAGGAAGGTTAGGCGTTTGAGCAGGATGTTGACATCCGAATCCGGCGTGTTTCTGAAGTACTGGTAGAATTCGTAAGGAGAAGTCTTCTTCGGATCGAGGTAGATCGCTCCGCCCGCTGTTTTTCCCATCTTCTCGCCGCTCGGAAGGGTAAGAAGTTTTAAAGTCATTCCGAAGGCCTTCTTTTGCTCTTTTCTTCTGATCAAATCCGCTCCGGCCAGGATGTTTGACCATTGGTCATCTCCTCCCATCTGGAGGCTGGTTCCGTACTTTCTGTTGAGGTATAAGAAGTCGTATGCCTGCATGATCATGTAGTTGAATTCAAAGAAGGTGAGGCCGTCTCCCATCCTTCTCTTGTAACATTCCGCAGCCAGCATTTTATTGACTGAAAAATGCACCCCGATCTCCCGAATAAACTCCACGTAATTCAAGTCGAGAAGCCAGTTCGCGTTGTCGTCCATGTATCCCTTTCCCTCTTCGATGGTAAGGAACCTCGAGAGCTGCTGTCTGAATATATCTGCGTTATGTTGAATCGTCTCACGGGTCATCATCTTTCTCATATCGTTTCGGTCTGAGGGGTCTCCGATCATCGTAGTTCCGCCACCGATCAGAACGACCGGAATGTGCCCCGCCCTCTGCATGTGAGCCATCGCCATAACGGGAATCATGTGTCCTGCTGTCAAAGAATCCGATGTCGCATCAAATCCTGTGTAATAACATACAGGCCCCTTAGCCATCTCTTCAATCAGTTCTTCTTCGTGGGTTATCTGGGCAATAAACCCTCTGTCACTAAGTTCTTTAAATGCGTCCATAAGTATCTCCTTCCAAATAAAAAAACCACAGCAAACGTCCATCAAAAAAAGGACGACTTTCGCCGTGGTACCACCTTCATTTACATAAGCCACTCTTATGCCTCTACCTTTAGCGCTAAGGTCTGCGGATCAGCTCCGGCACCGTAATTCACTTATCCTGCAAATGTATGAGAATTTTCAGCGACCATTCTCTCTCTGAGATACATTTACAAAGCTACTAATGGTAAGCATTTACCATGTATGCCTTCATCACTTGCCTAAGAGTTTAGCAGAACAAAACATACATGTCAAGTTATATTTATTAAATCTGTGCGTCTCTTTTTAAATCCAAGTGCTCACTTCCTCCAAAGGCTTCTTTAGCGGGGTGTTATTGGGTTCCTGAGGTTCTCCGATTGCGAGCATCGCACTCAGGAAATACTCCTCCTCAAAAAAGTAATCCTTCTCTTTAAAATACCGCTCCATCTCCGCCGCCGCATAATTGGCACTCGTCAGCCAGCAAGAGCCGTAGCCGAGTTCGATTGCCTGCAGGGTCATATTTTCTATGGCCGCACCGATGCTCTGCATGCCGGGATTTTTTTGGTAAAGGAGCTCATCCATCAAGCTTTTTTCCGCCCCGATCAACTCGTACTCATAATAGCCTGAAGGATAGTAGTTCCTGCCCATTACCACGATCAGAGCGGGCGCCTCCAAAGAAAATAGGGTAAAGTGCTTTAGAAACTTTGCAAAGCGCTCGGCCTTCTTTTCGTCGATCTTCCGCATCTCGTCACAAATTGTCTTATGCTTGGCCCGAATCACTTCGCCGATCTCCTTTTTCACCTTTGGATCGGTGATGACGATGAAGTGCCAGTTTTGGGAATTCTTTCCCGAAGGCGCCAGCCTTCCCGCGTCCAAAATCAACTCCAATTCATCCTTTGCGATAGTTTTATCCGTAAACTTTCGGATACTCTTTCTTAACTCGATCGCCCGTCTCACATCCATAAG
>JAUMXH010000029.1 GCA_030529225.1 Bacillota bacterium | reverse complement strand
TTTTCTTCTTTTCTTCTTTTCTTGCCGAGACTACACTTGTAGCCTAAAATAAGTTTACAACAGTAGTCTCATTTTGTCAAGCCCTTTGCCCTCTTTGTTGCAGGGTTTTTCCCCGCCTGTTTCAAGCAGCCTGAAACCGTGTATAAATAGTTAGTGTGTGTTTAAACTTGTAAGAAGAAAGGAAAGGTGACACCTATGAAAAACTCAATTTTAATCTTATTGCTATCACTCGCTGTGGTGGTCGGATTCACGGCCTGCGGAAACAAGGACAGCACGCCTAAGACTACTGAAAATCCCACAAATACAAGTGAAGAGCGGCAATCGGATAAGCAGGAAGGCGAAGACGGAAAAGATGCCGAAATGAGCCAAGAAGGAATGAACGAGCGGGGCGACGCTCCTGCCGGCGAAGAAAAGAAAGACGAAGCCAAGCAAGAAACTGCGGCCCCTGCGGAGGAAGGCGAAGAGCCGATGGAAGAAGCAGCCGTAACGAAAGTCGATTCGGATAAGGCGAAGGCACTCATCAAGGATGAGGGAGCGGTTTTGATCGACGTTCGTTCGCAGCAGGAACACGATGAAAGACACATCGAAGGCAGCATCCTGATTCCGATGGATGAAATCAGTGCCAAGATTGAAGA
Organism: Bacillota bacterium; assembly: GCA_030529225.1. Classification (GTDB taxonomy): domain Bacteria; phylum Bacillota; class Clostridia; order Peptostreptococcales; family Acidaminobacteraceae; genus JAUMXH01. The sequence goes on along the minus strand of JAUMXH010000029.1, from coordinate 11,769 downwards.
GCAGGTCGCCGAAAAAGACAAGCCGATCATCGTTTACTGCAGAAGCGGCAGACGCTCGGCCATCGCAGCCGAAGAGCTCATAAAGATGGGTTATACCAAGGTTTACGACCTCGGTTCGATCGACGCCTGGAAGGAATAAGCGCGCGCAAAAAGCAAGCAGCGGCAAGGCACCTAAGACGGGCAAAGCTCCTCCCCCTTTCTGCCGATATCTTCCTGAGATTCCATAAAATGTAATGTGATAAGACATATGTTACAGAACCAGATGAAAAAAGAGAGAGCATTTGATACAATGTTTTTGACCAAAAAACTAAGGTATCGAAAGGATCTCTCTCTTATGAAACCAATTATAACAGAAGAAATGCGCTATCGTCAAAAATTATGTGAATATGCGAAAAAACATGGAGTAACGAGCGCAGCGAGAAAATATCAAACCAATCGTCAATTTGTGTACCGTCAGCTTGAGAAATATGACGGAACCGTGAGAAGTTTGGCGTTAAAATCGCGAAAACCTCACAAAAGTCCAAATAAGCATGCGGAAGCGGAATTGGACTTGATTAGACGGATGCTGAAAAGAAACGGAGTGTATGGGCTGGCAGAAGTATATGTGAGCTGCTTGAAAAGAGGCTACAGTCGATGTTTCGAGAGTATGTGCAGACAGATTAGGAAACAAGGATACCGAAGTCCGAAGATACGAAGAAAGAGCTACACAAGGTATGATGGGCTGAATGGAAGTTATCCCGGAGAAAAGGTTCAAGTGGACATAAAGTACATTCCTGACGATTGCATCCGGTTTCCGTGCTACGGAGCAAGATATTATCAAATCACGGGGATAGACGAGTACAGTCGGAAGCGAGTTTTAAAGGTCGTAAAGGAAAAGAGCACCTATGAGACTCGATTATATATCTTGGAACTTAGCAAGAAGATGGGATTTCCAATCAAAACGATTCAAGTAGATAATGGATCCGAATTTGTAAATGATGGGGAAAAGACAAGCAGGGAAAGCGCCTTTGAGAAGGCGGTAAAGAGCTTGGGGATGGAACTGAAGCGGACAAGACCATATTCCCCTTGGCAGAACGGGAAAGTGGAAAGAAGCCACAGAGAGGATGGGAAGATTCTGTATGGCAGAAAAGTGTTCACAAGCGAGAAAGAATTAGTCCGGCAAGTGGCAAAACATGAAAAAAGGTATAACAGCACGGCAAAAACGGTGCTTAAGTTTAAAAGTCCGAATCAAGTTGTATCAGAATACTTCTCTAAGTGTAACATATGTCTTGACAACTAAGAGATATCTTCCTGAGATTCCATAAAAAAGATTACAAAAAAGCGGGAACTGTGGTAAAATGAGGGATACGAAACGAATGACGCATCAATGTAGGGCTGCTTTGCCCGCTTGTATCAAAGAGGCTTACACAGGATTTTTTAGCAGACAAAAAGACAAGGTCAGGCTTGCGCAGGATTTTTGGGTGTTTGCAAGGCAGCAAGAAAGTTTGTGAAGGAGTGTATCAAGACATACAGGACTGAACAAACTATTCGCAGCTAACGAAGCAAACAGCCAAAAAGACAAGCAAGGAAGGGGGATATTATGAACTATAAGGACATGGCAATCCAAGACAAGAAGAGAACCAAGGCGCTGATGGAGGCGCTGCCGAATGAGATGGACGGCTTTCGCCAAATGCGTATGCCTTCGCTCGAAGACACGGTTTTAACCGCAAAGACCAAGGAATTGATCGCAGTCGCAATCGGAGTAGGAATCCGTTGTGAATCGTGTATCGTGGCACACATGGGAAGATTAATCGCTCTTGATGCAAGCAGAGAAGAGGTCGTCGAGGCGCTCGGCGTCTGCCTCTACATGGGAGGCGGTCCGGCCACCGCATACTGCGGAAAGGCCCTCGCTTGTTTCGACGAATTGATGGCGGAAAAAGAAGCGAAGGCAAAGAAGTAAATAGGTCCAAAACTCGGCAAAGACTACTTTTCATAAGTAGTCTTTCTTATTCTATCGAGTACAATCGCAATGAGGGAGAACAAATATAATGAAAAAAACAATCTATGTGGCCGGCGGCTGCTTTTGGGGAGTTGAAGGCTATTTTAAACGGGTTCGCGGCATCATAGATACCGACACGGGCTACGCGAACGGCAACACCGAGAAGGCCGATTACCACAATTTGAAGAAGACCGAGCACGCGGAGACGGTCAAGCTCGTGTATGACACGGACATGATTTCACTCGATGAGGTCCTGCTCCACTTCTTCCGCATCATCGACCCCAAGAGCTTAAACAAGCAGGGGCCCGACAGGGGCGTGCAGTACAGGACGGGCGTCTACTATACGGACGAGGCGGACCTTGAGACGATAGACAGGGTCTTTGCCCACGAAGAGGCCCTGCACGGGGAGATTGTGGTGGAAAAGAAGCCGCTTGAACACTTTGTGATTGCCGAAAACTACCACCAGAACTACCTGGACAAAAATCCCGGCGGATACTGTCACATCAACCTCGGCTACGCGGATCTTCCGTTGGATCGGGACTTGGAAGCCTATCAAAAGGATTTGTAAAAAAATACGATTTTTGAAACTTTTTAGAAGAAGCATCGTCTTATAGATAAGAGATCGGTGCTTCTTTTGTATTTTGCGTGTATCCCGCGTGGGAGAATAAAAGAAGGGAACCGGAACAGCTTCACGGAGCGGAAAAAGGAGGCGAGGACATGAAAAAGTTGGGACTATGGGCTTTGAGCTTTGCGCTGCTGATTGGAATGTCAGGATGTTCCGGCGGCGCCGCAAACATGAAGAGCAAAAACCTGAGCGAGGAAGCATCCCTCAAAAAGAGGACGGAACAGGAACTGCAGAAAGAACTGAGCGCAATAAGTCTGAGCGGAAAAGAAAGTGCCGCGGTGAGCGAATTTTCCTTGCAAATCCTGAGGGAAGCCCACGCAAAGAAGGACGGGGAAAGCAGCCTGATTTCGGGAATCTCGATTCTGTCGGCTCTGGGCATGTCGCAGAACGGGGCTGCGGGCGAAACCTTACAACAGATGGAAGAAACACTCGGAATCCGAAGGGACGCGCTGAACAAATTCGTTTATCAGTTCCAAAGGAATCTTGGAGCCAAGGAAGATCAAAAGCTCTTTCCGGCCAATTCCATTTGGATTAAAGATTCATCTCTGAGTGTCAAAGAAGGCTTTTTACAGAAGAATAAAGACTTCTACCAATCGCAGGTCTTTGAGAGCGCCTTCGATGAAAGCACGGTAAAAGACATCAATGCGTGGGTGTCGGACAATACGAACGGCATGATTGACAAGATTCTTGATGAAATCAGCCCGGACGCAGTGATGTACCTGATCAACGCCCTCTACTTTATGGATGATTGGGAGGAGCCTTACGAGAAAGACCGGCTCTATGACGACGATTTTATGCGGGAAGACTACACACTCGACAACGTAACTTTTATGTATTCCGATGAGTACATTTACCTGTCGGATGAAATGACGACCGGCGTGATGAAACCCTACAAAAACCAAAGATACTACTTTGTCGCCCTGCTGCCGAAGAGCGGAACCAAAATGCAGGATTATTTGGAGCAGCTCAGCGGGGAGAAAATGCAAGCCCTGATTCAGAATAAAACCTATGAGAAGGTGCATACATCCATTCCGAAGTTTAAAAGTAAGGACCTTCTGATTCTGAACGAAACACTCCAAAAAATGGGAATGAGCGACGCGTTCGATCCGAATCGGGCAGACTTTTCGGAACTGGGAAACGCAGGGAACAAATCGATTTTTATCTCAAAAATTTTACACAAAACCTACATCGAAGTCGATGAAAAAGGGACCAAGGCCGCAGCGGTAACGGCCGTTCAAAAGGATGGTTGCACAGCCATCCCTGAGAAGAAAGAAGTGATCTTGAACAGGCCCTTTGTCTATCTGATATACGATAGCGAAAGCGATGTGCCTGTCTTTATGGGAACCCTGATGCGCGTGGAATAAGCAGGAAGCTTAGAAAAGCCAAAAAAAGCGGGAAACGCGGAAAAAAAGGCGAGGACTCCTTTGACAGGAATCCTCGCTTTCTTGTGTCATGTTTGTGTTTTTCCGTTTAAGGGATTTGTTATAGAAAGAGTCGCAGGTAGGTAACGCCCCCGACCCTAAAAATCAAGTTTAGTGTTCAAAGGCATCTTCGATGTATTTTTCCGCGTTGATGCTCGCGATTGCTCCATCGGAAGTCGCCGTTACGACCTGTCTCAAGTTCTTCTGTCTGCAGTCTCCGGCCACAAAGACGCCCTCTTTGTTGGTCTTCATATTTTCATCTCCGATGATGTAACCTGATTGATCCATCTCCAAAGTTCCCTTGAAGAGGTCCGTCTTCGGAACATAGCCGATCATTACGAAGATACCGAAGGTTCCGTCGTTCTCGTCCGCCTTGATCACGGTTCTCTCGCCGGTCTTGCGGTTTAGGACTGTCATCTGCGAAAGCAACGCTTCTCCATCCACTTCCTCCACGACAGAATCCCACATAAATTCGATTTTGTCGTTGTTAAACGCCTTCTCTTGAATCGATTTTGCAGCTCTAAGCTCATCTCTTCTGTGGATGATGGTAACCTTTTTCGCGAACTTGGTGATAAACACGGCTTCTTCTACCGCAGTATCTCCGCCGCCGACAACATAGACATCCAAGCCCTCAAAGAAAGCTGCGTCACAGGTTGCGCAAAAACTCACACCTTTTCCGACATACTTCTCTTCGTTCTTCGCCTCGAGCTTACGAGGACCCGCTCCGGTCGCAACGATGACGGTCTTTGCCTGATATTCATGTTTGTTTGTTTTTACTGTCTTAATCTTGCTGTCAAAGTCGAACGATTCCACTTGCTCCATCGCAAGCTCCCCGCCAAAGCCCTCAAATTGTTCTGTCATTCTTGCAATCAGCTTAGGACCGCTCGGGTCTTCGACCGAGCCCGGATAGTTTTCCACCTCATCGGTGGTAACGATCTGTCCGCCGACCTTTTCCCCTTCCAGGATGATGGTGCTGAGTTTCGCTCTTCCGGCATATATGCCCGCAGTCAATCCCGCAGGACCGCCGCCAATAATCAATACATCATATACTTTTGACATCTCTATCTCCTTCTTCCCGCCTCATCGGGCAGGCTCTATGCTTCGTGATGACAGGAAGCTTTGCTTTGTAGGCACCCCCCGTTTCTCGCTTAAAATCAATCTTACGTACAATTCATGTTTACCACATTTTTTGATTTCTTAAACCGATTTTATCGATTCCAAACAGAAAATCCCGGAGTGGCGACAGCGAGGGGAATACAAAGAGACAGCCGTGAAACAACACGGCTGCCGTCGACTCGAATCATAAAACCCGAATTATTCTTATCCTTTATTCTCTTTCTACCAGGATGCTTGTTCCCATACCGCCACCGATGCACAAGGTCGCGAGCCCCTTCTTTGCATCTCGCCTCTTCATCTCGTAGAGCAAGGTTGTGAGAATCCTCGCACCGCTGCAACCGATTGGGTGACCGAGCGCGATCGCACCACCGTTCACGTTCACGATCTCGGTGTTTAAGTGCAGGTCTCTGACGACCGCGATCGATTGTGCCGCAAAGGCTTCGTTCGCCTCGATCAAATCCAGGTCCGCGAGGCTCCACTTTGCCTTTTCAAGGGCTGCCTTGGTCGCCGGAACCGGACCGTAACCCATAATCTCGGGCGCAACGCCCTTGGTCGCGTAAGCCTTGATGGTCGCGAGCGGCACAATCCCCAGTTCCTTCGCCTTCTCCTCGCTCATCAAAACGAGCATCGCCGCCCCGTCATTGATCCCCGAGGCATTCGCTGCGGTCACCGTTCCGTCCTTCTTGAACGCGGGCTTCAGCTTCGCCACGCCTTCAATCGTCGCCCCGTACTTGATGTACTCGTCCTTGTCGACGCGGGTGTCGCCTTTCTTGCCCTTGATCACGACCGGAACGATCTCTTCATCGAACTTGCCGGCCTTTTGAGCCGCCTCCGCCTTGTTTTGGCTCTCCACCGCAAACCTGTCCTGCTCTTCCCTGCTGATCTTCCACTGTTCCGCAATGTTTTCGGCGGTGATGCCCATGTGATACTTGTTGAAGGCATCGGTCAGGCCGTCATTGATCATAGTGTCAATCAGCGTTCCGTTGCCCATCTTGGTCCCAAAACGCAGTCCCGACAAGGCGTGCACCGCATTCGACATACTCTCGGTTCCGCCACAGAGCATGATATCGGCATCCCCAAGCGCAATCTGCTGGGCGCAAAGGCTGACCGCCCTGAGACCTGAGCCACAAATAATATTGACTGTCATTGCGGGAACTTCAACCGGAATTCCGACTTCAACCGATATTTGTCTCGCCACGCCCTGACCTTGGGCTCCGGTGAGCACCGATCCAATTACGACATCCTCTATCTGTTCAGGCTGTAAACCCGCCCGTTTGATTGCTTCTTTTGCAGCAACAACACCCAAATCCACCGCAGTTTGCGAGGCGAGTGCTCCGCCAAAGGAGCCGATCGGCGTCCTTGCCGCAGAAGCGATAACTACTTTTTTCATGGTTCCGTCCTCCTTACAGCATTGTTTCTCATCTACCGTCTGAGTCGGCTCGCTCCTGCGGAGCCGACCCCTCCATATCAGTCCGTCTATAACCTGAGCCCGCCGTTGACCGACAAGTTGTGCCCCGTGATGAACGATGACTCGTCACTTGCCAGGAACAATGCCGCATTTGCAACCTCTTCGGGCTCTCCAAGCCTGCCGAGCATGGTCTTTTCCCGAATCGGATCGAGCACCTTGTCCGGCACCGTTTTCATCATATCCGTGTTGATGAAGCCCGGAGCGATGCTGTTTACCCTGACTGCACCGCCCTTTCTTGAAAACTCTTTCGCCCAGCTCTTCATCATCCCGATCACGCCGGCCTTGGTCGCGGAATAGTTGGTCTGTCCGATGTTGCCGTACTCGCCGACCACCGACGAAATGTTGATGATGCTGCCTTTTCCCTGCTCCATCATAATTGGGGCGACAAACTGGGTAATCGTGAACACACCCTTCAGGTTGACGTTGATGACCTCGTCCCACATCTGCTCGGTGAGCCTGTCAATCAAGCCGTCCCTTGTGATTCCCGCATTGTTGACCAATACATCTATCGCCCCGTACTTGGCCTTCACTTCGTTTACAAAGGCCTCCACTGCGGCTCTATCTGAAATATTTACTTGATAACCTACGATGTTTTCCGCATCAAACTGCGGAACCGAAGTTGAAGCGGTCGTGATGACCGTCTTTGCGCCTTCTTTGGCAAACTTTTCACAAATTGCCTTCCCGATTCCCCTTGAGCCACCGGTTACGATGACTACCTTGCCGGATAATCTCATAAATACCTCCTTTAATAAAATTTTGTCAATATCTCCTTACCTTAGTTTTACCACAAAGCATTCTCAACTGCAATAGGAAATGCGAAATTTGATAAAAAAATAAAGATTCCTGCCCTTCGTCGATTCTCAGCGCACAAATAGATGGAGCAGGCAGATTGTGACAAGGAGTAAAAGCGATAATCCGAAAAAACTAAAGAAAAACCACCTGTTTCTGAAAAAAAAGCCTTCCCGCTCGTGATTGCGCAGGGAATCGTCAACAAAAAATAAATCCGAGAGCTCCTCCGGCTCCGGCGTTTTAGTATGGGTTGCCGTCTCTGAGAGCTTCCTCGGCAGCTCCAACAAAAATTCGGTCCCCAAAATTCCGGTGTGCACACGGTACTCACACTCGTGACCGATCAAATCCGTCCATTTTTTTGAATACAGCGCATAGGTGATAAAGCAAGTTCTGTCCTCTTCCAATAGGATATGAAGATTGGTTCGGGTGCTCCTTCCCCGGAGTTCACTCACCCAAAGCACGTCACGAATCACGCCGCGCCTCGTCTCAACCTTTAGACTGAGTACGGGACCGATCATTTTGATTCCGATGACATCAAATAAGAGATACGCGATGCTGAGTGCCGTAGCCGCTAAGAGAGCTCGAAACACAGCTTCTCCCACGCCGAGTTGAAACTGCTTTGCAAAGAAGCGAATAATGCCCGAGCCTATCAATAAAAAACTAACTAATAACAAAGCTTTCGGTGCGTTCTTCCATTTTCTTCCGATTCTCGATTGAGACCGGTCAGATGCGGGACCTCCCACATCCGCACGCCAAATCGGCTTGCTTCGGTACGCAACGACCCGGATTCCTCTGAAAAGATAGAGAAGCGAAATGAGGATAAGAATCCATCCCCCTATTTTCTTTTCCGGATAAACCCAAAGTATCCGAAGACCAAGCGGCAGGAACATAAAACCTAAGAGTTTGGACGGCTTCTTTTTCACAAAAGATACGAGAAGCAGGAAGATAACACCCACAAGATAAATGCCTTCCATAATTCTGACGAACTCCTGCATCCTGCTTCTCCTTTCCCTCTTTCTCACATTCTACCGAAATCATAGCACTTTTTTCCCTTCCCCGCAACTCCGGATACCTCCAAGGCTAATCTGCAGGCCGGTTGAAAAGGTTCTCTCCCAAGTGATTTACAGACGGTATTGAAACGTGTATACTGATTGGGTAGGCAAGCCAAGTTACAAGGAGAACGATTTATGGAAAAACTACTCTTATTCGGGGGACTCATCGTCATCCTCTGCATCATATCGATTCGATTTTCGACCAAGTTCAACATCCCGTCCCTCTTGATCTTCGTCGTCCTCGGCATGCTGCTCGGGAGCGACGGACTCTTCAAGATTCCCTTCGATAACTTTGACCTGAGCTACAAAATCTGTACCCTCTCGCTGATCTACATCATGTTCTACGGGGGATTCTGTATGAACTGGAAGAAGGCCAGACCGATTTCCGTGCAGGCCGGCGTCCTCTCTACCGTGGGCGTGGTACTCACCTGCATTTTGGTAGGGCTCTTCTCGTACAAAGTGGTCGACACCTCCCTGATGGAGGGCTTGCTGATCGGCGCGGTCCTATCCTCTACCGATGCGGCCTCGGTCTTCAACATCCTACGAATGCGAAAACTCAACCTGAAAGGCGGCATCGCCTCCGTGCTCGAGATGGAGAGCGGCAGTAACGACCCCTTTGCCTACATGCTGACCATCATCGTCCTCGGGCTGATTGCAAACGACGGCATTTCCTTCCCCCTCCTGATCTTTTCGCAAATCACCTTCGGGGTCGGCTTCGGCTTTCTGACCGGCTACCTGGGCCTCTTTATGATTCGCCACCTGCGCTTTAAAGAAGAGGGCATCCTCTCCATTTTTGTCGCGATGATCGCCCTGCTCGGCTATACCCTGCCGAGCGTCCTCAACGGAAACGGCTTCCTGAGCGTTTACATCGCCGGCATCATCCTCGGAAACGCCAAGCTCAAGAACAAGGTTCCCTTGGTTCACTTTTTCGATGCCATCACCCAGATGATGCAGATTGTCCTCTTCTTCTTCATGGGCCTGCTCGCCTCTCCTTCTCAAATTCCGAGCATCTTTGCCTCCGCGATTGCCATCTTTTTGGCGCTGACCTTCCTGGCGAGGCCGATCAGCATCTTCCTCTGCCTCAGTCCGTTCAAACTTGCCTGGAACCAAACGGCTTTCATCGCCTGGAGCGGGCTTCGCGGGGCCGCATCCATCGTATTTGCCATCATGACGGTCGTCTCTCCCATCTATACCAAGAACGACATCTTCCACATCGTCTTCTTCGTCTCCCTGCTCTCCCTGACCTTCCAGGGCGGGCTCCTGCCCCTGGTCGCGAGAAAGCTGGATGTGATCGACGAGGAGAACGACATCCGCAAGACCTTCAACGACTACATCGACGACAAGCCGCTGGAGCTCATTTCCCTTCCGATTGCCGAGGAGAGCCACTGGGTGGGAAGACGCCTGCAGGACATCACCTTTCCGGAGCACATGCTAGCAGTCAGCGTGATACGCGGGGAAGAGACCATACTGCCCAAGGGAAACACCCTAATACAGGCGGGCGACACCCTGGTCATCTGCGGGCCGAGCTACGAGGGGCATAAAATCTACTTGGAGGAGATTGAAATCGATAAAGATCACGAGTGGAGCGAGCTGACCCTGAGCCAGATTGACGTGTCCAACGACTTTTTAATTGTGATGATCAAGCGCAAGGACGACATCATCATCCCGAAGGGAGACGTGACCGTAAAGAGCGACGATATTCTGGTAATGTGCAAAAAAGAAGAAGAAATCTTCGTGTTATAGAGAGCGAGGCCGCGCTCGGCCCCTTGACCAAAACTAATAGGGCTTGCCGCGCGGGCAAGCCTTTTTAAATGCCGTGAGAGGCGCAAATCCCTAGTCCTGCTGATAGATGAGCACCCTGTCCTTACCCTCTTCCTTTGCCCGATAAAGGGCGGAATCCGCCTCTTTAATCACGTCACTCAGAGGTTTTTTACCGGAAAAGCGGGTCACGCCGGCGCTGAAGCTGATTTGCTCTTGGCCGAGGGCTTTCGCACAGGCATTCTGAAAGCTCGCCTTGACCTCCTGCATGAGGTGGCGGGAAGCCTCGGGATCGGATTTCAGAACGCACAGAAACTCCTCTCCCCCATACCGAAACGAGATAAACGAAGCGCTTTTAAAACTCTGCAAGGTAGTGCCCAGGATGCGAATCACCTCGTCCCCGTAGAGGTGGCCGTGGCTGTCGTTGATCATCTTAAAGTTATCCAAGTCGAGCATAACAAAGGAAATCTCACGGTCCCCGTCCTCCAGCTTGTCGGCAAAGCTGCGAAATGCCGCCCTGGAGTAGAGCCCCGAAAGGTTGTCTATCATCATTCCGTGACAGTAGCGCTCCTTTTCCTCCATCGCATTTAGAATTTTGGAAAGGGTCAACTTGTTGTTTGTTATAATGAACTCGGAAGTGATGTGAGAAATGAACAGGATAAAGAGAATGACCAGAAAGTCGGAAACATACTGGGCCGTAATCACATGGTCACTGTCGTACTTGACCACAAAGACCCCGATCACGATGCCGAACAAAGAAGAGAGAGAAATCAACCGCGTCAGCACCTTTTCATGATAAACCGTGGATATGAAGACCAAAATGATGAAGGCGGCGTTTATGGTAGAAAAAATCTGATGGCAAATCACGAAGACCTGGCACTGCAAGAGGGAGCAGAACATGACCACATAGTTCTTATTCCTGGATTGTAAGCCGCTGCGATTGGTCAAAAACGCGACCAGGAACAAGATAAGGTTGCTGAGAGTGGGTACAAATGCGTAGCGAAATACAAATTCCCAATAGCCGGTGTTGACGCGATCCGTCTGCAAAAAATAATAGGAGTTTTCAAAACAAAAGGCAATCAAAGTAATGATCAGGTGGGCCTTCACGTGTTTTGCCCGAAACTGAGAGCGTATGGAATCGATTTCCGCGTTCGCGTGCTCCGTCCCGCCGAGCAAAATTTCATTCAACTCATAATCCAAACTACGATTCCGTTCCGGATTGGTGCTTTGATTCATATTCCGTTCTCCCCTAAAAAGTCCAAACACATAACTCTTAGGTATCGAATCTCTGTCGGGTCATGCTACTTGAGATACTGTCTCTGATTCAATACAAACTCACAATGCAGGAATCCATAAAAGTATTCTAAAAAAATTATGGTGGATGTAATCATAAATTGCAATCTTTTTCGTACATTTGCAATTATATAGAAATATTATGAGTATAAAAGCCCAGATAATTCAATATATTTAACTGTTTTCCTCATAGGTATGCAGGAAGGCAAAAAAACCAAAGAAGCCCAAATAAAAAACCGTCGGAACTCTCCAACGGTTTTTCTTATCGG
>JAUMXH010000012.1 GCA_030529225.1 Bacillota bacterium | reverse complement strand
TGCTCTCTTGTGAGCTCCGCTTCCGGCATGAACTTCTTCTCGCCCATACCCTTCACGATGCCCTTCTCTTCCGCCCAAGCGATGTATGGTGCATAGTACATATCTTGACTTACATCGTCGAACTTGTCATTCGCCTTTGCGTCTTTCATGCCCGCCATTCTGCCAAGCACTGTCACGAACATGCCTCTTGTCACCGGCATATCAGGAGCGAAGCTCTCATCCGATACGCCGTTCATGTAGCCCTTTGATACCACAAAGTCAATCTGTTCCTTCGCCCAGTGATTCATCGCATCCGCAAAGCCTTTCGACATGCTTTCTTTTGCAGGCTTTTCTCCTACCGCATACACAGAGAAGTGCTTGGTTTCAAATACCATCGCTTTTTTCGCCGCATCGTATTTTGCGCCCGCTACTTCTGTAGCCGCGCCCTCTTCAGGAAGGTAGTAAACAGTCAAGTTCTCTGCTTTTTCATCCTTCGCAAGCACGTAAGGAACACTCACTTTCACGCTGCCTGCGCCGAACTCCGATACTTTTTTTCCGCTCGATGAAAGCACGTTCAGATCCAGTACCGGTCTACCTGAGACAAGTGCCTGCGCCGCTTCGCTTAGCTTGCTCGCATCCACTTTCTTGATCGAAAGCTCCACATCCGACTTCGCCGCTTCCTGAATTGCTTCCAAGCTGCCAAGGTCAAGCGCTACCTTTGCGACAGGAGTGTCGATTCTCACTTCCTTTGTCTTTGTGCCTGTAAGGGCTTTCACTGTTTTTTCTGACAGTTTTACGCTCACGTCTTCTACAGAAGCCTTGGCATCTACCTTCACATCCAAGCCTTTTTTCGCAAGTTCTCTATCTTTCTGAATCAGATCCAGAACTGTTTTTTCTGCAAGTTTCGCTTCCGCCTTGGCGCCTGAAACCTTTACTTCTGTTTTCACGGTGCTTTGGGTGCCGGCTTTATTGGTATCTTTCTCGGCAGCTTTGCCGGAATTGCTCGAAGAATCCGTGTTCACAATCGAATGTTTGTTTCCCGACTGTTCGTCCTTCTTCTCTTCCTGTTTTTGTTCTTTTTCGGCAATTTCAAATTTGGCGTTTTCATTTCGAGTGACCGCCAAGTCCGAGCCGCCCGTTAGCTTCGCTCCCGGAATACGAATCTCCATCACTGCCTTTTTTACTTCTGTCGGCGTGCCGGTGATGACAAGGGTTACGATCTTCTTCGTCGAATCGAGCTGTTTTACCTTTGCCTCAAGACCCGCCGGAAGATTCTTAAACCATGTGTTCACAGATTCCATAGCAGCAAAGTCTTTGAATGTTTCATGCGCAAGCGTTATAGTTAACTCTTTCTCAGCTATTTCCTGATCTTTTTTGCCTTCTACTGTAACATCGCTTACACTTGCCGATTTTATCGGCGCAGGAAGCACATTTGCATCAAAGCTGATAGACTTGATCACAAAATTTTCCGGTTTTGCAGTCTCCATCGCCTTCAGTTTCACAGTATATTGTTTCGCTTCAAGTGTGGTGCCCGCCTTGATTCTAAGTTCCGCTCCTTCGATTTGGAACTTGTCATTGTCGGCGTCGCTTCCTTCCAAACTGTAGGCGATTCCGTTTTTCGGCTCTCCCTCAACGGATAAGTCCGCAAGCTTCGTGCCTACAAGATCCCTTTTTTCATGTTCTACCGGAACAGGGGCAATGTTTATGCCGGTCAAAGTAGGCATGTAGTCCACCAAATTCGGAGTGAATGCAATCTCCTTTGTAACCTTGTTCTTCTCTTTGCCCACCTGCTTCGCCGTTACTTTTACGGTATACTGCGTGTTTTCCGCAATCGCAGTTTTTATTTTGAGTTCCGAGCCGCTGATTTCAAACTTATCGTTGTCAGCCCCGCCCGCTTCCAGCTCATAAGCGATTCCATCCTGCGGCGTTCCTTGAACGGATACATCCGCCACCTTGGTGCCCGGAATAGCTTTTTTTGATTTTTCCACCGGAACCGGTGTAACTATTACATCCGTTAAAGATGGAGTATAAGGGGTGATATGGATTTTTACAGTGTTGTTTTCTACTTGAATCAAGCTTGCCTCATCGGATTGACTATAGTGTTCAAAATTAGAACTTGGAACGGACATCATTAAGTCGGTCTCTTGTCTTGTTTTATTCGGAGTTCCCTGCAGAGTGATTTTAGCTTTGGCTCTATTTTCAAGAAGTTCAATCTTTTGTCCGGTAAAACCGAGATCCGAAATATTAGTGATCCAAGTTCCGGCGGGGTTCTCCTTAAAGGTATCGCCTTCCACGGTGACGAGCACTTCGTTGGCACTCAAAGGCTCTCCAACCATACCCTTGATTCCTGCGCCGCCCACAGTTAATTTAGGGTATGTTTCAACAGAAATGATATCGATTGGTGCAATCGGCTCCAAGTATCCGTTTAATTCAGCCGGGAAATTTTTAAATCCGTTAGCAGGTATTTTTGGCTGAATGAAATGTTTCCCCACTTCTTGAGAAACCCCTCCAATGACAAAGGTTGCAGTTTGCGCATCGTTTTCGATAGGATTTTTTAGTTTTATAGTAACTCCATCCGGTGCGCCGGTAAACCAACTTTTACTCAAGTCTTCGTCTGTCTCATTTTTGCTTTGAAATTTTACTTCACTGCTCTGTAATAAGGTAATCGTAAATTCATTGTTTTCTGTGATTCCCTCACCATAAGCAGCTTTTGTCGGCTGATTTTTCTCAACGGTTATATATTCGGGACCTATATTGAATATAAACTCAGGATTTTCTTCCACATTCAAATCTTCTTGAGCATTTTCTATGAAGCTCGCAGGAATTTGGACACGCACAGGTCCTTTATACCTTCCTGCAGGAAAGTTGTTATCTTTTGTCGCATAAAAAGTTACTACAATTTTATTTGATGTCACAGTTTTAACTTTCGCTCCTATACCAACATTAACAGCCACATCAAACCAAGATGTTATGACATTTCCAGGGCTTAATCCGGTAAAAGTCGCATTTTCCAGGTTAATTGTAGCCTCTTGTTGCGGTAAAAAAATCTCTCCCATAGTTCCAACAATTTCTGCATTCTCCACTGTTGCCCTCACTTGGTTCTGGGCGAATGAATCCCAACTCCCTGATGGAAGTATCCCGATCAACATAGCTAACACCAAAGCCAAAGCAAGGACTTTTCTCATAATTTTGTTTTTCAAAATTCTCTTCCTCCTTTTTCCTAAATCACTTCCTGTTACAAAATCATTGTAACCGCAAATTTCACTGACATTTTAAAGATTCTGCTCGTTCACCCCTTTCAGTTATGTTTAAAAATGTATTCTATTAAAATGGTTTTTCCTGTTGAAAACCCGATTATGCTTCATCCCTCTTCTTTATTATGGATTCTTTTTCACAAAGAAGAGTAAAAACATAACCCTCAATAACATAGTTACCGAGGGTCCTGCTAACTATCCTATCCTATTTTTTAAGTCTCATGATCAATGTCGCAAGTTCCGCCCTGCTCGCAAGTCCCTTAGGGTCAAATGCGCCTTCCGACTTGCCTGACAGAATCCCCGCCTTTTGAAGGCTCTTCACAGAACCCATTGCCCAGTCACTGATCCTTGCCGCATCTGTAAAGGTCATCTCCGGCTCCTTCTCTGCAAGCTCCATCTTGGCAAAGTTTGCGTAAGCTTCTATAATCACCGCCATCTGCTCTCTTGTGAGCTCCGCTTCCGGCATGAACTTCTTCTCGCCCATACCCTTCACGATGCCCTTCTCTTCCGCCCAAGCGATGTATGGTGCATAGTACATATCTTGACTTACATCGTCGAACTTGTCATTCGCCTTTGCGTCTTTCATGCCCGCCATTCTGCCAAGCACTGTCACGAACATGCCTCTTGTCACCGGCATATCAGGAGCGAAGCTCTCATCCGATACGCCGTTCATGTAGCCCTTTGATACCACAAAGTCAATCTGTTCCTTCGCCCAGTGATTCATCGCATCCGCAAAGCCTTTCGACATGCTTTCTTTTGCAGGCTTTTCTCCTACCGCATACACAGAGAAGTGCTTGGTTTCAAATACCATCGCTTTTTTCGCCGCATCGTATTTTGCGCCCGCTACTTCTGTAGCCGCGCCCTCTTCAGGAAGGTAGTAAACAGTCAAGTTCTCTGCTTTTTCATCCTTCGCAAGCACGTAAGGAACACTCAC
This sequence comes from Bacillota bacterium, assembly GCA_030529225.1. Classification (GTDB taxonomy): domain Bacteria; phylum Bacillota; class Clostridia; order Peptostreptococcales; family Acidaminobacteraceae; genus JAUMXH01. The sequence continues at coordinate 57,529 of JAUMXH010000012.1, read as the reverse complement.
TTTCACGCTGCCTGCGCCGAACTCCGATACTTTTTTTCCGCTCGATGAAAGCACGTTCAGATCCAGTACCGGTTTTTGACCGACAAGCGCTTTCACATCCTCTTTCAATGCCTTTTCGCTGAGTTTTTTGATAGACAAGATAAGATCGGTTTTTGCCGCTTGCTGAATTGCTTCCAAGCTGCCAAGATCAAAGCTCACTCCTGAAAGCGGAGCATCGACTCGAAGCTCTTTCGCTTTCACCTTTGTCAATGCCTCTACAACCTTTTGCGGAACGTGAAGGGAAAGTTCATTCACCTTGGCATTTCCGTTCACTCTTACCTCTAGTCCTTTACTTGCAATTTCTTTCTCTTTTTTGATTGCCTCGTTTACCGCTCTCTCGCTAAGCTTCGCCTGCACCTTGTCGCCCGAAATTTTCACTTCGGTGTTAATGGCGTTTGTATTCGGCTTTTTAGGAGCAGGAGCCGCTCCGCCCGATGGTGCCGAACCGCCGCCTGAGCCACCCGAACCGGAGTTCCCCGAGCCCGAACCTGTATCGCCTGAGCCTGAGCCACCCGATCCGCCTGAGCCGCTATCCGGGTTGGAAGAAGCAGGAGGCTTCACTTGAAACTCAATTGGAATACTAAGTTCATTCAATCGTGTTCCCGTCAACGATAATTCTGCTCGGTATTGCTTTGCTTTGTTTTGTTCTGCGTTCAATCCGACAGGCACAGTAAGTTCTATCGTTGTAGAGGCGTCTTTCGCCAAATTGTCTATTTTTGCCTGATTCACACTAGGTCTTTGCGAATCTGAAAACTCGCTTAAATTACTAACTTGTAAGTCTATCTCTCCGGTCTCGTGGTTGGAAGAATTGGTGATTGTAATCTGTTGTTTTAACGGTGCGCTATATCCCTGATTTGCTTCCAGTTTAATTACCGACGGAACCACAGTCACACTTGCCTTTGACGCATCCGTGAAACTGAAATCTATGTCTGTCTGAACTTCCAACCCTTCGATCGGCATAGAAGTTAAGGATGCTTGAGGAATCGTGAGTCTTAATTTCCCGGAGCCGCTTTGCTGCGCCTGTCCGCTTATGCTTAGGGTAAGGTGCTTGTGGGAGCTTCCCTTCTTAGCGGCAGTTATATTGAGACCATCCGGAAGGTTGGATGTCCAGCCGTTCAAATTATTCGTAAAAGTATCATTCTCTATACGCAAGTCCAGTTGATGATTCACTTCTTGGTTCGCTGCAGATTTAATAGGATTTCCTGTCACAGTAGCCACAATCGGATCTCGATCGATAATATTCCACTTGGCTCCATGAACAATAATGTCTTCCCCATAATTCTTTATTGCTGCCGACTCTATTTTGACTTCAAACGGAGAAGAGCTTGCACTGGCTGGAGTGCCTTCCATTACTATGACTGCCTCTTTTCTATTTTCACTCCGAGTAACCGACTTTACTTCCAAAATAGGCAACAATGTTACCTGAAAGAAATGTTTAAAAACTTTGGCATCTGCATTATCCACAAACTCGTACCCGTCCTTCAAGGTCACTTTTATGCTCTGATTTTGTAACGGATGCCCCGCCTTTCCTTGTATCGTTCCGCTTGCAGTAGCGATAGATTCCTCTCCGCCCTGAGCAAACAGCCGTTCCGTTCCGGGCATCAGCCCGATTAGCATTGCCAGCGTCAATATTGCGCTGAGCAATCTTCTTCGATTTCTCATTTTAATCGTTCCTCCTATTCTATATAGATACCATATACTTAACTTGATTCTTCTTGCCCTCTTTATTCATTTGGCTAAATTCTAGCATGTGCCGAATTTGATATCAAGGCGAAAACAGAAAACGCTCTATTTTTTATTCACATTTCTTATAAAGATTCGCTTTGTTTCATTTTATCTATTCTATTTTCAAATTTTTTCAATATTCATCAGATTCATTGATACATATTTATTACTATTACAAGTACTTTACAGTTTGCCGCTCTTCTTAGAAAAGAGCCCTGCGCAAGCACGTCGCAACCTCTTGAAGCGTAAAAAAATAACCCTCAATACACTATGAATCGAGGGCTATTTTGATAAATGGAATCCTCTATTTATTACTATACCAAGCATTCCGCCCGGCCTCCTTGAGCCCGTAAACTCAAGTTACATGAGTTCCGAATTTAATACTGCATTTCTGAAAGTCTCTTATACGTTTGATACCTTGACTTGGCATGTTTTTCCGAAACCTCAAACAAGGCTTCCGCTTCTTCCGGAAATTGTTGTTGCAGGCTCGCGTAGCGGATCTCGCTTAACAGGAAGTCTCTAAAGGACGCTTTCGGCTCTTTGGAATCCAGAATAAACGGATTTTTCCCCGCTTCTTCCAGTCTCGGATCGAAGCGCCACAAGTGCCAGTATCCCGCCAAAACGGCTTCTTTTTCCCGGTTTTGGGTCTTGCCCATGCCGAGCTTGATGCCGTGCGCAATGCAAGGGGCATAACAGATAATCAAAGACGGGCCGTTGTAAGATTCCGCCTCTTTAATCGCCTTTAACGCCTGATTTTTGTCCGAGCCCATCGCAATCTGCGCTACGTATACATACCCATAATTGGTAGCCATTAAGCCCAAATCTTTTTTCTTGGTTTTCATGCCCGATGCCGCAAATTTTGCAACTGCCGCAACCGGCGTTGATTTGGAAGCCTGTCCGCCGGTATTCGAGTACACCTCGGTATCAAAGACAAGCACATTCACATTTTCACCCGATGCGAGCACGTGATCCAAACCGCCGTAGCCGATGTCGTAAGCCCATCCGTCTCCGCCGACAATCCACATAGAGCGCTTCACCAAGTAGTCTTTAAGAGCTTCGATTTCAGCGAGGATCGCGTCCGCTTTCTCATGTCCGTACGACTTTCCAAATAGAGCCTCAATCTCCGCGCTCACCTTTCTTGTCTCATCCGAATCGTTATGCTTCTCGAGCCAAGCTTCAAACGGTGCGGCATCGATTCCGATATTCGCATCTTTCGCAAGCTCCACCATTTCCTGCATCAGAAGTTGTAATTTTTCCGTCATTTTTTTAGCGGCAATGTGGATTCCGTAGCCGTACTCGGCGTTGTCCTCAAACAATGAGTTCGCCCAAGCGGGTCCCCGCCCTTCCTGATTCTTGGTATAAGGGGTAGACGGTGCGGAACCTCCCCAGATCGATGAGCAGCCGGTCGCGTTGGCGATGACCATTCTGTCGCCGAAGAGCTGGGTTACGAGTTTAATATAAGGTGTCTCCCCGCATCCGGCGCAAGCGCCCGAGAACTCGATGAGCGGCTGACTGAACTGACTGTTCTTCACGTTAAACTTGTCCATTCCCTTCGACTTGTCGCTGAGTTTGACCGCGTACTCCCAGTTGCTCACCTCTTTTTCAAGCTGGCTTGCCAGAGGTTTCATCAAAATCGCCTTTTCTTTTGCAGGACAGATATCTACGCAGTTTCCGCAGCCGGTACAATCCAAGCTTGAAATTTGAATCTTGTAAGTGTATCCCTCCAAGTCTTTACCCTTCGCCTTCACGGTTGAAAAGTTTGCAGGCTTGTTCGCCTCTTCCCCTTCATTCAAGAGGAACGGACGAATTGCCGCGTGCGGACACACAAAGGAGCATTGGTTACACTGGATGCAGTTTTCGGAATTCCACTCCGGCACATTGACTGCAATGCCGCGCTTCTCATAAGCGGAAGTTCCTGCCTCAAAGGTTCCGTCCTCCCGTCCGACAAAGGCGGAAACAGGAAGCTCATCTCCCTTTCCGGCGTTCATCGGTCTCAGAATTTGTTTGATAAAGTCGGGATCGTCCTCGCTGCCCGCTTCAAACTTCACGGTTCCTTCCAAATTTGCCCAAGCAGGATTCAGCTCTACCTTGACAAGATTTTCAGCCCCTCTGTCTATCGCTTGATAGTTCATATTAATAATATGAGCGCCCTTTTTGCCGTAGTCCTTGTCCACCGCCTCTTTCAGGTACTTGATCGCATCTTCCATCGGAATGACCTCGGCAAGTTTAAAAAACGCCGACTGCATAATCATATTGATCCTTGATCCCAAGCCGATCTCTTGCGCAATTTTAGTAGCGTTTATGGTGTAGAACTTGATCTCGTTATCAACGAGATATTTTTTCATAAAGTCCGGAAGGTGTTCTTCCAACCCGTCTTTGTCCCAGATCGTGTTGAGAACAAAGGTTCCACCTTTTTTTAACCCCGCGAGCACATCGTAGTTGTTGACATACGACTGGTTGTGGCACGCAATGTAATCCGCTTCGTCAATTAAATACGTAGATTTAATCGGCGCATCTCCGAACCTGAGATGCGAGATGGTGATACCGCCCGATTTCTTAGAGTCGTACGAAAAGTATCCTTGTGCGTATTTATTGGTCTTATCACCGATAATCTTAATCGCGGACTTGTTCGCACCGACCGTACCGTCCGAACCCAAACCCCAAAACTTGCATCTGATGGTGCCTGCCGGCGAAGTTTGAACGGCTTCGCTGTTATCTAAAGAAAGATTGCTCACATCATCGTGGATCCCGATCGTGAACCCGTTTTTGACGGAATCACTTTTTAGCATCTTGAACACCGCATACAAATCTTTCGGTGTGACATCTTTTGAGCCCAAGCCGTACCTTCCGCCCACGATAAGAGGCGCATCTTTATGAGCAAAGAAGGCGTTTCTGACATCCAAATAAAGCGGCTCGCCCGGCGCCCCCGGTTCCTTGGTTCTATCCAGAACCGCTATCTTTTTAACTGTCTTAGGTATTTCGCTCAAAAAATAATCGTTCACAAACGGTCTGTAAAGGTGAACTTTTAGAAGTCCCACCTTTTCTCCCTTCGCCATTAGATGATCGATCAGTTCCTCAAGCGCCTCGCAGACCGAACCCATTGCCACTATTATCTCGGTCGCATCTTCCGCCCCGTAGTAATTGAACGGTTTATAGTTTCTGCCGGTGAGTTCATTGATTTTTTTCATGTTCTCTACGACAATTCCCGGCACTTTCTCATAAATCGGATTCAATGCCTCTCTTGCTTGGAAAAAGATATCCGGGTTCTGCGCCGTTCCCCTGGTCACAGGCCTTGCCGGGCTGAGCGATTTGTTTTTAAATCGCTTGATGGCATCGTAGTCGACCAGTTTCGCGAGATCTTCATATTCCAGAAGCTCAATTTTTTGGATTTCATGCGAGGTTCTGAACCCGTCAAAAAAGTGACAGAACGGCACGCTCGCCTGAATCGCCGATAAGTGAGCGACCGCAGCCAAGTCCATCGCCTCCTGCACGCTTGCGGAAGAAAGAAAGGCAAAGCCGGTCTGTCTCGCCGCCATCACATCCGAGTGATCTCCGAAAATGGATAACGCGTGCGTTGCCAAGGTTCTTGCAGACACATGAAATACAGCCGGTAAAAACTCACCCGCCATCTTGTACATGTTAGGAATCATCAAAAGTAAACCTTGAGAAGCTGTGTACGTTGTAGTAAGAGCTCCGCCCTGTAAGGATCCGTGCACGGCGCCGGAAGCACCTGCCTCGGATTGCATTTCAGAAACTTGAACCGTTTGCCCGAAGATGTTTTTTCTTCCATGAGAAGCCCAATCATCTACGTATTCCGCCATACTTGAAGACGGCGTGATCGGGTAAATGGCTGCGACGTCTGTGAACGCATAAGAAACATAGGCGGCCGCCATGTTTCCGTCCATGGTTTTCATTTTTTTTGTCATAGAATCTCCCCCTTATTCTTGATTGACAATAAAACGCCTATTTCATTGTTAAATGTTGATGTTTTTTATTGTAACTTTCATCCTTTGCACTTAACTCTCACTTGAATGATACCTCTTTTTAGAAAAAAAATAAATAAAACTTGTAGAAAATGTTAAACTTTCTATTTGTTATCATCGAGAATCAATTTCAGAAAATAAAGCATCTTTCTTGTAAAGTGAGTTTTCTCACCGAACCTTTTAAAACAACGCTCCAAAAGAAATCTATTCCAAACCGAAAATCGTCACTCCGATCACTCCGGGACCGCTGTGCACACCCAAAACCGGAGTGAGCTGCGTTTCGATAAAGAGCTCCGCCCCCTCAATTTCATCCTTCATTTTTCGTTTCAGCAGTTCGACTTCTTCTTGATTATCGGCTGAAAATATAACCAAGCAATATTTTTGATATCCGGAAATTTCTTTTGTTGCAACACTCTTTAACGCTTCCAGGCTCCTGCTCTTCCCTCGGTATCTGTCCTTCAGCTCCAACATGCCGTCCCGCATCTCCAGCATCGGCATAATGTTCAGAAGATTTCCGATCATTCCCTTATACTTGTTGAATCGGCCTCCCCTAACCAAGTAGCTGAGCGTTCGGAACAGGGCAAAAATACTGACCTTGTCTTTCCTCTCTTTCACACGACATACAATTTCATCGGCGCTCAGCCCTTGCGCCCGCAAACGACTCGCATAGATGACGAACAGACCCGCTCCGGAAGCGATATTCTCGGTGTCTATCAGATGGAGCTTCATCCCCTCGTAGCTGTCCCCATGGGTCGCATACAGGTTGTACATTCCGGTGAGCTTCACCGATGATGTAATCATAATGATGTCGCTGTAGCCTTCCGAGCGCATTTGCTCGAGCTTCTCTATGATATCATAAGGAGCGGGGGTTCCGGTCTTTAAGACCTCGTGCTCGGGGAGCTTTTGATAGAACGTCTCCGACTTGATGTCGACTTGATCCTTATAGTGCGCTTCATCCATTTGGATCTGATAAAAAAAACATTCAATCCCGTGTTCTCTCGCCAGCTCCTGCGTAAAGTCCTGCGAAGTGTCTCCAAAAATTGCTATTTTACTCATAATGTTCCCTTGCCTTTGTTTTCGTCACATGTTTCCCCGTTTTTGTTGCGATTACGCCCCTTCGGCCGCGAGTTCGCCCGCCCTTGTTTTGCCTCTTCCTACTCCGCGAGCGTTTTCGTTCCGCTCGCTTCCAGTATCATTCTGCCAAGCAACTGAAACGAAAACGCATATGTGATGGTATCGATTCCCAAATACTCTCTCCTGCTCAGCCTTGCGGGCACAAAAACCTCACCTGAGCCTCCAAGACCCGAAAAGCTCTCCCGAAGCGACTGCTCCAAGACTTCCGCAAAGTGATTGTAAGACTGTTCTATACCGGTTATGCTCTGCTGAAGCAAAACCCCTTTTTTTATATCCTTAATGGAAACCACCTGCTTGTAGATGCTGATCACGATTAGGTAAGCAATCTGCTCCCTGCTGTACTTCTTGCCCTCGATCATCGGCAAAATGCCCCACTTGAAGTAGTTTTGTATCATCGACTTGGTAAGTACGCTCTCTCCCAAAAATAATGCGCCCAAAGATTCGTTGATGTAGCCGATGAGCTGCGATGAGAGAAGGCGCTTGTCCGGCAGCTCCTCCCAGCGCGGGCAGCGGAACTGCAACATATCGTTTACTCTTTTGTTCAAAGTTTCCTCCCAAAAAAAACGCGGTTATCATAACCGCGTTTATAGTATACACGAGGAGAAGCCGCCTGTCAATGCTTGATCTCGCTTTTTATTCCAGGAAACAAGGAACGGAAGCCTCTTTCTTGGACATCGGCGGGTCCTGCGTTCGGACAAGGGCACATTCCGCGGGTGCTCGGGGGCGGCTCTTTTGCTCAAAGAAAGGGCTCAAGCGCAGGGATTTGTAAAAGCGTCTCTTTTGTGCTAGACTGGGTGCACCCGGGGGAGCGGGCCTCGGGCAGAGGCAAACAGGGCGGATGCGTCAGGAACGCCCTCGAGCCGAAACGGGAAGCCGAAATAGAAAAGGAATGGGATAAGAAACATTGAAACAGACGGAACAGGGGAAGACGCTTCCCAAGATAAACTACCAGAAAGAACTGGACAAGCTGATAGCGAGGCTGAACGGAGAGGTCAAATCCGTCCTGCTTCACAGTTGTTGCGCGCCTTGCAGCAGCTATTGCGTGGAGTATTTGTCCGAATACTTCAAGATTACCGTGCTGTTTTACAATCCCAATATTTATCCAAGAGGAGAATATTTACGCAGAGTCGAAGAGCAAAAGGAATTTATCAAAAAAATGCCGAACCGCAACGGTTTGGACTTCATCGAAGGGGACTACGAGACCTCGATCTTTTACCGAGAGTCGGGCGCGAGAGCCGAGGAACGGGAGGGCGGAGCAGCCTGCTGTAACTGTTACCGCTTTCGTTTGGAGCGAGCCGCGGAACTGGCTAAGGAGCTGGGTTACGACTACTTTGCGACCACGCTCAGCATCAGCCCGCACAAAAATTCGCAGGATATCAACCGCATCGGAGAGGAAGTGGCCGAAGCCGTCGGTGTCAAACACCTTCCGTCCGACTTCAAAAAGAAGGGCGGCTTCAAGCGCTCGGTCGAGCTGTCCGATCAACTCGGTCTGTATCGGCAGGATTACTGCGGCTGCGTGTACTCGATGAAGGAGCGCGACCTTCGCTTTCAGGAAATCGAACAGGAAATTGCCACCATGGGAGGCGGCAAGATCGTCGTGATCGGCTGCGGAGAAGATTGCAGACACAGACAGGTACAAATTTTAAGAAGCCCGCGCGAGTAAGCGTCGGCTTCCGTTCCGATTTGGTTTAGAGGCCGACCGGGCTCAAATGATCACAACAGCGAAGCTATCTTATTCCTAAACATCCCGCATATTCAGCGAAATTCGATTTCTGGCGGCATCGACTTCCTCCACCTTTACGGTGACCAAGTCGCCGACTTTCAAGACTTCGGACGGGTGCTTGATGAACTTGTTGCAAATCTTTGAGATGTGTACCAAACCGTCCTGATGCACGCCGATGTCCACAAAGACGCCGAAGTCCACAACGTTTCTGACCACACCTTCCAAAACCATACCCGGGCTCAAGTCCTCCACGCTCAGAAGCTCCGAGCGAAGCTGAATCCCGCCCAGACTTTCCCTCGGGTCTCTTCCCGGCTTCTTGAGCTCGCTCACAATGTCCTTCAGCGTCAGCAGGCCGAGCTCCGCTTCCGCGGCGAGTTTTTCTTCGCCGTATTCCTTGATTCTCGCATCGATATCCGAAAAATCGGGAGTCCCCTTCTTGTCATACTTGCAGAGGGCGATGATTTTTTTGGTCGCCTTGTACGACTCCGGGTGTACCGCGGTGTTGTCCAAAAACTCCTCCGAGCCGGAAACCCGCATGAACCCCGCACACTGTTCATAGGTCTTTTTGCCTAATTTAGGAACCTTCAGAAAGTCCTTTCTCGACTGAAATCCTCCGACCGATTCCCGGTAGGAAACGATGTTCTTTGAGAGAGCCGGGCCGATTCCGGCAACATAAGAGAGGAGCGAAGCCGAAGCGGTATTCGCATCCACGCCGACCGAGTTCACGCTGTCCTCGACCACCGCGCTGAGCACTTCGCTGAGCCGGTTCTGCGGCATGTCATGCTGGTACTGCCCCACGCCGATGGATTTGGGGTCGATCTTCACCAGCTCCGCCAGCGGGTCCTGCAGGCGCCTTGCAATCGAAACCGCACTTCGCAGCGAGACATCCAGGTTCGGAAACTCCTGCGCTCCGAGGGCGGAGGCCGAGTACACCGAAGCGCCGGCCTCGTTGACCACCGCATACCTGAGATTGCGCGCGGCATCTTCCGCATTCCTCTTTTTGCTGAGCTCGGCAACAAAGATTTCCGACTCCTTGGTCGCGGTTCCGTTTCCGATGGCGATCACGCCAACCCCGTGCTTTTTGATGAGGGCGCTGAGAACCTTTTCCGCTTCCGCAATCTTGTTCTGCGGAGGGGTCGGATAAACCACTGTCGTATCGAGGAGCTTGCCCATTGCATCCACAACCGCAATCTTGCAGCCGGTTCTATAGGCGGGGTCAAAGCCCATGACCGTCTCACCGACCACCGGCGCCTGCATGAGCAGCGGTTTCAGATTGAGCCCGAAAACCTTGATCGCCTGCTCGGACGCGTCTTCAAAGAGTTTGCTGAAGGCCTCGTTTTCAAGCGAAGGAAAGAGCAATCTGCCAAAGGCATCCGCCGCCGAGCGACGGACAAAGTCCGCACACGGATGAGAGCCCCGCGCCCCGATTGTCCTGTAGAGCAGGTCCAGCGCGGCGTCCTCATCCACGGCGATATGCCGCTTCAAGATGCCCTCCTTCTCGCCCCGGTTGATCGCCAGAACCCTGTGCGAAACCATGTCCTTGACCCGCTGCGAGAAGTCGCTGTAGGCGGCATATACGCCGTCTTTGTCCTCGCTCGTCGATCGGATAACGCCGTGCTCGCGGATGAAGGTCCTGAGCGCGCCCCTGACATCGGCGTTGTCCGATATCATCTCGGCGATGATGTCGGATGCCCCTGCCAAGGCCTCTTCGACACTGTTTACCTCGAGCTCCGGATTCAGAAAGGCGAGCGCCTCCTGCTCGGGAATCAGATGTTTTTCCTGTAGGTAAATGCGGATCGCGAGCGGCTCCAAGCCCTTCTTCTTGGCCTTCTCCGCCCTTGTGTTGCGCTTTTTCTTGTACGGCAGATATAAGTCTTCCAGCTGTGAAAGCGTCGAAGCCTCCTGTATGCTCTGCAACAAATCCGGCGTCATCGCCTCCTGTGAGGTGATCGACTGAATGATCTCCTCGCGCCTCTTCTCCAGGTTGCGATACGAGCTGAGCTTGCTCTCAATCTCGCGGAGTTCGAGGTCGCTCAAAGACCCCGTGACTTCTTTCCTGTAGCGGGCGATGAACGGCACGGTGTTGCCCTCATCCATCAGCGCCACCGCGGCCGCGACACGCTTCTCCGATACGCCGAGTTCCTTTGCTATCTTACTTACAATTTCCATCTGATTCCCCTTTTTGATCGGCAGCTCGCCGACCCTGCCGCCCTTCTTTTATAACGAATAAAACGCCTTCATGACCGCGATCATATCCTCGTGATCCTTGACCCCGCCTAACTCTCTGACCGAGTGCATCGCGAGGAGCGGATTTCCGACATCGATCGATAAAATATCCAAATTCTGCGAGTTGATCGGCCCGATTGTCGAGCCCCCGCGCATGTCCGAACGGTTCACAAAGTCCTGGCACGGCACCTTCGCCTCCTCGCAGAGCTGCTTGAACATCGCAATGCTGATCGCATCCGAGGTGTAAGAGAAGGACGCCGAGCGCTTCACGACCGGCCCGCCGTTTAGAATCGGTCTGTTGGTAGGGTCGGACTTGTCCGCGTAGTTCGGGTGAACCGCGTGCGCCATGTCCGCGCTGATGATGACGGACTTACTGATCGCCCTGTGAAAGTCCTCCGCATCGAGCCCCATCGCCAAACAGATGCGCTCCAAAAGGTCCCGCAACATCGGACTGTTTGCACCCTGTCTGGTCATGCTGCCGACTTCCTCGTTGTCATAGGCGACCATCACCTTGCAGGCCTTTGACGGCTTCGATTCCAAGAGGGCACAAAGGCTCGCGTGCACCATCGCCAGGTTATCGAGCTTGGCGGCGCTGATGAACTCGTCATGCAGCCCCATAATCGAAGACTTTTGCCGGTTGTAGAGGTAAAGCTCAAAGTCCAGAATCTCGCCCGCATCGACCCCGAGCTCCTTTGCGAGCAGCTTCACCAACAGGTTTTCCTTTTCCAGCGTTTCCTTTACCGTCGCGAGGAGCGGAAGGACGTGGCTTTGCTTGTTGATCGGGTTGCTCTCGTTGACCTCGCGATTCATGTGGATGCAGAGGCTCGGAATAATCAACAAGTCCTGATCGATGTTGACCAGCCTCTCCTCGGGGTGAAACGGATCTTCACTTCTGAGGCTGACCCTGCCCGCAAGCGAGAGTTCCCGATCGAACCAGGTGTTCAGAATCGCCCCGCCGTAGACCTCGGTGTTCAGCTTTAAATAGGCGTTTTCCTGCAAAATCTCTGGATTCGGCTTCACCCGAAAGGTCGGCGAGTCGGTGTGCGAACCCAGCAGACGGAAGCCATGTTCCGCAAGTTCCCCGCTACCCGTTTCAAAGGCGATCAGCGCGCTCGCATTGTTGGTGATAAAATATTTTCCACCCTGTTGCAGCGTCCACTTCTCCCCCTTGTCCAACTTGATAAAGCCCTTCTCCAGCAGCCTCTCCTCCGCGACCTTCACCGCGTGAAACTGACTGACAGACGCGTCAATAAAACGCGCCAAATCCTTCGCATATTCGCCACTCATCCGATTCCTCCGTTCTCGCTTCGATCCGCCTTCCGGGTTCTCGAAGCTTCTTTATATCCGCCTTCTCCCGGACGTCCGAACGGGCTGCCCTTTGAGAAGTTTTCAACTACTATTTTATCAGCTGATAAGCCGATTCCATTCCGTTTTTTCCAAACTCAAACCCGGCGCCCCGAGAGACGCCGAGTCCAATCTACATTATACATCAAAATCATCCCAATACAAAGGCGAAAGACAAAGGCCGATCAGCAGGAATACTCGCAGGCTCCCGAGTTGTCAATTTCTATGGTCGCATGCCAAATGTTTTCCCGACTGAGCTGCTTCTTGATCGCATTCTTGATTTCCACCAGCTCGTCGATGCCCAAGTTCTCTTTGATGATGATGTGCACCGTCAGCGCGTTCTGTGAACTTCCGAGCGCCCAGATGTGCAAATCGTGAAAAGATTCAATCTTGTCGTTGTGGAGCAGGATTTCCTTGATTCTCTCGGCATCCACATTCTTAGGCACCCCGTCCAGGGTCAAGCGGATGCTCTCTTTGAGCAGCCCCCAGGTGGATGCCAACACCACGATTGCGATGATCATACTGAGGATGGGGTCTATGATATCCAGATTGGTGTAGAAGACGATGAAGCCCGAAACGACGACGCCCAGAGAGACCACCGCGTCGGCCAAAAGGTGCAAAAATGCACCCTTCACGTTGATGTCATGCTTCTGCCCGCTGAAGAACAAAAAGGCCGAAAGCGAGTTGATGACAACCCCGATGAGGGCCGTGACGATGATCGGCGTTCCCAAAAGTTCCGGGGCATGCCGCATGCGTTCCACCGCCTCTATGCTGATGTTCACCGCAATAAAGACCAGGATGATCGCGTTGATTAAAGACGCCAAAATCGAGGCCTTCTTGTAGCCGTAAGTATACATGGAATTGGAGACCTTCTGCGCCAACTTGAGTCCGATCAAAGAGATGAGCAGACTCGCCACGTCGCTGAGATTGTGACTGGCGTCGGCCAAAAGGGCAAGAGAATTGGTGGAATATCCGATGATAAATTCCACGATGGTGAAGATTAAGTTTAAGGCGATTCCAATATAAAACGCCCGATTTACCGCATCCAAACTCTGAAGCGCATGAGAGTGGGCGTGACCCGCGTGGGAATGCCCGTGACCGTGGTGGCCGTGTCCATGCCCGCCGTGGGAATGAGCGTGCCCGTGAGAGTGTTCCTGAGCGTGTCCGTGATCGTGCGCACAAGCGTCCTGCCCATGATCGTGCGCGTGCGCAGCTGCATCATGGGCGCGGGCGGGGTGTTCTTCTTCCTCCGCTTCGGCAGGCCTCGACTTTCCGCAGGTACAAACTTTTCCCCCTACAATGCCTTCGCTCGCAGGTGCTCCCGGAACAGTAATTTTAACGGTTGCGTGACAACGGCACGGTTGTGCGCCGTGATGGTGTGCTCTTTGATTTCCTTCCATAGCTAACTCCTTTATCTATTTCGTTAAACCGATACTTTATATGATTGGTAAGATTTCTTACCTCACCTATCCTTTACCCAGCTCCCGCAAGCTCAAAAACATGGATTTTTGAATGGGTCAAAGAGAAACTTCCCCCGGCGAGAATCTTCCCGCGGACGAATCTATTAACATTCGGATAAACCCCTTGCAAGCGCGTGACGCAGAGCGTATCATTCAGATATCGGACTAATTGAGAATAATTGTATACCGAGAGGTCTTATGAACACACTGCGCGCACTCTTACTCGTGTTCTTGTTGCTGAGTTTGACGGCTTGTATGGAGGACAGGGATCAACTCTTTGATACGGGAAGGGCCCATCTGTACGGACTGAACAAAAGCAAGGTGGACCTTGCCCAGGCCGAAAAGAATTTTAAAAAAGCGGCGAAGCATTGAAATATTTGGTAAAGGAGCTCTCGCCTTAAACCGAGCTCGCCTTTGCCATCTCGCCTCGGATGTACGGCACATAAAAGAGCAGGGAAGCGAGCAGGGTCAACACATCGGCCGCGAGCTGGGCGTTCACCAGGCCGCTGAATCCGAAGAAGCGAGGCATGAACTGAATCGCAGGAATCAGGAAGACGCCCTGCCTTAAAATCGAAAACAGGAGTGCCGCCTTCGCGTGCCCGACGGACTGGAAGACGACCGAAATATTGTTGGAAATCGACATGAAGATGGATGCGTAAGACAGGCTGCGAATCGCCAAAATGCCGTATTCAATAACCCTCTGTTCATCGGTGAAAATCATCATAATCTGCCTTGCAAAGACGACCATGATCACGCCCACCAGCAGGGATGCGCGGAAGGACTTGACAAAGCCGTGTTTTTGCGCGGAAAAGACCCGCTCCATGTTCTTCGCCCCGTAGTTGTAGCCGACCACGGGCTGTAGGCCCTGCCCCAGGCCAAAAATGATGAAACCCTGAAAAGAGGTGACCTTGATTGCAATTCCCATCGCGGAGAGCAGGTAGTCGCCGCCTAAGGCCCTCGCTCCCTCGTTGAGCAGACCCATCGAGACGCTGAAGAGCATCTGACGGAAGAAGGTCGGCAGGCCTATTTTTAAAATCTCGGAATAGAGCTCCCGACTCGGTTTAAAGTACTTGAGTTTAATCTCAAGTACGGTCTTTTTTCTCAAATAAAAATAGTATAGAATGGCGAAGGAAATCCCCTGCGACAGGATGGTCGCAATCGCCGCTCCCTCTATCCCCATATCAAAGGTGAAGATGAAGATCGGGTCGAGGGCAATGTTGATCAGGGATCCCAGGCCCATGCCGGTCATCGAATACTTTGCGCTGCCCTCCGCCCGGAGCGAGTTGTTCAGCACCATGCTCGGTATGACAAAGATGGTGCCGAGCACGATGCAGTTCGCGTAATCCACGGACAGGGCGACCATCTCGCCCTCCGCGCCGAACATGCGAACCAGCTCTTCCATAAACAGGAAGCAGCCCCCGATGTAAAGCACGGCTACCCCAATGCCCGTAATCAGAGAGGTGGTGACCACCGAGTCCGCATTCTCGCGCCTGTTCTCGCCGAGCAGCCTCGAAATGTAGGAGCCTCCGCCGATTCCAAAGGAAAGCCCGATCGCCGAGGCCGCCATCATAATCGGAAAGACGACCTGCACGGCAGCCGCGCCCTTGTAGTTCCACCACGACACAAAAATCGTGTCGGCGATGTTGTAGGCCGCCATGACCATAAAGCCGATGATTGCGGGAATCGAGAGCTTGCTGATGGCCTTGCCGGTGTCCATATCTCTTAAAATCTTAATTCGTTTATCTTCCATAGTGTTTGTGTGTTTCCAATCTTTCGTGTTTTTTTATCCTCTGAGCGCCCAATCCGAGCAGTTGATGACCTTATTCGCAATCCCCTCGTAAAAGTGGGGTTCGTGGCAGACCAGGAGCACGCTGCCCTTGTAGTCAATCAGTGCCCGCTTGAGTTCATCCTTGGCCGCCTGGTCCAAGTGGTTGGTCGGCTCGTCCAGCAGGAGGACATTGCTCTCGCGGTTCAGAATCTTGCAGAGCCTCACCTTGGCCTGCTCCCCTCCGCTCAGCACCCTGACCTGACTCTCGATGTGCTCGGTCGTCAGCCCGCATTTTGCGAGTTTCGAGCGCACCTCGTACTGCGAAAGCGACGGGAATTCCTGCCAGATCTCCTCGATACAGGTGTTCTTGTTCGTCTCTTTCACCTCTTGCTCAAAGTAGCCGATTTCAATCGATTCGCCCTCTTTCACGCTGCCCTCGAGCGGCTTGATCAAGCCGAGCAGGCTCTTCAAAAGGGTCGTCTTTCCGATGCCGTTCGCACCGCTGAGCACAATCTTGTCGCCCCGCTCCATGAGCATATCGATCGGTCTCGATAGGGGTTCATCGTAGCCGATAATCAGGTTCTTCGCCTCAAAAATCAGCTTTCCGGAAGTCTTCGCCTCCATAAAGTGAAAGCTCGGCTTCGGTTTTTCCCGAATCAGTTCAATGTCCTCCATCTTATCGAGCTTCTTCTGTCTCGACATCGCCATATTTCTGGTCGAAACCCGCGCCTTGTTCCTGGCAATAAAGTCCTTGAGCTCCGCCTTTTCCTGTTGCTGTCTTTTGTAAGCCGACTCGAGCTGGCTCTTCTTCATCTCGTAGACTTCCATAAACTTGTTGTAGTCGCCTACATAGCGCTCCAGGTTTTGGCTCTCCATGTGGTAGATGATGTTGACCACGCTGTTCAGAAACGGAATATCGTGCGAAATCAGGATGAAAGCGTTTTCATACTCCTGTAGATAGCGCTTCAGCCACTCGATGTGCGACTCGTCCAGGTAGTTGGTCGGCTCGTCCAGGAGCAGGATGTCCGGCTTTTCAAGTAGGAGTTTCGCGAGCAAAATCTTGGTTCTCTGACCGCCCGAAAGCTGGGTCACGTCCTTATCCAGACCGATTTCATCGATCCCGAGCGCCTTGGCAATCTCCTCCACCTTCGCATCGATGATGTAAAAATCGTGAGCCGTGAGCATGTCCTGGATGGTTCCGAGCTCCTCCATCAACGCGTCCATCTCCTCATCGGAGGCCGTGCCCAGATCCTCGCAGATTTGATTCATCTTGTCCTCCATCTCGAAGAGGAAGGAAAATGCGCCCTTCAGCGCCTCTCTGACGGTCAATCCCTCGCTCAGAACCGCGTGCTGGTCGAGGTAGCCGACCCTCGTATTCTTCGCCCACTCTATGTTTCCCGCGTCTGGCATCAATTTGCCGGTGATGATGCTCATAAAGCTCGACTTTCCTTCGCCGTTCGCGCCGATCAGCCCAATGTGTTCGCCCTTCAACATGCGGAAGGACACGTTGTCAAAAATGGCTCTGTTTCCAAAGCCGTGGCTCAAATTCTTTACGGTTAATATGCTCATAGTTTCTCCATTTTTTCACTCAATCGCTCGTCATTCCCTACTTTGTCAGGTATTCCAGCAGGACATCACAGGTTCTGTCCACGATTTCATAAACGTGGGTGAAGCCCTCGGGCCCGCCGTAGTAAGGATCCGGAACTTCCGCAAATTCGTCCTCGGTCTCCGGGTCAAAGGTTCGGAACAGCTGAATTTTTTCCGCCTGCTCCTCCGTCGCGTGAGACAGGAGGTCCTTCTTGTTGGCGGTGTCCATCGGAAGAATCAGGTCATAGTATTCCACATCCGTCTCCTGCAGGGTTCTGCCCGGATGATCCATCACAATCCCGTGTTTTTTAGCCTCCGCAATCATCCTCTCATCGGGCATCTCGCCCACATGCCAATCGCCGATGCCGCAGGATTCAATCTCAAACCTGTCTTCCAAACCGCTTTCCCTGACCTTGCTTTCAAACACCGCATGGGCGAGCGGCGAACGACAAATGTTTCCCAAACAGACGAACAATAGCTTCTTTTTCTGCATCTCAATCTCCCTTTTCATTCCGACAAACAGCAGTTTCAATCTTTTATATATACCCGAAAAAGACCTGCTTACACAAGGAAAGCAGGTCCTCATCTTCAAGCGGATTCTTGTCCGCGCCTCGCTACCGGCTATTTTTGCGGCTCCTCATTCGCTGCGTTCTTGCCGGCCTCGCGCCCGAACAAGTGCACATCTACCAGAGCGTTTCCGCCGAGCCTGTTCTTTCCGTGAATTCCGCCGGTCACCTCGCCTGCCGCATAGAGTCCCGGAATGACCTTGCCGTCCTTATCCAGCACCCTCGCCTGCAGATCGATTTGGATTCCGCCCATGGTGTGGTGCACGGTAGGCATCCTCGGTGAAGCGTAGAACGGCGCCTTGTCAATCTTATCTCCAAAGAGTTTTCTGCCGAATTCCGCATCCACGCCGGATTCCACAGAGGCGTTGAAGGCTTCATGCGTCTCCTGCAAAACCTTCGGATCCACCTTGATTTGCTTTGCGAGTTCCTCGATGCTGTCGGCGCGGAATACCTTGCCGCTCTTCACGAGTTCTTCAATATTGTCACCCCACAAGTTGACCTCGGAGTGTTCGGATTCCCGATTCGTGTCGGTGATGACATAGCTGAGCGCGCCCTTCTGCTCCAGGAGGGCCTTTGTCATCACATCTCTTCTGCCGTCTTCCGCCATAAATCGCTTGCCGTCCGAGTTCACCTGGTAGTAGTATTCCACGCCGATTCCGCCCATCCAGCCGTTCAGGCTGCCGGTCTTCGGGGTTCCCCAAGGGAGGCACTGGATAAATTCCATGCCGACAAGCTTGGCGCCAACTTTCTCCGCCATCACAATCCCGTCGCCCATGATTGCCGGTGAGTTGGTCGTCCCCAAATCTTCAAGAAGGCTCGGGTCGTAGTGTTGGCGCATTTCCTTGTTGCCTGCAAATCCGCCGCTCGCAATGATGACCGCCTTGTTCGCGTGCAGGGTCACCTTCGTTCCGTCCTCCAGTTCGGCAAGGACACCCACGACTCTGCCGTCCTTCATAATCAGCTCTTTTCCGGTGCAACTCATCATCAGCTCCACGCCGAGTTCTTCGGCCTTCGCCTGATTGGTCGCGATAAAGTCTCCGCCCGCCGCATTCTTAGGAATGTGCGCCCTCGGCCACAGACCGCCCGGAACGGTCGCGATCTCTTCCTTCCAGATCATGCCGTTGGATTCCAGCCATTTAAGGGTCGGAAGCGAGTTTTGAACCAATTTTTCAATCAGTTCCAGGTTTCCTTCGTAGTCCCCGCCTTTGTAGGTTTGCAGGATGTGTAGGGCAACGGAATCAAACAGATGCTGCTGCCCGCCCTTCCTGTACTCTTCCAGGTCTATTTTCAACTGTTCCTTCCACTTCTTGTGAAGCTCCGATTTCTCTTCTTCTTTCAGCAAGTCCTCCACCGAAGCCATCGCTGCCTCGTTTGCCGCCTCGAGCTTCTTCTGCCCTTCGGGATCGACTGCGTTGTAAGCGCCGCCGGCCCTGACGGTGTTTCCACCCAAAATCGGGGTCTTTTCAATCAAAATGACCTTGCTGCCGTTCTCGGCCGCCGCGACCGACGCCGAAAGACCTGCACCGCCACCTCCGATTACTACGACATCCGCAGTCTTTTCAATCGCTTCGCCCGCCTCTTTGTCGACTTCCTTGTTGAATCCCTCAAGATCCCCCTTCGCCTCTAAAATCGCGAGTTTCACGGCTTCCTTGAGGGCATTGCTGCTGAAGGTCGCCCCGGTCACCGCATCCACTGACAAAGTCTGCTTTTCCACGATCTTTGTTCTGAGAATCTCCATCGCCGGCTTTCCGATATCGTCCGACTCCATGCTCTCCAAAACCTCTATCTTTGCGAGCTTCCCGTCCTGTACGGTCGTCGCTACCTTGATTTTTCCTTCATGTCCGTCCGCAGTCGTCTCGTAGACTCCGTCCTTCATCCCATCCATGCGAATCTCGTCTTTCCCGGATCTGCAACCCGCCAAAACGAGGATCGCAATCAGAAACAGGGCCAACATTTTTTTCATTCCCGCGCCTCCTTTGCAAGCCGAAAACTGTTTTCTATCATGCCTATTTTAATACGGAATTTCGCTTTCGTCAAAGTCTTTTGCAGCTTGAAGTGCCTTTTGCAGCATTTTCTTGCTATGTAAAAACTGCCCCTCCCGGAGCAGCTTTATTCCCTTTCAGCAGGGGAATTACATGATTCTTCTTCATCGTGTGCATCACATCGGTGCTAAATCTTAGCATCGACTCTTTCACGCCTTGCAACTTCGTTCCAAGGTGCTCATTTGCGTTTCCGTTAGAACTTCACCCCAAAAATAACACAAAGAGAGCGAAGGATGAGGGTACTCAAACCAAAATATGTCTTTTCATTCGCAAGTCCTTTTGGCGCGGGAATTTTACTGATTGAAGATTCCTCTTGAGATGCACCTTCGCCGGAACCGAAGGAAGCGTCCACGCCGTGAGATTCTGCACTGCTCGATGATTCGGAAGAACCCCCTTCCGGCTTCTCGTACATAAAGAGCTCCAACAACTTTTTGCTCTTGCTTCTTTCATCCAGGTTGAGCTCTTGCACAAAGTTGCTTGACTTGGAGAACAAAGAATCGAAACATTCCTTTTCTACTCGGGACTGGATAAAAATTACCTTCCCACTTTCCAAATCCTTGATTGCCAGAGATAAAGTTGCTTCGTTTAATAAATTCTGATTGGAAGGCAATAAGTCGTTCTCATCCGTTTGTCCATAGACTCTAAAGTTTATGACCTCAAATCTGTCATCACTCGCTTTCAAGTCTCCCAAGACCAAGTTGTTTTCATAAATTCCGGCATCGAACGGATACAAATCCCCCGATAGGAGCAAGGGGTGAGTCTTGTTATCGTAGACTAAATCACCGCTAAGGATAACTTTTTCGCCTATTTTCAGGCTCGCATTCTTCAGTTCAATAGGAACAGTAGATTGTTTTCTAAAATCGACCATTTCCTCATACACGAATCCGGGCAAAGAAAGATTGGAAAACTCGCCGAGGTTCTGAACTTCATCAGCCCGCAAAACCTTTTGAGTTTGAGAAAACAATAGAAATAACAAAGAGAACAAGCACACGATAAGTTTTTTACTCATACTTCACACCTCCTCTTCACTCTCGAGAATAAAAGTCGGCTAACGAAAACATACGCAATTACTTTGTAAGCTTGTCACTTTCACTCTAAAACAAAACCTATCATTTGTCAAGTATGATTAGTAATTGATAACGATTTCATTCTCTTGTTTTCATCTGCTTTCTTCTTCATCACTCAGCATCCTGACTAAAAAAAAGTAGATGTTTCCATCAGAAATTGATAATAACTCACTGTAATGTGACCAGCTTAATTTAACAGACAGCGTCTGTTGAATTTCATATTCTTGGTAAAATCTCCTCATAAATTGTAGATTGGAAACTGAAAATCCACGCCCAAATTCTTTAGTCAGCATCTTAGATAAACCTTTCAGTAAAGCTCTTCCATATTCTGCTCTTTCAGAATGATTTTGCTCATTCGTAACGATCCTCTTGCCAATCTCCCAATAAGTTTGGAGTAATGTCGAATTTATTTCCGTTACAATGTGGTTTCTTGAATGAATGACTAAGGTCTTTATTTCATCATAAAGTCCATTCATTGCATTTTCATCTTTTAACTTAATTTCGCTCATCTTCTTCCTTTCCATAATCATCATCAAAGCTAATCACATCGGCTCTTCCAAAAGACCGGCATTGATGTTAATCATTTTTTCTTTGTCCATTTCCTTATCCTTTCGTATTCTGATTATTTCCACCGATATAGTGGGCGGATCTGTTCCTTATTCTCATCGTATCCTCCTTATTTTTAAGCATTAAAAAGGGAAGTATCGGCTATTTGCTTTTACTTCCTCTTAGTGGTTTTACTTAGTTGTTTTACTGCGACAAACTGGGAGTTGTCTATTTCATTCTATCTATCAAATTCTTTATTTTAGGTTCTATCCGGCTGGTTATTTCAGTGAATTCTTCATCTGATTTTCCAGTCGGATCATCCAATCCCCAGTTATCATCAAATGGTCTTCCAATGAAAGGACATCCAACATTACATCCCATAGAAATAACAATATCCGGCTCTGGTATATCCAAAATTAGCTTTGAATACTGTGCTTTCTCCATATCGATACCATACATTTCTTTCATAATACGAACTGCATCCTGATTGATTTGTGGCTTTGTTTCCGTTCCGGCAGAATAATTTTCAAATACATCGGATGCAAAATGCTTTCCCAATGCTTCTGCAATCTGACTTCTGCGTGAATTATGGACACAAATGAACGCTACTTTCTTCATACCTATCCCCTTATTTTCTTTAATGCCTTTATCACTTCATCCTTGCTTAATACTTTCCCCATTGAAACAACTTTATCATCAATAACCAGAGCAGGTGTGCTCATAACTCCCATTGCTGCAATCTGACCAAAATCAGCAACATGATCAATTTCATCCGTCATGCCAAGTTCGCTAAGTGCTTCTTTCACATTCTTCTCCAATGCATTGCATTTATCACAACCGCCACCAAGAACTTTGACACTTGCTCCAGATGAAAGAGTTTCCTTCGCTTCCTCAACACTTTCTTCATTACAAGTTCCTCCACAGCAGCTAGATTGTTCCTTAACCATTTCCTTTTCCTCTTTTTTCTTTCTAAATAAGCTCATAATTTCAATCTCCCTTTTTTCTTATATTTTTCTAAACTAATAGATACTGAATTTTATTAAAGAAATAGCCTACAATAACAATTCCAACAGTACATATAACAATAAAAATCCCGATTAACTTCGGTTTTACTGCTTTTCTAAGCATAATCATTGACGGTAAGGAAAGTGTAGTTACACCCATCATAAAGCTTAAAATTGTTCCAAGCTGTGCACCTTTTGCAAGTAGTGCCTCTGCTACCGGTATCGTACCAAAAATATCTGCATACATAGGAATACCAACCAGCGTTGCCAGAATTATACCAAATGGATTATTACTGCCAAGGATCTTTTCTACCCAACTCTTTGGAATCCAATTATGAATAACAGCTCCTATTCCAACGCCAATCAAAATATAGGGAAATACTTTCTTAAATGTGTCTATAACTTGTTGTTTTGCCAAAGAAATCCTTTCTTTTTGCGTCGGTTCATCCATATCGATATCGACTGCATTCGCTTTTCGAACAAACTCTTCCACTTCATTTTCTAAATCCAGTTTTTCAATAATCGTTCCACCTATCACCGCAATAACAAGCCCTAAAATCACATATGCGATAGCAACTTTAGAACCAAAGATACTCATCAGTAAAATAAGGCTCCCTAAGTCTACCATTGGCGATGAAATCAAAAAGGAAAATGTCACACCTAATGGAAGCCCCGCACTGGTAAATCCGATAAAAAGTGGAATAGACGAGCAGGAACAAAATGGTGTCACTGTGCCAAGCAATGCCGCAATACAGTTTGCCCACACTCCATGAAAACGCCCCATAAGCTTCTTGCTTCGCTCTGGTGGAAAGTAGCTTTGAATATATGAAATCATAAAAATCAAGATGCAAAGTAGTATCGTAATCTTCAAAACATCATATAGGAAAAACTGTACACTTCCCCCCATTCTGCCTGAAGTATCAACGCCCGCTTTCTCTAATAGATTTCCAATTAGTGTATTCATCCACTTCATTCCCAGAATCTGGTTTTGAATAAAATCCCAAATCATCATTGACTGCACCCGCTTTCTTCTTTGTAGCAAGATAATCCTTCAACAAAAGTTTTAAAAGTATTCAAGGTCTCACAATTCAAGGAATAATGATGCCATCTACCTTCTTTCCGGTAATTCACCAATCCACATTCATTTAAAATTTTCATATGATGAGATAGTGTTGGCTGTGTAATTTCAAATGCCTCCAATAGTTTACAACCGCATTTTTCCCCATCTGAGAGCATTTGGATAATCTGCAATCTGTTACTATCTCCCAGAGCTTTACAAATTAATGCTACGTCTATTGTATTCATATTTTCTCCTTGCATAGATAGTTGTCTATGTTTAGTATTGTACACTATACATAGATTGATGTCAATGTTTATTTTTACTCTTATTATTGTTCAGAAAATTCCCATCACACTTAGTTCCGAAACAATCCAATCCAAAAGAAAAACATCTACCATTTCTGACAGATGTTCCACTATAAATTTTCATCAAAACAACTTCTAATTTGTCAATTTCTCGTTCACTTCATTATATCATTTTTCCCATATTTTGTCATTTAATCAAGTTGAATATTCATTCTTGTAACCACTGTATTCTTTCTTAATTTTGCTTTTTCTCTTGTGGCAAGATACTTCTGAATATCAAAGAAATTTCTCTTGTCGTAGTCCTCTAAGAGCTTATAATTTTTATGCTTTGTGATGTCGAATTTATCCGATAA
The DNA here is from genome assembly GCA_030529225.1 of Bacillota bacterium. Classification (GTDB taxonomy): domain Bacteria; phylum Bacillota; class Clostridia; order Peptostreptococcales; family Acidaminobacteraceae; genus JAUMXH01. Next base: position 33,597 of record JAUMXH010000012.1, on the reverse strand, counting down.
GAAAGGGCGAACACCACGAAGCTGAAAGATACATTTCCCACCGTCCATAACTGCAATCTCATCTTGACTCATCAGCTCTTTCCCGGTCTTTTGATAATTTAATCCGGAACTCTTTTGATTGCTCCTTGTTTCTGAAGTATTGTAAAGGTCGATAGTTTCTTTACCTAAATTCTCAGACAGTTCTTTAAGCCTGTTCCCACTATACCACCTAATAGCCCCTTTTGCAGCATTTTCTTGCTATGTAAAAACTGCCCCTCCCGGTGTTTTTTCATTGTTTTAGTGCGCAAAACGGGACTTGCAAACATCACGGCCTGTAAAAATATGGTCCGCAGTCTTCCTCATGCGTCTTCATATATGTCCATGACCAATCGGAGGCTACTACATACATTTCGCTAAATTTATCTATATATTCGGAATTCATTTCTTTCTCAAGCAATTTAAGAGATGGGTTATCTTCCCATAATGAAAAGTATTTGGCTTCAGATTTATCAACTTTATCAAATTCTTTTCTTGCACTATCTCCCATCAAATACTTATCTTTATCAATAATCTTCCACGAAAAAATGTGCCAAAGAAAATTGCCCCTTCCTATCACTTTTTTTCTCAAAAGTGATTTTGATACATGGTTTGCAAAATGATATATCCACTCTTTTTCAAAATTCATAGTAAGTCCTCTCACAATTTTAACTTATCAATTTCTCATCCACCCCATTATATCACTTTTCCCATACTTTATCATTTCATCAAGCTGCATCTTCATTCTTGCCGGCACCGTATGTTTTTTTAGTTTTGCTTTTTCTGATTTTGTCTCTATTTGAAAAATGATTGCATACATAATTTCTGCATATCCTTAATTTCCAAAGCTTGTATTCACTAATCACTAATCACTAATCGATTCTTAACCCATTTTTCGATTCTTTTTCTACTGATTCCTTTCGAAACCGATAGATATGCAGGTTTATCTGTCTGAAAGATTGTGCCGAAATAGCTTTCCGCCTCTTTCAAAAATAAATCCAATTTACATAAATCAGGCATTTGGAAGGCTTTTTCATTCACGTTTATAGTAAATACTCCGCTGTCGGAAAATTCTTCAAATCGTATTTTCTGACGCTTTTCCGATAGACTGTTTTGAATTTCAATATAAAATGTGCTATGAAGAGTTCCCGGACTTCCAAAGAAAATGCTCAAGGTATATTGTTTTTCCATTTCCTCCTTCGTCAATCCGTTTGTCGTATACCATTCGCCAAAATTGATAAGATTTATCATTACAGACCAGCCAAATTTATCCGGCGGGGTAATATCTAAGACTTCCATTAGCTTATAAGAAGTCAGTTCCTTCGACAGATTCTCATAGAAGTCGATCAGCATATCCGCATAAGGATGTTTCACAAGCTCATGGCGGAAGTAGGAAAGTAAATAATGCAAATAAAATCTCTTATTTGAGCTTTCTCCAGAAATCAGATTATGAAAATAATCAAGAACATCCTTTTCTCTTGAAAAAGCGAGTAGAGCCCATACGGAACGAAGACTGATGACATCATGGTGTCCCCTATAGTCTCTTGTCGTTTCATCATAGTTCTGTATACACTCAAGCAAAAAGGTGCATACTTCAGGAGTTGCAAGCTCCCGTAATTTTACGATATTTTTGTCGTCTACAAAATAACTGCCCCCTTTTATCTTATTGTAAAATTTATTTACAAGTTTTAAGCTTGGTTTTGATAAGGTTTCTTTCTTTTCCTCTATTATTTGAAGTAAGTCTCTCACGTTCTATCCTCTTATTTTTTAATGTTGCCGCCAACAGAAACTCATTTAAGCTATCCCCGGAAACCGAGACTTATTCATTTAAGTCTTCATCCCCCTCAACTTCTAAATTACCAATCTCTACAAACCGCAGTATGATTATTTCTTTTTCTTTGCTTTTGGTGCAGGCAACTCATCATACATTCCACCAACAATTTTCCCACAATAATAGCTGTCATTAGCCTAATTTACAAAGTGCAATTTCTTTCAGTCCTCTGTCATAAAGCGAGGTAATGCATGTATCACCACTGATATTTTCCAGCCTATGTTTTGTCATTCCTCTCGGAAGACCAATCTCAAAATACTCCCTTGCAGTAAGCGAATAAAGTTTTTGTTTCCCCTTCCAATCATCATTTTTGAAAAGAGGTGTCATGATTACATAGGTAGATTCCGTAAACAGTGCATTCACTCCTCCTTTTTTACCCAATCGTTTCAAATTGTCCGATTCCAAAATCACTTCCCTTACCCTTCCATCCGCAGAAATCTTTGCGAGTGCATAATAATCCATGCCCCATTTATTGACAGAGGTCGTGCTTTCCCCGGATATAAAAGCGTAGAGTTCCCCATTTGCCATTTTTAAGCTATCTATTTTTGGCATATCATCTGTTTCTGCATCATGATGTGTAAATGCCGTTTTATCTATCATAGAAAAAGAGGTCCATTCAGCTCGCTTTGCTTTGGCATCAAATTTCAGAAGAGCGTAGCATCTTGCAGCTCCATAATATACGTTGTCCTCAAAGCAAACCGGAATCAACGAACTATCCGACACAACCTGAAAATACCTCAATTGTGCTTTTGGAGGAACGATGTTTTGTAAATCAGTAGCGCTATTTTGAATCAATATCCTTTCCGGTGAAGAAAAATCTCCGGTATAGTATTCAAGCGCCTGTCCTTTTGTTACGATTCCAAATCCTTCTCCGGTGCCGAAAAGTACGGGGTAGTGTCTTCCGTCATCGGAACAGTCACAAACCGCCACCTTCTTGATTCCTGAGGACGACAGTAGAAGAACGCAGTATTTGTAACAATCTTCCTCTTCACTTGTCAAAATCAACACCCTTCCATCGGTAAGCAGCGATGAACTGTGCACAAAGCTGTACTGCTTGTCCGGCTCCCACTTTTGTAACAGGCTCAATTTCAATTTTTCCACAATATTACCTCCTATCTGCTCAAGTCCTCGGTAAATTTCTTTGCATCTATCCTAAGCTTTCGATTCACATTTATGAAATGAATCACCGGCAGGGAACTTTGTAAAATACGATTTGCAACACTTAGATTTTCCGGATATTCATAGAACTGCTCTCCCTTTGGAAAATTATTTTTTTGTTGCCACTCTTCAAATTCTTTCAGAAAACATTTATGAGTTGGAAATTTGATTTTTTCAAACAGGCTTTCATCAAAAAGTCTTACCGAACGATATAAACCGTGTATCTCCGGAACAAAACATTTGTCTATTTTTTTGACAGGATAACCCTGCTTTTGATATGCTTCACAAAGTTTTTGCAAGGATTCCTCGATTCCGCCCGCGTCTTTGACTGCAAGTGAAAGGAAGAATCGAACATAGTATTCTTCTATTCCGATCAGCTTCTTCTTTGTTAAGAAGGATTCGGCTTTCGATATCGATTCTTCCAATTTTTTACTATCCTTATAATAAATCGAATAGAGCAGGTTGATTACATTATCCGTATAGGAAGTTTCCTGAAGTAACGGTAATGTAGGAGGAACGAAAGAATCAATTACCGCAAAATCATTGCAAGCAAAACAGGTAAACATTCCTTTTATGATATTTCCCGTATAGGCGATTCCGCCAATTGCTCCTTCCAGCAAATCCACTTTACCGTTTTGCCAAATCGCATTGTTCAATCTCTCAAAATTGCCTTCACAAAAAGCGGAATAATAACTAAAATAGCGAATTTCCTCAAGAATAAGCTGAATATAAACTTTTGTTTTTTCTCTCCTGTTGTAGCGGGACAAAATAAACTGCACAAAAAGGAAGTTATAAACGACAAAAAAGCAGCCTCGTTTTTCGGACACAATAAACGACAAAATTCCATAAAAAAAGGACCATTTAAACACTCTTGAAAAGTAATTTAAACGGTCCTTTTTTCGTTCACTGTTCACCAGTTTTTCTTTTTTTTGGAGAGGGGAGATAAGTTATCAAATCACAAACATCACATTCTAGTACTTCACACAACTTGTCTAAGTGATTCACATTTATATTAATGTTTATTTCATGATAAATATCTGATATCAACTGTCTTCTTATCCCTGTTCTGCGAGCCAGGTCAGATTGACTCATTTTGCGTTCTCCAAGCAGTTTTGATAAATGATTTTTTATCATGTTTACTATCCTCTGCTACATCATAACAAAGGATAAAATACAAATCACTACAATGTCCGTTTTTCGGTACAAATTGTGCGTTTTTCAGTACATATTTTAGTAGTTTTTAATCAGAAGCTCCCCATAATCTTTCTTATTATTTCCTGTTGTTGACAGGGTTTCTTTCCTTTTAACCTCTATGATGTCATATTCACTATACAAATCCCTTATTACCTCACAGTCATTATAAGACAAAAGAAATTTGCCCTTAACCATAGACAAGGCATTTTTTAAACGAATATGATCCTCTGAAGTAAAGTATTTTTGGCGTGCATTGTTGTAATAATTTTCCGTTCCAAGGTACGGCGGGTCTAGGTAGAAAAGAGTGTCCGATCTATCATATAGTTTTATCAACTCCTCAAAATCCTTGTTTTCAACAACAACTTTTTCAAATCTGGTCGCAAGCTGCCGGAACATTGTGATTTGCTTTTTCAAGCTTTTGCCGCGTGTTGCGTAATTTGCTCCTTTGTTCCCAAAGCTGAGTCTGATTAGATAAAAGAAGGTTGCTGCCCTTTGAATGTCCGTTAAACCATCAAGTGCCAGCAAGTCTTTAAAATAGTTGAAATTTTCTCTTGAGGACAAAGTGAGCTCCAACTCTTTTTCAAGTTCCTGCCTATGATACTTCACGCATCGGAAGAGATTTACCAAGTCCTTGTTGTAGTCATTGTAAACCTCTTCTTTAGCATGTTTTTCCTTACCTAATAAAACCCAAGCTGCGCCTCCGAAAACCTCAACATACATATTAAAATTTTCAGGGAACAAAGAAATAATTTCATTTCTAAGCTGTTTTTTTCCACCTACCCAGCCAATTATACTATTCATTTTTTCATCCTTTCTTAATCACTAAAGCTTTGAGGATAGTAATCATGAAAGGACTGTTAAATCATTTTTGTGAGCGATAAAGCATCACTATCGCTTCTTTTCGAAGCAAAGGCTCATCAAGTCTTTTCCCATCAGAGATACCTTGTGATACAGCCCAATCACAAGCTTCATTGACTTCTTTTTCCCAAGCGGACAAGGTTTTTGGCGCTAACCTTTTGTTAACTTCATTTGCAATATAACCGTGTAGGTTATACAGATATTCGCCTGGACACGGCTTGTTTGCAAACCATCTATGAACCGTCATGTTTTGCTTTTCAACTTGACCAATCAAAGACGGGTCACCCTTCCATTTCAGCGCTTTAATGCCGTTTCTTTTGCAAATATCAGCACAAAGGTCTATCAAACTCGCAAGAGCCTTATCCGTCACTTTGTACGGATGGAAAGAGTCTGAAGAAACTTCAATAGTTATCGCCCGATGATCATTACTAGGAGAAGAAGAGCACCAAGACCTATCTCCTTCTTCCACGTAAAGGCCAATTCTGCCATCTTTATCGACTCCGTAATTTGACGAAGCCTGAGTGGATGTTTTCGCAAACCAAGCCCCCAAACTTTCTGCAGTCATTTGCCCGGCAGTACAGTGAATCGTGATAGTATCAATCACATGATTTCTAGGGCTATTCTTGTTCGGACTTATTTTTGTAAACGACACGAGTGGACTATTTCCCATACTTTACCCTCCTTTTCATACGCGCCGGTTTGTAGTTATTCTTATTGATCAGGTCCTGGATGCCTCCAGCTCCCGTTGCCGCAACGATGCACAAAACAAAAGCTTGTGCTATATCCGTTTCGATTTTAAAATAAATGCAGATAGCCGCAGATAAAAGCCCAATCAAAACATTTTGGGCCGGAATGTACTTGTTCGGAATCACATCAATGAAAGTTTTTGTGATTGCACCAAAGCAATACGTGACGATTGCCACAATTACAACATACGTGATAGTCATCTTCTTCCTCCTTCTATTCTTTCTGACAACAATTCTTTCCCAGGTCGTACAAACCCATCCTGTCATGCGTTACATAGATTCTAAGCATTTGATAGCTTAGATTTAAGCCGTTGCCGCCACCTTTCAGGGCGCCTCGATTGATGAGTTTTTCAACTGTGGACTTCCCCCATTTCGGAACCTCATCAAGGGAATCGAACAGCATTTCTTCTTGTTTGATTTTAACCCCATCCAGATGACTCTTACCATAGGTGTAAATGCCAAGTCCTGATTTAAGATCTCGTCCCGGCTCCAAGACATCCTCGGTATAACGATCACGGATTGTGAGGATTGTTGACAAGCTAGGTTTTTCTCCGAAGCGATTGAAATAATCGACCATTAAGTTCATGACTTGCGCTGTGTGTTGTGGGCAAGAGAAAGATGTTCCTTCAAGTCTCTTTTTATGTGTCTTCCCTTGATATGTGTAACTTATAAATCCGTTTTTAATCACACCGACAAAGTCAACAACACCCTTACCATATGATGAGTAAGACTTCAGTTTTCTATCTTCTCCAACAGCTCCGATGCCGGTGAAGTAATCTTTTTGTGCGTTCCATCCTTCACCTTCTGAAGCACTATTACCGACACTGCAAGTCATATAAAAATCATCTTTAAATTGCCTCAAGAAATCAGAGTTCAAAAAGCCTCTCACGCTTGCAGAGAGAACAAATACATCAGTTCTATTCTCTTTGAGCCATTCTTCAGCTTTTGAATAAGGCAAAGACACTATTCTGAAATCAAACTTCGCATTTTCTTTGATAACTGCCGCAATCTGACTCATGTGTTCTGAAGAATCTTTGAATTGATTACTAGGGACGTATCCGAGAGGGTTTTCTGTTCCTTCACCAATTCCATACTCAAGTATTACATAAGCAGGTCTTATTCTGTTCATTACTAAACTTTTTCCTTTCTGTTAAGTTGAAAAAGGCAGGAAAACTCCTGCCTTTTCAAGCTAATTAAGCTCCAATGCAGCTAAGATTTCCTGGACTCTAACTCTTAGAATCTGAGGAACATCATCAATGTTCTTCAAACCCTTCACAATAAGCGTTGCATAGATTACCGCCATAGTTTTTTCCTCCTTTCTACACAATATTTTTGCCAACAATAAAAAAAGGCCTTTCATTATGACCTCCTTATTTTTGTCTTTCGATTTGCTCATATGCCTCGACCAAAGCCAGTTGCAAGTTACTTATCTCCGTTTCCATTTTTTCAAGCTTTGTTTCCAGAAGCTCTGCGGCCTTTGGCTCTATTTTAGGAATATCCTCATATTCGTAAATATACTCCTTTGCCTGTGGATTGATGTAAACAAGCGCTTGCTTGTTTGACTTCGCGGGAGGCCTTGGAACATCAGGCATCAGAATTGCCTTTGTGAGCTCTTCTTGACTGATTCCCTCTTCGTGACCTTGCAGAACAAGCGAGGTGATATTCGCTTTTGTTTCCGTCATATTGTCGTGCCATACGTAATACATTTTTGTTTCTCCTTCCTAAAACGAATTAAACCGGATTCTTCCAGACGAATTAACTCTCACAAGCATATTTGAGTCTGTAACATGAAATCCCCAAAAATAAGAGTGCTTGCCCACGGTCTCCCCAAAGAAACGAACATCAACATTCTCTTTATCAAACCTATCGATAAAAATACCAACCAGAAATCGACTATCCGAAGATTCGCTACTATAAAAATTCAATTGCGCCGGTGCATAATAAAACTTCTCATTAGCTCTAAACGCTTCCAATAAATCTATCTTATAAACTAAACCTTCACTATTTCTCTTTTTGAAAAAATCACTCATTCCAAAAGAACCATTAAATAACAGAGGGAAATCTAGATGATAACTTTGGTTTATTTTATCTAGTGTTCGAATAGTGTCAGTGTGAAAATCATATGAATAATAAACATCCCCACTTCGTACCAAAACGACCTCCGTGTTATTATCTACAATAAATGTCGATGCCCGAGAATTGACCCGATTTGAAGAAAGATACTTTTCTCTGATTAGACGATCCCCATCCAATGTAGTCTTGTATACATACGAATGATTTCCTTGGTTTAAAACACTATAACAATAATGATCGGAAAAAAAAGACTCCATCACTTGGACGTTTGTCCTGGTTGAAATATTCCTTTTACTTATTACAGAACCGGAAGAGGACACTTTATGAATGAAACCAGTATAATCTATGAAGTAATAATTCCCGTTTTTATAACAACTTGTCAAAATCATGTTGTGAGAATTCGGAACAGGGCTCGGAAATAAGTGAGACAAACTCCCCGTAACACTTACATTCGAAATGTAGTCCCGTGAACCATAAGTTCCTCCGACAATTGCCCCTGTCGAATGACCGCCTATCACGTGTAAGTAGCTATAACCTCCTCTATCAATTTCCCCACTTGTAGCACCATTTATTTTAGTCCTATTTTTCGAACAAATCGGATTAGATCCGCCACTTGAAATGTTTATTTTTCCCACCTATATCACCACCTTGTAAGTTATACTAATTGACGATGTTGGAACATTTTTAGAGTAGATGTAAACGAAACCATCCGCCTCCTCAATTGTCGAGCACAACTCAGCTTTCTGCGCTATCTCCATCGAGTTTTTATCGATTGTGATATCAACAAAATCTGTGGCCTTGAGTCCGTCAATAAGCAGTTTATAGCGTTTCGGATAGAGGCCGGAAACACTCTCCCAGCCTGAAGATGAGATCCTGCTTGTCTTTTTAGTAAAACGAGATGGGAGATCCACTTTTCCTGAAACCCGAAGGTTGTTTGATTGTAAATTACTCGTTTGTAACTCATTTTGAACAAAAACATCTTGTGAGGCAATTACAACCGGCGACTTCAAAACAAGTTTATCCTCTCCGTTTTTTTCAATCCCAACAACATCGTTAAACATTATCTTTCCATCGACTGTAAGATTACCGGAGATGGTTCCTCCCGACTTTGGAAACTTGCTGTCTATAAGGTTCTTAAATTTTTCCTTCTCGTTTGCAAATTCGCTTTCACTAAGCTTTTCTTCCGCCATTTGAAGCACAGCCTCGATATTGTTAATAATCTGAGAAAAGAGGGGATTGAATGTGTTTTCCGCGGATGCAGGATCACTATTTTCAAGTTTTCGAATTTCGCGCTTGTATGTTGGCCTCTGCTCGATTTCGTAATTCATAAACCCTCCTAGTATTCATCATCAAATTCAAAGATGAACTTCACACCCTCGTCTTTTACTTTATCCTGAAAAGTTTGAATCGCACAAATCTTTCCTGTTTCATCCACTAGCGCAACTTCATTGATTTTAGTACCGATCAAATCTGCTTCCGGAATGGTAATTTGATAGCGAACAGACACCTCATTCATCAAAGTTTTTTCTGTTATCTCATATCTTTTCACCTCGTGGAAGAGAGCAGCTTGTACTTCCGAGGGTGCCTTCACAACCCCGCCTTCACAACCCCCATCGCCAAACGCAATAAATTTTACTTTTGGGATAGAAATTGTGAGCCCGGAAGTGACTTGAGCTAGTTGTTTTCTTCGATATCTAGTTACAATCGCATTCATAGATTCTCCTTTTACTGATTTCTAAATATGATCCTCACACTGTGTTTATTGTTGAAACTTGTTGAAATCCTAAGTAAGTATAAATCCAAACTACCGACAAAAGCTTGATTTAGTTGATAAGAACCATCAAGCTTATGAACCCCGTTTAGATAATGACCCGGCGTTTTTGAATTGTAATTCTTTAGTCCAAACTTGAAAGCAGACTTTCTTTCCCGATCTGTATTTTTAAAACTTAAAAGCTTAGTATTAGCAACAAGTCTGAACTGTAGATGAGCAGGCTTTACTGTTTCTATTTGATCAAATAGAATGTCAAGCAAGCGGGCATTGTCTTCAGGAAGAATGGTAATAAAAACATCGAATCTGTATTCTGAGAAGAATTCAATGATTTTTACTTTTCGTTTGGACAGTTGCTCTAAAAACGCTGTAATCTCAGGAACCGTAGCGGACATTTGCATATTGACCTTAGAAAGAAGTTTGAAAATTCTTTCTTTTCTAGCTCCTACTGTAGGAAGTTCAAAAATATCTTCATACCTGGAAAGCAGATTGTTTGCCGTGGCCATATTCAGTTCGGTTTTCAGCTTTTCCAAGTGTTCTTCAATCAGTTCGAACTCTGCATCCACAGCATTAAAGATGTCGTTTATTGTTTCATTTTTAAGAACATATCCCGGAAGTAGACTTTTCTTTTTAACTGACATTGACAAGTACCTCTCCGAGCTTAAAGAACTCATTTTGTGCTTGTGTTAAACTTTCTTTCCCCCCATTTACTGTGTAGTCAACGATATCCTGAACTCCGGGAACCTTAAAGAGGATTTCGCCAACTTTGTAAAAAGAAAGCGGCTCTGCAACATCAAATGCGATTTCTCTAATATACTCATTCATTTTTTCTTGAAGTTTCTCCTGGATACTTGAACTGTGATAACCGCTTTGAAGCTTAATTGTAGCCTTAATGTTCAGAACCTTTGGGATAGCGGAAACAACTTCCACAGTTGCACCTATGAGCCTGTGTTTTTCAATATGCTCTTTTACTTTGCCTAAGATGATGGAATCAACCGCGTCGTAGTTATTCGATAAAAGAATGAGCTTCACTGTCCCCGGGCCGTTTGCAAGTGGAATCACTTCTGCTTTTAAAACTCCAGAGATTTCTTTTGCAAGTTTCTTATAGTAGTTCTTGTTCCCGCTCACTACAGGCCTTCGCTTTGTTTCAATTATTCTTTCACGAAAAGCATCGTCCTTTTCCCGATCTGTCCCCCCCGAAACCGGCGCTTCATTAACAACGCTTGAAACACCATTTAAACTATTTTTAAAAGTTATGATGGTATTTACTTCCGCATTGCCGAACGCACCCGTTTTTCCGCATTTAATATCTGCAAACACAAAGCCTTCTTCAGTTATCACAACATCAGACAAAGTTTCATACTCAACTCCTGATGTGCTCAAAAGAATGGTGCCTTTATAGATTACAGTGCCCTCTGTTCCGGAAAACTTAACTTTTCCAAGCGCCGCATTTTCTTTATTTCTCTCTGTGACGAACTCAGCAGCCTTTCTATCCAGTTCAAAGCCTGTTGCTGTGTCAATCATCACGGAATCAACAATCGTATCTACTTTCATCGCAACCAATTCAGCGACCTCATAAGAAATTGCATTCACAACATCCATAGCAAATGAGCCCTCCGTTTTGCTCGATTGATTTTGAAGTCGTTTTTTGATTCTTTCCTTGATGCTTTCATAACTAAAGTCCATATGCATTCTCCAATTCAAACTTAAAATCACTGTAAATTGTCTTCACAGAAAACGACACTTCTCTTTTCTTTGAGTCTTCAAAAATTCTGAAATCATCAACTTCCAAAATGTATGGGTTAACCAAGAGAGCTTCTGTAATCATTCTTTTTATTTCAACACGAACGATATCGATATCAACAGTCATCCCAACAAGGGAATTGAGTTCGCTACCAAAAGAATCATCATACGCCTTGAATTTATACCGTTCTGTCAAAAGGGCCTTTCGAATCCATATCTTTAAGGCTTCATCGCCATGAACAAGATATTCTCTACCGTTCCTTTTAAGGAATGCGTTTGTCTCAAAATCATAAGCGTACTCTTTAAAGATTTCAAGCTGCTCCTTCTCTGCCGGAGAATCTTTAAAAAATGGAAAAATACTCATCTCTCTACCTTCCCTAAAATATAAAACTCATTTTGCTGCCTAACAACAATAAGAGAATCGTTATTCAAGAGGCCCTTTGCGCTTTCTAGCTTATACACGAATCTATCAATAACCTGATTATTGATTGAGATACTAAGCGGGCTGTTTGAGACCAGTTTCGCAAATAGAATTGTTGATTCGGGCTGCTCTGTTCCAAATAACGCAATCATCCGCGTAGCCCAATTTTCTTGCATATCGTTCTCCTTTACCCTTCATCCATCACATTCTCAAGGACAAGCTCAAGATTCATCACTTCACTCGAATCTGTAAAGGTATGCGAGTCAGATGAAATGTAGAACTTCACTTTTTTCTTTGTGTCAGGATCAATATACATAAGACTCCTTCCACTGATTGCTCTAATATCACCTATTGCGGAGACATTGATAGTCCTTTCCGCCCCATGCAGCATAGCTTTCGCTTTGTCTCTGTCTTCTGTGACTGTTTTCTGCACAATTCCGTATCGCTTTAAATTCTCATCAATAATTGTATCGAGAATCACCCCGTCGGCGGAAAGAACTAAAACCTTGTTCACCAGTTTACTAAGCGAAACTTTATAGCTTGCATCTGTTAAGTTGTAATCTTCATCCAATACCACGCCACTATCTTGTCCTTTTTCGATAACCGTAAGCTTATCATCATCCATGATAGGCATATATTTTTTGCCGGTCTTATTTGAGGCAAAGGAATATGCTTTTATGATTGCTTTGTACGCTTTGACAGATAAGAACGCTTGATATTGCTGAATGTTTGTTTGAGCAAGGCTTCCGTGCTTGATTCCAAGTTGCGAGCAAATTTGGGCGGTAATATTTTCTGCAGTCGAGTCTGAGACAAGATTGATGTCTGAGTTATTGACATAAAACATGTAATCAAAGGCTGTAAAGGATAGAGAAGAACCGGACTCAGAATGAGAAATGTCAATAATCACACCCCGAAACAAAATCTTATCTTCATCGGTCTTGAAAAAGACTGTATCTCCTTCTTTAATCTCAACATTAAGAATCTTTAGGTAGTAGTCAACTTTACTCCAAGCAACGTCAAATCGCAACTTTCTGACAACGTTAAACTCATCGCCCGACCAGATCATTTTGGAGCAAAGTTGTGACAAGTTTCTGTTATTTATGATTAGCTTCATTTGGAATCACCAGCCTTTGCCCTGCATAAATTGTGTACTTCGGAGCATTTTGATTTCTGCTGTCAATCAAGTCTTTGTTCACATCATAAATCATTTTGAATTTGTTGCCATCCCCTAGATGTTTCATCGCAATCGCCCACAAACTATCCCCAGGTTTAACGATGTGTTCCTTTGATGAAGGTTTTAGGCTTACTCTCTCTTTCAGCCCTGTTTTAGGTTCAATTTTTCTCTCAATGACTCTACTAGCCTTCAAGAACCTGTATTCTGCAAGTTCTAAAGTGTACTTAATATCCCCGGAGCCTTCCGTGACAGTGTATACAAAATTTTCAATCGCCATCGGAAGATTGATTTCCGCATCGGAAATGATTACTCTGATGGGTTTGCCACTCCTCTTCCATTTTTGAATCAAACTCTTATATTCAATCGCCTCTTTTGTCGCACGCCTACGGTGAGGGGAGTTTTTTCCCGGGAAAAACGAGCTTATCGATAAGAGAATAAGTCCTCTTTTACCAATTAAGTTGATTTCCCCGAGGTTGACAATCCTTATTTTTTCGTTGAACGAAGCCTCAGAAATCTCAATGGTTGGCGGAGGGACCGGTAATACAAAACTTTCCTCCCGATTGTTAAATGACAGTTCTATTTTCATAACCCACCTCATGCAGTGATAAGCTTGCTAATGCTGAGCCTTTTCACTATACTTTCACCAATACGATCAATGTCAGCCTCTTCTCTTACCACAATGCTATCAGACAATTTTGGAATTGTAATGTTTATGTTCGTTCGTTTATCCACACTCGTTTGATTCACTGTATGATTTGGAACGGGAAGAGGGTTATTACTCATTAAGCGTGTCGATGCCTTGTTTGGCAAGATTCTTGAGCCTTTAGGAACTTCCATAAGCTCCGGACCTTCTTCTCCTACCCAAGTGAGACCCCCACGCCAGTTGTCCGTACCTCTAGCGTTTTCTCCCGGAGACGAGGATTTCAAGGCTCCTTCCGCCGGGGAATCAAAAACACCGTGGAACACATCCCCGAACCATCCAATGATACTTTCTACTGCTTCACCGACCCAGGTCAATGCATCAGCTATCGCATCAAAGATTGGTTTTAAAACTCCCCAAACAGTAGAAATAACTGATTTTATCGCGGGGAAAACAAATTCAATAACTTCCCAAACAGCCTTAAAGACTGTTATCATTGTGCTTAAGATTGGCTCCATAATGCTCCAGGCGGTGCTAAGAACGTCGGAAACAACCGGCATAACAAATTCAAAGATTTCCTGGATAAAACCCATCCTTTCAGAGATGAAGCCGATGACCTCTCCGACCTTTGAGCCGATGGAATCAAAGATTGTTTGAAAAACAGGAGCGAGAGTGGAAATAGTCGTGCCAATTACTTCAACGATTGCGGAGATAATCGGGCTTGCTTTTTGAAAGATATCAGTTACGGTACTCACAACACTCTGAATGACAGGTATTACTGAAGGAATAACAACCTTCAGTGTGTTCATTATGCTTTGGACGACCGGCACAATGGCTTGATGAAGTTTCATCGCAACCGGTTTAAACGAATCAAAAACACCTTTTAAAACAGGAATAAAATCAACAACTAAGTTAACTCCTCTCTCAATCCCTGAAGCCATCTTTTCACCGAATTCTTCAAAAAAAGGAGCAGTCTTATCAATTAAGTCAACTACTTTTTCAAAAGTCGGCTTCAATTTGTTTACCAGGTTGAGTCCAAAATCTGCAAAGCTGCTTTTTAATTTTCCTTTGATAGTTGATAAGATGCCGGCTCCCGACTTCGCAAGCTTTTCACTCGCGCCTCCATAGAAAGCGCCCAGATCTTCAGCGATACCCTCGAATCCTTTTTGACCAAACTCGTCAGCAGAAACCTTAAACCCAAACTCCTTCAAGCGCTCCATTTCGCCCATTTTTGCATCAGCAAGAGCTTCAATAGCCTGGGAGATATCCTTTGTCCCACCGCTTGCTGCAGCCATGTCTTCAGCCAGCTTTACAAGCCCCATGGCTTCCGCTGTATTCCCATTTGCAATCGCAATTGCCCTGGAACCGGCTTGAATTACTTCACCTGTTTCAAAAGGTGTCGCATTTGCGTTTTCTCTGAGCTCTTTCGTGAAGTTTTCTGCAACTTTCTTGACCTCGGCAATGCCTAAATCCTTATTTGTAGCACCGATAAAATGCTCCATCGATATTTGTTGCTGCTCCAGCTCCATTCCGGCGGAAAGAGCCTTGCTGACACCCACAGCGCCGCCCGCAATTGCAAGCGTAACAGGAATGGCAACTGATTTTAGTAAAGATGAGAGCATTCCTTTCACTTTAGAAATCCCGGCAGCAGCTTTGTTCTTCAAACTAACAACAGGCTTTACGCTCATTGCTCCGACAGCTTTCATCTTCGCTCTTATCGCACTTAGCTTGGATTTCGTAAGATCCTTGATTGCTACTGCTTTTACAAGTTTCTTACGAAAAGGAGCTAGTCTTTCAGTGACCTTCTTGATTGATTTCATAGCAGGAGAGGCATTTATCCGAAGCTCTCTTTTTTTGTCATAAGCCTGCTGCATGGCCTTTCTTGTCTCTTCAACGTCTTTTCTAAACCTGGCCTGTTCTTTTTTTACTGATTGCAAGACAGCTGTGACATTGTCCTTAATCCCTATAGATCCTTTTACGCTCATTTTTTTCTCCTATTTAAAAAACGTAGCCCTGTCTTCTAGGGCTACGTCCATGCTTGCGTAGTAGAACATCTTCTCAATGGAAGAGAGACTAAAAAACCAATCGAGGGTAAAGCCCCGCTGCGTGTAATAGTGGAGCATTGCCACTTCGCCATCTCGCCTAATTAGTTTTTTAGGTGTTCAATCACTTCTACTCTTTTGTCCGAGATTACTTCACTGAGTTTCATAACTTCTTTTACAATCGATGTTCTATCTTGCATGTTGAAAATATCAACAACATCAACGAACTCTGTAATCTGACCTCTCGACTTTAACTCCTTAGCAACCTCCCGAAGGTCAGGTTCAACGACAGCTAAATAGATGCTATAATTGTCCGACTTGATACTATCCTCCATCTCGAAACATTCTGTGATTTCATCTTTTGTGAGGTTTCTGATTTTGATTTTTTCATCAATTGATGGAACATAGAGTTCCTGGTGTTTTACAACCTTCTTAGCCTCAAGCCTTTGAGCCGCTTTTTGTATGAAGCTGCTCAGATTTTCCTTGTTATTCATACGCTCCTCCTACGCTATTTTATCCAGATTGATTAGATCGCTAGGCGTAAATCCACCCGACACTTCTTCTTCGATGAGGTTACCCATTTCATAAGTTGCGACAGGGATTTCATTGAGCCAGCAGTTACCAATCGCATACCGTTCCATCTGCCCACCGCGTGCATTAGGGTCTTTTAGCTTAGTCATAATATCCATTCTTACATCGATGCCTTTTTTGATGAGTTCAAGATACTTGTTCCAGCGCGAAAAGACTTTCTTAATTCCGATTGTGTACTCTCCTTTGAGCCCCACCATGTTGCTATCAACATCAAGCCCTAATTGTACATCTTCCCTGTTGATTACAACCTTGACCTCAATCTTTGAAAGTTCAAAGACTTTTTCTCCGTCAATCCAAACCTCACCATAAGAGCCTGTGAGAATTTCATTCCCTCTTATCCTTTCTGCCATTTTCGCCTCCTATAAGTAAGTGATAAGATCCATGTCTTCCATTGCATCCACGAACTTAACATGGTTGCACACAAAAAGATGCGAGCCCGTGTTATATGTTTTGATGTTGAGTTCGTCCATCTTCTCTGTAGAGATTCCTTTTTCTTCTAGATAAGCTCTTTGAGCTTCCACATCAATCTCGCAGTAATTATCAGCGTTTTTATCCAGAATATCTCCTTCAATGGACTTTATATAGCCGTTGATTGCGGCCACAAAAGATTGCTTGTTATCGTAATCGTTTCTAAACTTTCCAACATATGACTTTTCAAACGCATCTCTGATGTCATCATTGTATAAATCAATTCCCTCAACAATCTTAATTTTCGAAAAGTCTTGCCCTTTTTCCGTAGTAAAGCTTGTAAAAGAATTGACCCCGCGTCCAATTTTGAACGCGTCCCCATCAAAGATAATAATAAGCTCGCCGCGATCAATTGCTGCATCAGGATCTTCGTGCACTTCGATACTCACGATGTCATCAAGTTCATAAAAAGTTGAAGAGCGAGACAAGTCCAAAGAAGCGAGAACCCCTGCGATTCTCGCAGTATATTCGACTGTGTTGAAAACCGTCTCAGACAGAACACTCTTTATGTTCTTTGTAGTGAAGTTAATGATTGCTTCATGATCTGATTTTGAATTTCCAAGCACTGCCTTAAATGTTTTCTTTTTCCCTCTCTGTTCTTTTATCCAAGTCGAGATAGTCAAAGTGTCTTCCGGACTGGCGGCAGGCATTACAAGGTAGTTAAACTTGAGATGTTTCAGCTTTTTAAGCGCATCACTTACTTGCCCTGTGCTTCCTATATTCATCACAATTACCTTTGCCGGACTTGACTTATAAATCAGCTTCAGATACTCGTAATTTCTCTGTGAAATTTTAGTAAAATCAATGTCTGTAATAGACTTATAAACCGTCTCTTTAAAAGTGCCTTCTGTATCGTCTTTGATAATAAGGGCGATAATTCCTCGCCCGGAGCGCTTAATCGCACTCACTCCTTTTGATTTAAAATCCGAATTTATTTGAGGTAACCCCATTATTTTCTTCCTCCTAATCGATTACAATATGCTCCATAAATTCTTCCTGAATGACAGGCCTCATTTCATACGTTTTGTTGAAAGGGAAGGTGTAGTGGAGTAAGCCATCAACCACAATCACAGACCTTTCAAAAGAAGAAACTTCCTTGGTTTCAAGTGCTTCACCAAAAACTTTATCCATCGCCTCAGCCATCAGCATGTACTTATGGTTAGAAAATGCCGGCGCATCATAGATGATATCAATCAAACAAGAGTATCTTTGCAAATTCACACTCTCCGAAGCAATACCGGCATCTTTAATCAAGACAAGAAAGTACTCACCTGAAACCTCAGTGTCTTCATTTCTTTCAAAAAAAATGTCAATATCTTTGATTTTTTTCAAGGTTGCAATTAAACTTTTTTTAATCTCTTCGTACATCTTACAATCCGTTCTCCCTGATGAAATTTTCTATCCACGTCTTCAAAAAAGGAGGCATTCGTTCCTGAAGTTTCTCCATGCTAATTTCTAACATATAGACCCCTTCTTTGAAACCTGTCTTTCCTGTTCGGTGTCCATAGTTCACAAACTCTGCATATTCTACATTGTTGTAAACCTCCACATAGAGCCCACCATCTTTCCTTTTTACTTTCCCTACGCGCCAGGCGTCCCTTAATCGTCCTGTTTTACGAGGGGTCTTTATCTTTACCATTCCTTGAAGTTCATAAGCTACCTGAATAACAAGTTTTTCAAACTCCTGAGGGTATTTGTTTATCATTTCACCTAATGTTTTTTCAAGCGAATCTAGACCTTCTATTTCAAAAGTTGTCTTCACGCCTTTATCTCCTCTACGGCAGGGATTTCCTGATGACTCGGGTATAACATAGCTTTCCCTGCTGTCAAATGGTATATCTCTTTCCGTGTTCCTAAATTCACAGTAAGGACAATCAAATCATTTTCCTTTACTATCACCTCCGGCCGGGTAAAGACAATGTAATCTCGTTTAGCCTTGTTAAAAGCAATATCCTTCTCAAGATTTCCACCATTTTTTTGAGATAAAGAACAAGGTACTTTTTCAAGCACCTTTTCTCCATCTATTCCTTTTAAAAACTTGGATTCCCCGTTTTCCACTACTTTCACAGGACGATAAACCGACATTTCATCAAAGTAGGTGCTCGCTAGAAGTTCTGCTTCTTGACCGGCTATAAACATTTAATCCCTCCTGATGAGTCCTAGCTTTCTGAAACGAATTAAGCGGTCTGAAAAATTTCCGAATACAGACGAGAGCCCTGTCTTACTTTCCTCATATGAAATTTTCGTATCGCCTCTTGAGATTTCCTTGACCCTTCTTTCCTCCGATGTTCCGCTTTTCAACAGTTCTATGGCCATATCAAAGATCAGGAAGTCTGCAGCAGGGGGAATATCCTCCCTGCCACAAAAATTTCGCATAAAATCACAAGCCCGGTCAATGGACTCAGTGATGTTCTCCATATCCTGATTACTCAGTCTTTTTGCCAGTTTTTCTGCGAGTTTCTGTCTTCGCAAGTTCTCCATCTTTTTCCTCTTCCTCTGTCTCCGGAGCCGGCTCGACAGATTCTGATACCCTCGAAAATCCGATACCTTCGAGACGCTCCGCTTCTTCGATCGTTGAAACTTCCTTTACAACATTCAATTTTTTTAACGTTATCACTGAAGCCACCCCTTTATTATGATTGCTTTAAGTTCACGAAAATACCATCCAGTTTGTTCTTTGGAACCCAAAGCTCATGAAACTTTCTGTAGTCGAGTTTCCATGCTCTTGCGAGTTGGTTCGTTTTAGGATCGAAAGCTCTCATTTCATCCGTTTTACTTACTGCAATCGGAGATCTTTTCGCAGAGATAATCCAGTTGATGTCTTTTGCTCCGGATGTTGGCGCAAAACCGCCTTTTTCCTTTCCTGATTTACCGGTCAAAAATTCGTACTCACTCTTCATTCTTGCTGAAGGCACTCTGATGATTGGATACGTTTCATCAAGCATTTTTATCTTTAATGAAACATTCCCTTGTTTAAACTCGCCCGCGCTGATTGACTTTGAAAGCTCTTTGCTTAAATCAAGAATACGAGCCACTTTTGAGTTCATTGTGATGATGACATTTTCTTCGCCGTAAAGGTCTGTGACTTCGCCCAGGTCGGCATAGAGCTGCGTCAAGATATCATCTGCGCTCGGAGTATACCCCGCCCGGAATCTGTTTGCTTCTTTAGCCAGAGCAGCTATCTTTGAGTAACGATAAGCATCTATTTCAGGGATTACATGAACTCTTTGGAATTCTCCGGTTACTCTGCTTGCAGTTAAAATGAAATTTGTTTCATCTACATCGTTTTCATCAAAAGAGAAACTTCTTCCTCTATCTTGACTCATCTCATAAGTCTTCCACTTGACCTCGATAGACCCTTCCACAAAACCTTTTGCTCGGTCATAGTCTGCAAGGCCGTCCATAATCATTTCAGGAATCTTTACCTCATTTCCTCCGGAATACTTAACAAGCTCACCATTAAGTTCCATCCATCCTGATGTGAGCTCTCCCACAGCTACCTTGTCCAGTTCTGCTTGGATGACCGGCACCTTATCTATTGCATTTGGCATTAAAATCCTCCTTTGACCGCCGCAGCGATTTCATCATTCAATTGATTCTCCCTACTTGCAGACAACCCAAGACCTTCCGGAGTCCTACTCTTCAGTCTCTCGTTGATTGCGAGCGACAAGGTTTCCTTGAACACAGATGTGACCAACTCAAGAGAGGCCGTCATCTCCTCTTTGCTTTCAAATTTTAGAATTTCAACTAGCCCGGTTGGGTATCCTTCTTTGTTTAGATAGCTGATGGCTTCATCTTTCAAATCTCTTCGCATGATTTCATCCTGCAGAGTCTTGATTTTATCCAAAGATTCCTTTTCTTTGATTTTGAGTTTTTCTTCATCACTCAAGTTCTCAAACGCTGTCTTTTGCTTTAGCTCGTCCTCCCACTTCTGTTTCTCCTCCTTGAGTCTTTCCTCAAAGCTTTTCTCTTGGTTCGAGTTTTGAAGATTCTCTTCACCGGCACTCTTTTTTCCTTCTTCAGGCGACTCTTTTTCTCCATTAAGGAGTTTTGAAAGAAACGCTTTGAACCCTTTTTCAGCCTCGAAAGGAACCTCAGGCTCTGATGGAGCCTCTTCAGCCTCCAGAACAGGATTCATATTTTCTTGATCCATAACTGCCTCCTTTTTTAAACTTTTTTCCAATATAAAAACAGCCCCTTTTGCGGGCTGTTTAAATCACTTTTAATAATCGCGTAAATGCTATTTAATAGCCGAAATCAGCGTCCTCGTAGATTTCCAAGATGCTTTTCCCTTCAAAAAACTTTGCGTTCAATGCCCCGGCAAGTGAATCAACATCGAGGACTTCGCCTTCAAAAGCAAGCGAGTAAGCATCTTCTGCATCATAATCAGGAATAATGCTCCCATATTTTTGCCGGTATTCAAATTCTAGATCAAAGTTTCTGGATTTCAATACTTTCTTGATTTCTCTTTTAGATAATTTCATTACAGTATCCTCCCCATTATACTCTTTTCCTCTTCTGTGACCTCTCTTTGTTTTTGCCTAATAGGTATTCCTTTTTTATCAGGAATCCAATCATGAACATGTTCTCCAAACTTGCCTAAACTATGCCTCTTTGGGTTCCCATGGTCATTGTTTGAATAGGTCTTATAGATGCGACCCTTATCGTCATAAAGATTCAAATCTATGCCGCCGCGCTTGCCGATTCTATAGCTTGCCTTGTTTGCCAAAGCTTTACTGACAATTTCAACTTTTCCTGCCTTAATTATATCACACTTGAGCTCTTCCTGTAAGCCTTTTACCAAATCTTCTTCATTCTTGATGATAAAATCATGTTTCCACTCATCCAAGCTTTTTCGCTTGTCAAAGTGTACCACATTCTTATTCTCAAAAATACCCTTCTCAAAATACGCCCTCACAGAACACTGGCAATGAGGGTGCAGGGGAGGGAAGTTTTGAAGCGGCACAGCATCGTTTACGTTTATAATAACGCCATTGAGCGAAGCGCAGTTGCATGCGAAACCGAGCTCGTTTGATCCCATGTAGACAAATTTTTCGATTCCATTTGCTTTGTAGCCTTCCAGCTCCCCTAGGTTGGCAAAGTACTTTACTTGGTTTTGCACAAGCCTTTCCACGGCTTCCCGGCAAACTCCTGTCTTTTCATGAAGACTTCTGACAATTTTATCGATACTTTTGCCCTGAATAAAACCGTCTGCAAGGATTTGCTTTATGTTCGCGTTAAGATTATCTACATGCCCCCACAAGGATTGTGAGTATTTTTTAGTCGCCCACGGATGCTTCACAATCTTTTCAATCGCAGGGTCAGATAACATATTGATTCTGTAATAGACCCCTAGAGAATTCTGAACATCAAAGGAACTTCTGACAAAAGAGGTTTTTAATGTTTCCTTCAAAACATTTTCCATCTCATTGTTCGAAAGTTCTGCCATTTTGCCAAGCTCCATATAGATGTCTGCAAGCAGCTTTTCTTCCCGAGAAAGGCGAGCAGAAGCAGATAATTTATCAAGCTCAATTTTTGTAAGAGAACTCGCCCCTTCCTCGGAGATGGCACTCATATACTCTGAAAGAGTTTTATCAAAAACACGCTGCTCAGTATCAGAGATGAGGGCTTTTGCCTCTTTTAGACTTATATGATGCTCATCAGCAAACCTTGAGTAGATAGCCCTTATCCTGTCTTCCGTTTCGATTACAGCTTTTTCATAGTGGCTTAGAAGTTCCTTTTGATACTCTGAAATCTTTGTCTCATCCTCGAGAATGTGCCGCTTTGTATTCTCGAAGAAGGAGTTTTCTATTTGTTTTTCACTATTCATGCTTATGCTCAATACTTTCTACAAAATTAGTGATACCAAAATCAGAACGGGCTTTTTCCTTTTCTTTTTCAAGCTTCTCTATTTCTTTCCTTGCGTCAGTCACCCCCGGCATCATAGAAAGCAAAGTTTCCTGTGAGAATGTTCCTTGTAGCATAGAGATAATCTGCGCTGTCTCCAGTATGTTTTGCGGCTTGTTCCTCCGGAACACGGGATCAATCTCCATGTAATTGAAGTTTCCACCCTTGATATTCAGAATATTCGTGATAATTTCTATCCTGCGCTGCAAGGCTTTTTTAAATTTCCTCTCTTTGATTGCCACCGCCTGCTCGAATGCCCAAAGTTTGTAGCTGATTGCGACGCCTGAAAGGTTCCCGGCGAAAGATTCATCCGCCATATTTGGAACATTGGATAAGATGTGAATATCCTCTCGGATTCTTTTCTTGTAATTCTCAATCGCCGTGTCATCGACCGTTTTGAGAAGCCAAGACATATCTCCATCCTCCGGAAAGATTACAGCTCCATCTTCCTTCATCTGCGCGATGTCTTTATCCGACACATCCCCCAATTTTTTAACAATAAGCAGCGCTTCATCATTGTACTGAAACATGTTCGCTGTATTCGATTGAACCCTGTTATAAGCGTCTATTTGTGTAATAACCCCTTCGTAGTCTCCCGTTCTTTCCTCGTTGTTGATATACTCTACAAAAGGAACATCTCCGAAGTAATGCTCTCTTTCATCCACAAACTCCAAGTTGTCGTTCTTATAGAGATAGTAACTTACCGATTTTTCATTCCAATACTCAATCTTTAAGTATTCTCTATCGTTTTTATCTCGCGATCGAATGAACCTGATTGCGCCAAGAACATCCTTCAGGTCCGTTGACTTTATCAGAATGACATCAGAAGGGTTAATCACTGTGAACCTGACATCCGCATTTTCATCAAGATAAATCATCTCAAAAGTACTGCCGAAGATGCTCATTCCTTTCGCAAGCTCCATGTTGTGGTCTTGCTCATCATTGTAATCATAGATTTTTTGAATTTCTGCCAGGAAAGGCTCATTCAACGAGTTGTAGATGACCGGGGTTCCCAAAAAATATCCATTGATTGTGTCCGTGATATACTTCGCAATGTTATTTACTATCTGGTTATTTGGAACACTTTTGTTCTTTTTTGAATACCTCAATATCTTGTGGTTTCCAAGGTAATAATCCCATAAATGACCATATCTTGTATTTCCCAGGTTCGCCTTCACGATTTTTTTAATGTATTCCTTCTCAAGAGAGGAAAACCTCTCCCTATCCATAAAAATAAGCATTTTTACACTCCAAACAGTTCTCTTTTCGCTGTCCTAAAGCGCTTTGAATTTTTTGCTATCGTTCTAGCACCTTCCAAAGCGTCCACTCCGTCATCATGACTGGCCATAGGAAACTGCGTTATTTGATCAAGAAGAAGTTTATGCCTTTTGTTAAACTTGATATACTTATTCTTGATATCCGGTTGCAGGGTCTCTATCCTCATTACCTTGTCTTTATTCTGATTCACTTCGACAAGGGGCAGGTAGAGCCCTCTTTTTGCAGATTCCTTAGCTATCGTTTCTTTTAAGAACCATTGAAATTGGTTCGTTTCCGCCCCCAACTTTGTAAAGCCCTTTCCGAAAGTTTTTTTCAGCCAAATCTCTTTTTGCATTACATCTTCAATGATGCGATCAGGATGCCTACGCTCAATGTCCGCATCAAGAACAAACATATAGCCGGATGATTTACTTTTTGCAAGAGTAACGATTGCGGAATAGTCTGACTTCTTGCTTTTCCCAAGTGAAGGGTCGACAAAACCGAAGAAAGAGAAATCCGATTTTTTGAAATCCACTTCGCTTTCGTTGTAATAGTCAAACCACTCCTCATTAAAGAGGCAATCCTCAGGATTGATGGGTTCATTCTGAAGCTCCGAGTTAAAAGCACTGTCTCCATCTGAGACCTTTGCAATCATCAAATCTAAATAGGAGTTTTTTTCTTCCCAAAGAACCTTTGTGCCTCTCAGCATTTCTTCTTTGTTTGTTTCAAAAAACTTACCCGCTTGCGCTTCTCTATTTTCGTTCGCAAGGTCGGTAAAAATACTTTCCCAGGTGTCCCACAGAGGACTGTTTGAAAAACTGAGAACAGCTTTATACTTTCTTGCTTTGTAAGCCGGATTGTTTAAAGTTTTAGCAAGAAGGGCGTCGTAGTGAAGCAGGGTTCCGATTACGACAATGTCCGTATAATCATCGCCCGCCTTACTCACAGCTTTTGTAAACCAATTTAGGAGCTTATCCCTCTGCTCCTTTGTCCTCACTAGTTCATCATTTTCCACATCATCCAGGATAATGAGATCCGGTCGATAGTTTCTGTGCTTTCTTCCCCGAATCTTCTTCCCTGAGCCGATTGCTTCGACTTTGACTCCTGAAGATGTTAGAATGACATTGCTTCTCCATACCTTTCCAACCAGATTCCCGAAATCTTCCAGAATTCTTTCGTTCTCTTCAAACTCCACTTTGATGTTTTCCAAGAACCCTTCAGCCTGATCCGAGCTATCTGAAATAATAATTGGATAGTGCTTGTACTCGTATAGCACAGAATGAATCGTGCCTTTGAAAGTGAGAGTTGTGCTCTTTGCGTGCCCACGCGGAGCAGCAACGGAGTATCTGGCTCCTTTGCTTCTGCTGATTTCTTTTATGCTGCTTGAAGTTATTGGGTAAGAGCCTTTTAGCACGCCTTTTTGCCATATATCATCCAGCTCCTTGTGAAACTCAGGAGCCGGTTTTACAAAATAATGAGGGAAATAAGCTCTTCCAAAAAATTCCAAGTCAATTGCAGCAAGTTTCTTCCTAATTCCGTCCTTTCCGGTAAGGCCCGCTCCCATCTCAACCAGTTTCTTGAGCTCAAGAACTTCTTTCTTTTCACTATTCTTTTCAAGATGCAGCTCTATCAGTTTTTTAAGTTCTTTTTTTTCAGCCTCTGCGTCCGCCTTATCATCCAACAAATCCTTCTTTTCAACCTCGTTTATTGCTTCAAGAAGGAGTTTCGATCTCTCGATTTTTTTTCTCAATTTTCCGCCCTCTTTTTTCAGCCTTATTTTCGCCCTTTTTTCGCTTTTCAATCTCCCCGCGTAAAATGAATCCAGTAAAAATTGTTAAACGGTTCAAAACGAATTTAAACGGTTTTTAAACGGGGTCTTGGAGCAAAAAGAAATTCAGAATAAAAAAAGACATGGCTTCGCACTAAGTTTTCAATTTTACTTAGTGTGAATTCATATCTTTATTTAACATTTAATTCCTTTCCCGGGCGACGAATCAAGCTCCTGAAAGAATTAAACTATGTCTATTCCGAGTTCTATTTTGTGAGTCTCTCCAAGCACCATTATTTCGATGAGAGCACATCTTTTGTGCTTATCAACCTTCACTATGCTCGTCTCAAATTTACTAAGAACACCATCTTTTATGAAGCATTTATCATCTATTAGCTCCACAGTTGTCGGTTTCGCCCCTAGTGAGTCTAAAACGACAATCCATTCTTCTTCCAAGAATGTTAGTTGAAGCGGGGTGCTATCCGCCCTAAGAAGCCTTATCACCCCCTCTACAGAAGTAATCTTGTAGTAGTTCTCTGCGCTCCAGGTCATACTTACAAATACATAGCCTTTGAAAATAATCTCTGAGAGGCCTTGCCAAGCGCCCTTTGTTCTCCTGTACCTGAATCCTTCCGGAACAAGGCATTTAAAGCCGAGATCTAAAAGTCTGTTCAGGATTTCTTTTTCCTTTCCGCTTACGACTTGTAGGACATACATCTTTTACCTCCTAAGCTCCTTCTCTCTTCTTCTCATTAAGAAACTCATTTACCTGGCGATATAAATCCGGTTTCTCTTTTTTCATCATCTCGAACAAAATCGCCTTCACTTCATCCACAGCCTTCTCATAGTCTTCCTGATTCTGAATCTGAATTCGTTTTTTGTAGGCTGTAGCTTTGATCAGCGAGTTTGACTCTTTAATCAACTTGTCCACCGGAACCATCTTCAAGTCTTCCTCACTGAGCGAACTGAGGGCGTTCATAACATGATGAGAAGAAAGTCGAATAAGCGCTTCAGATGTGTCTATGTCAGGGTACTTGTTCATTAAATCGACGAGGGAGTTAAAGTTCTCCTGAGCTACATTCAGCATCTCTACCGTGGCTCTGTACTTCTTCGCATACGTGCAGATTGCCATCTGGCTCATTACCTCACCATTGTCTCTCAAAAAAGCAACAATCTCTTTGTAGGTGCTGCCGGTTAGAAGCATTTGCTCCACAGTATCCTTCAAATCAGAAGGCAGTTTGTCTACTTTCCCAACCTTGCGTCTTTCCGTCATAACTACACCTCAATCATGTTATCTTCGATGCCACCTCCAAGCAGCCTGATTCCTTTCCCTGTGAGTTTTGCTTCGAGTGTGTCCCAATCAACATCCGCAAGTTCCACTTCTTCTTTTGTGGTAATCTCTCTAAGCCGAATATACTTTTCTTCGCTTAAAAAGTTCACTGAGTCAAGAAACTCTGACTTTGAAACCCCTCGCGTTCTAAAAACACTTTCAATCGCACTCAGTTTCGAGTACTTGAACCTCAAAATGTTGATAGTAGTCAAGACAATCCCATTGTTTTTGATGAAGTTATTGGCACTGATCTGCCTTCTTAGAAGCTCTTTATCTACTGATTCCATCTTTTTCCTTCTTCCTGTCACTGAGTAAAATATCCATGATTTTGTCTAATTTTTTGTCCATCTTCAGCTGCTCCCTGAAGAAATCTTCTTTAGTGATGTAGTTCTCTGTGATTTTTCTGATGTCACTCCTACATTCATCATAATCTTTTGTGTGAGTCGATTTAGGGGTGTAATTCGCCTTTATCGTCTCAATATCTTTCTTTACTTCCGAGATGTCTTTTTCGTGGTTTTCCTTATCCACCAGAGACTTCTCGAACTCATCGATTTTCTTTTCCATCTTCTCTAAACGAGAGAATAAAGCAAACTTAATCAAGTATGTCAAACTGCTCGTTATCGCTCCGATGATCAATACAACTAGCCACCATGTTCCGCCGTCAAATTTCATTTCTCCCCCTTACAAAATTTGCTTCTTATGCTCATAGTGTATAAGAAAAGAAAAAAGGTTTCTTCTGATATTTTTCAGAAAAAACCTCTATTCTTCAAGCAAATCGAGCAAACTGATTTGCCTTTTATC
This sequence comes from Bacillota bacterium, assembly GCA_030529225.1. Classification (GTDB taxonomy): domain Bacteria; phylum Bacillota; class Clostridia; order Peptostreptococcales; family Acidaminobacteraceae; genus JAUMXH01. The sequence continues at coordinate 5,812 of JAUMXH010000012.1, read as the reverse complement.
TGTCTCTTGCATCTTCCCTCGTGCCGGGAGAGATTCATTTATTATAGTCCGAACAACCCTTTCACTCAAGGAGAATTTTGCTGCTAAATGTCTGTAATTTTTCCCATCAAACTCCTCGCAAATCTTTCTATTTCTTATGATTGCCTCGAGTTTGTCCCCCTTTGCTATGTAGATACTCGAGCCTCCGATAATCCTGACAAGCTTTAAATACGTCTCGAGACCAATGAGTTCTGCAAGCTCCCTTTGATCACCTCGTAGGTCATCAATTCCTATGCCGTTTAAGTTTTCATTCAAGTTTCTTCTCCTTCTTCTTAGCGCTTTTCACATAGCCTTTTAAGATTTCAATCAGTTTGTTTGCCGTCTCAAACTCTATCCAGCGAAAAGGATCGCTCAAAGTTGCACTTATCTTTAGCTCTTTTTTTATAATCCCAATCAACCGTTTCCCGATTTTTGCCTCCATCTTTTCTGTATCATGTTTTTCAAGTTCATACATAAGAGACCAAATTTTCTTCTCCTGTGAACTCGTTATCATACCTACAGGCTTTTCTTTCGGTTTAGAGAATTCAGAAAGTCTGGCCAAGACTTCACTCGCTTCATCAAAGGTAAGATCGTGCAAGCTATCCCTGTTTGAAACCGCGTATAACTCGTCTCTAGTTAATTGCAGTTTGGATGCGAGAGTCCACATTCTTTTTATTTGCCACTTTTCAATCATCCTCTTAGCCATGACTTTCTTCCCCCCCATCTTACTTTACCGATTCCAGATTGACCTCATACCAAAACACATCTTTTTTCTTTAAGCTTGCCCCGACCCTGATAATCTTTTCTTCATCATACTTTTTCAAAACATCTTTGTTGATGCTCTCTTCGACTTTGATGCAATCCTCCATCCCATTCTTTTTGAGTGATTCCATAATTGCAGCGAGTTTGTCTTTTCCCTTCGGCAGACTGACACTCAAGCTTTTTCTAAAGCCGGTTTGACCGAAGTTAAGTGTCTTCGTTTTCCCATCAAGATCACTCTTATGGGTCTCCACATAGTCCTTAATCAGTTTTTCTTGCTCTTCAATTTTTTCTTTGTGAACAGCAGCCATCGCGGTCGCCTTTTCCTTCGCCTCACTGATTGTCTTGTTCAGATCTCCTTCAATCTCTGTGATTGCAATTTCTGATAAGGCGATAGCTTTTAGCGCCTTATCGACCTCTTCCCAAGACTGAAGCTTAATAGTATCCTCAATTCGTTTTCTTGCCATATTCACTCCTCCTCTACGCTTCTTCGAGTTCCCCAAACAATTTTACATACATATCATAATCATGATTTTTAAAATGATATTTCACAGCTTGTTCTTCTACCGCAATCGCTCTTTCTTCATTTACCATAAAGAAATTCCCCTTTTTTGTCCGGTACAGCCTTCCATCAAAATTAAAGAAACTATACCGGTCGATTGGAGGAACAAACACCTTATCTGCCCGAACTACTCCCTCAAAGATCAATTCTGAGCTCTCAACATTGTAGACCTTATCATCAATCACATATCTTGTTTTCATCTTTCCTCCTTCCTACGCCCATTCTATCTCCTTATTGTTTCTCTCAAATGTCCTTCTTAATGTCTCAAATGATAAAAAATAAGGGGCATATTCCATTCCTTTTTCCGGAAGTTTTTTTAAATCCCTAATCTCAAGCAGATTCAATTCTCTAGACTCAGTCAAAAGATGCCTCGACTTCTTCCACAAAAATCTCTTTCTTAACTCATTTTGATAAAAGCTGATTTCTTTTTCATCTTTCTTGAGTTCTCCGTTCAGAAACTTTTCATTCAATATGACCATAATCTTTAAGGTCATTTCTTCCCTGATTACCGTCAAATCTACCCTGTAAGAGTCTATTTTTAGCCTGACTATTTTCCCTATCTTTCCAAATAATTCAGCTTCCAATTTCTGCCAATCAAACTCAGACACTGAATCAGTCACGATAGTTCCGGTTTGAATTCCAATCAGATGGAAAGCTTTTCTGTTCAATCGCGCCTCCTTTCTGTACCCACTCTGCTTTTCTACTGACTTGTGACAGTTAAGCTTTCGCTTAGTAGCATTAGGTAGGAGCGGTTCGCTCCTAGAGGTTTTATTTTAAAAGGTTCTCATATTTCATCTTGCCGGCCAGTACGGCCCTGCTGTATTTTGTCTCAAATACTCCTTTGTCCCAAAGTTTCTTTGCGCCGGCCTCGCCCATGTTATAGGCCATGATAACCTCTCTTTCATCCGGGTATTTATCAAACAGATTTGATAGAATGTAGGTTCCGCTTCTGATGTTGCTATACGGTTCCAGGATGTCTTGAATGCCTAAGTTCTCTTTTAACCAGGTATGATTTACGATGTTAATCTGCATCAAGCCGTAATCTTGCGTGCTACTGATCGCCGTTTCCTCAAAATTGCTTTCCGTTTCCATAATCGATAAGAGTAGGGGATAGCTGATCTGGTAATCCTTCGATAGAATAAATAAGAACTCCTGCTCTTCTTTTTCTAAAGGAATATCTAAGGCCTTGAACCCCGTCATATAGTCCGCGCTATAGGTCAGACTCCCTCTGTGTTCCATCTTGTCTATGGTGGCTATGCTCTCCGTAAGACTCAGCTCCCTTGTCCTTGGAGCCTTGTCATTTACAAAATAGAGCCCGATTGAGGCGAGCTTCACAATCCCCAGCAAAAATATTGCAAAAATCACAATACTCACAAACATTTTCTTTAAATCTATCTTTGTCCTTTTTTCCATTTTGAAACTCCCTTCTTGATTTTTTCTGAAAAATCTCTTATAATGATGCCACTTCCCTTTTTTCGGTTTTAGTGGGAAGTGGCTCGCTTCGCAGGCGGGCTTTTTTATTTCACAATTCCCACTCCCATACTTACCGCCATGTTCTTTAAGCCTGTAACACTCAAGTCATCTGAACTGACCGCGTTGTTGTAGATATTCACGGCCCCCCTGATTCCCCATTTACTCCTTGAAATCCCAAGCAAAAATTCGATAACCTCTTTGTCCTCTGCAACAGCCGGGAAAAGAAGTCTGATATCTTCCACCAAGATTTTCTTTGTGTTGTAGTACTTGTTTAGTCTGATTCTTGAAAAGAGCTGTGCAAACTTTGCTTCCTGCTTTCCGAGCATCTTAGAGTAAACTTCTGTATTCCCAATCAGCACAATTCCCGTTCCTTTCGAGCCTGTGATATCATTCGGATCCGATAAGGTCCTGATTTCTTCGAGCGCCGATAGTTTTAAGTGCTGCGCTTCGTCGATGATGATGACCTTGTTACTGCTCTCAAGCTTCTCTCTGATACTCAAGATTAAGTCCAACTTGTTGACTTTTTCATTGAGTTTAAGCTCTCTTGCAATCAGTTTTAGAAGAGTGCCGAGCGATCCTGAAGATGGTGTGGCCTGGATGTAAACTGTACTAGTCGGGTTATCCTTGAAATACCTTTCCGCGCCTTTTGTTTTGCCGATTCCCGCGTCACCGTGGGCAATGACCATACCTTTTTCATAGTGACAGAACTGGATCAGTTTATAGACATCCTCGCTCACGCTCGTTGGAATATATCCCTGCAGCGTCCTGTACTGATTGTTTCTTTTCTCTGTTTGAGAGATTTCTTTTTCCCTCTCAAATTTCAAGAATTCCTCGACCTTGCTTTCAACTTCCTCGATGTTCCCCCTTTCATACTTTGAGTTTCTCCACTGACTGAGCGCCGTCTGCGACAAACCCAACATTGGTGCGAGCTTCGCCTGTGACAGACCGTTTTTCTCCATAAAGTCACTCAGCTGCCTTTGTAAGTCCTCATTGTACCTACTCATTTTGACTCCTCCCTTTTTCTTATATTCTTAAGCATCAAATCCAGATTCACTTCCGGAACGCCGTTTGATACCAGCAAACCTTTTGTTTCGTTCGCACGCTGCACCTTTATCACTTTCGGATCAGCAGGCTGTGCAGGGTTTTGTTTGTTCTTCTGCGCCTCCATCAAAACGAGCTCTCTTGCGGTTTTGAAACCGAGGTTCTTCACAGCTTCCACTGCCTCTGCGTCCTTTTTCATCGCCCGTCTGATTATTTTGTGAGCGTTCTGCAGATCTTCTTTCGATGCACCGTATTTAAGAACTGTTTCATCTGCGCACGGAACATCCATCAAATATCTGTCCTCAAGGTCATAAATTCTGATATAACTCAAATCATCCGGGTCATATCTAAAGTAAACTTTTTCCTTCATGAGTAGAGATAACTCATCTGAATAGTAGTCAAGTGATTCGCCGTTGATTCTGAGCGATAACCCTCTACGCTGAACCATTTGAGCTCTTGAGCTCCTCAATAGCATCAAATCAAGTTCTTCTTTTGCAGCTCGTCTTACCATAGCTTGGTTTTCGTTGTAAACATCAATCTTGCGCTTTCCTCTGTCTTTTTCTACAGCCCCGCCGTAGATTGAACAGTTGAAATAGTGTTCAATAATCTCGTTTACTTCCGCTCTTAGTACATCATCTATGACAATTTCCTTGTTTTTGAGCCTTACTTTCAGAATCTCCGGCTTCTCCGCAACGCTTCCTCCGGTGTAGGTTGAAAAGAGCTTTGAAACAGCGTTTTTAAAGTCTAAAAACCGTCTTTCAATCACCTTTGCCTTGGCATTTGTCGGAAGGGCGTTTACCATCGTGATGCCGAGTCTTGCAAAAATCGGCGGAGCTTTAAACTCATTTTCTTTGCTTTTCTTTGCCCTATGTCCGAGCCCGCCCACGTCCTTTGTCAAATACTCTCTACCGTTATCCACATACACATGCGTTGGAATCGCGTTCCTTCTCAATATTCCGTCTCGCAGTGAGTAAATAGTCGCCTGCGAGTTCGGGCGGTCCGTGATGTGCCATCCGGTGATGACCCCGCTCCTCAAGTCCATCCAGGCATTCAGATAGAGTCTGTGAACATTTCCGTCTTCGTCCATACTCATAACATCCAATGTGTGAGTATCTCCGATCCAGTAATCATTACTCATCAAATCTTCATACTCACGCCTGATGTAGTATGCACACAAGTCCTGATACGCTTTCTTGCCGTCTCGGGCCAAAACCTTCTGCTTGTACGGCAGATGGTTGATAAGATCCCTGTGCATCGTTCTGGCAGATGGAATCAAAGCGTATTGCTCAGGGTATCTGTCAGCGATTGCCATCTTCATATACTCATAGCATTTGATCTGTGAGTGCTGCGCTTCATCCATATAGTAGAACCGGTAAGCATTTCGCATTTCCTCACTTACTTTTGTTCTTCCTTTATTGAGCTTGCCCCTCATATCAATCAAAGACTTCAAGTCGCCCGACTTATAGAATCCCCATTTTTTATAAAGAATTCTTCGTGAAAAAGCGTATCCCGGATGCTCTAGCTTCATCATGCTTACAAACGCCTCGTCAAATTCTTCAAAACTGAGATCTGATGAGTTTCGTTCTTGCCTCCATCGTTTCAGCACTTCACACCAAAACTCTATTTCCGCCCTCTCCGGGGCGCTAAGAATTTCCATTTCAGGGTTCTTCTGTCTCACATCTTCTATCTGTAGTGAAAGGTGCTTTTCTTGCACGGCTGCAGGAAGTTCTGAAATCGGAAACATAAAAGTCTCTCTTCCGAGTCCGTTCCTAACTACCTTGTATTTGTATGCTCCTTGATTTGCTTTTTTTCTTATCCATCTGACTGAACAATTCTCTAAAACTGCAAGTTCAGAAGCTGTGATCATGTTCATTCTCTTACCTCTTGTTAAATTAAGCTATCTCGTCAGTAGCAGTAGCTTATCTCTGCCAGACAGACCGAGCGGTCTGTTTCGAATTA